>SDNP01000028.1 GCA_004524445.1 Candidatus Thorarchaeota archaeon | reverse complement strand
GTCGTATGAATTTCTCGTTATCCCTGAAATCATGATACGTTTCTCCCATCTTATCATAACTTTCTTCAACTGTCTTGAATATGTCTGAGATTGTCAACACCTCCTTCTAAGTATGAATATCTTGTCAATGATGTTCATAATGAAAATGTTAGAACACTATGTAATTTAACTATATTTAAGATACGTGCTGGTGGCATTGATTATATGCTTCTTCAACTAGGAGGATGAATCTCAATGTGGTGTGATTCTTAAGCACTCAACGCATCCTCTAACACGGCAAAGGCGAGTGACATGACTTTAGAGCCCTTCCTATTGGAAAGAATCCAATCGAAGTGGGAACACATTGTGGATATCAATCTCACAGAGAGCGGCGTTCTTCCCCTTTCAATCCGTGAGTTAGTACCTGATGAAAATGAACTAACTGAGATGCTACGCACTCCACTCGGGTACTCTCAAACCAACGGAACGATGCTTCTCCGTGAAGCCATTGCAGACATGTATCCTGGTGCCACTGCAGAAAACATCCTCGTGACAAATGGTGGGGCCGAGGCCAATTTCCTAACGATTTGGAATCTCTTGAGCGAGTCTGATAGGCAAAATCAAGTCATTATGATGCAACCGAATTATAATCAGATAAACGGAATAACAACTGCCTTCGGTGGGGTTGTCAGACCATATTATCTAGAAATGCACCACGACAAGTGGGTTCCTGATATAGAATCCCTTAAGGAACAAGTCTCTAAAGAAACGCTAGTCATCACTATATGCAACCCGAATAATCCGACGGGAACGATAATCGGATCTGATTATCTCCAGGCGGTAGCCGAAATAGCAGGAGATTATGGTGCCTGGATACTATCAGATGAGGTCTATCAAGGGGCAGAAATGAACGGCGTTCTCACTCCATCCATGTTTGGACAGTACGAAAAGGCGATTGTGACTAACAGCCTGTCGAAGGCGTATGGGCTGCCCGGCCTAAGGCTAGGATGGATAGTGACACCTGAAAAGGATCATGCGGAATCCCTCTGGTCCTATTCTGACTATACGACTATTTGCCCGTCAATCATCAGCGACAGATTGGCAACAATTGCCCTACAGCCAGAAAAGAGAAAAGAACTACTCGCTAGGGCAACTACAATTGTGAGGGCGAGCTGGAGTCTGATGGAGGGTTGGCTGAATGACCACGATGATATTTTCGACTATGTGGCCCCAATGGCCGCAAGTATTTGTTTTCCAAAACACAACCTTCCACTCAGCTCCCTCGAGCTCGTCGAGCGCCTCCGAAAAGAAAAGAGCCTCCTAATCGCTCCAGGTGAATATTTCGGCATGGAGAAGCATCTGCGTATTGGCTTCGGTTATAGTGAGGAACACCTCATTGGAGGATTGTCAATCATAGACGAAATGATAAGTAACCTCATATAAAAGAAGAAAGAGGTTTCTGATGCTTCGATTACTTCCTCTCTGAGACCTGAATGATGTTCCCCTCCGGGTCTCTGATAGTTGCAAAGAATGAATCTTCAATCTCAGTGATGAGGGGAGTACCTAGTAATTCTGCTCCTTTTTCTTGAAGTCTTTTGACCAAGGTATGAATATCGTCCACCAGAAAGGAGATCATGAATTTTTGCTGAACATTCTCATGCCAAGCATGAAAGGCAAGTCTAGTGGATACTGAATCTTCTGAAAATGCAAATTCAGCCCAGTCCGACTCTTGTGAATCTCTTGAAAAATCCATATCGAACATCTCTTGATACCATTTTATCAGCTGACCCAAATCTCTCGAATAGAAAAATACAACGTCAATTCCTTTAATCATAGTTCCCACATCACACAGTAGATGGTATACACACTCGGTTTCTTAGAAAACTGATTCTCAGCATAATAACTTCTTCATATGAGGTACAAAAGACTGCCTTTGCTGAAAATAAAAAAAGGTCTAATAGCGAACGGGGTTAGAATACGGAAGTGGAATCGATGCAAAGGTTGGTTAATCGTCTTGACAAAATGGCAACATCACGGAATCTGGCAATCACTATCATAACCAGCATGATTGTCATCTCAATCATGAGCATTGGAACACAGTCATTGGTGTACGATGTTTATGGTGAGGCAGATATGCCTGACTTGATGTTTAGATACGATATCGATGATGTTTCAGAGGCATTTGGAATATTGGGTTCAGAGGGTCTAGATGTCTGGCTGACGGTTCATCTGCTTGACTACATCTTTCCTGCTGCGTATTCATTGGCTCTCGCTATTGGTATCATAACGGGCATCAACAAATTGGATCTAGAGAATCAATCTGCAAAATTGATGTCCTTAATACCTATCTTTGCTGGAGTCTTTGATTGCTTCGAAAACATCATTATCGCACAACAAGCACTCGCCTATCCAAACCTTTCAGCTAGTATTATCTCGATGGGAAGCTTTTTCACATCCATCAAATGGTTGTTTTTGTATCTATCATTCGTACTGGTTTTCTTCATACTAATCTGGGGTGTCTGGCGACGGGTTTCGCGAAACAACGAGAAACCTCCAGATGAAGTTTAGGTACCCGCCGGATAGGTGACTACCGGATCATATTGCTTAGCTCACGAAATTCAAAAGGCAACTTGTGTTTCTATAGGTGTCGGTGTATCAGGCGATGGAACCTGTAGTTCTAGTTCCCCATGATCCGGCTTGGTCTGAGGAGTATCAGCGGGAGAAGTCAAAGATCAGAGATCTTTTGGGGCCTCTTTTGATAACCACCTATCATGTTGGGAGCACATCAGTGCCGGACATCAAAGCAAAGCCAATTGTGGACATTTTGGCCCTAGTTAGGGACATTGATAGAATAGAGAGATTCAATGAGGAGTTCGAAGCTATGGGGTATACGCTCAGGGGAGAAGCAGGCATCGAAGGGCGAAGATTCTTTCGAAAACACACCCATCCAGTGGGATTCCATCTCCATTTCTATGACGTGACCAACGACTCAGTACGAAAGTATATTGATTTCAGGGACTATCTTATCGCCCATCCTGGAAGTGCCGAGGAATACGAAGAACTGAAGATGCGGCTTGCAGCCAAGTATGGAGATGATCGGCCGGCGTACACGGAGGCAAAGGCTGAGTTCATCCAAGAAATCTTAGAGACCGCTTTGGATTGGAAAGCCAGTATTTTCTCTGCAAATGAATCACCAGGGCAGTCTTAATCCAGGAGTAGATTTGACAATCACGGACCTCTTAGTCAATAATCTTTGATTGACAGTCTTGACAGAATGTTGGAGGTTTCGCATCAGTTTCTGGCAGACTATTTGAAAACCTCATTACGCAGAAGTTATCGCAGTGGCTAAGTCCAAAGACATGTCCCAGCTCATGGATTGCTTCTTTCAACAGTCGAACGCGAAACGGCTCTTTATCAGGTGATTTCCCGTAAAACTGTGGCTCCAAACGAACGGTACTAATGACAGCGCTTCCTCCTCTCTGAGCGACTCCAAAGACAAAATTTAGACTTGGCACGAAGAGGTCTTTGGCTACGACGCCAAGGGCATGCTTCTTTTTATATGATTGATCATGAAGCATACTGAGAAAAGCATTCGTGCTGTATTGTTGTCTTGATGAATCAAATGCGGAACTGGGGATTTCGAGATTCTCCTGTTTAACATTTACTCTTGACCTTCTAATAGGTAGATTCTCCTGTATATCATGCGACAACTGGCATAGTACTTCTTTTGCCAAATCGCCAAAGCCGATCAGTAGAATCTCTTTAGTATTTGCCAAATCAAACCCTTCTAATATTCTATTCAGAATGTCAGCTCCTATTCTTTTCGATTCCGCATAGGCGATGATGTTATTACTCCATCTCTGAAAACAGTTTATTGCATTACTATGACAAAGATAGTGATTCGAGTGCGTGAAATCAAGGGAACCTGCCCTGTCTTCAAACAAGGCGATAAAATAGTCATTGATGGCGCGTCATTGGTGAAGGAAGAGTCCGATGCCTACTGTGTATGGGCCGCAATGTCATTTACACCTTACCTGATTGCAGCACGGACTGGTATTTCGGGACGAGAGGTGGGGTTATCTCATGTGGATGCGCCGTATTACGTTCAATGTCTGGACCCGGGCCCACCGCTCACCCCTGGAGGTACAGTGACTTTCGAAATTGCCACTGAGGAATGAATCTGCTACTAGAGTATCCTTTATACGCAACTGATATTTCACATGCTTTGTGAGTGTGTTTGAAGGCGACTCTTAGAAAAACAACTCTAGTGGTTTCATTGATCCTCCTAGTCATTCCTTTCTATGTTGCTGGCCAAGAAACATCCTCTATCATTATCGACTATAGAGAAGTTCAGCTTGTGCCAGATGACTTTGACAGCCTTCAGTCGTTCGAGCCTGCATTTTCTACTGATCCCACATTAAGGGGCATACTAGATTCCAACTCCACAATGTTTTGGACGTCTCTGGGCCAGACTGGATATGAACTTACAGAGAACCTGTCTGTCAGAAGTTATGCAATTTGCCAAGTGAATGCTTCTGGCTTTAGTCAGCAAATTGTGGGCCTCTCCCCAGAAGACGGGTCACTTCAATGGGTCGAATCCGTACCCTCCGAGCTGCAGGCGAATTTTTCTGTGGCGATATTGGAGGCGACCGAGTTCTTCATCAACGACAGCAGATATTGGGGGCTTTGCGAAAAGATAGTGCTCATACCCGGAAGCACAGCCGAACTTGAGGTGGGAGTAGTCTGGAAGGTCAGTTTCTATCTCGTTGCAGAAACCGAAAGATGGTCATTGTATCTTGGAGTGGATGGTTCTATTCTAAAAGTTGAATCATCTGATATCCCATGTCAGTCGTGTATTGACTACACTCCCATAATCGTAGTTGTACTGGCATCGATTGTTGCCTTTCCTCTTGGTTTCTTTCTGTTTAGAAACAAAGAGTCTGAAAGGGAAAAAGGCAAATTGCCAGAATCAAACGCTTATTTGAGGCCGCACTCTATCTGAGGCTGTATCACTATGAGTCAAGTGGTTGCTAAGGTAAAATCCACGCATTCATTGGAAAATGACATCCGATCTGCAGTTGGTATCCTTGGAGGGTTTGAACGGCTGTTGGAAAAGAATTCCAAGGTGGTTATCAAGCCGAATCTCAACTCTGGTGATCCGCTTCCAGCTTCCAGTGATCCGCTCTTCATTCGGGCATTAGGCAAAGTACTCCTTGATTATGGAGTAGATGAAATTCGAATAGTAGAATCATCTATGTTCATGCGTGATACAACGGAAGAAGCTGAGAAGAATGGGCTTCTGAAAGTCGTTGATGATATTGACGCAAAGGTCGAGTTTCTAGATGGTGGCCGGTGGATTGACACTGAAATTCCTCTCGGACGATATTTGAGAAATGCGCAACTCGGCCAAGCTGTTCTGACCTCTGACCCATTAATCACTGTTCCATGTTTGAAGACGCATAAATTTGCGAAATTCACTGGAGCAATGAAGCTGTATATGGGGTATGTGCGGGGTAGAGATCGGCTTCGGATGCATCTAAGACATCTAGAAGAGAAGATTGCCGATTTGGCATCTTACTTCAAACCACGCCTTATTCTCATGGACGCAAGGAAAGCATTCGTTACAGGCGGCCCCGTTGAAGGGAAAGTCGAAAATCCAAATGTGATACTTGCTGGAACCGATTCAGTCGCTATTGATGCAGTGGGCGTTGACATATTGAAGAGCTACAATGAAGACAACAAATTGGATGCTCCAACATGGGAACTACCCCAATTGACACATGCTGCCAAACTGGGTTTCGGGGCAACCGGCCCTCAGGATATTGAACTTGTCGCGGCACCTTAGAAAGAAGATGACCATTATTCTTCCCGGAGTTTAATGTGCATGATTTGCATCACCTTCTGGCAGCATAAATGTGAATAACTGGGAATACTCTATGCCTGGAATTCCTGCAATCTCGTCAGCTAACTCAGAAATGCCTTCGTTTGTACCTTTGATTGTTAAAAGTTCAAAACAATGAGAATGCGTCAAGTGTATATGAACGGACGACAAGACGTTCACCTTGGCGTTATGTTGCTTCTCTATCAGCTCCTCCATTAGCTTAGGTTTGTGCTGATATACAATGTTAAGAGATGCATAATTACCCTCTTGGTTTTCTTCCCATTCGGCTTGTGTCAGAAATAGTCTGATGGCATCGCGGATTGCCTCCGACCGTCCTGAATAATTTCTCTTCATAACAGCCTCATCGAATCTCTGTAACAAATCCTCTGGAATGGAAACACCAAATCGTTTCATGATAGTCACTCGCTCCGCTTACGATTGAGTGACACAGAACTCCCATATAAGTGACACGAATCTCAAACGAGTAACACGATTAATGAAGGGCCGGCTAGAAACTAATGAGAATAGAAGAAACATACGGCACCCAAAAGCTCCAAACCAAAAATATTAACAATAGTTAGAAACACTAGGAAACAATACGATTTTAGCTATACAAGAAAAGAGATGAAAGAAAATGGTACTTCTTAGAGAACGCGGTGTATGTCTAACGGTTGGCGAGGAAGCTCCTGACTTTGAACTAGAAGATCAAAACGGTGATGATGTTCAATTATCGGGTTTCCGTGGTGAAAAGAATGTCTTACTGGCATTTCACCCAGGAAAGGTGAACGAGCTCTGCAAGGAATATTTTGAGTTTTTCAGAGAACATATCGAAGAACTGGACGAGCTAGACACTATAGTTGTTGGGGTCAACATGGATTCCTTCGAGGCAAATGAAGAATGGATGGAAGAAGTTGGAGACCTTGGCTTTCCTATTCTCTCGGACTTCAATCCACCTGGAGATGTGACTCTCGAAGACGATTGTTTTGTTCCCGATGAAGGATATGGGAAGAGAATTGTCTTCCTAATAGACAAAAAAGGCTTCATTGAGATGATAGATGTAGTAAAACCCGACAAAGGTGCCTGTCCCAATTTGAGCAGGTTTCTTGAGCGACTTGAAGCTCTAGAGGAATGAATCAGTCTGGTACGAGAACACACCACATAACTGAATCTCAGACTGCCTTTTTTTGGACTGCAGTCTGAAGCCTTCTTTTTTTCTTACTATTCTGATAAAGTCAGATGACCTAATGTCAAAACTAAATGGTGCGGAGGGTGAGATTTGAACTCACGAACCTCTACAGGACTAGAGTCTGAGTCTAGCGCCTTTAACCTGGCTTGGCAACCTCCGCAGTCTCTTGAGCTTGGCCAGTATAGATATTAGCCCCGGCTAAATTCTTTTTACCTTTTCGGATACTCATATCTCTATCCGCCCTCCACTTCCTTCATAGTGTTGCATTGTAGTGCCTGATATTCTCAGAAAGTTTCTCCAATTGTCTTTCGAGGTAGTCAAACCCGAGATTCCAGAACTCTCTGTCATTGATATCCAGACCCAACTGCAGCAGAAGAGAACGTGGTGATGCCGTCCCACATGCGCGAAGATATTCCTTGTAGTCTTGAATGAATGCAGCTTTGTTATGTTGGTATGACTCATAAATGGCATAAGCCAGTAGCTGGCCGAAGGCATATTGAAAATTGTAGAATCTAGCTCTTGGTCTGAAATAGTGACTTGACGCCACCCACGCCCATCTGTTCTCCGGTAACCATTCAATGGCATCTGAAAATATCGCATTCCGCTGTTCTACCCATTTTTGCGAAATTGTTTCTCCATCTAAGAATTCTCCCGCCTCAATCGAATCATAGATTTCTTTCTCAAATAGAAATGCTGTAGCACCACCCAAGGTGAGTGTGAACCCCTGATCTAATACTGACAGAAGTGCAGCAGATTTTGATGTTTCATCTTCACTGAACAAGTAGTCTGCAAGAAGTTGTTCGCCAAAGACACTAACTGACTCCTGCAAAACTCTCCCAGTATTCCAGAAAACGGTCCACGGTTGTGCTTGGGCTAGAATTGTATTATGGATTGCATGGCCAAACTCATGTGCCATTGTGAAGAGGTCTCCAACATTTCCTGTATAAACGAGAGAAATCCATGAAGATGCAGCAGAATACCATGGATAGCCAAAAGCAAAGGAAACCTTTCCCTTGCGAGGCTTGGCATCTACTTGCTTTTTTTCTATTATTTTTTGCACAATGCGTCCAAAGCTAGCATCAAATGATGAATATGCTTCTGATACTATCGACACTGCTTCCTCCCATTCGATATACCTGTTTACTTCATAGAGGGTCCCAGTCAAGTCCCAACTGCCAATTTTGTCCACTTCCAGCATACGCCTTCTAATTTCTACATACTTCTTGTAGAGACCAGCTCGTTGTTTGACCGTGCTAATGAGAGAATCCAATGTTTGTCGTTCGATGCCATTATTCAAGAGAACGGGCTGAATGTGGTTGGAGTATCCTCTTATTTTGCTCTCAGAGAGATAGTCCGCCGCAACGGATCTAAAGGCTGTAGACCATACTTGTGAGTATTCCGCCAGTTGAGAAAAGACTTGCTTGGTTGCTACTTTTCTGATTTCTCTATCGGGGTGAAAATATCTCATTCCTGCTGACTCTTGAAAGGATAGAAACTCCTGCTGTCCATGTGCGTCGATTTTGAAAACCAAGGAAGAAAGAAGCTCTTGATGTAGCCTATACCATGCGTCCACTCCGTGTCTGTCTTTTTGCTCCACGATTCTGTCATTGCTTCTTTCAAACGAAAAGTCATCGAAGGATAGCTGCTTTTTCAGTGCATGTTTGTATTGCGTCAAAGCCAGCATCTCCAAGAGTAAAGGCTCTTGCTTCATCCGTTTGATGAGTTCCGAATCCAGTGCTCCGAGAATCCAATCAAGCTCGTGTCTTCTCTTCTCGGCAATTTGATAGAGAGTTTGACAATCGGAATCGCTAGAGTTCGACATGTATCCGAGATATGCATAGAGGTATGCCCCCTCAAAACTGGATTTCATTGCCTCGATCTTCTTAATCATACTGTAGAGCCCTATTGCATCCAGTCTATCGACCGAGTCTCTGTATCCTCGTTCAAGCATCATAGCTCTTTGGATAATATCATCATACGTCGCTATGATATGCTCGGGAGTAGTATGCTTGATGAGGGTATCTCGATTCCAACTGGGCAGGTTGCGTTCTTCCATGATTGAATCCTATCTGGAGGTTGCCATTATAAGGCTCCCAATATAGTCGCTCTCCTCGCTAGCCGACAATTGCCAGGTTCTATATCGAGGCAAGATGTTTCTTCAAGATGTCTTCTGAGTTGTCAGCTGAAATGAATACTGGCACATTATCAAGTCCTGTGGCAATATAACTGGACAAGAGCCAGGAACCTGGTGGAAACTCCAAGGTCTTGTCTAGAATACTCAGGTCTATTTGAAATGAGCTGCTAACGACTGTTCGATCATAGGGCCGGGGGAGCGTGCCAACAAAGAATGTGTGCAGCTGCTGCATTATGTTCGTGTTGAGATAGGCGATTCTTTGTGTGGCAATAGTCCCACCGAGACCATATTTTCGTCCTTGGCGGAGCAACCGTTCCACGGCAGCGCTGCATTGCGCAGTTTGCCCGCTCGCACCTGAGGGAATGAACTCCTGTGCCTCGTCAAATACAAAGAGAAGATGTGGTTTAATTTCGAAACTCTTCTTTCGGTATCTCAACGCCGCATTGGTGATACGAATTACAAGTTCCCTGATAGTTTCTGGATCTGCGATTGATATACAGATAATCCTCTCCGGTCCGCTCAGCATTCGAAGGATATCCTTAACCGTGACGCCCTTGCTTGTTGCTTTCTTTGCTCTGGAAATCGCATCCTTGAGTGAATCCCTTGTGGTTCCCCATGCAAAAAGTGTCGATTTTTCATGAACAGAATACTTGTTCATTGCCTTCGCAGCTGCATCGTGAAACATGTCTACAAATGTAGGATCAATTTCTTCGTGGCTTTCCTTATCATATTCTTCCATCCAGCCATGCACCGCACTCATCGCTTCATCAATTGCCTGGACATAGGTTGGTTTCGCCGAGTTGTCCCCCCTGAGTGAGCTCATCTCTTCAAGAAGACCGCCATAGGTAGGAACACGAGTGAGTGGTTTATTGTAGAATGTGACAATCCCCTGGTCGTACAGATTTCTCAATGCGTCATTTGCCTTGGGATCATCTTCAAAATCGCGCGGTTTGACAATTGCTCGAGCGAAGTTATCGGCATTCTTAGGTTCCTCGTCCAAAATGATTTTCGTGCGAATACTGGAGTCCGAAAAAACATCGCTTAGAAGGAATGGGTATTCACAGCTTATGTCGAAAATGACAATCTTCGTGTCTTCTGCATGATAGGTCAATCTCCTGAAGAGGTTGGATAGAAGATTGCTCTTACCTCCACCTGTAAAGGAGAAGACGCCAAAGTGATATCTTACCAGTTTGTGCAAATCAACATAGATGGGAACTTCCTTCTCGGATTCCATGAACATCCTCAAGACGCCCACCCGAGGATTATCCTTCGGGTCTTGCGCTAGCGGGTCCCCATCGAAGCCTATCGCCTTCTTCACTCTGGAGTTGTATATCATGTCAACTGTTTCCAAATTAATAACATGAACCTTATCTCCTATCAGCGGATATGAGAAGCCCTTCTTGAAATCAACCTTCCCATCCGCGTCAATTACTAAATCGTAGTTGATTGGGATGGCAGTCATATGAATCATCATCGTGGACTGATCATCAGTATCCCAATCAGGAACCGTTTGCTCGATAATCTCCATTTGCAGCGGGTAATAGTGGCTGTCGCGTATTCCTCCTAGGCCATAGTGCAAAGGCCAAACTTTGCTGACTACCATCACTGTATATCTTTGGATCCCCTCTCTTTTTGCGCGTTCAGATTGGCCTCTGAAATTGCGTATTGCCAGCATCATACCCTCTTCTAGTTGTGCCATCAGTTCCTTATTGTAGCGTATCTTTATTTTGCACTCATAGCGTGCCGCTGACCCAGCCCACTCAGAGGTGTAATTCGCAGGTATCGACGCAACTCTCGCTAAGACACCATCAAAAATGCCATCGAAATTTGTAAATAACTCTTCAGGAAATTCTTCTTGTTTCTTCATATTCTGTCCTCCTTTCTCTAAAACTGCTCAAATAGAATAAGAACTCTCTAAGACTTGGACGATTAACCAGCCAGTTTGCTGTGCTTTGAACAATCGAGTCGAATTGTTGGTAATAGTATTTTGCAACCTTATCCGCTATATATAGTGGCTTTAGATGCCCGAATAGTTCTGGAATGCTTGAACTAGTCATTGCTCTAATAAGAGTGACAATAAACTGCTGTACTCTGTTTTGGGTTTCAAGGTAGAGAATGAGATCAATTGGCTCTGGTTCTGCTGGGTTTCCAGTATAATCATGCTGCAACCGAGTTACCTGATTCTCATCTGTATCAAATGAAGGATATACGAGTCTATCATAGAGCAATACATTGCTTCTCAACTTTGGGTCCGATTTTGCTTCTGACAATTGAAAATAGGACTTTGCAAAGGTTTTCTCAAGAGATATCTGATTTCTTCTAGCTCCTGAAACCAAACCTTGCTTCCCATCAAAGTGTGGAATGATTGTTTTGAATGCAGTATCATATTCGATTGTAGCCCATGGCACCGAAATTTCGTCTCTGGCTTTCAAGGATGTCCACTGCAAAATCATCCGATCAGTATCAGGTATCTGAGAGGCCGCCTGTCCAAATCCTCCTTCATAGATTTTCGTATGATTAAGAGTTGGGATTACTTGCCGTTTCAGATCTCTTGCTGACGTGTCCTTTGCAATACCAAGGAGAAGTATATTGTTCTTGTGACAATTCCGAATCGTAAAATAGATTGACATGAGACTGAGAAATGAAAAATCTACCGTGGTTAGCCAATGTGAGTTGATTTTGAACCGGTCTTGCACCGAAACATCAATGCGCTCTGAGAATATCTTCTCACCGATCTCTTTTAGCATAGATTCAGTTCGTTCATGTAGGCTCAGAACTCCAGAACGAACGCTGAATTTCTTTCCCGAGAGCTCCAAAACCGGCTTCGCCCCGGCCCATGCCTTTGTTCCCTTCTTGAGTTCATTTTGTAGCCTTTTTCTTCGAGCTGCTGAGTCGATGTTCAGTCGCTTCGCAAGCTGATTTTCCGTGAGACCATTGTCTTGTATCAGCTCATTCATCACACGAGGAAGAACGTATTCGCCGCGTGGCGGAGGCGTTCCAAGTTCGGGATTGCCAAACAGTTTCCGAGCATAAATCCAGTCTGCTGGAGTGTAGACTTCTCCGTCAAAAGAATTGCCAATTATTGCTGACTCCTTGTTAAGCCTAACCCTTGATGGTGAGGTTTCAGCATAGAATGATGATACCTCGGATGAAAGAATTCTATCTAGAAATAGTATATCCACAGGATTCTCTGTTGAAACTACTTTGTACCCGAGATAAAACTCCGCGAATCCCATCATATAGTCTGCAACTGCAGAGTTGTCAATAATCCAAGCATCAGAATATGATATTGCAGGATCTACATCCCCTTCTTCATCACGTGGTGCCACCTTCTTGTCGATATCGGGGACCTCGCTTATGTAAACAGGCAACACGCTTGAAATCCCAATGCCTGACTCCAAATGATTTTCATCATATACTATTTCGAATGCCCCATCGCTTTCGACATCAATACATCCTCCTGATGAATATGCACCGGCAAAAAAGATGAGCAAATCGAACACTGAATGTTTGCAGACTGTACCATCGATTCCTCGAAACGTGAGGCGATTATTTCCAAAAAATTCATCTACGAAGTCGGTGTCAAGCTTCTCTTGAGGATATGGCTTCATAAAATCACAGAGGAGGTCATCAAAAGCGCCAGAGAGACTATCGAATCTTCTTCTATAGTCATTCACCTGATTCTCTGCACCATCTAGTAGCATCTTTCCGGTTCGTTTTAGACGCTTCCCAATCGGTGAACCATCCTCACTCAATCTATAACCCATCCACGAGTTGGTAGGTTTCAGAATACATCAATCTAATATGAAGGTTGCCTGCGAGAAAGTCACCATATCTTTTGGTGATTAGGATTCGTTACCTCTCTATTCTGGTGGAGGCATAACAAACATGCTCTCTACACGTTCTATGCCATCAAGTTTCTCAAGTTTCTCAGTCATAAACTTCGAAAGTTGCTGCATATTTCTAAAACGGAGTATCGAAACAAAATTAGCCGGACCCGATGTCCAATATACTTGCGAGATTTGCTCATAGGATTTAAGTTTCCAATAGAGCTCCTCTGAAAAACCAGGTTTCGATGTGATTAAGACAATGACTTGAACCTCATATCCCAGTTTTCTATAGTCTACGTCCACGGTGTAACGGTGAATCACGCCGTCTTCTATGAGTGAGCTCATCCTATTTCGGACTGAGCTGGGACTAAGCTTCACCACGGTTCCTATGTCCCTCAATGAACTCCGGGAGTTGTCGCCCAGGAGATCTATAATCTTTCTATCCTTTTCATCCACATTAGAATGGTTCATCTGGTCTAGCCCCTATTGGTATGGATTGCCCCTGTCCATGATAAGTTGACGGGGTCCTTCGGATATCTCTGCAGTGATTGGCGCTAACTCTTTACTCTGGTAATGACTCGCTCGCCCATGAGTTCCCAGACTTCAACTTCCTTATTGAGCTCCATCTTGCTCGCAATTTCCGGGTCTGTTGGCTTCTTGATATCATAGGTTTCGTAAGTTTCAGTATCCATTAGAGTAAATCGTTCTCCCATCTCCGCAATAACCGTTGCGGAACGCTTGTCAATAATTGGAACGTCAACCATGCGGTCTGCCGGCATTATCACATTCCGTTTTCGGTTATCAAAGAATCCAATTGCAGTAATATTTGCCTTGGCGGATCCATGCTTGCCCGGCTTAGATTTCTCAATATTTGTCACTTTGCATGGTTCGCCATCAATCACGAAATAACTTCCGGGTTTCAAAGATTTTGCAGATGTTTTCTTAATGCTCAATGTTGGTCACCCTAATATCTGTCTTATTGCAGACCCATTCAGAGCCAACGTCTTGAACCTCCCAATTATACTTTTTCTTTCCTCAGTATTCCTGAATTTCTGGAGAATCGTCAATCTTTGAATACACGTTTCTTGTGAATAATCACGGTCTGCAAGTGGTTTTTTAATTGGAGGTCTGTGATGTAGAGTCTGAGTCCATTTATGTCCCTCCACAAGAATAAAAGGCTATTTAGAATTAGACATCAATACCGGATGTGGCGAAAGATGATCGAAGAGAATCCACAGATTCTTTCAGAGAGAAGATCAGTGGGGCTCGTCTGCAAGCCAGGACGCCCTGAAATTGAGAAGACCGCCTCGGTATTGGCAGATATGCTTCTCTCGCGAGATATCAATGTCCAAGTAGACGAAGGATCCTGTGATGCAACTCATGGCAAGCTAAATCCAGTGAAGATATCAGAGATGGACGTGGATTTTGTAATTACCATTGGTGGAGATGGTACAATCCTCTATACCCTATCACGGCTCCCTGATAGAGAAACACCCCTCTTTTGCGTAAACAGAGGAACTGTTGGTTTTATGACTGAAGCAAGCACCACTAATGCCGTCAATGCTCTTGAACAGGTATTAGACAACAAGGCAATTATAGAGAATAACGTCAATCTTACCTCGGGTGTTGGGGATAGAACATTTGAGGAATCACTCAATGAAGTTTATGTTGTATCACGCATCCCAGGACGTCTTCTGACTTTTCAGGTCACATTAGATGGCACACGAGTTGACTATGGTCGGGCTGATGGTGCAATGCTTGCCACTCCCACTGGGTCCACAGCATACGCATTGGCTGCAGGTGGGTCTATTCTTACACCCAACGTTCATGGCCTCCTATTTGTACCAGTTTGCCCACCAAGATTTGAACTGAAGTCCCTAGTTATTCCAGATACTAGTACTCTAGAGCTGGAACTGGTAAAGAAGGGTGCGCCTGGTCTTGCTGTGATTGACGGTCAAATTCGCTATGAAGTCGATGAGTTCGAGAAGGTGTGGATTCGCAAATCAGATACCGTCACGCGATTCATCAGGTCAGAGGATAATTACTATGACCGCTTGAACACTAGGCTCGTGCCGCGAACACAGTAGGTGGCTGAAGTAATGCTGGAGTATGTTTTAGATACTGGTGCACTATTATCTACTTGGACCCAAAAAATACGTGAGATCAATCTCTTCACAACACCTGCTGTCATTGATGAAGTTGAAAACAGACCCAGCCAGATTAGAGTTGACACATTGATTTCTGTTGGTCGCCTATTTGTCCAAGAGCCCTCTGAGGGCCAAAGAAAGAAGACGGAGAGAGCTGCTACGCAATATGGTGACGCCCGTACTCTCTCAGCAGCTGATATAGGAATCATTGCTCTTGCTCTTGAGAAAGCATCTCAGAATGATGACGTAGTCTTGGTTTCCACTGATTTGGCGGTGCTGAATACTGCTAGTCATCTAGGGCTAGAGATCTTAGATCCAACTGGGCGAATGAAACAACGTATCAAATGGATATACCAATGTCCTGCATGTGGACATACGAGCAAGACAGTAGATGAGGACAAGAAATGCCCCGTTTGTGGCACAGAAATGCGCCGACGAGCCGCTAAAAAAGAACATATGGCCTAATTGACTGATTTTTTACTATTTGGCGCGTATTACTTCAGTAATACACTAGATTATTTGAAAGCTTATTAGTCTGCATCATGACGAGGAGATTTCATGACATATAGAGGCGAACCAACGATAAACCGCGAGATTGATGACATCAAGGCGCATATTCAGCGAGAACTTGACACAGTCAGAGATCTTATGGACACTAACCAATATCGTAATAGCCCTACTGGTTGGGCAATGCCCTATCATTTGCACCGCCTTAGACGCGCACTAAGAATCCACTATCTCGCTCTGAAAATAAGAGAGTCCACCCCTGTTCCCGATTCAATTCGCGAACTCTCATGGGATCTCGACCCAAATGCAGAATTTTACTAATCACTCGCCTATAAGCACAAGCTGAAGTGTTCTGGCACGGGCTTTATTGTCAAAATCCACAAGAGTGACTTGTTGCCAGGTTCCTAGAGTTAGAGCACCATCTACGAAGGGGATTGTAAGACTGGGTCCAACTACAGAGGCCCTGACATGAGAATGTCCATTCCCGTCTCTCCACCTCAAATGGTGCTCATATACTGCATCTTCTGGACCAATCCTCTCCATTGCATCGGGGAAATCCTTCAGGAGTCCTTTCTCATACTCAATGGTGATAATTGACGCCGTCGACCCTGGCACAAATACAGTACAAATACCTGTGTTCATTTTGCTCTGCGTCACAACATTCTGAACTCTCTCAGTGATATCTATCATATCACAATGACCATTTGTTTCGAATTCTAAAGTATCCGTGAAAGTACCCAATGACATCATCTCGTTCTAATCCATACTCTTCTTACTTGAAACATCTCTAGTTGGAATATACTTGCTTTTCCTACTTATAGAGCCAATGAGTTGAGTCCTTAGGAGCTTCTTCATCGGATTCTTCCGGTGGTTCAACGGCATCCATAAGCGACCTCAATGACTCTCTTTTCCCAATAAGTTCATCTTCTTGTTCTTGGAATGCAAGCAATGCACCAATTTTGTCTGACTTATTCACTGCTCGAATGACGTTGACCATGGACGAGTAATAGAGGTCTCGTTCATCTATGGCAATCTCATTCATCTGTTCGACAATGTTATCTAGATTCGACCTCTCCTCGGGCTTATGAATGTAGACCGTAGAAAATATCGTATACAAGTCCTCAAACGCTTCCTTGAGTTCTCCTGTTTCCTGAAATCCCTTTGCTGATTCTGTTAGCAGCTCAATTGCTCTGTCAACCATTTCTGGATCCTGGGTCTTCAGGGCTTCTTCTGCTGCAGTTCTCTTCCAAATTGTTGATAATTCTCTCAAACCAATATCTGCAAAGTATTTCGCAGCATCTTCAGCTCGTTTGCTAGCAAGAATATGGAATTCCCTCTTTCTCTTCTTATCCTCAAGACGTCCGGCACAATGTGCAGCCCGTCCGAAATACCTGGAAGCATCCTCTGGTTCTTCTGAATTGGTTGCAGTGTCAGCTAAGTGCCGATATATCTCAATTGCTTGGTTCAGACTCTGTTGGGCTTTCTCTTCATCCCCGTGCTCATAAAGGACCTTTGATGCCTCTTCCAACGAAAGAGCTTGTCTTTCCACATTACCCCGTTCTTTCTCTTCTTCTGCTTGATTAAGATAATATTGAGCCACCTCAGTGTAAATCTCATCTGCCTCTCTCTCTCTTCCCCATTTCCTCAGACCCATAGCTCGATATCTGAGATTCGTTTTTTCTGAATCGATATCTACCTCTTCAGCTGCCTTTACAGCCAAGTCGGCAAAGAGCTCACTGGCTCGCTTGTACGCCCATTTCGCCTTCATAACACGACCTAGTTCAGAAAACATATCTCCCGCCTTGACCAGAAGTGGAGCGAGAACTTGCGGCTTCCCCTCCATCTTCATATACGCTTCAGCCGCTTGAACCATGGCTTGTTTTGTGGCGCTGGTCAATCGCTCAAAATCATAGGCTTCCTGTGCTGCATCATAGATATTTCCCGCCTTCTCAAACAATTCGCCCTTCTCATAATACTCGCCTGCTTCCATCATCAAACGTGCCGCCTCAACATTGTCACCCTGGTTCTGGATGATTTGGGCTGCCTCGGCCAAGGCATTTCCTGCAGCTAAGTAGTCTTTCGAGTCCTTTGCCTCATTTGCCCAGCGAACTGCAACTTTTGTTGCTCTTTCGTGGATTCTTAACCCTAGTTCAGGATCTCCCGCGGAATAGTACAGGCGTCCAACTTTTTTGAGTGTGTCAACCGCTCTCTCTAGTTCGCCTCTCTCTTCACATATGTCTGCCAAATTCTCAAGGGCATCAGCGGCTTTACAAGTTAAACGATCTCTTTCTTCTTCCGACGCCGCGAAATCAAGGGCCCTGAAATAACCATCTGCTGCTCTGTCGTACATTTCTGCTTTTTCTGCTATCTTGGAGCCCATCTCATTAAGACGGACAATATCTTTGTATACTTCCTCATCAGACATTCGGACGTACATTAGAGTAGCATTCTCAATTGCCTTCAGAGCAGCTTCGTTCTTGTTGAGTTGTGATCCTAAGATAGCGACCTTCTCATACAAATTTGCAGCCTTGGAATGCAATCCTCGTGAAGCAAAACTATCTGCAACTTGTGATAGGAGGATCTGAGCGGCGTCATTCTTCCCTTTCTTTAGAGCCTCCATTGCTTTCTCCAATTTTTCCTTATCAGACGCCACTTTTGTCACCATACTGAAGAATTCTTTAGGATGTTACAATTTCCTCTGATATTCAACTACATATTGCTTGTCATAAAGTGATTTGTGATGCATTTATGCTGTAGTAACAAAAGGATAATATGCTGGGAAGGAGGAGGTAACGTAAGGGAGTTGCATTGAGCAACAAGAATACCTTGCATGTGGGTCTAATTGGAACTGGAAACATCGGAAAAACGCATCTGATAAGCTTCTCATCATTACAGGAAACAGGGCTTTTGGATATAGATATTGCAGCAGTATGCGATACTGATCAGGACTCACTTGCTCGTGCAGCCGATCTATTTGACATAAAGACAACATACCTAGACTACAATAAGCTGGTTGAAAATCCTGATGTGGATATCATCTATGTTTGCACACCCACTAATCTTCATAGTGACATGGTCAAAGTCGCGGTGAAGAATCACAAGGCAGTCTTTTGTGAGAAGCCGCTGGCTAGATCTTCTCCTCAAGCACAGGTCATGATGGCTATGACAAGAGATGCAGGAGTTCCTGCAGGCGTGGGTCTTGTACTACGGTATGACCAATTCCTCCTTTTTGCGAAGCGGCTACTTGATGAGCATGATTTTGGAACTCCCATGCTTGCGCATATTAGAGACGACCAGCGCTTCCCTGTCGACTATATCTATTACAGCCATTGGCGTGGGAACAAAACTATCGCGGGTGGAGGAACTCTCATTGAACATAGCATCCATGATATCGATATCCTGAGATGGTTTCTTGGAGATATTGAGAGCGTCTATGCACGGACCAGTCACTTCGCTGGCCGCGATGTTGAAGATCATGCATCCGTTATAATGAATCATACAAGTGGCGCAACTAGTACTCTGGACTCCGTTTGGCATTGGGTGGAAAGGCCAAACGAACGCTATCTAGAGTTCTTCTTCGAGAAGGGTTATATTGGCATAAGTTTGGAGTCTGATAAACGCTACTTGGAATACCACTTACAAGGAGATGCGCCGGTGAAGGTATGGGATGAAACTGCCAATGCGGCTCTTCTCGACGAACTTGGTCTTGAATCTAAGAGTATCAGCCCTGCGGCCATAGAAGCACTGACTTGTGTTGGAGCAGAAAGATATACTGCATTGAATTATGCATTTCTGAAGGCAGTAAAGGAAAAGATATCTCCCAGACCAGACTTTGGTGATGCAGTTGCTGCACACAATATTGTAGATGCAGCCTATGAGTCAACTGATAAGGGTCGATGCATTGCTCTTCTTTAATCTATTCTATCTTGGAACATGCTTAAGTAGTCACGTGATTGATGAATCTCGATTTTCAAATGCAAGAGATTTCATCTAATGCGATTGATGTGTCTTCATATGATTTCATCATAGCGGGTGCCGGTGCAGGTGGCCTTCTAACTGCTTTGGGTCTATCAGCTTTAGACAAACGAGTCCTCGTTATAGAAGAATCTAACCATCTTGGTGGAGTATGGTATGGATATGAAGTCGATGAATATCGAGTAGACAATGGTCTCCACATGATCACACGTGTCAAACGCGGTGCATTTGCAGAGTTCATGAGAGAAAACCTTGATCCTCCTCCAGAGTTCGTCCTGCATGATGGATGGTATTTTCGGGTGAATGATAAGGTAGGCACAATACCTACTAGCATTGCTGAAACCCTTTGTTGGCCCCTGACTGGCCTGAGGGGCAGACTTGGTCTTGCACGGATTGGCGCAAAGATTAAGACCATGAAGCTAGCTGAGATGAAGGAATACAAAGATTTCACATTTCAGGAATTCATGGAATGTCAAGATGCTACAAATCAAGTCATGTTAGATGTTATGCAGAGCGCTATCTATATGGCCGCTGGCGTTCCAATCACTGAGGCATCAGCATATGAAGCCTTACGCACGCTGAAAGATACTGACAAGGAATATTCCAAGTTGGAGTCGGCAAAGCGACTCGTCTTTGGTTCTGACGAATATGACGAGGGATACGTTATCGGGGGCATGAAGGGGCTGGTTGACCGAGTTAAAGATGCCATCAATGGTGACTACATGCTGAATTCCAGAGTAGACAGAATTTCAGAAACATCCGATGGGGCCTTAGCTCTTACCATTGATAATCAGGAAATAATACATCCACGAGTCATCAGCAATATCCCTCTGTGGTCTATGTCAAGCATAGTTGAATCCGATAATTATGAAGCCAATGAACTCTTCAATAGATGGGACTCAATGCAAATTACAAAGGGGGTCACGCTTTGGCTTGGAATTGAAAAGGTGGTCATCGGTGATAGAAAGTCTCGTGTGTTAGTACGTCCAGAGCCGAATCGTTGGTTAATTTCCCTATCGAGTTTTGATCCTACCTGCGCTCCTGAGGGCAAGGAGCTAATTGCCTTGGCGATGATGCGTGATGAATCCATCTCCTTGGAAGAACAGGTCGAACAAATGAAAGGCAATGGAATGGAAGAATATTACCCGGAAATCCTTGAGAATATAGAAATGGAGCATCTTCAAACCTCATATGCGACCAGAGCAGCTCTCATTCCCGGTCAGACCGATTTGGATCGTCCAGGTCCCAGAACCCCCTTGAGGGGACTCTATATTGTGGGTACTGATACTGCTGGTTCTGGAGTAGGTCTTCAACAAGCCGCGAATTCTGCTCGAAACGTAATTGAAGCACTTCGCGAAGATAATATCGCATAGTAACTACATACTTGGATACGTTTCTCAATAATCGGGGATGCTCGCCCTAATCAGAAACTGCAGATTTCGGTCTTTGACAACGAGGTATAGGTTAGCAAATGTAGTCTTTTTCAGATATCAAAGATGGTGACGGTAACGAAACAGTTTTGTTATACCGTGGTCCGACTGTCCTTGTCAATTAGGCAGCCCTCATAGAGGAGTCTTCTGAAATGAAAATGATTGAGATTAGAATTCACGGCCGTGGAGGTCAGGGCGGTGTCACCTTTGCCGAACTGCTGGCAAAGGCTGCATATAGTGACGGCTATAAGGGCGTACAAGCTTTTCCGTATTTTGGAGCTGAACGCCGTGGAGCGCCTGTCAAAGCCTTCACACGAATTGCTGATAGTGAGATTAACGTTCGAAGTCAGATATACGAACCTGACGTAGTTGCAGTTCTTGACCCCACTATCATCGAACTTGCGGATGTCACTGACGGACTGAAAGAAGATGGTAAAATCATCATTAATAGTCCAAAAGAGGCAGCAGAATTTGATTTTGAAGTGGGACATGTCTACACATACGATGGCACTGGAATCGCATTGAAACACGGTCTCTTAGTTTCAGGTCTGCCTGTCGTCAATACTACCATGCTGGGCGCTTTCGCAAAAGCCACCGGCTTGGTAAAATTGGAAACAGTAAAAGAAGTCATCAAGGAAAACTGGCCTGGAAAAGTGGGCGAAAAGAATGCCACTGGAGCAGAAGAAGCCTACAAGTCATGCAGCGACTAGAGTGAAACCACAGAAACCGGCTTCAGTACCTAGTCCACTGCATTTTGCTGAGAATCTATGCGTATATTCTTTGATATTCTGTGGGCGCGCCTGGTTGTTGACCCTGACGCATTCCATCAACCTGTTTTGCCATCTCCCGCATCTTTTCTCGGATTTTATCTGCACTTTCCTGTAGCTCTGATACATCAACTTCTACATCATATAGTCGCGTTAGCGCTTGAAGAAGTTTCGCTGCTCCCTCTGGATCCGGGATCATGGTGAGAGCAGGCGTGAGGAGGGCGAATCCAACCATATCCCTGCACAGAGTTTCAGATAGAATAGAGCCCGCAATTCCGGTAATAATCCCCTTGCGTAAGATTTCCATTTCCTTGTCTTCCGCGAGATCAGCGATTTTCTCTTCTTCTGCAGCATACAGGACTTTTCTATCAGAAGGCATACCTTGTACGGGAATGCCATCAAGAATGACTGTTTCTTTCACTCCAAGTTCTGCTGCCCAATCTAGTAATGCTGAACTGACATGATACATACCCTGTTCTGCTACAGGCAATTCTGTTGTCACCAAAAGGAGTTTCCTATTCTTGCTTGCATACACGCGAAACGGGTGCCTAAGTCTTCCGTCCATGAATACTGCCGCTGAGGGCATGTATTTGGATCGAACGTGGGCAATCTCCTCCATATCTGACTGTTCTATTATCGTATTGGCGGCAATCGTACCAACAACTCCCGCTGAGGGGAAACCGCAAATGAGCAGGGGCTCATCCATTTCGATCTCTCTCGTTTGAACTACTTGTGCGTCTGGAGAACCTAGAATTTTGGTAGCACATCCTTTTATTTCATCGTTCATATGGTGTATCTCCTTTTCGTTGTATGGGCAGTTGCGTTATTAAATGTCATTTAGGGGTGTTTTGTATTAACAAATGTTTCTTCTTACGTCCGAGTAGTCTGTTTTATCAATACTGCATGCTCCAATAGTATGAACTCGGGTGACATTACGATTCCTTTTTCTTCTCCAAGACGCATAATTTCTTAGGGGCTACTCCCAAGGTTTGCACAGATATGAAATTTCGAACAGAAAACATCACACCGCCTCCGATTGTCAAGCTGGCTGAGGCTGCAAAGAAGTATGCAGGATCACAAGATTTCATTGACTTGGGGCAGGGCCTACCTGGACATATCCCGCCCAAACCAATTTTATCCTCTCTTGGCGAGAAGCTTCTGCACCCGGTAACCCATCAGTATACACCTGACCAGGGGCACCTGGAACTGCGGGAGGAATTGTCCCTGTATCTACGAAGGCATTCTAATTATGATGTTGACCCACAGGCAGAGGTAACAGTCACCGCAGGTGGGAATAACGCTTTTTCCGGTGCGGTTCTTACTCTGCTTGGGCCCGGGGAGAACATACTGGTCCCTGAGCCCTTTTACTTCAATCAAATAATGGCAATACAGCTAGCTGGCGGGACCGCAAAACCAGTTGAAGTTGATGAGCACTTTCAACCCCGTACGGATTCAATCCGCAATGCAATTGACGACAAAACAAAGGCGGTCTTGCTGGTTTCACCAAACAATCCAACCGGCGCAGTCTATCAACAGAAACTGGTAGACGAAATAGTTGATATATGCCTGGAGAATGAGCTGTTTCTATTATCCGACGAGGCATACGCTCGATTGGTATTTGAAGGAAGCAATCATTATAGTCCAAGAACAAGACGGGATGCAGAAGACCATGTTATCGTGTTGGGAAGTTTTTCGAAAGACTTTGGAATTAGTGGATGGCGCGTTGGCTATATTGTTGGTTCTCCGCCCTTCATGAAGGAATTTCTGAAAGTCCAAGATACTGTGACCATCTGTGCACCAACAGCAAGTCAATTGCTTGCATTAGAGATTCTAAAAGAGGGGGCAGAGTTTGTAGATGACGAATTAATGCGACTAGAAAAATTGAGAGAACTAGCCTATATTCGGGCTCAGGAGATTGATAGATTCGAAATCATCCGAACAAAAGGCACTTTTTATCTATTTCCACGTGTAAAGAGTTGCAACGATTCACGAAATCTAGTGATCGACATGCTTGATGAAATTAAGGTACTTACGTTACCAGGAAGGGTCTTCGGTCCTAATGGGGAAGGACATATTCGAATCTCGGTTGGTCCCTTAACTCCTGAAGCTGTAGACGAAGCCTTTGATAGGATGGCCAGGTATTTTTCATGAGCTACATATCGAAGTATGTATTCCATTCCCAATCAGTTACAGCATGAGAAACATAGTCATTCCACTCACGCAGCTTGATGTCGATATAGGTATCGGTGATTTCTTTTCCGAGCGCTTCGCAGATGAGAGTATCTTGCTTCAGATGGTCAAGAGCTTCCTTAAGCGTAACAGGAAGCGATTTGATTCCATTCTTATCACGTTCAGAATCGCTCATATTGAATACATCGCCTTGAACCGGTTGGATCGGCTCCATTTCCTCTCTCACTCCCTCCATCCCTGCAGCAATGATGGCCGCGAAAACCAAATAGGGATTTGATGTTGGATCGGGGGACCTGAACTCAATGGCGGCTTTATTCGCCTTCTGAAAGAGAGGCACTCGTATGAGGGTTGTTCTATTCTGCATGCCCCAAGAAATGTACACAGGCGCTTCCTGATGGGGCTCTAATCGCTTATAGGAATTAATAGTCGGGTTGGCAATTGCCGTTATTGCCGGTGCATGATTCATCAATCCTGCTAGGAAGTTTTTTGCGGTATCTGAAAGGGAGTCATTATTCTTGTCGCCAAAGAGATTCACACCTTCCTCCCAGAGCTGGAGATGGCAATGAAGACCTGTTCCTGCTTGGTCGGTAAATGGCTTAGGCATGAAGGTAATATCTATTCCATTCTGTGCAGCTAATGCTCTAGCGACATTCTTGAACAGCAGAATATTGTCTGATGCGCGCAGAACTTCTTCAAATGCCAATTCTACTTCCTGCTGTGCAATTCCAACTTCATGGTGAACGACGCGAACGGCTACACCCATCAATTGAATGGCACTGGCAATATCTAACAGGAGATTCTGGCTAGGATTCTTTGGAAATGTTTCGGCATACTGGGCAAAGTCAAATGGTTCTCCATCCATGGAGGTGAAGTAGAATTCAGGTTCGACTTTTGTCTTCAACATCATGTCTGGACCAAGGTATTTCTCACAAACACTATGGAGAACGCCTCTTGTATCCTTGGGATAAAACTCCTTCTTATCAACAGATGCCTTGACACGAACAAAACACATCACTGCTGCAGTTCGGTGCTGCGAGTATGGTAATTCAACCAACGAATCGAGGTCCGGATCCAATCTGAGGTCAGACGATTCTACTCTCGATAGACCTAGAATAGAACTACCATCAACACTTGTTCCTTCTAGAATCTCTGGGTTCTCCTTTAGCTCCTCAATGGTGTTTGTAGGTTTGCAGGGAACGGTCATTCCCTTCAGTTGACCAAGTATATCCGGTAGTCGATACTCAATGTACTCGATTTTTCTAGGCATTTCCACTTAACCCCTGCGTCAAAGGCATCGTCATCCAAACAAATATGCAATAAAAAAGCTGTTCTAAGCTCAAGAATAGCCCCAGAGTTCCTCATACCATTTTTTGGCATCATCACCTAGTTCTAACCTAATTGATCCAGTGGCTACACTGACCTCTTCATTCTCTTTAATTTCGAAATTCACGGCTGATATTCGTATTGCTTTCTTTTCGAGATGCACGTTGTTGATATTACGAGCATGGAGCCGTGCTACCCGTTTGCCCCCATCCATCATTAACATCATGTCCTCGTATGTGATATCACATTTCATTTTGAATTTGGAGTGACCAAAATCACCCATATGTATGCTCAAATTAGAAAACTCGGCTTTGACGTTTTCTGCCTTCATCTTGAATCACGAAAATATGATGTCTCCATCCCTTTTGAATCTCATCTTAGACGTAGGAAACCAGTTTTGATAAGACTCGTCCACGCAAAGAGCCAAATTCCTTCGAGTATTTGTGAAACTGATGATTCCGGGTCTGCATATAGGCACAAGTGGTTGGTCTTACAAAGACTCAACTGGGTGGAAAGAGATATTTTACCATTCGATGTCCTCTTTGCTCCATCAGTACTTGACCTACTTTGATACTGCGGAGATTAACTCCACCTTCTATGCCCTCCCAAAGAAAGGCTTTATTCAATACCTAAAGAAGAATGTGGATGAAAAGAAGTTCTTCACTGCAAAGTTGCCAAAGAAAGTCACACACGACAATCGACTTGATTTGTCTGGGGATGCAGGACAAGACCTCAATGAGTACTTCACACTTCTCCAGCCTATATCGGATCGACTAGCCGCACTTCTAATTCAATTACCCCCGTGGCACATTGATAAAATGGCTGACTTGGAAGCATTCTTCACAAATTTAGACCAATCTTTCAGATATGCGATTGAGTTCAGGCATAAGAGTTGGCTGGGCCCTGAAACCTGGACTCTTCTGGAACAATATGATATTGCCCATGTCATTGTTGATGAACCCCGCCTGCCAGTGAACATGCGGATAACGACTGATTTTGCCTATGTTCGATGGCATGGTCACGGTTCCAATCCATGGTACAAGTACAAGTACACCGAGGAAGAACTGAGAGAATGGAAACCTCGGCTTCTAGAACTGAGTAGTAATACCGATGCAGTTGTAGGGTATTTCAATAATCACTTCTTTGGATACGCGCCATACAATGCTCTTCAGATGCTCGAGTTAATGGACATGATTAAGCCTCGTCAGATGAAGAAACTCGAATCAATGGAAGCGAAGTTTTCTATTGAGCAGACTTCTTTAGACCAGTTCTAATGAGTTCTTGCCATCTCGAAACCCTAATAAGCGCTTCACCAAGACGGTGCTTCTGGATAGGAGCAAACGATAAAATGAGCTTCGACATGACCCCGGAACCTGTTGTACGAGCCCCCAAGGACAAACGGCCCCGCATCGGACGTGGATTTAGTAAGAAGGAGATTGAAGCAGCTGAGCTCACTATCCCTGAAACCAGAGATATGGGGCTTATCGTTGACCTCAGACGGAGAACACTCCACGAAGAGAACGTTGAAGCTCTGAAGAATTATGTTGCAGAGATTGATGATATCATTGAGGCAATGTCTCTTGAAGAGCCTGCGACTGATGTCGCTACAGCGATTGACGAACTCTCATCGATTCGTGGTGTTAGCAAAGCAAATGCCGAAGCTCTTGCTGGTGCAGGAATACTGACCATCTCTGATTTGGCATATTGCGATATCGAGAAGACCTCCAATAAGACTGGAATTGATGAGGACAAAATCACCTCAATGGTGAAAGCAGCTCTTAAGAAGGTCTAAACTTATTGCTGAATGCGTCCCAGTAGGGGCGATTCTCTTGGAATATACAGGCCTCATTTCAATTCTGAAGGAAGACACAAGCTTACCGCAAGTTACCATTCTGCCTGACTTCTTTCTTGATCACTTTGTAATTGTAGATGATTTGGAAAGGCTTCTCAGCAGGATCCGGAGGGTAGCAAAGCAGGGCGGGGGCAATATACTCGAGAATTCTCAGTTTGTGAGAAAAGGCGGCAATGCTATTAATACCTCATCTGCTCTTCTTAAGCTGGATGTCCCAGCTATCCCCATAATCACAACAGATGAATATGGACATCGTCTACTTGAGAGCCTTACTGAATCATCTATGGATCTATCTCATATTCACACGGACGGTTCTCTATCAGCGACAGTTTCATTGGAAGGCCACTATAAAGGGCGGAAGGCTAATGTCATGATTAGCGACAGTGGCTCCGCGAAGCAATTCAGATTTGATGATTTAACTGAACGGGACCTGGAAGCAATTAGAGAATCAAAAATGGTCGTTCTGGTGAACCTAAATCACAATTCTGCGGCTATTGAATTGACGGAGCGCCTTTTTGAATTTGTTAGGTCTGAAAGCGATGCCAAGACATACCTCGATATTGGTGACCCCTCAGGTCGTCCTGATATGGTTACGGAGCTTGTTGATAGAATTCTCCCTTCGAGATTGGTTGACGTATTAGGGGTGAATGAGAATGAAGTCGCATGGCTCATTCGTGGTATGAGGGGAGGCTTAAATGACTGGCATGACCTCGTCGAAGCACCCGAAAAATGGCTTCAATCCGCTCAAATGATGTCGAAGAGAATGAACTGTCAAATTGATCTTCATACTCCTTTCTTTTCTTCTTCTATTCGAAACTCGAAGGTTATCTCTGTCCCCAGCTTCAAAATAACAGAGAGAACATTATGTGGGGCAGGCGATGCTTGGAATGCAGGCAATATCTATGGAATGTTGAAAAATCTTGATTCTGTTAACCGGCTAGCTCTAGCAAATGCAGTTGCAGCACTATATGTTTCATCTGATAAGGCAGTACACCCTTCGATGAACGACGTAATTTCCTTTTTCGAATCAGATCCAGATATTTCAGTTCATGGTACAAAGTTACTTAAATCTGGCAGAGCATAACTAGAAGCGTCAGAACTTACAGGTCCGGGAAGCATTAATGGAATTAGAGCGAGTACTAACGAAACTCAGATTTGATGAGTCCGTCAGTGGTTATGCTCTTTTCACCAACGATGGAAACCCCTTCCTCTCTTTTTCTCTACCTGATGAAATTCTCCCCACAATCAAGGAGACTCTAGGAATTCATGCCGAATCTCTGAAACTGATGAACATAATGAGTGGTGCAGGAACGGTCGTTCTAGCACGGGTTGATAGTAGTTGGGTTTTGGGCGTCCTCTTCAAACCGGAAGAGTCCTTAGGCATGGCACTGCAAAAGACTCGGAGCGTAATGGAGTTGCTAGGTGAAGTTGACCTGCCTTCTCCGCCCAGTCCAGTGACAGAAGCTGAGCCTGAAACATCTTTAGAAGAAGCTGAAGAAACAATCCAAGTAGAAGCAACAACCGTTGAAGAAGCCCCCTCTGTCGACTCTTTTGATGAGCATCCTCTCCCTGATGAAGTGGAGATGAGACATGGCTGCATAATTCACCGAGACGAAAACTACAGTCAATCAATGACCACAAACACACCTATAAATGCCGAACTCATTGCCAAGTTTGGAAACACTGCTCTTGACATCCTCATGATGGTCGATGAGCGTCGAACTGCCTTCAAAATTGCTGAGGCAGTGGCTCGACAGGTTGAGAAAGTCATGGATACTCTCCGTTGGTGTGTTTCACGAAAAATTGTTTCGGCCGAGTGCCCTGAGGAACAAGCTTTAGAAAAGAAGGAACTTGTAGAAGTTCCTATTTTTGAGGGCGAATTAAGCAAGATAAAGAAGGAGCATCGCAACGTAGTCGAAAAATGCGATGGCACTCACACTCTACAAGAGATAGCACAAATGCTGGGTATACCATACTTTCAGGCTCTTCAGAGTGTAGTTCCATATAGAGGGAAGACCGTCAAGTTCGTACGTAAATCAAGAATATGAATTGGAGGTAAAGATATGGGTATCAAAGGAAAACTCGCTTGGGCTCTAAAAATCGACAAGGTTTCAAAAACACTATTTCAGGCTACATATAGAGAGCTGCAGAACATGTTGATGGCGACAAGTGACAGTGTTGATGATATAAACAAGAAAATGAAAGATGTTGGATTCAAGGTGGGAGAAACTCTCCTGATGGATTACGCCGACAGAATAAAAGAACATGCTGCCGATTTTGTGGAATTTTCGGACACGCTTAAGCTCGCGTATAAAGTCAATTCTGGTCAAGACTTCACAGATGTATGGATCAGCGGTGACGGGAAGACCATCAAATATACTGATGCCAATTGCCCGATATGCGAAGGGGTTCAAATCACTGATATGCCTGGACTACAATACTGCAACTTAGTAAGTGGCGTATTCGATGCGGTCATGAAATTACGTGGCTTCAATGCCGAGTCATTTCAGGAATCCTGTAAGGCATTGGGTGACGATGTCTGCACATGGACTCTCAGAGAATTAGACTGAATTAAGCAGACGGAACACCCTCTTGAATATGCTTAAAACATTACATTTGGATGATAGTATCAGTTTGATTTGGAGGCCATAGATTGGGTCAAGGTATCGGCACACTGGCAGGATTGTTGGTTGCTTTTGCGTTGACTTTCCTCATCTTGACATTTGGAGCTGCTATCCCACCGGAGGTAATTGATCCTGCTATCATAGGTGACTTCTTGTCAAGAAGTGATCTCGAACTCAAACTGGTTATTATATCCACAGTTCTCTATCCAACAACACTGAGTGGGGTAAACATCGGAATCTACATCGGATATGGAGCAACGGGCAGCGAGGTTCTCATGTTCTTAGTCTGGGGGACTGGTGGCCTTATTGCCGGTCTTCTTTCACGTGATATTATTCAGGGTATATTTGCCGCTCTATTCGCAGTGATTATTGGTGCTTTTCTGAGTTGGTTGCTAATCTTCTTTGTTCAAACCACTGACTACGCCGCAATAATCGGTGGAGAATCCATGCTCATATTGCAGGTTGTATTGGAGGGTGCGCTTTATCCTGCAATTGCCAGCATTGTAGGTGGTCTTTTGGGCGGCGGAATCTCACGGCCCAGATAATTTATTGGGGTTCATCGACAATGTCTCGAAGTTGTCTACCACACTCTACACAGACAAGAGGATTCGACTTGTAGACCGCTCCGCACTCACAGACTGTTTCAATTCTCTCCGGTATCGGTTCTGGTTTTTTTCTCAACCATCGTTTCTTTGCCTTAAATGCCAGTAATGAGAAAGGAACAGAGATTAGAGAAGCCATGATGGTCTTTGCATACAGAAAAGCTAGGAGCAGATTTCTATCATTTTGGAACCAAAAATCAGGATTCACCAATAACGTAGATGATAGTGCGAATGTTGCTATTATGCCCCCAAGCCAGAACGTTGTCCTAAATATATTCCATTCGCTAACTGCGAATGGTGCGATAATCGCTCCTACTACGCCCCAGATAAGCAAAAGTTTTCCCATGAAATTGAGCGAAAAAATACTCTCTAGTGAATCGGAGAGGATAAGAGAACCCGTGAGCAGGAATTCAATCATCTGTACATTTTCAGGATAGACAATAGATTGGTTCCCTATTATGATATAAGCTAAGGTCATTGCCAAGATCGAACCAACGAGGCCTCCAAGAAAATTCCGCATTTTTTCTATCCTCCAGCAACTGTTAGTTATGAAAATGCCTCTTAATGTTGTTGACATCACTGCTAAAATCGTGGATATGTTTCTCCTACCACACTCTCACAATAATCATGCAGTTGCTGTGATTCATTACCGCAACCCTTTTCACTATACTTGGGAAGGAAGAATTGTGAGTGCAGTTTTAGACCACAGCCAGAGTATTCGAGGAGCATAATCATGTCCAGCGATTTAGAGAGAGCCCTTTCAAAACTAAGATTTGATGATCAAGTGCTGGGATACTCATTAATGACAAACGGGGGACGCCCCTTTGTTAGTTTTTCATTCCCAGATGAGCTCTTTCCACGAGTTAAAGATAGCATCTCTTTATACAAATCTGACTTGAGACTCATGACTATTGATACTGAAAAAGGTCTAGTTGTATTATCCCCCGTGGATGAACACTGGATTCTCACTGTTCTATATGTACCTGAATTGCAGCTTGGATTGGCTATTGCGAAAACCAAGAATGTACTTAGAATGCTGGAGGGAATAGAGCTTCCCCCGCCTCCGGATGAATTCGAGGAGTCTGCTGAAGGTAATCTGCAGGTACTAGAGAGCATAGGAATTCAAGCCGCCTCTACAACAGCAGAAGAACCGGAAGCTGCTGAAGTATCGGCTACTCCTGAAGCAGAACCTGTAGAGGAAATACATGAAGCCGAGGCGGAAGAGAGATCCCCTGAGGACTTCAGAGTTACGCCTAGTACGGTCCCAAAACGCGGATCTGCATATGCCAAGTCATTGTCGTTGGACTCTGAGCTGTCCAGCGAGATGAAGAAGACATATCGGAATTTTGGCTTTGATGTCTTGATGCTTGTTGACGGTAATTTGAGTATATCTCAAGTTGCTGACTCGATGTTTCAGTCCACAGAGCGCGTTATTGAGTGCATAAAATGGGCTGCCTCAAAGAATATTGTTGATGTACCAGTCATTGAAGCCGAAGGTGGAGAGGGTGGGAGGGCAGGCACCATGGGCCAATTCGTGAAGTGTCCAAAATTTGAGGGTGATCTTTCGAAAGCAAAGGATGCAGACAAGGATATTCTAAGATTCTGTGATGGCAAACGTACTACTGAAGAAGTAGCAGAAGCTGCTGGGGTCCAGAAGCAGATGGTTATCAAGATTCTTGCAAAATACCGAAAGAATGTTAGTATGATTGGCAAGACTTTATGATTGGAATATGTGAGGTTTTATCCTAATGGGCGATATCGAGAATCCGTTGTTGCTTAGTATATATGGCTGGATAGTTGACGGTGTGATGGAGGAAACTGGAAATATCGAGGCGGCAAATGAAAGGCTTCGTGACATCGGCCGTGGACTGGGTACGAATATTTACCTCAATACCGAAATTGCTGACAAAACAAAAGATACGATAACCACACGAGAGGATGTATCCAAACTTATTGAAACCGTTTTCAAAGTCCTATATGACAAGAAGCCTGATGATTTGGATATGGACTCAGCACGAGGATCTATCCGAGTAACGGATGAAGAGTGCGTATGGTGTCAAGAAGTAAACCTTGAAGGAATGCGCGGATTTGGATACTGTGAGATTTTTAGTGGTATATTGGAGTCTATTCTGGACTTTAAGGGAGTCGACGTGAAGGTCTTTCAAGAAATGAGCCGTGCTACCGGCGCAGATGCCTGTGTTTGGAATGTGCGACTTGGTTAACCCGATTTGAATCTGTCAACATAAAGCACTTAACTTACCACGCCTTTGATAGCTAGACTGGAGAGACCAAGATGTCTAATCAGGATGAAGTCATTGAATGGTGGAAAGGTCGACTAAAAGAGCAGGAGCTAATGCGTGCCTTTTTTGGAAAGACATGGACCAAAATCGGAAATCGTATCGGAGTTATGTTTCCAGACAGAGTGCGAGACCTATACTATTCTGCAGGTCGCCTCGCAGGACTTGAGGCGCAGCGCGAATACTTCAAGATTGGGGACCAAAAACCTCCTGGAGATTTCAAAGGTATCGTCGAATTCATAAGAATGGCTTTGGAAACTCTCATAGTACCGTTTGGGGATATCAAAATTGCCAAGCTATACAAGCTTTGGCTGGATGAAGAAGCTATAATCGAGATTCGTGATAATCCATATGCAGCAGGATATGAAAGCGAAGATCCCTCTTGTTACTTCTTGCGAGGCTTTATCGAGTCTGTGCTAGAATATCTGACCGACTATAACAGAATTGAATACGAGTCTCTTACCGTGGTCGAAGATAGCTGTATGGCAACTGGGGACGAATTATGTTCGTTCCACATTAAGATGAGTTATCCGCCGAGAGGAGAGTAGTACGAACATTGCACATACCAATGCCCTAAATATATATTGAAGCATGTTAGAGTGGGCATAAGATGGGCGATCGCAGTCAGAAAATACTAATGGCATTAGCTCTGTCCTTAATGATGACAGGTTTAGTCAGTATCTTTTTGCTCAGTTCTAATGCAGTAATAGGCGACGCTGCCATTCAGGATATTTCTCTCTCTTGTGATTCTGATGTGGGCACAATCGATGTTCAGATGTTGTCTATCCCCATGACTAGTGGTACCTCCGTTCTCTTTCCTAGTTTTTTGACTAGGTCTCTCACAGTGAGTACTACTGTTGCATTTGCTATTGGCACCGTCGCCTCTGAACGAAGAAGTGAGGACGAACAACTATCCCTTCGCGACCGGGTTCTTATGGAAATAGACACCAATCCGGGAATTCATCTTAGAGAGCTACAGCGCTCAGTAGATTGTGCTATGGGTGCTCTTCAGTATCATATCGACAATTTAGAGGCCGATGGGGAAGTCATATCCATCCGGAATGGAAACTCACGGCATTTCTTCATGCGAAATTATTCCGATGATGAAAATACCCTAATGCTTGCCGCCATAACGCGAAATCCTACAATTCGTTCAATATTGTCCGAAGTCAAAAACGAAGGCCGTATCACGCAAGCTGTTCTAAGTAGAACCCTAGACCTCGATAAGAGTCTAGTTTCCTACTATGCCAACAGTCTTGTTGAATCAGAGGTTCTTCGCACTATCAGAGTATTTGGCCGTGAACGTCCCCTAGCGCTGACTAAATGGGCTGAACAGGCACTTACGAGCTTTGACCTCATTTAGATTGTCTCCCTAAACCCCACATTTATCTTCGAATGATAATGCCGTCGTATGTCTAGTAGCAAGCCACGCAATGGCGCGTCGATGAAATTCCCAACTTGGAGATCAATGCGAAGATAGGTGAAAGAAAATTGGACGAGGACGCCTCAATTGATATAGCAACAGCCGATGATGAATTTGACCTCATGGATGCTCTTGGTTCGGAAGAAGTCAAGAATGCAATCAAACTGGTCGATGTGACTCGAACATATTCGTTGGGAGATAGAGAAATTGTTGCAGTCGATGAAATAAATCTCCAAGTAGAACCCGGTGAATTTGTCGTTGTTGAAGGGCCATCTGGATCGGGTAAAACAACCCTTCTTAATATGATTGGAGCAATTGATTATCCAACATCCGGTAGAGTATTGGTCATGGATGTACCCATTGGGGATTATGATGAACACTTTCGTGCTCTATTCCGATTAACAAACACCGGCTTCATTTTTCAGAGCTATAATCTAATCTCAACACTCACTGCATTGGAAAATGTCATGTTTCCTATGCAACTTTTCGAGGATGCGGATCTAAAGCCTGAGGAAGAAGCACACAGGTTGCTAGACAGAGTTGGGCTGGCTGAAAGAACCGATCATCTCCCTTGGCAGCTGAGTTCGGGCGAGCAACAAAGAGTGGCAATTGCGCGGGCTATGTCAAATGACCCCCCTCTCATTTTGGCTGACGAACCCACCGCTAATCTCGATGTTGATTCAGCTCAGATGATCCGCGAAATACTGCGCTGGCTAAATGATTCAGGAAAAACTGTACTCTGCATGACGCATGACATCAATATTATCGAGCAAGACCGAGTTCGAGTTCTTACGATGAAAAATGGGGTTATTGGTGAAAATGTCTGAGCAAGACTATGCTTCAAAGGATCTTAAACGGCGACCGTTTAGAACCTCAGTAGTATTACTATCTATTACAACGATAGTTGGCGCAACGACTTTCCTGTTTCTCTTCTCGAATGTAATGTTAGATGTGACATCAACACTAACATCTATCGGCCTTGCCTCTGCACTTGGAGTCTTCTTTGAAACTTTCATCTGGTCTGCATTAATCCTAATAATTTCCCTAGGTGTCACTGTCGTTTCCAGTAATATCTCCCTTGAAATTGTCAGTCGTCGCAAGGATATTGGATTAATGAAATCCATTGGCACACTCATAGATACCATTTTTGACCATTTTATGGCACAATCTGTAATCATACTAGGCATTGGAACCATTTTAGGCATCGCCTTAGGAACTCTCCTCTACATATTGGGATTAATTTGGCTAGCCTTCGCAGTTCCTGGTTTGGAATTTGTCTTTGTATTCCCGTGGGTCCAGATTTTGCTTATTGCTGGTCTTTTGCTATTTGTTGGTTATTTCGCAGCACAAAAGCCAATCTATGACGCGGTTCACGAATCCCCTATTGGGGCTCTCAATCCGGATGTAGGAATGAAAGTCAAACACTATGGCTTAATGGATAGTTTCGGTCTTCCCTTCAAAATCGCCACAAAAGGGAGGGGAAGAAGAATCCGAGGCACTCGACGGACTATCTTGTCACTGTTCTTGTCCTTCTCTCTGGCTTCTGTATTGCTAATAGGTGGAGGCATCGTTCAAACAACCATGGACTCCTATGTTACGAGGTCCATGGGCGAAAATGTTGTTGCAATTGGTGATCCTGGTCTTCTCAATGAATACTATGACTCTTACCGGCTAACCGGCAATCGACTTAGTGCTCCCTTCAATTATACTGGCAGTCAGCAAATGATACCGGAGGAACTCATGCTAGAAGCGTCTGAATTGAGCGTTGTGAGCAAAGTAGAAGGGCGGCTAGTCCAATTCACAGAGGTGGCTGAGAATCCTGCTATCATATGGAATCCAACCTTGGAAAGATACGAACGGATAGGCGGAGACAGGGTAGTTGATGCACTTGTTATCGGGATTGACTGGGAAAACACAATCTCCGAGTGGTATTTTGAAGGTGCTGAAGTAAACACCTCCACATCCGCCTGGATTGGCGGTGAAATGGCAGCGAAATCATTTGAGGACCCGCTAATACAGTCTGTAGGAATAGGTGGCAGTTCATTTGAAATCAATGGCATTGCCTTCGAGATTCTAAATGGTGGACGCGTGGCCCTTATACCGCTTGCTCCCATGCAGGATATCTTCCATATGAATGGTGTAAACTTGATGCTTATTCAGTTAAATAGGTACACTGAATCTGCAATATCTCAAATTCGTCTATTGGCTGAAGAATATGGACTATCACTATATGAACAACAAGAGATACTTGAAGCAAATCAGGCTGTTATTATTTCGTACTGGGGTCTTATGCAACCCATTCCTATCATGGCTCTAGTTAGTGCTTTTCTCGGATTGATGTACTATCTGCTTATCTCCGTATTCAGTAGATTCCGGGACTACGTAGTTATGCGTTCTGTAGGTGCCTCCCCCACTTTCATTGCAAAAACAATAATCGCTGAAGGTCTTGGCATGGGGATGAAAAGCGGAGTACCTGCACTCTTTGTTTCGATAATTTTCAGTGTGTTTTTCCTAGTTCCTGAGGCTTCTGTCCCCTCTCTGATCTACCTCCCGCTCACTGCTGGCATCCTGCTATTGGCACTTCTGGCAGTAATCGTTATTGCTGCAATCCCCGTCTACTTGATTTTCATGAGTAGAACTGACCTACGCGTTTCCGAATTCGCAGTGTAATTGGAAACGTTCTTTAGAAATTCAGCTTGTGGAGTGTTGAGGTAAGACATTTGTCTGAAGGAGTAGATGAAGAATTCTCCATTCATTGGATAGAAGACGTTGTACAAGAGATACTGGAACGGGAATTTGACGATTACCTTATTTCCACCGGCAAAAGCCCAAGCGGAAGCATCCATATTGGTATAATGAGAGAATTGATAGTCGCAGACGTGATAAAACGAGAACTCCTTCGCCTGAAGAAAGATACCCGTTCAATGTTCGTGGTCGATGACTATGACCCCTTACGCTCGCTACCTCAATCTGTTACTCTGTCACTCTCAGAATGGGCTGGTGTCCCATACTCCGATGTACCGGATGAATTTGGTTGCTGCGAGAGCTTTGGAGCCCATTGGGCGAATGAGCTCATTGAAACTTTCCCTGAGTTTGGCATCGATCCCGATATAGTATGGACAAGCAAGCTGTATGAAACCGACAAAATGCTTGATGCAGTCCGTGTATGCTTGAAGAAAACAGAAACTATTCGAGAAATAATGAAGGAGTATGTTGCCAAGGACTTCAATGCTGAACAAAAGAAGCAATATCTCAAGGGCATGGAATCTTGGTATCCAGCTTCAGTCATCTGCCCAGAATGTGGAAAGTTTCAATCGGGAGCTAAGGGCGAAATAGTGCCCAACAGAGTCAAAGACTACGATGCAGACAGTGATACAATATCGTTTGAGTGTCCTGAATGTGGACATCAGGCCAGATTGCCTCTCTCTGATGTACGAATCAAATTGACTTGGCGTGTTGATTGGCCTGCCAAATGGTATGTTTTGAATGTAAGCTGTGAACCTGCTGGAAAGGATCACTCGGTGAAAGGCGGTTCTTATGATACAGGATTAGAGGTTTCTCGACGAGTGTTTGACTGGGAGGGACCAGTCAAGGTTCCTTACGAGTGGGTGAGGATAAGCGGCAGGGATATGAGTACCTCTGAAGGTATTGTTTTCACTCCCAAAACTTGGCTGCAGATTGCACCTCCTGAGCTTTACCGTTTTATTATGCTGAAGACAGACCTAGCACGAGCTGTGAATATTAGACCGGAAGCCATTCCTGATATGATTGATGAATTCGAACGCTTCGAACGAGTGTACTACGGCCTGGACGATGCCGATGACGAAACACAAGCTTTGGCACAAATAGTTTATCCCTTGGCCATGACAGGTCCGGTTTCGGAAGAATACATTCCCAAACTCCCATTCAAATTTGCGGTCGTGATGTCGCAGCTCGAAGACCTTCTGGGAATGGATACCATCGTTGAACGTAGCGAAGAAGCATTGAAACAGCAATATGCCCTGCAAACAGTTCCTAATGTCGCAAAGAAACGAATACCTGTTAGGCTGAGGCGTGCACGAAAGTGGGTTGAGATGTTCGGTTCGAAAGGAGATCTCATCCAAGTACCTGAAGAGATACCAAAACAGGTTCTAGATACTCTGACTCCTGAAGATGCGACCTATTTGCATGAAATACTGAATCTGTTGCAGGAAGGCCCGCTACAGGATGAAGAAATTCAGACTGGTGTTTTCGAAACTGCAAATGAGTTAGATTTCAAGGTCAGAAGAGCATTTACTGTACTCTACCGAGTTCTGATATCAAGAAAATCTGGTCCGCGCCTTGGTCCGTTCATTAATATGCTAGGTCGAGAGTGGGTTATAGAGCGAATACAGAAGGCCCTGAGAAGCAAATAGACATCTTGCACAACACGTTTATTACCCTCCTTGTTTGGCTTCGGTCAGTCTACGTGGTGGACGAGTGAACTGACATGTTAGGATCTCTTAGAGAACGATACAAGAAAGCCATGATGCCAATTGGACGAGCATTGGCAAGAACAGGACTCACTCCCAATATGATAACAGGGTTAACCGTGCTCGTTTCAATATTCACAGCCTACTTGTTTTACCTAGGTGACCTTCTCCTAGGATTTGCTTTCATGCTTCTAACCGTTGTGATGGACATGTTTGATGGAGCAGTCGCAAGAGCCGCCAATTTGGCATCGCCCTTCGGTGCTACATTCGATCATACATTAGACAGGTATGCTGAATTCTTCTTTATGTTCGGCCTAATGGCTGGCCCAGCAATTCAGCCTTCTATTACATGGTGGTCTCTGTCAAGCAACATTACATTCGTACCATGGCAATGGGGTTTCTTAGCGCTATTTGGAATGATTATGGCAAGCTTCTCTAGAGCAAAAGCCGAATCAGTTGGAGGGATGAATGATTGCGCAGTAGGCATCGCCGAGCGACAAGAAAAGCTTCTATTGACATTTGCAGGCATCCTGCTATTAGCTTTGCCGCCCACCAACATTTGGATGGATTTACTCGCAGTTTTTCCACCTATCTTCACAGAATTCTTCCTCTCGATTGGAATCACGAACATTCTCACATTCTGTATTGCGCTGGTGGCAATCCTATCTCATTTCACAGTATATCAACGGCTAGCATACGCTAATAAAATAATCCGGGAGAAAAACAGCGAGGAAGATGAAACAGAATTGCAGTGAAGGTTCTCTGTTCTATTCAGTCAAGTCAAAGACACTCTCTTGGACTTGATTAATGAAGTCCTTTGCTCTCTGCATAGCACGAAGACCTTCTTCGGTAATGTCGTAGTATTTGCGCTTTGAATCTCCCCTCGCCTGCTCTTCTATTAGACCATCTTTGATAAGGCGATATATAATTGCATAGCCACTGACTGTGGCAGGTTGAAACCCGAATCTCTTCTTTACGAGCTCCTTAATTTCATATCCATAGTGAGGACGTTCCTGCAGTAGTCTAAGAATGTATATCCAAAGCATCTCCTTTGTCATCTTATTTTCTAGGCGTGACATAGCTTTGGATTCGTAGTCATCGCTGACAATTTTGTCTTCGGTCATGATTTAGATATCCTCTCATAATTGGATATGACTTGTGCTATGCAATGACTCCCAAGGTAGCTTGTTTCTCCAAGTGACACTTGTTGCACATTCATATCTCTAAGCAATTCTCGTGTGTCGAGTTCAAAGCCTCTATGGTCTCCGACCATAAAACTGTTCTGTGATAAATTGCTATGTTGGAGAACAGTATCAATGGGGGTTCCTTTCTCATCAAGAACATATAGGTCAAAATTGTCTTGAGTTGTGCTCTTCATGGTTGTTTCCAGGTTCCAATCCATCTTGCCGCAAAAATCTACATTCACGCCCGAAAGCACACGCTGAATAACCGATGCCCACCAAGTTTCTCCCTTTCCAATGCATTCTGGGCTATATGTGAATTTCATCGTTATTTTATCTGACAGTACGGCATAGTACTCAATGTTTGTTCTTGAAATCAGTTCAGGAGCCCAATCAAAACAAGCTGCTAATCCCCTACAGAGGATGTCAATCCGTTTCCCTGAACCTGGTAAATCTTTGAGATGGAATTTTGGTTTGGCGGGTATTCTAGGAAATACATGAATGAAGCTAAAACTCGCAGTGGAACTAGCCATTTGGCATACCATCTAATATTGCAAACTTCAGAACATTCGCACTAATCTTTTTGCTCGTGAGATCATTGTGAGATAATATGTTTCAAATGCTATCCCAGGTGAGATTTGCGTTCTGACTCTTCGCGTATCTGAACCTTACCGGTATGCACCGCGCAACTGATGCAATAGTACCGAGTGATTTTCTTAGTTGGCACATATGCACCTTGTTTGCGGAGGTCTTTGGCAAGCTGATAATCGACCAGAGAAACCCGTTTTGTCTGTTTCTTAGTCTTATCAACCGGAACCAATCTCCCACATTTAGAGCACTGTACTGACTTTGACCTTCCGGATTTGCCTTTTGTACGGCCGCC
>SDNP01000007.1 GCA_004524445.1 Candidatus Thorarchaeota archaeon | reverse complement strand
TTCAGGAGCAACCTACGTTGCACCGCTAACCCGTCATACCCGCACTTCTACTGCTTTTGCCTCTTAGAGACAAAAAGTCTTAGGAGGTGAATAATGGAAGACGAGAATGACTCTCACCTTCTTCCATCCGCAGCTTCCGCTACGGATACCTTGTTGATCGCCAAGTCACGAAGCGTAACTCAGTTACGACTTCTCCCTACTTGCGAGCCCAAGATTCGTCTGCGCCCAATGGACACAGCCTCACCCCAAACCCGCTCGCATGGAGCGACGGGCGGTGTGTGCAAGAATTCCCCGGCACAGAGGTAATCTCGGCGCCGGCAGGGACGTATTCTCCGCGCGTTAGTGACACGCGGATACTTTCCCCATCTATAGGGAGTCTACAGATGATAGGGATTCCAGGTTCACGGGGGTGAGTTCCAACCCCCGATTCCGACTACGACCGGGTTTAGTGATTGACTTCGCCTCTCGGCGTTGTAACACATTGTCCCGGCCATTGTAGCACGCGTGTGGCCCTGCCCATATCGCGGCATACTGACCTACCGTGGCCCCCACCTTCCTCCATCTTCTCGATGGCGGTCCCCCTAATGTGCCCCGGCAGGGCCGAAGCCCCCGGCTGGCAATTAGGTGGCAGGGATCTCATTCGTTGCAGCACTTAAGCTGATACCTCACGGCACGAATTTACGATGGCCATGCACCAGCTCTCAGCTCGTCGAGCAAGGTCATCAACCTGGCTCTCATTCGGCTGTCTGGGCAGGTAAGATTTCCGGCGTTGAGTCCAATTAAACCGCAAGCTCCACCCCTTGTGGTGCTCCCCCGCCAATTCCTTTAAGTTTCCTGGCACAAGTCGGTGTGACCTGTGCGTTCAGTCTTGCGACCGTACTTCCCAAGCGGCCCGCTTATCGCTTTTGCTACAGCACCGCAATGGCTCGTGGCCAATGCAACACTTAGCGGGCATGGTTTACGCCCAGGACTACTCGGGTATCTAATCCGATTCGCTCCCCTGGGTTTCGTCCCTCACCGTCGGGCATGTTCTCGGCGACCGCCTACGCCACTGGTGGTCCTCCAGAGATCATAGGATTTCACCCCTACCTCTGGAATACCGTCACCGTCTCCCATCCCCAAGTAAAGCGGTATCCCTACCAGGCCGACCGTTAGGCGGCCGGATTTAAGCAGGGACCTACTAAACCGGCTACGAACGCTTTAAGCTCAATAATCATGGACACCACTCGAAGAGCTGGTTTTACCGCGGCGGCTGGCACCAGCCTTGCCCTCTCCTTTCTAGCGGACCATACTACGGTACCGCCACAGACGGAATTATCTCCCGTCACTCGGCTTGGCCCACTCACGCTTTCGCGCATTGGTGAGGTTTCGTAACTGCTGCGCCCCGTGGGGCTAGGGACCTTGTCTCAGTTCCCTTCTCCGGGCCACGACTTACATCGCCCGCGCGGGTCATAACCTAAGTGGGCAATTACCCCACTTACAAGTATGATCCATTGCCGTCCCGTCCTGCAGCGGTGAGCTCTACATACCTAGAGCACCCATTTGAGAGCAATATCATTTCCAGAACAATGCTCCTATGGCGAATTACCGCCAGTTTCCCGGCGTTTTCCGCCTCTACAGGGTAGGTTAACGACACTACTGAGCCGTTTGCGACGAACTCGGATGTGAGTTCGTTACACTTGCATGTCTTAACCCCAAGCCGATAGCAGTGTCCTCTAGCAGGATCAACTAGAGTTGATCTTACCATGTACACAACCGGCAAGGGTCTGCTGCCGATGCTAGAGTCGGCAAATTGTACACATTACTAAAGCACACATTAAACTTGATGAAGTACAGGCATGACGAGGTTAGACGGGATGTCTTACCCAATACTACCTGCACACTGTTGAGCATATCTTAGACCTGAGGGGATTCTGGCACTCGTGCGCCAGTCTATCTCACGTCCGCATTTTGTACTCGCGTCTGGAAATCATTTGTCATCATCGCTTGGCAATTGCCAATAGCATCCGACATGACACCGTTGGACGCGAAGCAATCTTGCCCCGTGGAGTAAGAATAAAAACCTTTCCAAGGAGCAACACTATACCTCTACGTTTTGAGGTAATAAGTCCTGCGACAAAGCGTTTCAGAATAGTCCCATGAGACATCACTGTCCATGGATACGGATTCTCAGGACATGTCTTTGTGTGGGAAGGGGTAGATTTTCAGCGCAAACCACGAGCTTAATACGCACCTGTTGCAGGAACACCATACATGACCATGGAGCATATTTCCAGATGCTCCGGAGGAAATAGACATGCCCGATTTTCATGATTATCTTGAGAGCCTGATGCGCGGAGATATGGCTCAAGCCGAATATCATCTGATGGCAGACCGTGAGAGCTTCACGTTTCCTACTGCCAAGCCCCAGTGGGCACCAGCAAGACAGTATGACATCAAGATGTTAACCATTGACTGGATGGTGGATATAGAGCACGAACGTGTTGATGCCATCTCAAAGATGGAGGTCAGTTGCATAGTACCAGAAACGAATCGAATGACCTTCCATGCAGCCGGTATGGATATCAGCGGGATAAGCGACTCCAACGGTAATGAACTTGGATTCGACACCTATGAACCAGACAACCGTTTGGTTGTATATCTCTCAAAGCCCCTAAAGAGGGACCAGAAGGAAGAACTGACGTTCACGTACACCCTAGATAACCCACAGGGAGGGTTGTACTTCACAAACCCATGCCCAGAATTCCCCGATATCGAGTCGAGTTTTTGGACACAGATGCAGGATGATTATGCACGATATGTAGTCCCCGTTTATGACAATCCGAGCCACAAGTTCCCTGTTCAGGTTATACTCACCGTACCTGATGGCTACTTCGCAATGAGCAATGGGAGACTCAAGGAGCATCGTAAGAATGATGATGGAACGGAAACGTTTCATTGGCTCCAGGATTTGCCAATACCAGCCTATCTACTGACAATGGCAGCATCCAAGTATGTAGAGTATAAAGAAGAACACGATGGGCTTGAGGTCAGTTACTACGCTCATGAGAAGTGGGACAAGGAGACGGTGTATCGTTCCTTCGGAAAGACGCCAGAGATGATTAGATTCTTCGAAGAGAAGCTCGGAGTGAAATTTCCCTGGGCGAAATATGCGCAAGTCACTGCAGCGAATTTCACGATAGGAGGAATGGAGAATGTCAGTGCTACAACTCAGACTGATGGAACACTTCATGATGAGAAGACCCACAAAGACTACCAGTCTGATGCCCTTGTGGCTCATGAGCTTGCCCACCAATGGGGTGGAGACTTGGTGACCTGTAGAACATGGAGTCATGGTTGGCTCAATGAGGGGTGGGGCACTCAGATGCAAAATGAGTGGAAGCTGCATGACAAGGGCATGGATGAGTATCTATACGACCAGTATGGAAAACAGAAGGCATACTTCGAAGAAGACAAGAAGAAGTATCGGAGACCAATCGTAAAGAACGAGTGGGAACGGGGATCTGATGTCTTTGATCGGCATCTGTACCCCGGAGCGGCTTGGAGATACTATATGCTGAAGCATCTGGTGGGTGAAGAGAGGTGGTGGGAGATTCTTGGAGAGTGGCTGACAAGATATGCATACCAATCTGTTTACACACATGATTTGGAGAGCCTGTTTACCGAAATGACTGGTGAGGACTATGGGTGGTTCTTTGAGCAATGGTTGTACAAGGCAGGTTATCCAGAATGCAAAATAAAATGCTCACATGACCAGAAACTTGGACACGCACTGGTCAAGATAGAACAGACACACGACCATGATGATGACATGACGCCAGAGGCGTTCCGTTTTCCACTTACGGTGGAGTTTGTTGCAGAAGACGGTTCTAGAACCAGGTACACTATGGAGGTCACTGAGCGGATTCATAGTTTCTATTATCCGGTCAAGAACCCACCTGAGCAGATTGTTGTTGACCCCGATTATGCCGTATTGATGGATTGGGATATCGAGAAGCCAGAGTCAATGTGGATAGAACAGCTCCGAAGAGGGGGGAATCTTATGCAGCGCATAAAGGCGGTTCATGCATTGGGTAAGAAGGGGAGTCAAGAGAGTCTCGAAGCTTTGGGAGAAATCCTGCTAAGAAACGAGTTTTGGGGACTTCAAGCTGAGGTAGCAAAAGCCCTTGGAGAGGTCAAGACTGACAGCGCACTTGACCATCTTCTGAAAGGCGCAGACTTGCCAGACTCAAGAGCACGAACTGCGGTTGCCAGAGCGCTGGGTGAATTCTTCCAAGATGAAAGAGCGTTTGAAACGCTCAAGAAGCTATCAGAGGATAACGAGTCCTACTTTGTGGTGTCTTCTGCAGCTGCATCGATCGGAAAGACAAAACATGAACAAGCATTGGAGTTCCTCAAAAGAGGGTTGAAAAACGCTCCAGAGAGCTGGCATAATATCATAAAACAAGGATATCTAAAAGGACTTGGAGAAACTGACAAGGAAAAGGCAATTGATATTGTCAAAAAATACCTAGAGAAGGGTACAGATGACTACCTGAGAAGGATTATTCCGGAATTGTTGGTAAAGCTAGGAAAGAAATACAAGAAGAAACACTCGGACATTAAGGAGATACTGGAGAAACTTCTGTATGATAAGTCATACCGAGTGAGAGGCGCCGCCATATTGGCTACTAAGACCTACGGTGATTCATCTCTCATTTCGACACTAACAAGAATTGCTGAAACAGAGGTTGAGTCCTCTTTGGTACGTGCTGCCAGAGTTTCTATTCGAGAGCTCAAGAAGAAGCAGGGTAAGGACGAAGTAGACTCTCTCAAAAAAAGTGTGGAGAAACTTGAGAGAGAGAACCGGGAACTGAAGGACAGAATGTCAAAAATCGAGGCGCAAATGAAGGACAGAGAAGACTGACCAGATGACTGGGTGAGTTGAGAATTTCACTAGCAGCATCAGTCATGAAGCCGTCTGCCCGGCAACTTGGGATCAATTTTCGAGGCGCATTCCTCACAGATTCTTGGCGGGGATTCGCCCATCTCTCTTGCCCGGTTGATAATTCGAATCCGCTCCTTGGTGAGCGGGGATTCACATCTCTCACACAGAAGAGGGGAGGACTTCTTAGGAATGCCCTTCTCAGCCATGCATTTTCTACATATGAGACCTCCACCTGTTTCTCTTCTGATTTTTCTGGCCTCATCCTGCCGAATAGGAGAGCCACATAATGAGCATTTGTTTTCCATTTTCCTGCACTCAGGAGAGATATCAGGATCTTCTCTTATTAGCCTCTCTCTCGTGGTGACAGAGAAAAAATGATGGAATGGCGGGGTTTACCCGCCGTTTTGCAGCAGTAGTTGTTTTCCATCATAATGACCCGTCATTTCTAGAATGCTCTATAATCCGACGGATCCTCTATGAATTGTTACGTAGGTTTGATATATAGACAAAATGAACGAATGCACTAGATGATTCATATAGTAAGTCTATTCTCGAGTCTGCTTCTATTTGCGCATTTTCCCTAGTTCGATGATAATATATCACCACATCAGACAAAAGGGGATGATTCATCCATTCATCATATCAATTAAATTGAGGAACCTACAGAAGTGCAAGGCAATGCAAAATGTGCTGTTATCCTGGATCAGGGTGGATTTGATACTAGAAACTATTAGTGGCGTAATCGCATTGATGGTGTCTCATTATGCAAACAAAGCATTCAGACTCACAGGTCAAAAGCGGCTATCAGACCTTTCCACAGGCTTTCTGGTCCTATCTGCAGGCATGTTTGGCAGGGTTTTGGGTACGCTCTATTTTTTTGTTCTAGCAGCTCAAGGAGGGCCCTCTAGCCCTTCCGCTCAAACACTGATGGGCGTAGTTATTGTCGCATATGGCGTCATGAGAGTCATGGCATATCTGGTATTTGCAGTAGCAACACGACACAGCAGAAAGGAAGATGTGCCCGAGCAGGCACCGTTGGCATTGGCTTTAGCAATACCAATCCTAGTTTCACCGACGCTTGAGATGCTTGCTATAATAGTTCTAGTGATTATAGTTCTTCAGAATTTGATGAACTACTTAGCTGTGAAAACGAGATACGCGTTGTATGTCTTGATTGGTTTTGTACTGCTTCTGGTGAGCCATATCCTTGGTATCTTCAGTCTGACCGACCTTCGAGGATATGCACTGAGCCAAGTAGCCCAGTTTCTAGGTTTCTCATCATTCCTAATATTGCTACGGAAGGCAAGTGGAGATGAGTAACAAGCGCTCTTATCGCTCAAAGGTACGCATCCTTGCAGACATGATGCGCGCTATCAAAAAGGAGGGTGAGCTAGGAGCAGGCCCCACAAAGATCCTCTATGCGGCCAATCTCTCACATGATAGGTTAACGCAATATCTGGAGGAGCTAGTAGAGAAGGGACTAGTCAACGAAACACAGGAAGACGAGAATAGTCGCATCTACAAATTGACTGGAAAGGGACGAGAGTTTCTCAGTGAATTCGTGAAAATAGAGAGATTCTCTCAAGCCTTTGGTATTGAAGTATGAACTCTTGTTGTTCACTAGGACAAAATTTTAAGAGGGGAACCCACGCTATCGGAAAAGAGAATGGGCCGGTAGATTAGTCCGGTAGATCGTCTCGTTCGCATCGAGAAGGTCGCGAGACCTTGTGTCTCTAAGAGACGCTTGGCGCGAATTCAAATCTCGCCCGGTCCACCATCTCTTACTCCGTCAATTCACAAAATGTATTCTTTTTATAGGCACTATGCATATTGAATCGTTATGGTAGAAGTATTGCGTAAAAAGGTATCATGTTCATTTGAAGAGGCAATAAAGAAAGTGGAGAATGCCCTAGCAGCGGAAAAATTTCCTGTTCTTTTAAAGAAAGATTTATCCAATGTTTTCAAAGAGAACTTGGGTATCGAAGACTATCCAAAATATGCCTTCATACTGGGATGCAAGCCGGAACTGGCTAAGATGGGATTGGATGCTTCTAAAGATGTGGGAACGCTCTTTCCTTGCAGTTTCGTGGTTTATCAGGAGGAAGATGGCATCTATGTTGCTCATACTCCCATCATGAAACTGGCTGTTGAGGCGGGCCTGGCTTCAGCAGAGGCAATGACTTCTGTCATCTATGAAACCGGGAAGCGTATGGGAGCGGTCTGGAGTCGTATCTAAGCATCATAATGAAAGATGATATTGTTTCCCAATGGGAAGAGAATGCTTTAGCTTATTCTGAACTCATCGGTGGAAAAGGCACTCCGCACCATCAAGAGATTCTAAATCCATGTGTAGAGGAGCTGATGGGTGATGTTGAAGGACTAAATGTCCTCGATGCCGGATGTGGAGAAGGTTATCTTTCTAGACATTATGCTCGCAAGGGGGCGCATGTCACTGGAATCGATGTGTCTTCTCGCTTGATTGAACTTAGCAAAGAGAAGACGGATGAGAGTCTGAGTATCAGTTATAGAACTGATGACGTCTGCTCAATGAAGACAATCATGAATGCATTCTATGATAAGGTTCTTTGCAACTTGGTACTCTTGAATGTCCCCTGTCTTGAAGATGCATTGAACGAATTCAACAGGGCGCTCAAGCCTAGAGGAGAACTTGTGATTTCACTGGTGCATCCAGCATTTGATTTCTACGGCCCAGGTGAATGGGAGCTTGACAAGAAAGATCCTGATACAAATAGACGCAGAGGACGCTATTTCAAAATCGATGAGTACTTTAAAGAAACAGAATACAGTCGATATTGGAAAACAAGGGATGGAGAGAGATTTCCTGAGCCGATAGTATTCTATCATAGAACATTTTCAACATACTTTTCTGCTTTGAAACAGGCTGGATTTGTTGTCGAGGAGTTACGTGAACCCTTGCCTATTACTGAGAGCGAATACTTTGACCGAGAACGACGAATTCCGTTCTTCCTTGTAGTAAAAGCCGCAAAGACAGAGTTAGTTCCGGAAGGGCTTTGACCTATTCAAACGATACTTTATGGGATGAAAATAATGAGTGAAAACGAAGGCAAAAAATATGAAATTAGGGTTGCATGGACTGGCGGTAAATCGGGAGAAGTAGTCGTAGAGAGTCTCCCCCCAATCCCTACGGGAATCCATCCAGAGTCAGAAAAGAAATTCTATACCCCAGAGGAACTTTTCGTGGCGTCGGGTGCGGTTTGCTTCATGAATTCATTTGTATACTTCCTTGAAAAGATGCATATCGACATCGAATCCTTCGAAGTGGTATCAATCGGAAATCTGGAGAAGGTGGATAGGAGTTTTGAGATCACCGAGATTAACTCACACACGCGGGTAGTGATAGACAAGGAAACCTCTAGAAAAAAGATAGAACGTGCCTTGGAGCTTGGTGCGAAGTACTGCTATGTAGCGAATAGCATGAAGTGTCCGACCTATCATGACCATGAGATAGTAGTTATGGAATAGCAGGTAGCGAAAGCCTTTTTCTTGGAAAGAGATGAGTCTATTTCGGTGAATTCGTTGAGTGAGGATACACATCGATACCACGTGAGAGTTGATTGGACGCACGACCGAGTAGGAGATTTAACCATAGAGGGAAAGCCCAAAATTGAAGTTGCTTCGCCACCCGAGTTTGAGGGCCCCGAGGGAATCATATCTCCCGAGGATATGTTTGTGGCGGCTGCGGCAAGTTGTCTAATGACAACTTTCGTTACCTTTACGAAGAAGATGAGATTTGACTATAAGAGCTACATATGTGAAGGGACGGGAACTCTAGAGAAAATGGAGAAGGGATTTCAGTTCACCAAAATTGTACTGGAATCGACAGTGACCGTAGACTCGGAGGACCTCAGGTCAAAGGCAGAGAGAGCCCTTGAGCTTGCTGCCAAATACTGTCTGATATCTAACAGCATGAAATGTGAAACCGTCCATAAGAACAATATCGTTGTGGAGTAGTACCTTCACTCTTCTTGAGGAGGGGGCAGAATGTAGATTGCCACCTCTCGCTCAGGAAGAGCTATCATTATGTAATCATCATCGTCTGGGTTACCAAACTCTAGGGATTCAATTCCGTGCATAGCCTGTAGATCCTTCCCCCATGGCTTGAGTGCTGAGGGAATGTATGCAGCTGGTACCCCTTCGCGAAGGGAAATCCCATTTTCTCGTTTGAAGGCCCAAAATCCAGCATTTACTGCTTGAAGAAGATTAGTATGCTGCGTGAGTTCTGATTCAAGCTCAATCTGAGGAGTTGGATAGGTCTCTCGGTGAATGCCCCCTTCTCCATACAATTCACGATATACCTTATCGGTTAGAAACGGAGTTATGGGAGCCATAGCGCGCAAGATAATAGACAGGGTTTTGTGTAGTGCGTACCATGCAGACTTCTGTTCATCTTCGGAGAAAGTGTCATCACTATTAAAACAGCGCCCCTTAAGCATCTCCAAAATATGGTCTGCGAAAACATTCCATGTGAAGTTTCTGACCTCTTTGGCGGGCTTGTGAAAATCTAGCCGTTCGCAATCGGGGAGAATTCGCTTTACCATCTCATTCGCTTGAGCCAAAACCCATCTGTCAACAGGTGTCAGCTCATGAATTTCCATTTCAGGGCTGTAAGGAAACATTGAGATAAACCGAGCGACGTTCCAAAGTTTTGTCATGAATTTTGATGCGCCAGCAAGACGCTCTTCCGAAAACCTGACATCTCCACCTAAACCAGCTTCGAGTACTCCAAATAGACGCATTGCATCGGCCCCGTATTTGTCTACAAATGGACCGGGGGGCGGAGAGTTGCCCTTCGATTTACTCATTTTTTCACCATGTTCATCCACTACGTGTCCAGACACCCATATCTCTGTGAATGCAGGTTTCTTGGTCAGCTGATATGTTCGAAGCAGAGAATAGTAAAGCCAAGTGCGCACTATCTCCTTTCCTTGTGGCCTCATAACATTTCCAAATGCTTTCTCGAAGAGAACAGTGTCTCGAAGATACCCAATAATTTGAAGGCCTGAGATAGACGAGTCCATCCATGTATCGAAGGTGCGTTCTTCACCCTTGAACCCATCATTTGCTCCACATTCGGGGCATTTGTCAAACGGAGGATCTTCCTTCCAAGGCTGATAGTACTCTAACTTCTCATTTTCAGGAACTACAGGCTCGCCACAAGCATTGCAATACCAGAGGGGAATCTCAGTCCCATAGTAGCGACGGCGGCTAATAGGCCAGTCGACAGATACTCTATTTATCCAATCTAGGAGGATTTGGCGATGATAGTTGGGATAGAAGGGGGTTTCCTTCGCAATCTCACGTATATCATCCAAAAAACCCACTTGCTTAAGATACCACTCGTTCATAGCAATGAACTCAATGGGGGTTTTGCTCCGCCAGCAGAGAGGAACCCTTTGTACCGTCTCTTCTTGCTTCGAGAGGAGGTCTTTCTCTTTGAGTTCTTCAATGATAGCCGTCTTTGCCTCTTCGATGGGCTTCCCTTCAAATTTTCCCGCAGCTTCAGTCATTTTTCCCTGCGGGGAGATTGCTGCAATTGGCTCCAAAGCATGATCTCTAAAGGCCATCACATCGGCCATATCACCGTAGCTACATACCATCAAGGCACCAGTCCCAAATTCCATATCAGCGGTAGCACTCTCAATTATAGGAACCTCTAAATCGAATAACGGAACCTTTGCAGTCTTCCCACCGCATCCTTCATAGCGTTCATCATCAGGATGGATGAACACAGCGCCACATGCACAAAGCAGCTCAGGACGAGTAGTGGCGATTTCTATTGGCTCTTTGCCTTCAACATCGAAGTATATGTAATGCAGGGTTGTGGGACGCTCAGTGTATTCCACCTCAGCGTCAGCTATTGTCGTCCCACACTCGAAGCACCAGTTATTTGGCCGATAATCACTGTAGATGAGACCTTGATTCCAGAGATCAATGAAAGTCGCTTGGGTAACAGCTCGATAGTCAGGACTATCGGTTCGATAGCTTCCTTTTCGTTCGTAGGTGTTGAAACTGAGGCCAAGACGCTTGAACCAAGTTACTACCTCATCTTCGTACATGTCTAATTGCTCTCTGCATTTGGCAACGAACTTCTCCCGTGGAGTTGTATGCATGTCCAACCCGTACTCTTTCTCCACACGGAGTTCGACGGGAAGTCCATTTCTATCGATACCAAGAGGAAAATTAACCTCCAGACCTTGCATTCGTCTATATCTGGCAATCATGTCAATTTGTGTATAGTGCAACAGTTGGCCAATATGGACATGTCCAGAGAGATAGGGTGGAGGAGTATCAACAGAATAAATTGTGTTTTCACTTTCTTTGTCAAAAAAATAGGTCTTCTCTCCATCCCATGCTTCGATAAGGGGTTCTTCCTGGTCTGGCTTCCATCTCTTGGATTTAATTTCTGGTTTGAATTTCTTAGGCAAAATGTCCATTCTCCTTGATGTCAGCAAGGGTGCAGATTACTGTATCCACTTCTGACTCGAACAAAGAGGCACTCCTAAAAGAGTTATGGACAACGGAAGTTGCCCAAAGTTCTGACTAGTGCCAAATATAGAGTGCAAAGGTTCCAATTCATTGATGTGCTAAGCTCAGTACCTCTTCCCCAAGATAACTCCAACCACTATACCTGCTACAGCAGCAACGCCAATGAAGCCAAGTGCTGTTGCCGTGTCGCCGCCTATCCCAAATCCTCCACTTGGACCAGTAGTGCGAGAGTACTTTTCCGTGAGAATGTGGCGGGAGGTGTGATTTTCATTGGATAGGCGCGTTGTAGCTGTTGATTCCCAGTTTGTCAAAATGCCATCAGAGTCATATGAAGCAGTGAAATCAAATGTGCGAGTTCCATTCAATTGCCCCTCATCTTCGCTATCACTCTCTATGTCAATTACCAACCGCAGGCTAAACGAGCCCTCACCAGAAGATTCCGTCAATTCAGCAGTGGTATTATCATTTTGTGCCTCATTAACAGCAGATTCCCATCCTGTGTTATGTGTACTCCAAATCGGATTTACAAAGAACATGTGTCCTGGATGATGATGCTGAAACGAGGGGAATAAGGCTAATTCAGCTGTTTCAGCTCGGTTATCCTCATCCTCATCCTCCGTTTCAATCTCAAAAGATACCTTATTTTCCTGAAATTCGACATCTGAGGTTACGTTCAGGTAGTACGGAACCCGATACCAGCTGAACCCCTGGAAATTGTACTCATAGACATCATCTCCCCCAGCTTCGATGGCATTGAGGACAGTGATTTTAAACTCGCCACTGACTGACGATTTGAACTCTTCGCCTAAATTCTCTTGATATGTCTGATTAAGCCATGTTGCAGAAAACCAGTATGTATTGCCGGTAATATCTGCAGTCACGTACCCGGGAAGCAGAGGTAGTAGGATAAATAGACAAGTGAAAATTGATAGCGCCTTATTTTGTTGCTTCAAAGAGTATCATCCACCTTTTGACAACTATTCATATTTGATGCATATAAAGTGGTGTTGCGTATTCATGGTACGGAAACATTTAATTTCGGGATGTTAACTATATTTAATTCATGAAGAGTGTAAAACTGGGACGGACAGGACTGCGTATATCTCAAGTAGTTCTTGGTTCAATGCAATTGGGATGGCTTGTTCGTGAAGATGACGCGATGGATTTGCTCGATGCCGCATTTGATGCAGGGATTACAACAATCGACACAGCAGACATCTATAGCAAGTGGGCAGAAGAATCGTATGCCGGAAAATCGGAGCAGATTATTGGACGATGGCTTGAGGAACGTGGAATAAGGGATGAAGTGGTCTTAGCCACCAAAGTCAGAGGGGAGATAAGCAATAATCCAAATGATGTTGGTCTATCTAGGAAGCATATACTTGAGGCCGTGGACGGCAGCCTTGACAGGTTAAGAACGGATTGGATTGATATCTATTGGAGTCATTGGCCTGACCCTGATGTCACACAGGAGGAGACTTTGAGAGCATTGACAAAGCTTGTTGACGATGGGAGTGTCCACTATATTGGAGCTTCCAACCACAATGCTGCCGAATTGATGGAATCACTATGGGTGAGCGACAAGTATGGCTTGGCAAGGTACGACGCTCTACAGCCTTCATATAGCCTAGCAAGAAGGCGCGATTTTGAGAAGTACCTGGAGCCTGTTGTGAAGAAATACAACCTAGGAGTCACGAGTTACAGTCCGTTGGGTGGAGGTTTCCTTACGGGGAAGTACTCGAAAGAGGAAACTCCCGATTCAAAGAGAGCAGAGACCACCAAGCAGAGGTACTACAAGGAACGCAATTTCAGAATTCTGGACACTCTTGAAGAGATATCCGAAGACCTCGATGCGACCATTCCTCAGATTGCGTTGGCATGGGTACTGAATAGAGAAAGTATAACGGCGCCCATTATAGGAGTAAACAGCAAGGAACAGCTTGAAGAGAATATCGAAGCCATTGAGCTCGATATCAGCGATGATGCAATTCATGAACTAAATGAAGCATCAGATTGGAGAGAACTGGACGAACTGGCGCGATAATTATCAACTAGAGAAAATACTTGTTTCGAAAATTCGAGAAACTGGTTCATTCAAGAAAACTTCTTTAGCAACTCGCAGTAAGTCCTCATGTCCAGATATCGCAGGTTGATTCAACATGCAAGTAGTGGTGAAGCTGGGAGGTTCCCTATTCTATAATGATGCAGGCGAGATCCTAGTTGACAAGTTCAGGAGCTATGCAGACATTATTGGAGGTGTTTCCAAGGAGCACAAGCTTGTAGTTATTGTTGGAGGCGGAAAACCCGCACGGACATTCATTGCTGCAGCAAGAGAGCTTGGAGCTAGTGAATCTGATTGTGATTGGCTTGGAATTGAACTTGCTAGACACAATGCGGAGCTGCTTAGGACTGCGCTTGGCAAGAAGGCATATCCACGAATTGCCGAATCATTGGACGAACTTGCACTTGCAGACTGCCAGAATCGAATAATACTCATGGGCGGGTTGACACCAGGACAATCAACCAATGCGGTTGCTGCTCTAGCAGCTGAAACTGTCGGTGCTGATATGATGCTGAATGCAACCGATGTTGATGGTGTGTATAACAAGGACCCTGATGAAAGCGATGCCAAAAAGCTAGATTCTGTACATATCGACGAGTTGAAGAAGATACTCTCAGGCGGCGCAGTTCGTGCTGGTGAGTATAGACTGTTTGATCCTGTTGCGTTGAAGGTTGTCGAGCGGTCTAAGATTAAAACGATATTCTTTGATGGAAGGAATCCGAAAAATCTTGAGGCCATACTTGCCGGAAAGGAAATTGGGACTGTGGTCACCCATGAAGAGAATTGAATTGTCTTTGGAGGAATGAATTACAATGGATGAATTACTTGAAATCGTGTTTGCCTCACGTGCTCAGACCCGTGTAGTGCAACACTTCCTTGAAAAGCCAAAAGATTTCTTTAATCTGAGTCGGATTGCAAAAGAAACTGATCTTGCCCATTCAACTATTCACAGAGTCATGCAGCCGCTGGTTGATATGGGGTTAGTCAAAGAGATACGTGTGGGGCAACAGATTCGGTTATTCATCCTTGAAGCAGAAGATGAAAAAGCGAAAATTCTCTCGGATTTTTATGAAAAGATTAGACCACATCTTGAAGAGCTACTTGACGAAGAGTCATCTTAGAAAATCAATGAGTATCTGACCGAGTGTTTCCCTTTTCTCCACTGTGGGCGAGTGTCCACAATTTGGGAAAGAAACCAGCTTTGAGTTGGGAATTTCATCATGCAAGATTTTTCCAAGAGAGTAGTCTATTATGCGATCGCCTTCCCCGTGGATAATGAGAGTTTCAATTTGAATCTCGGAGAGCCTATCAGTGACATCAAATGAAGTAAGACCAAGCCCTGCAGCCAAGACCCCCTCTTCATTGACGAGGTCCTCTCTGTTCAGTAGATAATCAATCAATTCTCTGTTATTTTCAATGAATTCTTCCGAGTATGTGCTCTTTGTTGCAGCCAAATGGTATGCCTCTTGACCGCCCTCTACTTGTGCCTCTCTCCAACTATATACCTCGTCAATAGTTTCTTCAGTTATTTTGGGTGCTGTATCTATCAAGACCAATTTCTTGACATGCTCGGGAAAGTCTAGAGTGAATTGCTGAGCAATAACTCCACCCATAGACTGACCAACTACGTGTACATCGTCATATCCTAGTTTCTTCAAAAAGACTGCAATATCTTTAGCGAACATTTCTGCCGTTACAACGGGTGCATCCGGACCTTCTGACCTGCCATGACCTCTCAACTCGGGCATCAGGAGCGTGAAATGTTTTGAAAGATTATCTTCCTGAAATTCCCAGCCACGTATATCACCACCGAGACCATGGATAAGCAATACAGAAGGCCCTTCTCCCTTTACACGGTAAAAAAGCTGGATGCCATCTACTTCTATGCGAGCCAATTCATTCACTATCGCTACGTAGGTGCAAACCCGCAAAAGAGTACTTCGGCTTCTCCATGGGTCTTGGCTTTTCGAGCTGCCATGTCGGGATGTGTGAAATCCTATACCAAAACTCCTGCGTAACGGAAATGACTATATACACATTAGAGGATGCTCTTGCTAGAAATGCCGAGGTAGCCAAGCGGTCATGTTCAGCACCCAGGGCTGGACAACGTAGAACGGCGACGGACTCAAGATCTGTTGACTCGATCCTGATGAGACATCCGTTCTCGCAGGAGTTCAGGAGTTCAAATCTCCTCCTCGGCACCATTTCATTTTCGGAGCAGCTGATTGCCTGTTCATGCCGTTTCTTTGTTGATAGTTCTGATTCTAGTTCGCTCACGGGGTTTCATTCATTAGAACACGTGTTCCAATAGTGGTAACAACTGAGAATGAAATCATTAGTATGACTCAGCAACTCTTAGAAGAGGGGTTTTGTCATTCGATTCGATTTTCTCAATAAAGACAAGAGGAAGGAAAAAAGAAATAATGCTCACGTTGCTTCTAACGCGAGCACTTCGTCATAGGATAGGTCTTTTCCCTTGCGGGGATCGGATGAATAGATGTCTTCAGATAAGTTCATTTTTTTCGACTGCATCTGTGTTCATCTCCGAAAGTAGTTCAGCGCAATTGCCTTCGTGCTGTCGTGGTTTCTGAAGAGGAGTTTTCTCTTGTAGTCTGATTTTTTCATCTCCCATTCACCTCAAGACGGTTCTGTAGGCATAGGATATTGCATCTGTTGACTGTGCCTTTCTGATGTTCTTCTTCTCGTGGACAACTTGGTTGTTGGATGTTAGAGCCATTTTGTTTCTAAGAAATAGTGAACAAGGTTAGTATATAATGCAAAGCCACGTTTCGGGGTCACACAAATAGGTCACAAATTGTTACTAACGCAACCGAGAAATTTTCAGTGAAATCGCGTTATCATTCTATTTTTGTAATGCGACAAGCAAGTCATCAAGAGGGTAGGTGTTTAGAACATCTTCCTTTGTGAGCCATCCTCTGCGAGCTTGGTATATACCATATTTCATGTAATGGAGTTCAGGAATCTTGTGTGCATCAGTATTGATGGCAATTTTGAGACCCTCCCGCTTAGCGGCACGAAGATTCCCAGCATCAAGGTCTAATCTCCAAGGATGGGCATTGAGTTCCATTGCCACATTGTGTTTCTTGGCAACAGCAAATACCTGCTCAAGGTCAATCTCAAACTCAGAACGCTTTAGAAGAAGTCTTCCTGTGGGATGGCCCAAGATATGTACATGTTTGTTTTTGATGGCTTCACACACTCTGGCAGTCATGACTTCCTTGGTATCCTTCATCCGGCTATGTACAGACACAGTGACGATATCTAATTGAGCAAGAACGTCGTCTTCGATGTCTAATATTCCATCTGCTAGGATGTCAACCTCAGCTCCCTTGAGGATTTTGAGATTCCATCTACCAGAGGAGTTTAACTCATCAATCTCCTCAATTCTCTTCAGAAGGCGATCCTCATCCATGCCATTTGCTATCGTCAAGCTCTGGGTGTGGTCTGATACGCAGTAGTACTCATAACCCAAGGAGTCTGCCGCATCAAGCATCTCCTCAATGGTGTTGCTTCCATCAGACTGGTCGGTATGACTATGCAGGTCTCCACGGATATCGTCAGTTTCAATCAATATTGGAAGGGAATTACTCTGTGCAGCCTCAATCTCCCCTCTGTCTTCACGTAATTCAGGAGGGATCCATGGTAGACCGAGTGCGGCATAGACATCTTCTTCATCATTTCCAGCGATTCTCTCATCATCCTTGAATAACCCATACTCATTGAGAAGCAGACCCATCTTGATAGCCTTGGATCGGAGATGGACATTATGGTCAACGCTGCCTGTAAAATACTGTAGTCCTGCACCAAAACTCTCAGAAGGGACAACTCTGAGGTCGACCTGCAAGTTATTCTCCAGACGTATTGACGACTTTGTTTCGCCTTGTGCAATAATATCCATTACATTATTCATAGAAACAAACAAGTTCATGACGGCCTCAGCGGAACTGGCATCCACCAGAATATCAATATCGCGCACGGTTTCACGACGTCGACGATAAGATCCCGTTATCACTGCCCGGTTTACATCAGAGTGTTTCAGGAGTTTCTCTCTGATGGTTTCAGCATGAGGCATTGCCTCTGCAAGAAGTGTTCTCCCGATACCAGCCTTCACAAGCTCGATACCCTCTAGAATCTGGGTCTGGCTCTTTTCACCCATCCCTCTGAGAGTAGCTATCTTTCCACTCAGAGCAGCCTCTTCTAGAGATTCCAAGTCGTTAACTCCCAATTCGTCATAGACTAGCTTGATGGTTTTTGGTCCTACTCCCGGTATTGCATCTAATTCGAGAACATCAACAGGAGTTCGCGCACGGAGGTCGTCAAGCATGTCAATTGTCCCAGTCCTCAAGTACTCCTCTATCTTTGCAGCTATGCCTGTTCCAATACCAGGAATGTTTGTGAGTTCATCTCTGCTTGCAATGGCCTCAATGTCTTCTCCGAGTGAGGATATTGAACGGACAGCTTTGGAATAGGCACGTAGACGATAGGGATTTTCTCCCTCGACCTCCAGTAAGAGTGATATTTCCTTCAGTGCCTGTGCAACATCAGCATTCTTCGTCATGTTTCATTCCTACTCTTCTTCATACGGCTTAAGTGATCGAACTGCATCAACAACGGCGCTGATGTTTTGATCGGGCGTGTCCGTTGTGATGACGCAACCGGGACCAACCACAAGACGTCTGTGCCCCGCCTCCTCAATTGCACTTAGCACCTGCTTTTCAGCCTCTTCAGCCGTGCCTTCCCGGAAAATTCCATTGTGGTCAATGCCACCAATAACACCCTTTCTGAAGATTTTCTTTCCATCACTCAGTGAATGTGAAGAAGTCTGGTCCTCCCAATTTATGGCATCAAGCCCTCGTGTCTTTGCAATCTTCTTGAATCTGATTTTCACACCCTAATCTCTTGCATGAAGATGCATAACTATGAATCCGGCATTGCCCCTCGTCCGTGAGATGAGCTCTGAATCGTTCGGAAGAATAAACTCCATGTAGTGCTCATCACTGACTGCAGCCTCAGTAGAGTGTTGTGATGCGATGAAAAGACCATCTGCACCAGCATCCAAGACCGCTTTCGAGAACTCCACCATGGTATCTGTTATCATCTCAAGAACATCGTGCATGATTTCGGGTTCCTCTGTCATATACATATTCAGATTTTTTCCACAGATTTTGTCTGCCACCATAGGCCCGTCGAAAATAGTGCCCATGGTTGGAACTCTTCCTTGAGCGTACTCGGATATCAATTCGACTGCCTCGATTTGTTTCCCAAAAACACCTGAATTCACATCCGGCTGTTCTAAGCTTTCCCAATCACTGACCTTTGTTACTGCAGCCTCAGTTAGTGTTGTTGAACCCGAGACGGCTCCATCGTACTCCGCTTGACAACCGAAGTCGATACAGGGATAATGGCCGAAAAACGATATCTTGAGTAAATCGTGATCGAATTTCTTATGAAATGCAATCTCTGCGTTAGCCAACCCATCCGGAGTTCTATCAATCTGCGGATGATGCTTCCAGAGTGATATTGGAACTCTATCTTGCGGATTCCCTAAGAAGGTCTGTCTAATCAGTTCGTACTTGGACATGTTTTGTTCTCAGGGTTCTTGGATAATGAGGGTTTCGAAGTCGTCTTTAGTAGGTCACTGCTTGCACCGTCACTTCATTTGTGGCTTCTATCCGATGATACCAGGGATTGACCAAGGCAATGGCGATGAGAATCATCATAGCAACATTCAGCAGATAGGTCATTGTATCAAGACCCCAAAGCAGGAAGGGGACTTTCAAAGCTTGAGTTGCGAATGCCAATAGCAATGACACTACCAACAAGTCACTTCTTACTTCCTTAAGGCGGCCGGTCTTCCAAGTTATGGCAAATGTTACTATTAGTCCCAAAGTAAATATGAGAAGGACGGGAACTGTCAATAGAATGATGCTCGTTTGATTGGGGCCAACTGATGCGACCAGTGCCCAATAAAGTACTATAGACACCAAAAACCGTACATGCCACCTCGTATATTTCGGAAGCCAGATATGTAATAGAATTCCCATCATGGGGATTACAGAGAGCCCAATGGCCAATGAGCGAATCTTGAATAAAGCAAGGGTCGATTCCATTTGCAGTATGATTGGGATGGCATGTATCAGCATATTGACTCCAGTTCCTAATATACTCAGACTGAACATTAGTGGGAGATCAGTATACATGCGAGCTGACTGTCTATACCAAAGCGAAAACAGATAGCTTGCTACGATGAATCCGATAAATGCTGTGATGAAACTTGGGAGAAGAGTTGGATCTGTTAATTGCATTTATTGTTCCTCCAGGGAAGATTTCAATCCGTAGACTGGTTCCATATTAGACAATATAAGCAGGTCAGGAAAAAAACTCCAATCTACAGGTCATAAAACGAACATAAATGGAATAATGGGGTGCTTAAATCTCCTCTTAGGAACCTTACTGGAGACAACATCTCGGAGGAAATTGCAATCACAGTACTTGAAACAGTGAAAAGAACAGAAGAACAGGATGAATCTTCGTTTCTTTCCCGGATAGGCCTCGTACCATTGGGACTATTCATGGTTGCCTTAGGAGTAATCTTGCGGCACATCGATGTCTTTGTATTCTCTCTCGGAAGCACTTGGATGAATATCCTTCCTTGCAAGGTGATTTCCCTTGCTGTACTCATAGGAGTATTCTGGATGTGTCGAAGAGACCAGGTTGGACCAATCCTTGGATTGACAAATTCCAACTTAAAGGCCAATCTATTGGTCGGAACAATCTTAGGGCTTGGGATGTATTTCTGTATCAACGTCTTGTCCATGATTCTGTATTTCTTCATAGAACCCTCGGTCACCTTGCAGTTCTCCATTCTCATTGGACCCGAGTTGCTGGCTTATACCTTCATCTTCTTTGCCATCAATGCGGTCTATGAAGAGGGCCTTTTTAGAGGGCTCTTGCAGAATGGCTTCAGGAAAAGATATGGAGCCAGAACGGGTATATTATTCTCCGCAGCCATTTTCGGTGTGTGGCATCTTGTTTGGCCAGTCCATACGTATTTCACTAAAGGATACTTTCCGGTGGGAGATGCCGTTGTAATGGTCGTATTTTCAGGCTTGCTCGGAATTGTCTTTGGGGTGTGTTATGAAAAGTTCACTTCTAGAGTTTCCCTTATTGGGCCGATTGCAGCACATACTCTACTTAACTATTTCAACGAGAGCTTCAAAGTGGCTCTTGACACAGTGGTCCAAGGGCCTGACCTGTCTTTTGTCAGTCCGACACACATGGCTTTAGGACTATCAATCGCTCTGTTGACTTTTGCTTCCTGTATCGGATTCTTCTGGAAGTTTCGATTGGAACAGGTAGTGCTTGTTTCTGGAAACCTCCTCAAAAGAGACCTCTTGGGCTTGCAGAAGGAACGATAACTATGCAATTTTACAGGAAGTCATATAATTACCTCTAAATAGCGAGGGGTTTCCTTCAGCACTGTGGTACTGCTGAATTCAATCAGTGTACAGAGTTGGAGGAACCAAAGTGTCCAAAAAGACGGCTCTCTTCGATCCCAAGAAATTCCTAAATCTATACGGCTTAGATGAACTTGAGAGACTCAGATTAGAGAGAAACCCATTCTGGAATAGAATTAGGTTTGAAACTACTTGGCAATTGCCGGTAATGGCTGAAATAACCGATCACTCCAATATCGAACTTGTCCCCATGAGGTTGGCGACAAGAGAAGAGCTAGGTCTCTTTCACGACCCCAGCTATATAGAAACCATTGAGTTGTTTGGAAATCAGGGCACAGCCTTTGCATCAAGATTTGGTCTCGACACCGAGTCCTGTCCTGTATTTCCGCAGATGGACCAGTACTCAAACTATCTGGTTGGCAGTGCTATAGATGCCGTAATGGGAGTGGCGTCTGGAAAATATAGAAATGCTTTCTCATTCTTTGGAGGTTTGCATCATGCCCTCGAGAGTAAGGCGGGCGGCTTTTGCTATTACAATGATTGCGTGATAGCCATAAAGAAGTATAGAGAAGAATATCCCAACAAAAGAGTGCTCTATCTCGATACAGATGTTCACCATGGAGATGGGACACAACATGCATTCTATGATGATCCGAATGTGATGACGATTTCCGTGCATGAACTTAGCATGGGTTTTTATCCTGGAACTGGAAGAGTAGAGGAAATCGGCTCAGGGGATGGAGAAGGGTACAATGTGAATATACCGTTACCACCATTGACTGATGACCATGAATATTGGCGTGTTTTTGAAGATGCGATAGTACCACTATGGCTGGCATTCACTCCTGATTTCGTTTTTTGGGACGTAGGTGCTGACGCACACATGTTGGATCCTCTGGCAGATTTAATGCTGACCAACGACACATATAATCGAATGTCAAAGACAGTAAGACAGTTAGTTGAACTCAGCGACGGGAAGCTTGCAGTAGTTGGTGGAGGCGGATATAACCCGGTATCCACTGCGAAGATTTGGACCATGGTGCTGGCAGATATCGCCAAAGTCCCGCTGCCTTCAACCCTTCCTGCTGAATGGATCAGATTATGTCAAGACTTTGATCTTGAAATCAAGCGTGGCGGATGGACCGACAGGCCATTTAGAACCGAGGAGGAAACCTTTGTCAATATTCGTCGGGCTGTCACGGATTCAGTCAGCAATGTACAGAATTTGTTGTTTCCCATCCATGGTATAGAAAAGTAAACATAACATGGATGCATCATTAACAAATAAAAGAGGGCAATTACCTTAGTTCTTTGATTGCATGTTGGTGAAACTCTTGAAACAGCTCCGACTTCGTTATTTGTCACTTGTTGTATTTCTTTTGATCTTAGGCTCAGGTATCGCATTAGGAGCAACAATTCAGAATTCATTTGGTGAGGTTGCAGTGTCAGAAGTGGATTTTAGTGCCACTGATGGCTCGAATATTCATGCCACGTTACAGAAACCAAACTATGCAACAGAGAGTAATCCCCTGCCTGGTGTAGTCGTAATTCATGGTTCCCTGCAAAGCAAGGAGTGGCTGATGGCATTTGGCATCGAACTATCTAGAAGGGGATATGTCGTTCTCACAATCGATGCGAATGGCCATGGAAATTCAGATGACGGAACTGGTGCGGGTGCCGCATCTCTAGAGTATATTGCTGACCTTGGCTATGTGAACTCATCATCATTAGGCCTGATTGGGCACAGCATGGGAGGGGGAATCTCGTGGCGTGCAATTAATCAATCTACAATATCGGTTCGTGCGATGGTATTAGTGGGGAGCTGGGTTACAGACGCCGCAAATACCACTTACCCCAGTAATCTGCTCATAACAGTGGGCGATTTTGATTCTCTCTTCAATTTTCAAGACGACTTGGATGTTCTGTCAGATGTCTTTGGAGTGACTAATGTTGAGGAGGACACAACATATGGCAGTTTTGAAGAAGGAACTGCTCGAAGAGTAGTCATTGCAAGAACAAATCATCTCTTCGAAACTATCGACCCAGAAATCGTGAGGGAAACAACTCGATGGATGCAAAACAGCCTCAAGGGAGGAGTTGAAGATGAACATTGGATAGATAGTGATCAGCTGATTTACGGCTGGTGGTTGGTGGGGGGACTCATCGCTACTTCTGGTCTTGTTTTGACCATCTTTCCTCTCATAACCATTCTTCTCAGCACTTCATCCTTCGGTGATTTGAAAGATAGACCAGCAGCAGAATACTCTGTTAGCAAGAAAGATTATTTTGGCTTTGGCATCATTTACGGCCTGATATCTATTGGGACCTTTTATCCTCTATTAGGTGCTGGTGCATTCATTCCATTCCCGCAGCGGTATGGCCCTTCAATATCCCTTTGGATACTCGGAAGCGCACTAATCACCCTCGTTGTAATGCGGAAGACCTTGAAAAGGAAGAAGAGAGAGGGGATTTCATGGGGGACACTATGGCGCCTAGATACAGAAGAAGGCAGCTCTAAGACCAAACTACTGAAATCGCTAGTGCTGGCGTTCTTGGTAGTTATGTGGCTTTATGCTTGGACGCTTCTGGTAGACCTTGGTCTTGCATTGGACTTCAGATGCTTCCTGCCGGGAATGAATGATCTTACTGTTTCAAGGGCGCTCTTTGTCCCGACCTACTCGATAGTATTTGGCATCTATTTCCTCATAGAGGGAATGTGGTTTATGGGGCTGCTAAGGCCAGGAAACTTCGAACCTTGGTACAAGGGGCAGTTGATTTGGTCGAGCAGTGCGGTCTTCATGAAGTGTATACCATATGTGATTCTCATCTCAATCGAACTAGGGATAGGACTCTTGACGGGTGTCGCGGTTATCCCAGGTATTATTGGATACTCATTCCTGTTCTTCTATGCCTTCTTGCCTTGGTTTGCTGTGGGAACCGTAATCAACGTGTGGTGCTATCGTGAAACAAACAACTACTACTTGGGAGCTCTGATTAATGCATTGCTATTTGGATGGATTATTGCCACCATACTTGCATTCTAGTGAGTCTAGTTGAGAGATGTATCTTTGGGGTTACTTAGGGTGAGTAAACAACCATTCCAGTAGTCCAGTACCCTGATCACCAGATTCCAAATGTTGGTGAAGAGCCATATTCTCAAATAGTTCCGTTCGCCCTTTGTCAAATTTACGCTCAAATCGGACAAAGCTGGTATCAGAAACGGTACGAGATTTGAGGGTGTAGGTTGAACCATCAGCTCCGTGCACTTTTGTAGTGGCAGCGTAAGGCATTTTGTTTGGCAGCTGTTTCGTTTCGGTTTCCACATCAACACGTTTTATTGGTACGTGACCCTGCTTGCGTGAAATCCCTCCTGAAGCGTAGAATTGATTCTTTACTCGGTCCCTTCTCAATCCAATGGAGAAATCTTCGAATTGAGCATGAAATGCATACCAGGCCTGAATATGCCAGTCTCGTGACCCCCAACTCTTGTCGCGTTCTCCCAACCCATCGATTTGCAGAGTGTTTCCGTCTGGTAGGTGGACTTTCCCCTTGACTCTGCCAGACTGTTCGAAATGTCCTTCCCAAGATGTGCCGCTTCCAGAACCGAAATCGTAGCACGGAAATCTTCCTTGCCAAACAATATGGACTTTGAAATCATTCTTCTCGTATTTCAATGTCCATTTATCAAGTGGTGACTGCAATTTGTAGGAGAGTATACCGTCGGAAAGTGCATCATCAGCAGCATCTCCAAATTTGCCACCGGGCTCAACAAAGTGAATCTCACGTTTGTCATGGTAAAACAAGGCAAACACAAATTCACGCTTTTTCGCATTGGGGAGAAGTCCGATGGTACTGAAGCCAGATATCTCATTATCAATATCGACCCAATTGAAATAGTAGCTCTCTCTCCAGTCTTTCGCATTTCCTGGTTCGTGTAGGTAATCGTCTGATTCTTCTAGTTCGGTCATCTCAATTCAACTTCCGATTTGTTTACTCTGGGAGAAGATAGAGTGTCGGGTCCTCCTCCATTTCCTCGTCAAACCGCCCAAAGCGCATGAAAGCGGGATCTGCATCTGTATCCATGAAGAAGGGTATATATTTCTCCTTGATATCATCTGCAATACCCCAATCGATTTTGTCTGTTATTCCAACAACATCAGTATATCTAGCGAAGCCACGCCAATATGCTATTGCCCCAGCAACCATTAAACGTTCTTTATCCCATTCTGCGAACTTCATATAGAGCTCAGCTTGTGCAGCATCTGCTGCCTCTGCGTAGGCATCTAACTCATCAAAACCAATTGGCACCACCTCATTTCCTCTATTTGCATATACCACAGCACCAGTAACTCTCTTAGAGTAGTCACCTGGTTCTATAGTCATGGTACCCACGTCATTGAAGCGTGCAGTGACATCTTTCATAGTCATTGCTACGCCCAAAGAAGAACTTGGTAACTTGGCTTCAGTATCGGACCAGGGCAGCCACAAATCTCCTTTTCCATCATGTAGATTGGTATATTCAGAAACCACTAAAATCTCATCATCACCCACTGAATACGGGCCATGGTCAACAATCTTAGCTCGTGCATCGCACTCTTCTAGAAAGGCATAGAGATCAACAGAACCAAATGCCCTTCTGATTTTCTTTGTCTGTTCCACTGTGACGGGTTCCATGTTGTTATGAAGCCAGTCTATGGTTTCATCTTCGAATGCCAAGTTTACATACCCTGAGGAGGCAACAGAGGGTTTGCCTGTGTTGAAGTAATTGGTTCCAAGCGAGTGCCACTGCTCCAACATCCATTTCCATTGTTCTCTCTTTTCCTCCGGTTCGTTAGATGCATCATCCCCATATTCGTTGAATATCTTGCCCATTCTTCCTAAAGACCAGTATAACCAACAGTAGGTAATGCTGAGAGCATGGATGTCAGACAGAAGCTTTTTACTCTGCTTGGCAAGCTCCTCTGGTGATATCCTAGAAAAGACCTGTTTCATTACATCGAATTGATATTCATAGCACTGGTAGCAGGACAGGCTAATGTATTCTGATATAGGAAATAGCTTCGATTCTAATAATCCACGTTCTGCGAGAACATCTTCAAAAATATGTGATATGTGTCTGATTTGTTCATTAATCTCCCTTACATCCATCTTATTTCATCTCCGCCGCGAGGCATGGATTGCTGTTAAAACGAACCCCCTTCTAATGGGGCTATTAAGCATTACAGACCTATACGTCTACAGTATCGTCAAGTTGCTATTCTACATGACTTTCTTAGTCTTTCCGTGAGTTTTTACTGGGAATTTGACGTTATTCTTTATAACCAAGCCAAATACGGAAAGGAAGATTGCATAGGTGGCTATTTGGTTTGAGAAAAGTTGGACAAGGGCTTATCTCCATGGAATTGGAAGCTGAGGGAGAACTCAGATATATTGTTTCTATTCAGGAAGTCGTTCAATTATACAAAGAAGGAGCAGATGGAAAGATTGTACTTGTTGATGATGCGGGAACCACAACGCTAGCCCCAGTATTGCCAAAACTCGCGGGAGTAGTTTGTACCTCTGGTGCATTGGGTTCACACTTGGCAATTGTGTCTAGGGAGTTCGAGATTCCAGCTTTGATGGGGACACCCGTCGAAGACCCTGAGAGCCTGGACGGAAAGAGAGTTCGCATTGAGCCAGATGGAGGGGCATCTGGTACGCTATTCCTTTTAGATGAGAGCTGATTTGATGTTACCTAGAAGAGATGGGATGGGACGAATTCATGACCTTTCGTCTATATCTTGCAGTCAGGTCGAGAATTTTGGAGGAAAGGCATCTAATCTGTACCGTCTTCGCCAATATGGGTTCAATGTGCCTGCTGGCTTTGTGATTCCCTGCAGTTTCTATTCTGAATTCCTGCAAGAGAGCCCATCTGTAGGAGAGCAGATTGAAAATCTAAATGGTGCCATTGACCTTGAAGACCTGATGGCCGTCACCGCGGGATTCCAGAAGACATTATTGTCGTGTGAGGTTCCCGAGAGTATCCAGACGAAAATCTCCATAGCTTATCGAAAATTCAAAGAGAACAGAAATTCCAATGCATCTGGTTTTGCCGTGAGGTCTTCTGCTGTTTTGGAGGACGGCTATCAATTCTCCTTTGCAGGGCAAGCGGAAAGTTATCTTGGCGCAAATGGCTTGGAAGAAGTATTAGAATCAATCAAACGTGTCTGGTGTTCTGCCCTCAATACACGATCCATTCTCTATCTGAACAGTAAAGACATTCCACTGTCAAAAATAAAAATGGCGGTCATTGTTCAGGAGTTGATACCAGCTGAGGTTTCTGGGGTGATGTTCACTGCCAATGTTGTGTCAAATAACCGCAATCAAATGCTGATTGACGCCACCTATGGGCTAGGCGGAACAATAGTTTCTGGCAGGGTGATTCCCGACAACTATATTCTCAAGAAGGATTCATTGGCAATCACGGAGAAGAAACGAGGAAAAAAGGAGCTGATGATTAGGCCCTGTATTTCGGAGAAAGCCGGAAATATCAAGGAGGAAAAAACACCAGAGCATATGCAAAAGAGATTTGCAATCCCTGATGAAGATGTGGTCAGGGTCGCTCGTCTGGGCAAAGAGATTGAACGTGCCTTCGAGTATCCTCAAGACATCGAATGGTGTATGCATAATAGGGGGGTAGTTGTGCTTCAATCGCGCCCGATTACTACACTTCGTTAATCATTGTATAGAGTGATTCTCCGGGCTCTACGGTTATCGCTCCAACGGGACAAACTTCTTGACATTTCATACATCCCATGCACATCGACGGCCACACAGGGGTGACCATCCATTTCTCTGGATTGAACGGGTCAGGATGTTCATCCAGTGTGGGATGCATGAGGAATACTGCAGGGTCGCAAATGCCAAGACATTTCCTACAATTTCTTGGATCCATCTCAACTCCGTCTTTGTATCCGCATTTGTCATAATCTATGGTTATCTTTGTCTTTGCCATATTCGTCACTCCTAGTAATTGCCTGCCTGACCAGGAACTTCTTCTCTGGGAACTAATTTTAGAGCGTCATGAGCGCAGACATGCCTGCATGTCCCGCAACCAAAGCACTTGTCCTGATTCACAATGACTCGGTCAATTGACGGAAGGTAGCGTAATGCGCCAAACTGACACTGGCTCACACAACGCTTGCAGCCTTGACATTGGTCAGCATCAACGTCGATCACATATTCGGCCTTGTAGACGGTCTTTAGTCCAAAGTCATTTCGCAGACGAAGTCCGCCACACTCAGGACTCTCGCATGAGCATATTGCATTGATGTACGGCACGGGCTGGAACCAGACAGATGCAACATAGCCCTTCTTGTTCTGCTCCTCCAAGGCTTGGATTGCCTCTTCTCTGTCTAACTGCCATTTCTCATCAACTGGTATGTAACGGTCTAATTTTGGAATGATTTCACTCAGCGAACCGAAGTTGATACAGACCGCATCCTTTACGCCCCGTTGCATCCATCGGCACAGGCAATAGTTTTTGATAATCTTGCCAGTTGCAAGATTGCCAATAATATGTTGAGCATCTTCAAGTGGCAACACCTGTCCAAAGTGACCATCGCCCCGGACAGGATTGCGACTATGGCTCTCATTGTGAATCTGTCGCTCTGCAGCAGTACGAAGAACCCTTCCAATGAGTGGCATCTGCATTTTATATCCAAGACCAATCGAGCTAAAACCCATCACCTTGCGGATGAAGAGCGTTTCCATATTTTTCCACTGCTCTTCAAGGTAGGGTTTCAGTTGTTCACCGAGCTCTTCAGAGTAGTTGCGGGCATTCATGTACCATTTTCCGCCAGCACCATGTTCCATGCACCATTTACACACAGGAGTTCACCAGACTAGTTCGGCATGGCACGAATTGGCCTATATAAAACTCAATGGTGCCTAGTCATGTACATTCGACAAAATGCCAAGTGTGGGCTACAGTACGTGAAGGCACTAAATTATGCCTAAGAGGATTCGTTCATATCGGTCTATTCTCGGAATATGCGGAATAGGGGATGTGACCGATTGGCCGGTTTGATTCCATATTCTTGCATCATACTAAAGGCTACACACGCATCAGCAAATGCAGTATGGAAGTAGGCATATTTGGCATTATGAATTGGTCCATACAGAATAAAATCCGCACCAAATGAGATGGGTAAAGCATTGGCAACACTCAAAGCCATCAGACGCTTATTCTTGTCCAGATTACGTTGTTCAGCCCATGTAGCAACAGCATTATGTGAGCCTGCTCCGGCAGGAAGCCCATATCTCTCCTTCACAAGATGGATGCATTTACTGATAGGGCCGGGATCTGGTTTGTCCAGAACGGCAACATCTATCAAGCAGTTTTCGATTCCTGCTTGCTTTGCTACTGAGAGTACTGAATCGAGTGATTCTAACCGCCCTTGAATGGTTGGATTCTTTGCATTGTAAGTGAGAAGAATTGCTGAGTTGATTTTGGCATCTTTGATTGCCATGATCTCATCATCCTTGATCTGGGGTTGGACTGAATTGTATATCACTCGTTCTCCCAGACCAACTTCCTCTACATACTTCAGTCCAGCGATACGAACTGACGAGGTGGTACCGTCTATAGTAAAGGGCCCCTCGATATGCTCTGCTACATATTCGATATACTTGTCAAATGACCTAGGCCAGGCCGAACAGACATCTACGATTCGCGGATTGCCAGTCGTTTCTGAAACCGCTTCTTCCTTCTTCAGAAGAGCCTCAGCCTTCTCCTTGTCAAAATCGCCTGCCTTCTCGTCAGTCACAATGTCATGACCGTGGTAGAAGATGCTGCCAATAAGTACAGTGGGGTACTCTCCAGGTTGACCCCCCATTTTGATTTCCCCGATATCGTAGACCTTCTGCTCTGACTCAAACTTTAACATAGTATCTCAACTTCATCTTTTTCTGTGCTAACGGTGTATTAGGATTTTGTACCAGAAGGTACACCATAGTTCAATTTGAGTCGAACGGTATGCAAATTTTTCTCTATGTTGAATCTGCAGTTTCCAATAGTATAAGGCTAGAAATATAAGAGCGATTCGATAATTTTGATAACCGACACATATCAGGCATATATTTAGGATCCTTACTATGTAAGGAGGATACCAATTAGAGGACAGTTTGCAAAAATGTCAGCGGCCATACTCAAGGAACTGGAGCAATCAGTAATAGACAGTGATCCCGAGGGAGCTAGAAAAGCAGCCCAAAAAGCATTGGACGAAGAAATACCTCCCCTTAAGGCAATTTCAGAAGGACTGGCAAAAGGAGTAAGAGAAGTGGGGGCCCGATTTGAGAGAGGTGAGGCGTTTCTGGTTGAGCTGGTGTCTGCAGGAGGAGCAATGAAAGCCGGAATGGAGGTTCTGTTACAAGATATACAAGCATCAAAGGCTGAAGTGGAAACTGCAGGAAGAGTGCTGATGGTGACTGTTGAAGGAGATATCCATAGCATCGGAAAAGACATCGTGGCAACGCTATTGCGCGCCAATGGATTTGATGTCATTGACCTCGGGGAGGACATTCCGACAGACACCGTAATTGATAAAATCAAAGAGTATGAGCCGGACATCGTTGGGCTTTCTGCCTTGCTAACTACAACAATACCCATGCAGCGGGGAATAATAGATGCAATGAAAAAGGCAGGAATAAGAGACCAAGCAAAAGTGATGGTGGGTGGAGCCCCAACCACAGAAGAATGGGCTGAGAAAATAGGGGCGGATGGTTGGGCACCAAATGCACAGGCAGCAGTAGAAGTCGCAAAGAAACTCTTGTCTAACGCATAATCAGTTCCATTAGCAAGGTCAAGCAGAAATGTGAGTGTGTATTCTCTATTAGATAGAACCGATAAATTTCAAATTCTGGCAGTGTCCCATTCCTGATGTTCGGCAATTCGCAAGCCATTTGTGCTATTGTAGAAGGTGCATAATGCTGGTTCGGAGGGAATACGACGAAGGCTTTTTTCTTATGATGCCTTGTGAATACAGAGTAGACTGTGCGGGTGCAAGTGATGATACGACTTGTTGGCGTCCTTACAGAAGGCGGTGTACCAGTGGAGATACGCTCCTTCATCGACACAGATGGTGAGATGCTTATTGGAGCACTAATATCGGCAGCCAAGATGCTGTGTGCTGCCATGGATAGTGGTGAAGTGCACCGCCTAGCATTCCGAGATAATACACTGATTGTATTTGAATCCAAGAGTGGTTATACAGTTGTGGCGCTCGTGGACAAAGGTGCAGGATATGCCGAAAGCCAGCTTAGAATTATTGCAGAGGAGATAGACAATTCGAATATTCCTGATGCCGATGGTAGTGTAACAAAGGAGCATACTGTCATAATCAATAAGATTCTCGACACATATGTCAAACATGACATTGCCATTAACCTAGAAGAAGTCTTGGATAGAATCTGGCCCCCTCTTATCAGTCAAATCGGGACAGACTCTGAACTGGAACAAATCCTTGAGAGAGTGGACAAAAGAACAGAAACCACTGGGCTAGTGGAGAAGTGGCAAAAACTCAAGTCACAAGTACATTACTCCATGGAAGACGCATTGGAGTATGCGCTTCAAGGGAGATTCGATAAGGCGTGTGCTGCGAGCATTGATTCAAAGAATACCCTCGAACTCACTTTCGCCATTAAGATGGGGACACTCGCATTACAGATGACGGAGACTTCTGCACCACCCTTGAGTGAACTGGTGATGAGAGTGGACAGGATAAAGGCAGATAATCCGTTCAGCTCTGCTGTGGTTGCGCTAGTCAAGTTTCTCTCGAGAGAGATTGATTCAAGAGACTATTCCAAATTCTTAAGAAAAGCTGCTGATATCTTCAAATTCAGGACGGATCCACCAAGCTTACTGCAATCATTTGTGTTCATGGATGGCAGAATCTCAGAGTTTCCAGAATTTGCTGGACGTTTGGTGGATTACTATCAAAAAGCGATACCGGTTGCCCGGGCATATATTTACTCAATTATTGATAGAAATGAAATCTTTGAAAAGCTATACTCTGTTTCTAGTTACGACGATTTCAAGTCAAAAATGGGATTCTATAAAGGACGAATCCAAGGAATACTCAGTCAGCTATCAAGTGTTCTTGATGAAAAAGCAGGGATATCGTCTGAACCGGTTACCTATATCAAAATGGCTTTGCAGAGCTCATTGCAGCTTCAGAACTATATTACACTTCTCACTGCGCTTTCTGAGTCACCAGTATTGACCGTCAGCGAACGAAAAGAGGTGCTTGAAGAAGTACTTGAGATTTATTGGAAGTATTTCAGGAGCCTCCTTCGTTTGAATATTCCAATCTTTGCTCACACGGTGGACAGTGTATTTCAAAGCCTCAGCGTTGCCTGTGCAGAATACTACCGGATAAGCACGGGGGAAGGAAGGGAGGCACATCTAGAGTATATTGATGAATTTCTTACGGATGTTTCTTTGGTGGTTCACCGCGAGTGGAACAAGACCCAGATTAGGCTTTCCATTTTCGTGCTCATAAATGCCATTGGACCTATTCTAGCTCGCGTAGGGAGGATTTCGCATTCAGAATTGGAGTTGCTCTACTCTGCGATGAAGCAGTATGATAGTGAGTCAACAATGAGTCTCCGTGAAAGTAATCCGAGCGCATATATGACGAATGTAGGAAATTTGATGGTATCAATAGCCGCCTTGAGCACGAGAATTAAGATTCCAAAAGAAAAGCTGCATATTAGGATAGAGAGTTTCAGAACGGCATTAGCTGTCCATCAGTGGTTTGTTTCACATGGGATGGTCTGTCGTGATGATATCATGTCTGTCACATTCCTTGCGGGGCAGATACTTGAACTTCTTGATAGATCGGAAGTAGAAAGAGTTCTGAAGGTTAGCGTTGCATTAAATAGAATTGCAATTCAAGACTACACAGAGTATGATTATGAGTTGGCAATGATGGGAACCCCCCTCTTGTTGCTTCTGATTCAAGGAAGTGAAATTCTTGACGAACCAATTTACTCGCACTTGGCCAACGATTTGCTACAGCGGTGTATTGGTGCTTGGCGGAAATATGGATTTCATGAAAAGGCAGAGAATCTCGACAATCTAATTCAACAAGAAATCAATAATAAAAAAGGGGCATGAGAGGAGATGCCTTCTCCTCTCTATTACGTATTCTTAACTCCGATTGTTGTATCCATCATTCAAATGGCTTGGTCATGATGAAGCCTGTTGATCCATGTCCGTGACATCAATAAGGGTTTCATAGTCCTTAGCAGTCCATCTACCCTGCCACCACCAGCCCTTGCCTTCTTCAAGATACATTGGAATCTTCATTGCAGATATCAGGACCGACCAAAGGTTAGTCACTACGATAATGAAGATGATGAAGATCCACATAAGTGACAGACCCAGACTGACATTGATTTCAGGTGGCAGAGTACTCTGGATGTCCTCCACAGTCACGAGCAGCCAGGTCCCAACATCTCCATTGAATACATAGAAGGACTCGAGGGGCCATGATACATTGATGAGAAAGACCGCGAGAATAACCCACATGGCTGCAATCGCGGCTTGTATCAGGAGGGTGACATTGTTTTCTCCTGCAAGGAAGAAGAGCAGTCCCTTGATAGCATCAAGAAAGATTAGCAGAGCTCCTGCGTACAGGAATACTAGAAACGTAGGACGAAAGAGAAGCATAATTTGGGGTAGGAGTAAAATGACGCCAAAAATGGTTCCAAACACAGCCTCACCTAATGCCTCCCAGCGCCCTTTGGGTTTGAAGACGCCGCTCCCTATGCCAAGTACACTCTCAAGAGTGGTCTTTTCTGTTGGTGGCTTTCCTCTATCCAATAAAGACAATCCTCCAATGATAATGAAGGCGTAGACAAGAGAAATAGCAATCATGGCTAGGATACTAAATGGAAAGTTTTGTAGGAACCCTAATCCGGGAACTGCCAATCCCACGAAGTAACTGGCAACAATAAAAACTGCACTCAATGCTGCTAATATCAATCCAATTCTCAAGAGAGGATGGAAATATTCAGCGGGAATCGGACCCACTTTCTTCCCAGTGCCTGCATATGCATTAGCGGCTTCTTTGGGGTCTCCAAACCGTTCAATAGCCATCATAGCAGAACCATGCGTTATTCTCCCATCTCCTAGCCTTTGTGCCTCTTCAATGAGATGGGTCCTCATTTCAAGTAGTGTTTCTTCACTTCCCACCGGAAGATATACTCGTACTCGTTCTAGATATTTATCGATTAAATCTTTAGGCGAATCGCCCATTAGAATTCAACTCCTTTCATCAACTTATTCATTTCTTGGGATAGTATTACCCAGGTTTCCATCATCATCTCAAGCGTACTCTGACCTGGAGAGGTCAATCCATAGTATTTCTTTGGCTTTGATGGATCGTCATAGTTCCACTCACTTGCAAGTAGGCCTCTCTTCTCAAGTCGACGAAGGAGAGGATAGACTGTGCCCTGCTCAAGTTGCAGGAATGAAACACGCTCACTGAGTTGTCTGACGATCTCATAACCATAAGCCTCCTGTTCTTCAAGAACAGCCAGAATGGCAAGAGATGCTGCTCCGCGTTTGACCTCTTTAGACCAACGGTCAAACTCATCGAGTGCTTTTTTCGGAGCATCACTCCATTTTTGGTGTGTGGTATTGTCCATTATATATCGCCTTTCACTGTGTGTTATACACTGTATGATGTATAGTACGGTGTCATATACATATATAAATATTACCAGCTGTGCATAGCGTCATCAAATCTCACATATAGACGGATTTTGTCCTGATGCCTTGGATGAAAAATTCCAGAGTATTGACTGGGAGATGTTAATCCAACTGACACTGTAACATGACTTTTCCGAAGACGTCTTCTCCCAGACACTTGTCACATCTGATGCATTGGACTTCATCTTGTCCTTCTTTTAGTTTTTTGACCAAGGTGGGTTCCCGGATAAAGGGCCTACTCATACTAACAACGTCAACTAAACCTCTCTCAATTGATGCTTGCATTGTTTTCTGTTGACGAAATCCGTTGACTAATGCCATTGGCGCAGAACCAGTATGGTTTCGAATTCTCGCAGCATGTCCCGCAAAAGCAAGTTCGCTGAATGTATCATCGTCATGTTCCGCACGAGATCTGAGATCTTGCCTTCTTCCGATGCCGCCCCCGCTTATCTCAATGATATCAATCCCTTTCTCATACATCACTTGGGCAACCCGAATACTGTCTTCTATAGTGAATCCATTTGGGCTGAAGTCATCACTGTTGAGTTTAAGCAACAATGGGACCCTCCCCACCCTTCTACGAATCTCATCATATACCCGTATGAGAAGGTTCATCCTTTTATTGAGGCTGCCACCCCACTGGTCATCTCTGGTGTTTACCAGTTTACTAAGGAACTGACTAATCAGGTATCCATGAGCGCCATGTATTTGAACACCATCAAAATCAGCTTGTAGCGCCCTCTCAGCGGCATCACCGAATGCATCGATGATTTCTTCGATTTCGTTCTCTAATAACGCCCTGGATTGCCAATTATCCCCCTTATATTCGCTTGGGCCTGCACGATCACCCTTATGATTGATGCCAGCATGATTGAGCTGAGCGACTATCTTCCCGTTATGCTCATGAACAGCCTTTGTGATTTCTTTCAATCCGGAAATGTGCTTGTCGTCACTTATTCCCGCCATGCCTTCATGGGCCTTTCCAGTCTCCAAGACATAGAGATGACCTTTTACAATGAGTCCCGTTCCGCCTTTGGCCAAATCCGAGTATAACTCTACAATAGCAGGACGAATAGTTCCATCAGGTCTTGAGAAAGCAGAAGTTGTAGCACTACGCATAAGGCGATTTTTTAGCTGCATCGATCCAATCTTGAACGGGTCGAAAAGAACTGACATATGTCCAATCTGAATTAGAGTGCCTTAGAAGCTTATCGAAATGTGTTTTCTCTTCCCTACTGGTGAATTCTTATTCAAGGAGAGATTCATGCAAGGAATCAGCTAAGTTTACAAAGAGTCCTGCAAGAATATATATCCAAAGATAGGCTTTTGAAAATATGATAGAGCCGACTGATTGCTGGTTTGATTTCCCGATGACTACAATTCCTGTCGCATCTTTTTCAACATGCTATCAAGAGAAGTAATTATATCAGGCGGAATGGGCTGGAATTTGTCGCCTTGTGCGGCCGTGTTATAGATTTTGAGAAACTTGAAGGGATTCTTACACAAATCAATTATATCTTGACGAGGTACATCGATACAGGTGTCCATCCGTTGGACCATTCTTCCGCTTACGAAGTGACCAATGGGATGTCCCTCGCCTTTCATATCCAAGGCAAAATCCTCGTAGCAATCCACTATATCTTCAACCTCTCCGTTGATTATTGAATGAAGTAGGTTGATAAGCCGTTCAAATAGGTCATTCCAGTTTTGCTCGTATTCCTCTATGATGGAGTTATGCAGGCGAATACGCTCCGAATGCCCATCTACCTTTGAGATAGCTGAAGGAGAACAGAAGGCGTTAGCCAAGCCCTCCGACGCCAAGTAAGCGAAGGTGTCAAGGAACCATTTTTCATGAGAGTTTTCCTCTTCGCTATATTTCTTAACCAGAGGGTGTTTTTTCCACCAGTAGTCAAACCCGTTATGATGAAATTCATGTCTGAAAAACCCTGGTTCAAGGGACGTTGCATCAAGCAGAACCAGCGATAGGAATATTTTGTCTTCCCTATACATTCCCCCATTGAAGCCATCTATCGTCGCAAAAACTTGGGCTTGAATTTTGGTTTCCGGGGGCAAGAATTCGACAACGCTCTCACCAACACCCATCCAGTCAAATTGACGTAGGAGTTCGACGGATTTCTGAAGACGTTTTGTGTCTTCTAGTGCCACTCGTAGGCCAAAATCGATTCTCTCAGCCCATTCGTTTAAATTATGGGGTGATTTCTTATGCAAAGACTTGAGAATTCTTCGAAAGGTCTTATGAACATCTTCAATCCAACTATCATATGCAGAGAGCCATGCCGCGATATCAGAATTTTCGAGAATTTCGTTGATTTCTTTAGAAGTTAATTTTCTCCCCGTTTTGACTTTTTTGGCTTTGTTTAAGAGTAGCTGCACACCTGAGGAATAGAACCTAATACTCATGAGAGGAACGCCTTGATATTGGTACAACCAGCCAGAAATCATTCTTTCGGTCCTTTCCCATACATGGGAGTAACACTTAATCAACCCATTTTGCAAGCGAGTAGAAGATGTAGGTGGATAGCAGGAAGGGGACGAGTAAGAAGATGTACTCGATAGGGGTGAATATACCAAAGGAGGCAAGAATGTAGAAGAAGCCAGTCCAAGATAATTCCGGTCCGAAAGAGTAGCCATATCCAAATCGTACCAAAGTCAATCCACAGAGCATTAGAAAGAGAGAGGTTGAGAATAAGAGAAGCAGTCCTATAATGGTGATGGTTTCTGCTAATGTTTCACCCAAAATAGCCGGCAACACATAGTCGGTTCGACCATCAAAGCTCTTCTGTAGAATATAGCATAGATAGCAGACGCATGTCAAGACACCAACCTGAAAACTACGGTATCCAAACACAGAGTCTAGACCCATATGAAGACCAAAGAATCCAAGGCCTGTCAAGAAAATTGCTGACAAAGTTATAGCATTTATAATCAGAGCACCGAACGGGACATGCAAGCCCAAGAGGTCTGCTGTGATTAGTATGACTGCCCTCACCGCTCCAAGACTGCCTCCAAGTAGGCCTGCTATGAGTAGTTTCGCAGCGTTTGAGATGCCCACTTGGTTCTCCATGTACTTCATATCAAATCAAGCCATGACATTCCTTTCATGATTTGTAGTTTTTTGAAGATTTCCTCCGATAAAAATCGGAAAAAGAAAGTTTTGTTGTTCGACAATGCCTAACACTTCAGTCGAATAAATGGTTTCGCAGTCAATATCAGTGGAACAGGATGTAAGGGATGATGTCGTATCTTTGATGCAGAAGAACCAGTTTGCGGAGGGGGGTTCCTTATCCGTCCCCGAGGAAATTGCAGATAGTTTTGTGATAACAGGAGAAGTTCCGCCTTAGGATAATATCCGGATACAAGCAGCATTCCAGAGAAATGCAGGATTCACTTCTATCTAGAGAAACGTTTCGAGTAGAATCACATCAGGGCTATATCGAGTTTTTTCCGTTCCTACGCGGCTACTGACGTAGCATCGATAATTGATTGCTGTTCAATTCCGACCCTATAACGTTTGGGAACAGGATAGTTGCTGAAGGAATGTGAGAACCACTTCCCCATCATTTCCTCAAGCTCCTTATCTATGCGTTTTTGGAGATCCTCCCTAAGTTGCGGGCGTATGGAAAATACTCTTGGTTGCAGATGCACCCCAATCCTTCCTCCCTTGGCCACTTGTTGCCCGCCCTTGAACGTGAACAAAGTCTGGCTGAAATGCCTGACTATCTTGTCGGGGGTTTTCGCTAATTCGATCTTTTCGGGATTGAACCCAAAGACTGCAATATCTGCGTCTGCGCCAATACCAAGATGTCCCTTCGTTACATCCATACCAAGTATCTTTGCAGGGCCGGCTCTTGTAACGATTGCAATCTCTGAGAGTGTGTATTCCCTGTCAATGTCAGGCAAGGCTGTTCTCTCTGCAACGTACTTGTGAGTCTTATCAATCCAATTCTCGCGCTGTTTCTTACTCATTAGCCACGATATGACCAAGGGGTACTTCTGGAATGGACCACCATTTGGATGGTCAGTTGTCATGACACACCGCCAAACATCATCTATACTCAGAGCAAATTCGAGCGGAATGGCCCACTGAACAGAGTTGGCAGGGCTGGAGGGAGTAAATGTAAAGGGGACTATACCTGCCCCACCGGGGAGTTCGACATCTACCGGAATGTTCGACCACTTTGTAGTTCCTCCGGACATCTGGTAAAGAGAGAATTGAAATGGTCCATCACCCGTCATGGTCATTGCTGGACCAAATGTGATTTGACCGAGATCGGTGGTGAAGTGTTCATTCTTGTCATAGTATTCAGCGAATTCTACACCTCCAGAAGACACATCTTTCCATTCATGATCACCATCCTCAGTCATTCCAAGACAATCAAATGACATATGTGTCAGATGGACTATCTCCTTCCTCTTGTCATGGCCCTTCACATTCTTGAGAGCATCGAGTTGTTCAATCGTCGTCTTGACATTTCCAACGCGTCCCAGATTATTAGGATGCAAATGAAGTTGGTGAGGGAGACCTAGTGATTCCACAGCATTAGCAATTCCTGTGACAATTTCACGAGGCGTGATACCCCATTGGGGAACTTCGGTGTCAAGTTCTCGAACGTTCTTGCCATATGCCCATGCATAGGTACCTCCCGGGTTGACAACTTTGACCCCGAATCCGCCCACACTCTTCAGAGTCCAAGCAATATATGCTGCCAGTCCACTGATATCGTCATCCTGAATATATCTGAAAGTAATCATGCTATTAGAGAAGAGTGGAAGCATTGCCATGTCCAAGCCCGGTATATCCTCAGCTTCCTCCCATGCGCCTAATCCCTTTACAGCAGGAAGAGCGGGCTCAATCACTGTTGTATATCCCATGCGTGAATACAGATATCCAGTAGCATAAGAGGAGGGTATGATTCCTGCAACTCCAGACCTTGTCTTCTTCGACCCATACAAGGGGAAATGTCGATTAGCATCAGGAGATGTCATTCTTGCTACATTCAGTTTTGACCCAATAATGTGGGAATGCATGTCAACTCCGCCAGGCATCACGGCAGACCTACTCAGGTCTATCTCTTTGGCACTTCCGGATACTTTCTCAACTATTTTTCCGTCTGAGATGCATATGTCCATGACCTCTCCATTTATGTCATTAATAGGATCGTAGACTGTGCCATTCTTGAGCAGAATGTCCTGTGTCATTTCTTCATCTCCTTTTTGAGTAGGTCGTATATCATTCGTAGAATATCCCGGTCGGGAAGAATACCATCTGGAGGATCTATGACTTTTCTCAAATACAGTGGAAGGCCATCCATGCGGGTTGCCGCCCCATCACATTCGATTCCAGCTATGGCTGCAGGTATATTGACTTCAGCCACATATGATGTCATATTCACCTTAGGATCAATATTGATGACAGGTATCTTCTGAAGATGGGCAATGACGCTCTCAGGAAAGTGTGCCACTGGGTCTGCTGCAATATTGACCATTGCATCCACTTCTTCTCTTGCGAGAGCGTCTACTGCAGAATATTCGCCTGGTTGATACCTTGGATAGCCTCTGGAATAATCAACAGCGTACGGAAATCCTGTTTGCCATGTACAGGTCTTATTAGCTCCTGAAACGTTGTAATGGCCTCTCATCGGCATCATATTCCACTTTGTATAGGAGTTCAGATCTTGGACTAGACGAATAGCAGCATCCACATTTCGATGACGGCCTCTGCTTTGGGTAAGACCAAGTCCGAAAAAGAGAACACCGTATTTTGTTTCCTTCAATGTTTGAGCTATTTCTTTGAGTTCATCTATTTTCAAACCGCCAACTACAGATACATCAAGCTCATGTCCTCTAATCAAAGCCCTCAGAACGAGAAGAACCTCTAAATCAGTACCAAGTGTGATTTGGATGAATCGGTCTGCCATTCGTGCCGTAGTTGTTTTTCTTATGTCTACAACCCAAATATCTCGCTCCGTCTTGGGATCTGTAATATACTCCCCGGGCTGACGAATATAACGGGGGATATGTCTCGGGTGCGCTGCCGCTGGGTTTGACCCCCAGTAGATTACTAAGTCGGCTCGATGCCTAGTTTCAGCCAAAGAGGCTGTTACCTCTCCGGAGTCTTGGGCCCCCAAGATTGTGGGGCCGTGACAAACAGAAGTGGTGTTGTCCACGATACCACCAACTAATTCAGCAATCCTGTAAGCATAACGGTGAGCATCGTTCTCTGTTGAACTCAGTCCGTAAATGAGAGGGTGCCTTGATGATTTGAGAATCTTGACGGCTCGATCCACAGCCTGCTCAAGAGATACATCTGTACCGTCAACAGTGGGCCGAAGCAACCTGTTCTCGGCATGACCAAGAAATCGCTCATTTGAGATTGCGCAGCCATTCGTGTTTTTCATAACTTTGTTGTCGCTCACCTCGATGATCAAATCATCACATAAGCAGCCACAGAATGTGCATGGCACATTCTCAAAAATATGGTTAGTTTCTGTCATCTAACAACCTTCTTGCCAGGATTAGCCATTTCCTCGATGGACCGTATTGTCTTACCATTGGCGCGGCGGATTGATGCCTTCACGGACTTATATGAAGGCATTCCACTGAATTGTGTATCAGAAGCGATGAGCGAATTAAAATACGGGCCACAGGGCATAAATGCAAATCCATCAGGCAGATTCTTGTCCAGCTTACTTCTAACAATAGTCTTTCCGAACTCTGATTCGACTAGAATAGTATCTCCTTTCTCTAAACCAAGAGATCTCATGTCCTTATCACTGAGCTCGCAGACTGCAACCGCATCTAGATACTCTTGGCTTGTCTTTCCTTTTTCAATGGCTCTTCCTTGTATAAGAGTCCGGCCAGAGGTTATTTGGACTATAGCCTTTTCATCGTTCATGAATAAAGCATCCCATAGTTCATCGTGTGTATGATTAGTCAGTGATATTGGTTATGGTCTGATTAGCAATGATTACGCCGAGGAAGATCTCGTGTTTTCCATCGATATTTGATGACAAGGGGGAATATAGACATAGATTTCTCATTTATGATTGAACCCTTAGGAGGTTTCAAGTCTATAGCCCAATATCATGGAGGTTGATTTTATACTTGCCTAGTTCTCCTCCGAAATTACCTGCAGATATTTTGATGACTCCTTGATGCTGACAAATCTCAAGAATTGCGGCCTTCATGGCCTCTCCTACGGTATCCTCGGAGAGACCGTTGATTACAATTTCCATTACAAAATCGCTATCGTCTGGAACATACGTGTCGGAGACCAAAGCTCGTAGGGTTGGGCAATATCGTTCATTAGTGGAGGCAAGAAGAGCCTTGTATTTGGAAGATGGCTTTGAGCCGGAGCCAACAAGACCGCCCGGAAATGGGGTATATGCTCCTTCCACACCTTCAATTGCTTTGACGGCAGCCTTCCCACTTCTCATTCCACTATCGATATCCTCGCAGAAGTAAATCACATTCCCTCCTGCAACTCCCTTGGTTCTCCCAAATTTCTCTTGAATCACAAATGTGCCGCTCATTCGAGGAACCAGCCACAAGATACGGCCATGAATAGTTCCTTTTTTGACTTGATATCCGTCTCCAAACATCGCAATCCTGTTTCCAATGGCATACGAATCCTTGACATTTGGAGTGTCATCAAATGCACATGCTGTTGGACTAGTCAAAACACACTGCCCAAGACGTGCCAGAATCTGCTGTTCTAAGGCATCCTTCTTTGCTGTAGCGAAAATCACCCGTACGCCAGGACGTCCATCTGGTGTTTCATCGGGAGATAAGATATACTCAATGCCGGCTTCGGCGGGCGTCATTATCACTGATGTGGCAAATCCGGTTGCTTCCAAAGCTGTAGTCCTTGCCCATTCTGCATCGTAGGCTGTAATAATGCTTCTATTCATGTGCATACTAAAGGCTTCAGCAAAGGTGTCTTCGATAGGCACGCCATTAATCTTCACGCAAGCTCTCCTCTTGATGGTTTTCCTTCGGATATGCAGGCTTTTCTTTCTTCCGAGTACAATTTTCCAAGAGCTTATCAGAGCGTTTGCTATGACGATACGACTAGGAGAGATTCTTCTTGACGATACTCCTTACTCTGAAAGAGAAACCTGATATTCCCTTGGAAGCAGATAATATCACCCCATCACAGTTCGCAGGAAAATCATTGATGGAGATTGGTGAAATTGAAATTCATCAAGGAAACAGATCTCTGCCTCTAGAAGAATTCTTTGAAATTGAGGGTGATGGCACCAAGGAAATTGATGAAACTGAGATCATTTTGAAGGGGAATTTGAAGCAAGTAAAGATGATTGGAAGAGGGATGAACGGAGGACGGCTAAGTGTTGAGGGAGATACAGGGATGTATCTGGGAGCTGAAATGATTGCAGGGAGAATCAAAGTGAGTGGATCTGTTGATGCATGGGCAGCTGCAGAACAGGAGGGCGGAAATATTCAGATAGAGGGAAATGCAGGAGACTATCTCTGTGCTGGATACAGAGGGAGCGCGGAAGGGATGAGGGGAGGCAGAGTCTATGTTGGTGGAGATGTCGGGCGAGAATTGGCTTCTCAAATGCGACGAGGATTCATTGCTGTGAAAGGAAACGTAGGAGAGATGGCTGCAGTAAGAATGAGAGGAGGATCAATCATGATTGGAGGGGGATTGGGGCCCAGAGTAGGGATTGGAGCTACTAGAGGGATGATTTTTGCACTTGGAAGAGTAGACTCCTTGCCACCAACCTACAAGTACAGTGGTATTTCAAAGAGGGAGTTTACTGGATACTATCTGCGATATCTCAAGCTGCGCCGCCCAGATTTTATGCCAGAAGGCCTGGAACCGACTGAAACAGAGAAATGGGTGAAGTTTGTGGGAGATTTTGCTGAAGGAAATCCGAGAGAGGAAATCTATGCACGGGTTGCGTTAAATGAACATCTTGTGAGTTGATGAGTCTGATTACTAAGTTGAATGAGAGAGCATTCTTAGTTCTTGAGAAGCTTATGGATAATAGCAGTGCCCTTGGATGTACATTGACAAAGCAATCGAATGGAACGACTATTATTGATGCAGGTGTGGAGGTTCCGGGATCAATGGAAGCGGGGAGGATTGTGGGTGAGGTGTGTTTAGCTGGGCTGGGTACGGTCAAGATTTCTGAGATGAGTATTGGAGACCTTACTCTCCCGGCAGCGGTAGTAGAAACAGAGCATGTACGAACTGCAACTCTTTGTTCGCAATATGCGGGATGGACCATCAATGTAGGCAAATATTTCGGCATGGCGTCAGGTCCAGCAAGAGCTCTCGCCACGGTGGAGAAGCTGTTCAAGGAATTCGACTTCAAAGATTCGTCAGATGTGGCGGTCATTTTGTTGGAAACAAGACGATTTCCTCCAGAGAATGTTACCGAGTATATTGCACGTAAATGTGGGGTGTCCACATCTGATTTGTACTGCATTATTGCCCCTACAGCGTGTAAGGTAGGTTCAGTACAAATATCAGCAAGAATTGTTGAAGTTGGTGCCCATAAGCTGCATGAACTCAAGTTTGACCCAGCCAAAATCAAGGCTGGAAAAGGCATGGCGCCCATAGCCCCTGTTGTCGAGAAGGACACCAAAGCCATGGGAATCACTAATGATTGTATTCTCTACGCCGGACAGACATTTTATGATATTGAGCCCTCAGACGATGATGACTTGGATATATTGGTTCAGCAAGTTCCGTCATCTTCCTCATCTCAATACGGGACGCCTTTTTATGAACTCTTCAAGAGCTTCGATTTTGACTTCTACAAGGTGGATCCCCTTCTTTTCAGCCCTGCCAAAGTAACTCTTCGCAATACCAAGACAGGTGATAAATACCAAGCTGGCGCACTGAATGCTAAGGTTCTTAGGCACTCTCTAGGGCGAGAGTAGACGATAAAGAAAATGCCCGAGATGAATATTCATCCGCAGCCACATCTTAGTCTGGTTTTTCAAATAACTCTGTTTTTCTGAGGTTCTTTCCTGAGGAAGAATGAGGTGTACGAAGTACAGAGTTTCCTGCTTTCTCCATCTCTCTTGCATATGCTGCGAGTTCTGCTGCAGTTCCTAGTAACTCGTGTGCAGCTGCAACCATCGGTACGTATTCATCAGGGTCTTTTCTCATAAAACATGCCGTTGTTGTGATGTCTGCCACTGCTTCTGCCATTTTCAGTGCTGCGTAGGCTTTTGCATGCGCATATGGATTCGCAAATCCAGCTGCCTCTAATGCCAGTTCAGGTGTGAGAATAAGGGTCGGCATATCAATATCGGATTTAGTCTTGATACTATCAACTAGTTTTTCCAGCTCGTATTGTAGAAACCGCATCACCCCAGTGCAGGAGAGAAGCTTTATCAAGTCAGCATTAAAAATGGTCATCTCTGTCGGATCCAAGAACTCTTTCCTTGCTCCAATCATCGGGTCCATTGGTAGAATTATGAAACCACTTGTTTCAGGAACTGAGGGCACTTTCTTCCCTGATTCATCTTTGGAATAGAATGCGTTCTTTGAAGGCATATCGGATATTGAGAGCACCTTGAACTCCTCATCCAAGAGATACGTTCTTGCTCCCTTGGGCCCAGGAAGTGCTGCATTAGGACTCACTAATATCACCAAGTCGGGAGTCATCTCTGCAAGTCTGGTTGCAGCCTCTTGGCATGCTTCCTCATCTAAAGAAGCACCTGTCGTGACTGTTCTAATGGCAATATCCTTGCGTTCAGCGCGTTCATCAAATAGTAGATCAATAAGCGGTGCAGCTCCAATAGCACCTAGTTTTAGAATTCCTATTGTACAATCTTTTGTCATGTGTTTTCCTCCCAAACAGAATAGAACCTTGGATTTTTCATAAAACGATTCCGGTCTTAATTATCATGGTTTTCCACTGAGAGGTTTCACTATGAATGGTGAATGACGGTTATTGGTCGTCTGCCATACTCAATTCACTCGCTACGGCCTTTCTAGGCTTATGAGTAAAGTCAATCTGACCAGAATTCAATCCTCTATCTTCCACGTGAGGTGCTGGGAAATATCACCAGTTTCTTATGGGCCGTATATTCAATGCAATGTTTTATCTAATTGATAGATTAAGAAACCACATCGAATAGGATTTGACTTCTCTAGTTTTCAGGTTAATCTTTGAAGTGCGGGATGATTTTTTTACCTACTTGTTCTATTGCCTTGGCTTTGTCAGGACCAATTGGTGAGCCAACTATGAACTGAGTAACACCTACCTCCTCAAGAGATTGGATGCGCTCGATACATTGATGTGCATCTCCAACTACAGCAAAAGCGTCTATCATTTCGTCGGTCACAGCATCCGGCAGGTCTTTGAAATTACCTTGCTGAAGTAGTTCTCGGACCCTGTTGCACTCATCCATGTCTAGGCTGTGCCGCTTGAGAACAAGATCTGGAGATCCAGCAACGATAAAGGCCACGACTATTTTGGTATCTCCTTTGAGGGCATCCTTTCGAGTTTCCCCAATGCTGAAAGCAGTATAAGCAGAAATGTCGATATCATTGAGAGTACGGCCAGCCTTCTTGGCACCTTCTTCAATCTTCCTAATGGCAATTTCAAAGTCTTTCTTATGACTTGCGTTGATGAGAATGCCATCAGCTACTTCTGCTGTGTTCCGCAACATCATTGGACCTTGAGCACCGGCATATATTGGAATCTTCGGTCCTCGCTTAACCTTCTTGCCGTCTTCCAGCACCGGCTTGCCATCCTTATCTAGTATAGGCTCCTTTTTCACACAAGCCAGCTTTGCTTTCTTCACACTGAAGACTCTTCCATCCTTTTTGTAACTACTGCCATCAGTTAGCGTTCTTATGTACTCGATAGCTTCAACGACTGCACTAACAGGTTTTTCCCATTTTATTCCTAATGCGTTAAGCGTGACTTTGTCACCTGCGCCAATTCCGATGAGCGCGCGTCCATTGCTAAGCTCATTTATTGTCACAGCTGCAGACGCAATCAATGCGGGATTGATATGATATGGGTTAGTCACTCCAGGCCCCATCATGATTTTATCAGTCTTCAAAGCTAATGCAGCTAGTGTTGCCCATACATTTCTGTTATTGTAATGGTCAGTTATCCAGACATTGTCGAAACCGGCCTTTTCCGCAAGTTTGGTCCATTTGATGATTTTGTCAATTGGTTTGTCTGGGACAAACTCTATTCCGATTTGCATCACGCAGTTGCTCCTCTGAGCATGCCATACCACTTTTGTTCTACAATAAGCTATCGATTGAATGGATATCGGTTTCTATCCAACAATTGTATTTGGGTGGTACATTGCATGTCCATCCTAAGAAAAATAATCATAGCTGCTTTTTGAGTACGCGAGGTAATTTGCTGTTATTATTCTCGAGCAGGACAAATTAAATAGACCAAGAAATACCAGAGGAATCTATGCTGTCAAAGGAGGGTTTTCAAAGCCGCTTGATTTCACTAGCCGCTGTGTTTGCAGCGATGATATCTGTACTAGATATCGTGCCAATTTTTCCTGGATTTTACAGTGGCATATGGGACTCGTGGGCCTTCTTACTGAGTCCATTGATAGGCGTTCTGCTGGGGCCATATCTTGGTGCGTTTTCTGTGGGTTTAGGTACTCTTGTGGGTCATATGGTCTATTTCCGAAACCCATATGAGCTTGTTTTCATGATTGGGGCACCTCTAGGAGCATTAATGTCAGGTTTCACATATCGTGAACGTTGGCAACCAGTATTTGCGATATATTCACTACTTCTTGTAGGATACTTCATTACACCTGTTTCGTGGCTACTGCCTCTGTGGGGAATTTGGGATGTTTTGGTTGGATATGCTCTTGTCATAGTGACCGCATTGTTGTCAGTAGGAAAAATCTGGCCTCAAGCCGATGAGAGAAAGAGTACGTGTAAACTCCTGTTTAGTGGGATTATTGGTCTAGAATCAGATATTCTTCTTCGTATATTCATATTAATTCCAGGTCAAACATATTGGTTCTTCTATGGACTCACACCTTCTCAGCTGCAAATGCTCTGGCTGGCGGCTGCGTTCATTACTCCAATTAAGGTTGCCATGGCAACGATAGTATGCATCATACTCGGAATGGCTTTGAAAGAGCAGGTAGAGATTGATTCGAGGTCATCATCTTAATCCTTTTATCGACTCGGAACGGAACCGGAATGATTAGCAATGAAGCCCTACAGACCCCTTGATACCCTAAAAGTGGAGGATTCTGAAGTCAAGAATGAAGAGGATCTTGTTGCCATAGAGTCTGTATTCGAACTCAGAATCAATGGAGAATTCCTTGCCTCTTTTATCTGTACTCCAGGGTTTGAGAGAGAGTTATCTGTCGGACATCTATTGTCAACGGGAGTTATCAATTCGCCCCGTGATATTAGGGGTGCGAAGTATTCGAAGCATCGATGCAATATAGAAACAAGAAATGGTGCCTCCATTCATCTGGATAGATACCTGTCCCGAGTCTGTCGGGTAATGAATACGAAACAATCGGCCTTTGACGTTTTGGAGCTGTTGCAATTGGAGGGTAAGGCAACAAGTATCTCTCAAGCAGTTGATGTTCATGAGTCAAAAATCATAGAGCATTCAGAAATCCTGCTGAAAAACCAAGAAATTCGCTCAAGAACTGGAGCAACTCACGGGGCACTCGTGGCGAGTCTGTTGAGTGGCAGACACGTTTTGGCAGAAGACCTTGGCAGGCATAATGCAATGGACAAGGTATTAGGACTAGCAGTCGCAAAGAATATGAATCTGAACACTTCTCTAGCTATTCTTTCAGGTCGCCTGACGGCAGATGTTGTGAGTAAATGTGTATGGACTGGCATCCCTTTGTTGATTTCCTTCGCGGTGGCAACTGATGCAGGCATAAAACTGGCTCGGAAATGGAATCTTACACTTGTGGGGGCACTACATGAAAATGGTATGCGCATCTACAATACGGGGGCCGCCAGACTTCTCTTCGACAAGTAAAGAGATTTCCAGGTTTTTCTGTTACTTGTCCATTAGATTTCTTAGATTGGACCGATTCGATAAGAAGCATCTTGGCGTTTATGTACCAAAATATGTGAAAATCTTCTACAATCTAGAACCTGGTAAATACACGGGAGGCATTACTATGGAGCAGGGTGAAGTGACTGGTTGTTCAATCCAACTGACTCAATACCGTAGAACGTTGAGAGGTCGTCTTCCACCTAATAAAGGACAATAGGGAAAAATCACTGAAATTTGGATTTATAGGGACACTTAGCAGCCAAAATGAAGGAGTTAGGGAGAGCCTGGGCTCTCCACATCTAATCTTGACGTATTCAATTGCTCGGAATGCTGAAAGTGCGATTTACAGGGTTGAGCTCTAAGTCAACTACAGGGTTATCAAAGGTCGGGGGTGTTATCTGAATCGAGATGACTATGGTCAAATGAAACTCGCCCGTTACAGAGATACCCTCGTCTGGACCCAAAATAGTGCGCACCTGTTTTTCTCCAGTTCCTTGCATCTGTCCGGGATTCAGAGTAAATACTATAGTTTGATTGGATGGCGTAGTCAGCGTAAATTCTATAGTTATCTGAACATCTGCAGGAGTGTTCGAGTTCGATTCACTTGTTTCTGTTCTTCCGGTTATACGTGAGAGTGCATATTCATAGGAGCTTTGAGAACTTACATCAATCTGTACCTGTTGAAGCCCAATATCGAAGCTCGGAACCTGTGCCGGATTGAACCTTAAAGAACCTAATATACTGCTAATGCCAAGAGTCATGCTGACATCGGCAACTTGTACTTCCACTCCATACATCGCAACTGGGGCAAGCGCAATAGCACCGATTATGATGACAATTACAGCGGCGGCTTTCTTATTCATTTCCCATATTCTCCAAGTTGATTAACTATTGACAATGTCCAGTAATAAACGAATGCATGTGATATATGCATATTGAAAACGATCCTGTGATTCTACCACCAGCGAGAGCTGTTGGTTGGTACCTAAAATAATACCTCGCACCGGATACAGGATGGTCCAGCCTAGTTATAGGGGTTTCAAAATCAAAAATAAAGAGAGATGAGGGCGGAGTGTACCGCCCATATACTATTCATTCTACTTACGTTCTTTGATGAGGGTTTCAACAACTGTTGGATCAGCCAAGGTGGTTGTATCGCCCAAGTCATCAAGCTGACCTGCTGCAATCTTCTTGAGGATTCTCCTCATGATTTTGCCAGAACGGGTCTTGGGTAGGGCATCTGCAAACTGGATTTTCTCCGGAGTTGCAATGGGGCCTACCTCGCTACGTACATGCTTCTTAAGTTCCTGAACGAGAGCCTCGTCGCCTTCAATGCCGGACTTCAGGGTCACGAAGCAATAAATTGCCTCACCCTTGATGTCATGCGGCATTCCAACAACAGCTGTTTCTGATACCTTAGGATGCTTGACCAGGGCAGATTCGATTTCGGCTGTGCCTAGCCTATGACCTGACACCTTAAGCACGTCGTCGATACGTCCCATGATAAAGAAGTAGCCCTCTTCGTTGAATCGGGCACCATCACCAGTCATATACATCGGGTTTCCGCTTTCGGGATCCTTGTATTGAGCCCAGTAAGTATTAACAAACCGCTCATGGTCGCCATAGACCGTTCTCATTAGACCAGGCCATGGTTTTCTGATACATAGGTAGCCACCTTCATCAGCACCCAACTCCTTACCCTCAGCATCTACAATCAAGGGGTCGATTCCGAAGTATGGGAATGTGGCACTGCTTGGAATTGTGGCGTCCGCACCTGGAAGGGGTGTGATTACTACACCGCCGGTTTCAGTTTGCCAGTATGTGTCCACAATTGGACAATTCTCCTTACCAACAATTTCATGATACCATGTCCAAGCCGCAGGATTAATTGGCTCTCCTACTGTACCTAACAGATTCAAGCTAGAGAGATCGTGTTTCTCCACAGGCTCCTCACCGTACCGCATAAGTGCACGAATAGCGGTTGGGGCTGTATAGAATTGATTGACCTTCCAGCGTTCCACCTCTAGCCAGAAGCGATCAACATCCGGATAGGTTGGTACTCCTTCAAACATCATGGTTGTGGCACCAGCAGACAGCGGGCCGTATGTGATGTATGAGTGCCCGGTAATCCAGCCAATGTCAGCTGTACACCAGTAGACATCACCAGGATGCCAATCGAAGATGTTCAGGAAAGTGTGAGTTGTGTATACCATATATCCGCCCACAGTATGCAGAACACCCTTTGGCTTGCCGGTTGAACCTGAAGTATATAGAATGAACAATGGGTCTTCAGCGTTCATCCATTCTGGTTCACATTTGTCGTCAACCTTTTTCATCTCTTCATGATACCAGACATCACGGTCATCATCCCAGGGGATATCTAGACCCAAACGCTTGACAACGAGAACCTTCTCGATGATATCAAGACCTTCTACTGCGTCATCAGCACCAGCCTTCTGCTGTATAGTCTTACCACTTCTGTAATAGCCATCTGCAGTTATGAGGATTTTACCCTCACAATCAAGGATTCTATCTTTGACTGAATCGGAACTAAAGCCACCAAACACAATGCTGTGAACTGCTCCGATACGTACACAAGCCAGCATGAGAATTGCGAGCTCAGGAATCATTGGGAGGTAAAATGTGACTCTGTCACCCTTCTCTACACCAAGATTCTTCAAAACGTTCGCAGCCTTGCTAACTTCAGATAGAAGCTGTTGGTATGTGAATGTTCTTGCCTCTTCCAAGGGTTCGCCCTGCCATATTAATGCAACCTGATCGCCCTTACCTGCCTCGACATGCTTGTCCAGACAGTTGTAGGCCATGTTGGTTACCCCATCTTCAAACCAAGTGAAGCGGGCCTCTTTGGGATTTTTCCATTCAAAACCCTTAGTAGGTTCTTTCTTCCAATAACATAATTCTTTTGCGATTTTCAGCCAGAATTCATCGGGTTTCTCAATAGACTCCTTCCAGAGCTTCATTCGTTCTTCATGGCTTTTGATGTAAGCCTTCTTGACAAAGCTCTTAGGAGGCGGAAACCGACGTTCTTCTCCTGAAACTACTGTAATTTTATCTTCTGACATTCTTGGTCACCAAGAAGCGTCGATGCTTTTGTAGCGGCGCAAAATTCCGAGATAAAAAGCTTGTCCAACACCGTATTTTAAAAAAATAACTAACATATTCTTTTGAGAAGTAGTCAGCTTGTACATACAGTGCGAGTCTTTAGAAAAGTGAAAAACAAGAAAAGAAGGGAAGAAAGATAATTTCTCCCCTGAATTCAAATCACTAGTTATTACCTTTCAGCTTCAAGATGATGGTTAGTATCACTGCTAGGATAGCTAGGATTCCAGTGGTCACAAAAGCTAGGGAGTAACTTCCCGTGAAATCAACAAAGGAGCCTGCAACCAAAGCACCTACTATGCCTGCAATGCCATACGCGGTGAAGACTACTCCGTAGTTCTTGCCTACATTCTCAGAGCCAAAGTTATCAGCTGTTGCAGACGGGAAAAGGGCAAAATTTCCGCCGAAGCAAAAGCCAATGACAGAGGCAATTCCAGTGATTGATATCCACATCCCCTCGGCAGCTGGTAGTGTCACCATGTATCCGAAGGTGAACATCGCAATCGCAAGCACAATAAACATGAGCATCATGGCCAGGACTCGGCCCAACTTATCAGACACTGAACCCCAGAAGATTCTACCTGCGGCATTGAATATCGACATGATGCCTCCAATGGCAGCACCAAGACCGAGGGGTATGACAAGCGGATCAACCTCTGCGGCTGCACTCTTCACGTTACCGAGAGTCATAAGACCGGCTGTTGCAGCGAAGATGAAGGCAAGCCAGAGTAACCAGAAAGTACCAGTGCGAATCATTTCGCCTGGGAGCATTCCACCGCCAGACCCATCAGCGGTTGTTTCCAGAGGAGTGTATCCCTCTGGAGTCCACCCCTTGGGAGGTTCAACGAGGATTTGAGCTCCTATCACAACACCGACTAAATAGACGATGCCAAGAATGAGGAAGGGTTGACCAATCAGACCGCCAGCTGCTTCAATCAAATACTGCTCAATATAGAGGAATATTAGAGCACCGCCGCCAAAGCCGGCTACAGCAATTCCCGAAACGCTTCCCTTCTTGTCAGGGAACCACTTCACAAGGGCTGCTATTGGGCAGACATACGCGAAACCAATACCAGCACCACCGATTATACCATAGGTGACGACCAAGTATATTGTTCCCATCATTTCGTTGAGTGCAAGGGTATCAATGAATGAGGCCAGAAAGTATCCAGCACCAAGAAGAATGCCACCAAACGTGGCTACTTTTCGTGGTCCAATATTATCCTGCCAACGACCTGCTATCACCATAAATATAGCAAACGATGCAAGACCGGCAGCAAATGGCCACTGAGTGCTGAGTGCAGCCCATCCATAGAGGCCACCTTCAGAACTTACTAAAGTCAGCGTGTTCTGGAATTCAGACCACGCGTAAATGGTGCCTAGGCATAACTGGACTATGATAGCTCCGAGCATGACTAAGTAACGATTTCCCACAGATTCAGACATATTTATTTCACACCATAGAGTTTGTCTTGTGTTAACTCGTCAGCGACTAAAACGGTACTTTAAGCCTTCCGACGGATCTCCGAGATTGCCAACTGTGACATTTGAGTTGACATGCATTTGGAAATAGATATAGGGGGTAGGTAAATGATGTAGCACGACCCTCAGGTGAGTACAATTATGGCCCCCGAAGAGTGGATGCAAAAATACAAGAAGAAGGTCTTGAATGCACCTGCAGCTATCAAGAAGATTAGACGCGGAACTAGAATATTTCTTGGTACAGGTTGCGGCGTACCCTATCATTTGGTACAAGAGCTAGCAAAGAATGCAGAGAATATGTCTGACAACGAGATTGTGCATCTTCTGACTTTAGGAGACACTCCTTCAGCAGACCCTGAATTTCAGGCACAGTATAGACACAATACGTTTTTTGTATTTGAGAACATAAGGGAGGCCGTAGCTGAGGGAAGAGCTGATTATACGCCAATGATGCTTTCTGAAATTCCAACTCTATTTCGATCAAGAAGAATGCCTCTTGATGTAGCTCTCATTCAAGTAAGTCCACCCGACGAACACGGATATTGTTCTCTGGGTATCTCAGTTGATATTACAAAATCAGCAGCAGAGAGTGCGGATCTAGTCATTGCCCAAGTAAATGAAAAGATGCCCATAACTCATGGGGATTCTTTTTTCAATGTCAGAGATATCGATTATTTGGTACCGTATAACGAGCCTCTACGGGAATTTGAGGGAGAACCAGGCGGGAAAACTATTGACCAAATCGGGGCTTATGTGGCACGCTTAATTGAAAACGAATCTACACTGGAACTCGGTATCGGCGCCCTCCCACAAGCAGTTTGTGATAGTCTACAAGAAACGGGTGTTCAGGACCTTGGCATCCACACAGAAATGTTCAGTGATAGTCTTATTCCACTAATACAGAATGGAATTGTCAATAATCGGAAAAAGAGTATCAACAAGGACAAAGTGATTGCAAGTTTTGCCATGGGATCAAAGAAGCTTTACGAGTATATCGACGATAACCCGATGTTTGAGTTCCGCGACACGGCATACGTCAACGATCCGTATATAATTGGTCAGAATAGAAAGATGATAGCAATCAACTCAGCCTTGGAAATTGATCTCACTGGTCAAGTATGTGCAGACTCAATAGGTCATAAATTCTACAGCGGAATTGGCGGTCAGGTGGACTTCATTCGTGGTGCAGAGAGATCTATCAACGGAAAAGCCATCATCTGTATGCGTTCAACTGCTATGGATGGACAGGTTTCCAGAATAGTGCCAAGACTAAGTGAGGGGGCTGGAGTTGTAACAACCCGGGGAGACGTTGATGTGGTTATCACGGAGTATGGTCTAGCAACATTACACGGGGAAACCATTCGAGAACGGGTACTCTCACTAATAGCTATTGCCCACCCTGATTTCAGAAATGAACTTCTGGAAGCAGCAAAGAACATGAGGTATGTCTTCGAAGATCAGGTGCCCTTCAAAGTGACAGGAACCTACTTTGCTTCGGAATATGAAACTCAAGAAACCTTCCAAGGACCCGAGGGAGGGGATATCAATGTCCACTTCAGATTAATCAGGCCTGATGATTCCGACAGAATCAAGGAGCTCTTCTATGACTTATCAGAGGAGTCCATATTCTTCCGCTTCCTGACTCCGCTTAGAAGCCTTCGAAGACAGACTTTACAGGACTTTTATGATGTAGACCAAGATCGTGATGTGTCCATTGTTGCAGTCATTCATCCTGATAGGGAGGGTGAAACGGAGAAGATAATTGGTGCTGGAAGGTATCTGCTCAATCGAAACACAAACCAAGCGGAGTTTGCTATCGTCATTCAAGACGAGTATCAGGACAAGGGTATTGGCACATTCTTGCTCAACCATCTTATGCGCATAGCAAAGAGCAAAGGAGTAGATGCATTCATAGCATACGTGCATCCACGAAATCAACCCATGATTCGATTCTTACATAAGACCGGAAAAGTGGTTGAAAGCAAACTATCAATGGCTGATGAGGAATACGTATTCACTCTGAAGCTGTAGATATGCATAGGCGACAGTTAGTTCCAAGAGATTTTGCCCACGTGTTATTCCAATTTGCTTAGAGAACCCTTTTCGAAATTCGTTGGCCTGATGCCTCTATGGATTTGGTTTATCCAATCATCATAAACCGCAATATTGCGAAGTCCTTCGATACGATCCACTGGGTGTCCCTTCTTCAGAGCAATGACTAATGGAACTCCCAGTACGTGAAATCTTTCCGCAACATCTCTATTGGTATCTATGTTTATCTTTGCGAAAAAGACTTGAGACCGATAGTCTTTGGCAAGCTCTGCTAATTTTGGCATGAGCTGCTTACAATAAGGACATTGATTTCGATAGATGAGTAGTAATGAGGTTCTATACTTGTCAATGACCAACGAGTTATTATCCGACCGTATTTCATTTAGCTGACCATTAGCAAAACTGTTGTGGGTATCACCAGATAGTCTTTCTTCTAATCTGCTGGTAAGATTTTCAAAATCTGAGTTCTCTTTGTCATTGGGACTCATGGCAAATCAATGAACAGCACAATTATCTAAACAGGACATATGACTGCACGGATATAATCAATGCGCATCCCGGTGTTATCGAGGGAAATGAGCCATCAGAAAGGAAGTGGTGGGCCCGGAGTGATTTGAACACTCGGCCCCCGCCTCTCGGAGGGGGCGATTATGACTCTCGCCCGCATATCAGAGCGGTGCAATAACCAGTCTATGCCACGGGCCCAGATAGTTGTTACGGGCTCTTGCACGGCTAAAGATGATAAAAACGTTGTGACGTTGCACTCAACAGTAGTCGAAGATAGTCAGGGTATATCCATCAATTCAAGGCTTGTGGGACTTCTCGCTCGATTAGGGTTAGCGATTGTAAGACTTCCTCAGTAGTTAGCTCGAAAATTAGCGGGCCGTTGAAATCATCCATAACAAGCTCTGTAAGGAATGCTTTGACTGGCATCTGACCTTCACCCAGAGCAAGATGGTCATCGACAATTTTCACACCATGCTTTTCCAAGTAGCTTCCATCATTAAGATGAATCTCAGTAATGATGTCTTTATGCTGCGTATAGAAATCAACAACATCTTCATCACCTGAAAATCTTGCAAGCAGATGTCCTGTATCAAAGCATATCGATGTGTCGTATTCTTCTGCGACTTGGAGAGTAAATTCAAAGGGAAATTCAATATTTTCTATTGCTAGTTTCCGGGAGTCGATTTCGGATTGTGTTAGAATCTCTTCTACACTGTTTGCCGAGAATCCTGCTAGTGCAGCCGAAATCACATCCTGCATCGCAGATGGAAACTCCAGATGAGAGAATTCTGATGCTAAGGCCCCGGTAGAGTGGAGGACATAGAATTCTGGTTCAAGTGGTTGAGCAAGTTCTATTGACTGGACGATGGTGTCTACACTGGCTTTTCTAATCTGCTGATTGAATGTCGCAGGTTCTACCGACCAAAGAGGAAGATGAGCGGTGTATGAATGCCCGTATTCATCTTTCAGTTCAATCAGCCGATCGATTTCCTCATCTCCCAGCGAATCTGGAATAATGTGAGCGATGTCCATGGTTACTTCAATGACACTTATGTGAGCAATGTCTAAAGCCTGCTCTACTATCTGAACAATATCAAATCTAGAGAAATCAGGCACACCATCTACTACAATCTTCTCAACAGCAGGTCGAAATTCCAGTGGAACAATCCCAAAACGCATTTTTTTTTTCCTCTGTGAGGGGACGACTCCTTGTGGAGTCGTCCTTTGCTCTCGAATCTACTAGAATAGAGCTGAGAGAGCAATATTTAGTGCTGCAATCACTGGGAGAAACAGAGTGGATGTCAATGAGATAACCACTAGCAGCGTATTGATAGATGGTCCCGCAGTATCTTTGAAGGGGTCTCCAACCATGTCACCAAGCACCGCATTGTCATGAACCTCTTGATATCCAGGATCGTCAGGCAAAATAGGCGATTCTGGGGATTCAATGATTTTCTTAGCATTGTCCCATGCTCCACCGGAGTTTGACATGAGTAATGCCATTGACAGACCAACTAGAACAGCTCCACCAAGATACCCTGCAAGTGCTTCGATGCCGAGGATTATACCTGTGATTATTGTTATCACAATAGCAAGGATTGTGCCAGGTAGCAGTTCACGTAAGGCACCTGAAGTTGCAATCGCAATGCACTTCTCATAGTCCGGCTTTGAAGTGCCCTCAAGAATACCTGGGTCACTCTTGAACTGGCGGCGGATTTCTGCAATCATGCGCTCCGAGTTGCGCCCCACTCCAAGAATGAGGATGGCGGAGAACACTGCAGGTACTAGTGACCCAATGAAGGCTCCAGCGAGAATGAAAGGACTTGATAGGTCTACAATGGGAATATAACCAATGATTGGTCTTGCTGACTCAAGAAATGCAGAAAAGAGAGCCAGCACGGATATTGCTGATGCTCCAATAGCAAAGCCCTTTGTAATTGCTTTTGCTGTATTTCCGCTGGCATCCAGTTTATCACAATCTACGACAGCCTGTTCCCCAGCATCGGCCTGTTCAATGACGCCTCTGGCATTATCTACAATGGGGCCATATGCATCGGAACTCATTATCATACCGTTAGTTGATAACAGTCCTACGGCAGCGATTGATACAGCGTATATTCCACCCTGCCAGGTCCCGAGTCCAATACTAGTCGCACTGGAACCAAGAAGGAAAGAACCAACTAATGCAGCCGCAATCATGATGACTGAGGGGACTGCACTTAGAAGACCATAAGAGTATCCTGAGAGTATTAGATTTGCCGCGCTCTTTTGAGCAGATTCGACCATATTGGGTACAGGTTTGAAGAAACCGATTCCTCGATCGTTCGTAAAAACATCAGAAGTAAATCCAATAATGACCCCCGTAAATAGTCCCAGAATAGCCGCTCCAGCAATGAGTAAATCAATGCCCATTATCCATGTGATTGTCACGGTGAAAATAGCAAACAAGATAGTGGTCAGATAGGTTCCACGATTCAATATTGGACCGGGATCTGTGTCTGCTGTTTCATCAACTCTAACAAAAAATACACCGATAACCGATGCAAGGGTACCCAGACCAGCTATCATCAGAGGAAGGAGTCCAAAGGGAGCAACTGGAGCGAATACAGCATCGATTGCGGCACCTAATATCGCGGCTGCAAGAATAGCTGCAACATTGCTATCGAAAATATCAGCTCCGGTACCAGCAACGTCCCCAACGTTGTCGCCAACTGCATCAGCAATTGCAGCAGGATTCCGAGGATCGTCTTCGGGGATGTGACGCTCAATCTTGCCAACAATATCAGCTGCAAGGTCTGCAGTTTTGGTATAGATTCCGCCACCTGCTTTCGCGAAGAGAGCCACAGTGCTAGCTCCGAATGAAAAGCCAGTCACAATTTCCCAAAGGCGTATGGTTGTGAGTGCAGGAAATATCAGGTCCCAGAGTATATAGAGCAACCCTAGACCAGCAAGTGCAATTCCCGCAATCATGAGTCCCATAACAGAGCCTGCTTTGAATGCCACATTGAATGCGGGATTTAGCCCACCAGATGCAGCAGCAGCCGCAGTTCGTCTGTTTGCAATAGTAGCAATTATGATACCTACGTATCCAGCTGCCATGCTTGCGAGGGACCCCAGAATGTACGAGACTGCAATCGGGATTCCAAGATCTCCGAAAACTAGGGCTAATACTACCGCAAGGAACGCAGTGAAAATTCCAAGAATCTTGTATTGAATTTTGATAAAGGAATATGCACCTTCCTCTATCAGTCTACTGACCTCCCTCATTCTTTCGCCGCCCTCATCATATTTCTTCACTTTTTTGAAAGTGAAGAGAGCAACGAAAATTGCAAGGAGGCCTGAAATTATACTTACTGAAAGGAAAATCAGTTCGGACATTTATTTGGCCTCTTTAACTCGATGCCAAATAGCCTGCTATATATCGTTTTTCCTAGACACCCTATCTGCAGAGTATTATGTACCGCCTTAGAAATATTATCCACTCAAAGATGATTCATCCAGTCATAGTTTTTGGAGCTCATGCGCTTCAATGGTTGGGTCAATCTCTAAGACTTCCACTTTGAGCATCTTGTCACCTTGTTTAATTTTCCTAACTACATCCATTCCTTCAATAGTCTTGCCAAATACAGTGTGTCTGCCATCAAGATGGCTACAATTGTCCGAATTCAGAACGATAAAGAACTGACTACCACCGGTATCTTGCCCCGCATGGGCCATAGAGAATGCCCCATCAACGTGAACTTGGTTTTCGCCTTTTGTTTCACATGGAATCCTATACCCAGGTCCGCCGGTTCCAGTTCCTTGAGGGTCGCCACCTTGTACAACAAAATTATCAACAACACGATGAAAAGTGAGATTATCATAATATCCGCTCTGTGCAAGAGATACAAAATTCTTCACAGTATTCATAGCTTCATCAGCCCATAGCTCTGCAATTATAGCCCCGTATTTCGTTTCGATTTTCACTTTCGTTGTCATCATTATCACCAACTAGGGACCAACAATCCCAAGCATATCCAGCACACATAATGATTCCCACTTAGAGGTTATGCTATGCTGGTATAGGCCGAGCCTATTGCCTTATTAGAGTGAATATTGAGTTCATCTTGTTTCATGACCGTTCTGAAGGAATATCAAGAGGGAAAGACGACTTTCCTGAGTGCAGATGTAGACCATTATAGTTCAAAGAAGGGGCAACCCACTTCAGATATGCCAGTGTTTTACAATCCACGAATGAGAATCAATAGAGACCTGTCGGTCCTAGTTCTTGACACATACTGCAAAACCAACCAGGTGGATCTAATTTGCGAGCCGCTCACAGGCTCAGGCATTAGAAGCCTCCGTTATTTGAATGAAGTAAAGGGTGATTTTCACTCCGTCATGTTTGATACCAATTCAGAAGCCGTAGAGATTGCAGAGAGAAATGTAGCATCAAATGGATTTGATGAAAGGGCACAGGTCATCTTAGGGGATGCAAGAATTCTTCTTCTCACAGAGAGTAGGGGCAAGCGTTTTGATTTCATAGATATTGACCCGTTTGGCAACCCAAATCCGTTCCTCAATGCAGCCATTCAAGGGATTAACCCCCGCAGAGGGCTCATTGGTATTACTGCTACCGATATGCCAGCACTTTGTGGAGTATATCCCAGAGTAGCACTAAGGAAGTATGGCGGGATATCAATTAGGGCACCATTTGTACACGAGTTAGCTCTTAGACTGGTAATTGGTAGCGCATTCTCCGTCGCGGGAATGAATGACTTCTCGATATCACCAATACTATCTCTCAGTACAGACCACTACATCCGAGTATGGATAGAAACAAAGGCTAGCAAAAGCGAGGGGAATCAAGATTCAGAAAGAATCGGATTAGTAAGGTATTGCAGGCATTGCATGGCATGGGATGTAATACCTCTTCTAGCATTGAAGAGAGCTTCAGAGTTCCGGCATATTAGATCCGGCTGCCCCGACAAAGTTGAGGTTGCAGGACCAATGTGGATTGGCTCCATCCAGGACCCGGAGTTTGTTACGCAAACAGCGGAAACTATGGAGGAGCATAAGAATTCAATTAGTAGGAGGACTAAACTGATGTTGAATCTCATCACGCAAGAATCATCAATACAGGAGTTCTATTTAGATATACATCAAATGTGTGATATCTATTCCTGGCCCCCACCTAAGCAAGACGATGTAATCAAATCCCTCGAAGAAAGGGGCTACAAGTGTGTCAGGTCACATTTCAAACCTACAGCCATTAGAACCAATGCCACCGTGAAAGAAGTCGTGAAGGTTATAAAAAGCATTCTAGGAGAGAGATGAGAAAATGCCTAGACCGAGAAAGGACCAATATTACAGACAGGCTAAGAAACAAGGATACCGGGCAAGATCAGCATTTAAACTCAAGCAAATGATTAGAAAGTACAAGTTGCTAGAGGGGGTTAATGTGGTTGTAGAACTGTGTAGCAGCCCTGGGGGGTGGACGCAGGTTTTGCGTGAGAAGGATCGGACTATGGAAATAGTAGCCGTAGACATCAATCCAATGGCACCTCTACCAGGAGTGAAATTTGTTAAAGGAGATATAACTGAGGACACCACTCTCGAAAAGATTGAACAACTCACTAGGGGCTCCGCAGACCTTATCTTATCGGATTGTTCTCCGAATGTTTCGGGTCACTGGGATATTGATGTGGCAAGGCAACTTGACTTGGCGAGAATTACGCTCGAAATAGGACATAAGCTCTTGGAAAAAAATGGAAAGGTCTTGACTAAGGTCTTTGAGGGGCGAGGGTTTAGAGAGTTTATGACGGCAACTAGGAAATCTTATAATTCAGTTAAACTTGTGAAGCCCGATGCCTCGAGGAAAACAAGTGCCGAGATTTATCTTCTCGCTATTGGTCCGAAAAAGAATTAGACCATCCCATAGACTGTATACTAGTTAGAATCTGAGCTCTCCATCCACTGATCTAATTCGCGGCAGGCAACTGGCGAGTCTGGTTGTCGTATTCCACATTTACCAATCTTGAGGCAGTGGAAACAGGGACACCCATCGAGGTCGCCAATGCCGCCTTGGCCTTGTTCGTTATCCATAAGTGTTCTCAGGAAGTATCTAGCCTCCTTCGATTCAGCTTTTTCCATAATACGTTTCTCCGTTATCAATTGTTTTATTGTTGATGCTATTTCATTAGTGTCGGAATCCAATTGCTTAGTCAACTGTTCGACGGTAAGACCTCGACGACCTATAACGCGGAAAGCGTGAATCACTTCGTCGACTATGCCTCCCATTTTCATGACCTTTGAAGTAGACACATGTCAACAGCTACAGGATGACATGGACCAAATTAATACTTACGGAAGATACCCTTTAAATTATGTTAAAGAGGTAACACGAATGTACATAAATGAACATTAAACTTCTTACATGGATTGGTTTCTGCGATGATTTCTCTTCTTATAGAGGTAGAGCATCTGACCAACAAGCCCCTCTGGATTTTCCATGTTTTTTCTCGGCTGCACTGTGACATAGGGTTCGTTAACCGGCCCAAACACATCTTTAACAATGCCTATATTCTCTGACCTTTTGTTTACGACATTTGCCTTCATAGGCGGAGTTTGGTTTGTTCGAACAATAATCGAGCCTCGTTTGCTGATATGTAGAACTTTTCCTAAACGTCGCATGGGAATCACTTCTGCCAAAACTATCTTCTTCGTCTACGCCTACCCTTGCCTTTTGCTGATTCTTTCTTGGCCTTAATCCGTTCGGCTACTGCACGACGGACTCCTTTTGCCAGCATCAAAAGAAGGCGTCCTTTTTTGTGGCTATCTGGGTTTTCCACAATCAAGTAGCCACCACGTTCTTCGTGACCTCGTGGATATGTTTTCCCAGTTTCTACCTGGGCGTCAAGATTAGCAAGAGCTGCCCCTTCTCTCAGAATCTTCAGATCCACATCAGGTGCTCCGAGGTTCTTTGGAATTCGTCTTCCTTCTGACCTAGACAGTTCTGAATCCAGGTATTCTGGCCAAATTATGACTTTCCCTTTCTTCTGTCTCATGGTCCAACTAACTTCCGTATCATACACGATTCTTGTTACTACGTTCACATGATGTCCACTTTTTACCTTTCCTCTGTGTCACGTCCATCTAGGGGGAACTTCATAAGATGGTAAGTCTTAGAGCGCCATAACACTCGACGGAGATGTGGTTGAGATGGCTAGGAAGAGCAAGGATGTATACTTCGCTGAGATTGCAGATTTAGTTAGTACTAGAAGCACATGTCTGCGGAACCATGTTGGAGCGGTGATAGTGAAGGATGCTCAAATTCTATCCACCGGTTACAATGGTGCTCCAAAGGGTCTGCCTCACTGTGAAGAAATTGGTGGCTGCTTAAGAGAAAAATCAGGAATAAAATCAGGAGAAAGACATGAACTTTGTAGAGGTTTACACGCAGAACAAAACGCAATTATCCAAGCAGCATATCATGGAGTAAGTGTGAAAGGGGCTAAGATGTATTGCACCACACTCCCCTGCAGTATCTGTACAAAAATGATAATCAACGCAGGCATCAAGGAAGTCATTTACATCGAAGGGTATCCTGATGACTTAGCTCTTGAACTTGTACAACAGTCCAATCTGAAAATTCGAAAAATAGACATGGAACGACAGCATGGCATTGATCAATAATTTGTCAGGTAGCCTAGCTTACTGGAAAGGTTAAAGAGGAACTGAAGATTCCGCCCGTCTTAGTCAATTGGAGAACATAAGAAATGAAACCGCTCAATGACCTAATCAGCATACAAGACCTTGACCGAGATGGTATTGACCGGATACTGGGGAAAGCAACAGAGATGGAAGCAGTCGCAAAAGAGAGAAGCGACGACTTGAAAGGAAAAATAATGGCATGCTTATTTTTTGAGGCATCTACACGAACACGATTATCCTTCGAAAGCGCCATGATTAGACTGGGAGGAGGAGTACTAGGCTTTGCTGATGTCATTTCATCAAGTGCAGGGGGCAAGGGAGAAACTTTAGCTGATACGATTAGAACTGTCGAAAAATATGCTGATGTGATAGTGATTCGGCACCCTTTAGATGGTTCAGCGAGAGTAGCCTCGGAATTCTCCAGTATCCCAGTAATAAATGCGGGAAGCGGGTCGGAAGAGCACCCAACTCAGGCATTACTCGATCTCTACTCAATTAATAAATTCAAAGGAGGTATCGACGGTCTACGGATTTCGCTATGTGGTGACCTTAGGTACGGAAGAACTGTTCACTCACTGGGGATGGGATTGTCCAACTATGATGTTAGTATCAAGCTGGCTGCACCAGACGCACTCAGAATGAAACCGGCCATAATTGAAGAAATGATAGCAAAAGGTATTGAGGTAGAAGAGGTGGCCTCGATTGAGGCTGCAGTACAGGGTGTGGATGTTGTTTATATGACTCGCATTCAGAAAGAACGTTTTCCAGATATTAGAGAATATGAGGCTGTAAAGGGAAAGTTCAGGATTGGTTTGGAAGATGTTTCACTTATGCGTAAGGATGCCGTTATTCTTCATCCCTTGCCGAGAGTTGATGAACTCAGTGCAGAAGTGGATTCAACACCTCAGGCTAAGTACTTTGAACAAGTGTATAGTGGTGTTGTCACCAGAATGGCCATTCTCAGCATGATGTTAGGCTAATCTGGTTCTATCGAGTGCAGTTCTCGTGTGAGACCATCTATCGAACTGATTTTACTGACTGCGAGTGGAATGTTCATTTGTTCAGACAAGTCCAAAGCAAGTTGGTCAACTTTTTCTACTCCATGCAAGACTACTAAGGTAGGCTTGAATTCTTGCGACTTTATTGCAATCATTGGAGCACGCCCTGTATTGACTCTAGTGAAGATTAAGCATCGTTCAGTAGTAGCTCCGAATAGCTTGAGGAAAGCATCGCTGTCCAGTTCTTTTACAGCTCGTTCAACGTCCACCAGAGTATAACCAAAGATTTCTTTGTCAAGATGCTCCTTCCCTGCTTCAATATCGCATTTCAGGCGATTACAAAACTCCTTCGCCGTCATGCTCTCCGTGAAATCACTCATTGCCAATACAATATTTAGATCCACAAGACTGACATCCATCAATCTCACAAAAGCCGATATTACTTGGCCGCCATGTTTTTCATCGAGAGCCAGTAATGCCATTACAAAGCGACGTATTGTTGCTGTTCCAGGAGATTTCCGTCTACCGGACTCGTAGTCACTAATTACGCTTGGACTAATTCCGATATAATCAGCCAGTTCTATTTGAGGAAGCCGAAAGCGCTCTCGCCACATTCGCATTGTTTGACCGGGTTGGTCTGAAATGGCAATTTCGCCCGCGATGCGACGAGCAAGTCTTTCTCTGACAGACGCCTGAATAGACATGTTATCACAGTGAGAAGGGAGTATTAGATAAGGATTACGTCTTTTGTCGAATAATTATTGGCATTAATGTGAAACTGAGAGAGATATGACATCCAGGAGTGACCTGTAGAACTGAAAAATGGTGGGCCGGAGGCGATTTGAACGCCCGATCCCTTGGACCCAAACCAAGAATCATGCCAAGCTAGACCACCGACCCATGTAATCTCGGTTTCCTTAATCTCACGTTATAAGACTAGCGGAGTAGAACTCTACCTTTCGATGAGCAGTTCGTGCTTATGACCATCGTTGATTGTTTCGACGCGACATAGATTCATATCCGCGTGGTATGCCTTTGATACTTCCAGTTCCTTCTCATCTATTATTACCTTTTTCGGGGAATTGGTTAATCCGTTGACTTCGAAAACCAAATTCTCTGCTGGAGAATTCCATGTCCCCTTCCTCTCATCCACTGTAACCTTTACCGTGTTTCTATCTGAGTTAACCTGTATCCTAGTTTTTGCATATGGGCCTTCATCTGAGATACCATCATCTTCGTAAAGAATAAAGCTTCCAGTTCCATCAGGGTAGATTAATAGTATAATATCAGATTGGAAATCCTGTGAGTTTTGCATTACTTCACCAGTTGGAAAGACCGACCCTCCTCGGCAGTACATTGGCATAGTATCAATCGGTGCAATGACTTCAACTGAAGCTGGCCCTTCGTGCCTAACGCCAGTCCAATAATCAAACCAGACGCCCTCCGGTAGATAGACGCTCCGTTGAGATTCTCCTTCCTCCAGTATGGGAGCAATTAATAGAAACGGACCGACAAGAAATTCAGTGTCTAGGTCATATGTATTCTGGTCATCTTGGAATTCCAAGACTAAGGGCCTCATGATTGGCATTCCAGTTTCTGAGGCCAGCCAAGCGAGAGAATAGAGATATCTCAGGAAGTAGTATCGTAACGAGATATAGTTCTGAGCGACTTGGAGTGTTTCGTCACTAAAAAGCCAGGGCTCTTGCCTGATTGTTTCGATGTGCGAATGATTTCTTGAGAATGGATAGAATGAACCAAGTTGGTACCAACGTGTCAGTAGCTCCCCACTTACATCTCCGCCAAAGCCACCAATATCGGCACCACTGAACGGAACTCCAGATAAACCCAGATTCAGAATCATAGGGATGGATAGACGCAAATATTCCCATGTGGACTTGTTGTCACCGGTCCAGGTTGCAGAGTATTTCTGATAACCTGCAAAACCCGAACGAGTCAGAAGAAAGGGCCTCTCTCCGGGATACGCTTCTCTTAGTCCATTGAAGGCGGCCTCAGCCATGCAAAGGCCGTAGACATTTCGTAAGCGTGGTTCCCAAGGCGTTCCATCCTGAGTCACAGCCTCCGAAACAGAGTATTCGCCCTGAAGGCCTTCATGTACACTGGGCTCATTCATATCCAACCAGCTGCTACTACTAACGCCCCACCTCGGCTGCTTCTGGTAGAAATTCCCAAACCATATTCTCACTTCAGGTCGTGAAAATGCAGGGAACACCGTCAAACCCGGCCAAACAAGACCGATAAATAGAGAACCATCTTCTTTCTTCAGAAAATAATCCTTCTCAACGCCTTCATCAAACACAAAATAACCGTTCTCTTTCTTTACACCGGGATCAATTATGGTCATAGTCTTGAAACCCATCTCGGAAAGCTGCCTTGTTAGTTCCTGTGGTTTGGGGAATATTTCCGTGTCCCAAGTGAATATCTTGAACTGGTCCATATAGAGGATATCTAACACTATTGTGTCACATGGAATCTCGTGTTTCCTCAGTCCTCGTGCCATTTGCAGAATATCTTCGTGAGATTCATATTCCATCCAACGTGAGTGCTGATATCCGAGGGCCCATTTGGGAATGAAATGTGGTTTTCCTGTGATTCTTGTGTACCCTTCGACAACATCCTGCATTGCAGGACCGTAGATTATGTAGTAATCTATTGGACCATCGGGAGCACCGAATGCATATTCGTCATTTGTGGCACGTCCGAAATCGAACCATGTTTTGTAGGTGTTGTCTAAGAAGATACCATGCGATATGCCATCGTCTAGTACTATGAAGAACGGTATGCTCTGATACAGAGGGTCGGACCCAGAATCATAGTCCGGGTTATCGGTATTCCACATGACATAACGGAGGCCCCGCTTATTGAGGCCATGTGCTTTCTCACCCATTCCATAGAAACAAGCATTCTTTTTCATGTGTTTCTTCAATGTGAATGATGTGCCAGTCCACTGTGCACCCCCGGATTCAGCATCTTGGTGAATGACTTTACCAGATTTTTCAAGTACTCTAAAACTGAGAGGTGTTTTTTCGATTTCCAGCGTGACTTCTTCCGTTTTTATTTTAGCGACCACGCCCTCTTCGAATAGGAATTTCCCATGTGGGAGTGGCCCTTTTATTGCATGTGAATCAAAATGCCTACATACATCGTTCTTAGTCATCTGAAGTCGGATGATTTTGGGGGTGACAATGGTGACTCTTGCACTTCCACCCTCACAAAGGATTTCAATGTGGTTTTCATGGGATGTGATTTCTTTTACATCACCGAGAGTTTTCTTCATCAACTTGACCACAGACTTTCATGCCATGATTCCCTTTTGTGGATTACTCAGTAATGCGAAAACCCATAAAACCTTTTGATGCAGAATTAGTTGTGGTAATAATGAGTCTTCTTGGACCAGATGATTTTGACTTAAGTGAAAAAGAGAGAAGAAAAAAGCTGGCAAGAGACTTGTCCCCTGCTGTGCGTAAGCAGGTAGAGAAACTGTTGGAAAAAGAAGACGATTCAGACACGATTAAAAAGCTTAGAAGCCTCGTAGGTGAGAAGAAAGCGAAAAGACTGCTGAAGGCAAAGAAAGGGGAACAGCAGGAGTAAGTTTTTGGGGAGTGCCTAGTTGAGCGAAGAAGAAGCTGTGGCACAACGCTCTATCACCGCATCAGATATTAGAACTCAGCTAGCCATAGCCAGAACTCTTGAGGCCGAGAGGAGGACTCATTTGGCAGAACTTAGAACCGGCATCGGTATTTTGACGGTCCCCATGTCGCTCTTGACCATCTTAATTGCTACTTCAAGATACTATTCTGTTCAGGAAGTCCTCGTATTCATTATTGGATTGATTCTTGGGATTTTGGGCCTTGCCGCTGTTGGTGCTTATCTGGTAATCCGAGCCCTATCAAGGGTAAAGAAAGGGGAAAAAGTTAAGCAGGACACCTGCATCGATACAGAGGATATCGCAAGAAAGAATAGTAGAATGAAATTTGAGTGAGAAGTGGAGCCCCAGGCGGGATTTGAACCCGCGGCCTCATCCTTACCAAGGATGCGATCTAACCAGTCTGAGCTACTGGGGCATCTCTGATGCTCCCCTTCTTGAGCATGAGATAAAGTTTTCTCCTTGCACATTAATCTGTGGAATTATTTGCTACTCAAAATAGAACATACATGGGGAGAAGGAAATCCCCACGGCTTATATCACTGGGAGATACTTTAGCGAGCTAGTACAGCGACTTGTGTGAACGCAACATTAATTCCACCTCTTCAATGCTACGGATGGTAAATATGAAAACGAGTATTAATGAAACCGCAGCTAAAATCGTGAAAGAGATTATGGACAGTCCTGACCGTCTAGATTGCACTGTGCAGAAAATCAATGGTGCTACTGTGATTGATGCAGGCGTAAATGTGAGAGGATCAGAGAAACTTGGTCAGATGGTAGCTGAAATTGCAATGGGCGGACTTGGAGTCGTGAGGTGTAGCGAAGCTCTCTTTGGAGAACTCATTCTTCCTATAGCGATTGTTGCAACTGATAGGGCGAAACAGGCTATCATGTGCTCACAATTTGGAGGCTGGAGAATCGAGGTGGGAAATTTCATGGCGATAGCAGCAGGGCCAGCAACATCTCTAGCACAGAAGGGGGAACTTCGACTGGAAATGAATTGCGAGGATATATCTACCTTGGGCGTTATCTTGCTCGAAGGCCGCCAGATACCAACACCCGAAGTCGTTGAATATTTGGCAGAAGGTTGTGGCATTACTACTTCGGATTTGTTTTGTATTGTAACACCTCCTGCGTCGAGAGTAGGGTCCGTCCTAATTGCATCCAGAATCATACAATCGGGAGTGTTCAAGCTCCATAAACTGGGATTTCATCCCGACAAAGTAAGAAGCGCATATGGTGTGGCACCAATAGCACCTGTGGCAAATAACGACGAACAAGCGATTGGAGTTTCTAATGCGTGTATTATGCACGGCGGAAGAGTGTTCTTGTATGTTAGGCCGGGAGAGAATGATGATTTATATCACATTACCAATGAGATTCCATATTCGTTTGAACATCATAAAGCTCAGACAGATGAGTTAGGCACGCAGTTTGGTATCAGTCATCAATACCTTGACTCACACTGGTTCGGACCTTCTGAAGCAATACTCACCGATATAGAAACGCATGAGTCGTATTCATCGGGAAGTGTGAATTCAGCTGCCTTGAAAGAAGTACTAAGTAGTTATTGATTGTGGAATGGATGGTTATGTGACTTCCATCTCAGTTACTTCCTCGGTTTCTTCTTCTGTGGCAATGGTCACAACCTCTGCTTTTGGCACAGGATAAGAAAATGCCTTCCTGACCAAAATAGTCCCTATCAACCCAAATAGTGAAGTCAGGACAAATGTTGCTGGAAACCCAAACAGGGGCATAAACCATCCAAAGAATACCAAAAGGGGCATTGTCATGATCATCACTAGAGTTGGCCTCAAGGAATAGAGACTATTTCGTATTCGATTAGGAAATACATCAATCATAACTCGCTGTGTTAAAATTCCTGCAAGTCCACCAAAAATACCAGTTACTACAAAGATAACGAACATAATCGTCATAGGAAGGACGGATTCTACAGGCATCTGAATAATATCCAATCCAAAAACCGACAGAGCTACTGTTTCTGTTGTCTGGGGAGTTGGAAAGATGAGGGTGAGCCATGCCAATAATAGAAAAGCGACAAATCCATTGAATTGAAGAAGTCGAAATCGTGGAATCCACTTCTTTGGCTCAAATCGTTGCGCCCAGACTCCAGTTCGCTCTTGCATCGCTGCATTAGGAATAAAAATCAGAGTTCTATATGATGATACGGCAACATCTGTCAATAGATATGAGAAGTACAAGGGGAATAGTAGGAGGTTCCACCAAACAGGCCCAACCGCAAATAGAAAGACTTCTCCTAGAATGATGAAAATGATGAACTTTGCAGAAAAAAGAAACTTCACTCCGTCCTTAAGAAGAGTGACATATTCTGATAGGCTGGGGCGGTCTTCTCTTTCCTCTCTAACGCCAGGGAGATCTTTTAGTAAGAATATGACCATGATAGAGAGAATGACACATAGAATAGACTGAACCATGAATACCCATGTTCGTGAGAAGACCAATGCCAGCCAACTACCAGGTATTAAAACCAAAGTGGCCATCACTTGGGTGACCATTCCAAGCTTTCCCCAGAATACACCGTACTGTTTTCTGTCTTCGTCATGAGGCATCGCAACTCGGTAGTTGTTATCAAACCAAGCTTCGAATGCACCACTCTGCTGCGAACTCGCGAAGCCCATCAAAATATAAATCACCAGGAATGTCGTAAAGGGAGTGTTTTGTGTCACAGTGGAAGTAAGATAGAAGGCAATTGCATAGGATACCAGAGCAGACGCGATAACAAAACGTTGACCGATCCAATCACCCAGAGCTCCCGTTGGGTAGTCCAACGCTGTCTGAACAGCAGTCTGTACCACAACCAACACCCCTACAAGAGTTAGTCCGGCTATGTAATCGCCACCGCCGAGTGATTCAGCGATATAGATCATGAAGAATGATGTGGATATCTGAAATGATGCTGAGAATGCAGGAAGCAAGATAATGAGTATTCGCGCCAAACTAAGTCCAGCTTCGGTTGGTTGCCTGAAACCAAAAATTCGACAGAGCACACTATGACGCACAATTTTACGACCAGCCATGTTAGGTATATCCTTCTGATAGCTCTTGCTTTCTTCTGTATCCAATATGCTTTTTCTCCTCTTTCTCGATCAGATTGAAAGGCAAAACAACTAGAAATCGAACTCGAAGGATTGTATCATGTGACCTCTAGCTGTTCGATACCTTTGACTTCTTCTTTCTGAGCTGGCACTATGATTTCAGCCTTTGGAATGGGGTAACTAAAACCTCTTGCAATCAGAATTGCCCCCGCTAATGCAATAAGCGACACTAAAGCAAAAGTGATGCCGAATCCACCTAAAGGCAACAACCAGCCAAAAAATGCGAGGAGGGGCATAGCAAACAGTATTGAAAGAGTGGGTTTTAAGGAATACATACTATTGCGAATTCTATTAGGGATGACATCAATCATGACCCGTTGTGTAAGTATATTGGCTAGATTTGCAAATACATCGGTTATAACAAAGAGTACAAACATGATTATCATGGGGAGAACTGACTCTGCTGGCATTTCGATTATGGGTAAGTTAGTGAAAGGGAGAGTAAGGCGCAAAGGGTTTTCTGATTGGAACGGTGGGGGGAAAATGAACGTGTTAAGAGCTAGGACTACATAGAAGAAGAACCCACAGAATTCAAATATTCTAAATCTGGGAGCCCATTTCACCGGATCAAATCTCTTAGCCCAGATTCCACTGCGTTCTTGACCAACTGCTTCAGGAATGAAGACTAGTGTACGATATGACGAAACTGCTACATCAGTAATCATGTATGCGAAGTATAGTGGAAAAAGAATCAGTGTCCACCAGAGAGTCCCCGTGGCCCATATGAGTACTTCTCCCATGATGGTCATGAATACGAATCTATCTGATAGGAGAAATCCAAATCCGTCCTTCATAAGTGATAGATACTCGCCCACTGATTTTGTTTGGGATTCTTCTCTTGCACCCGGAAGATCGCGAATAAGCCGGAATACAACGAAGGCTAGAACGATGGCCAAGATAGTCTGGAGCTGGAATACCCATGGGCGCCCATAAAGTACAGCAAGCCAGCTACCAGGAAGCAAAACGAGCGTTGACACGGAACGCCATAGAAAACCGACTTTTCCCATGAATACTCCATATTGTTTTCTGTCCTTATCTTCTGGCACCGCCACTCTATAATTATTATCAAACCAAGCGTCGAACGCACCACTCTCTTGGGATGCTCCGATACCCATTAGGGCATATATTGCTACAAAAACAGGAATGGGACTTGTTGGCGTCAAAGTTGATGTCAACCAAAATGCTCCTGCATAGCAAAGGAGTGCAGATGCAATCACATAACGCTGGCCGATGTGGTCGCCTAGTACACCTGTAGGATAATCCAGTCCTGTTTGGATAGCAAGCTGTAAGACGACGAGGAAGCCAACCAAACCCAGTCCTGCTACATAATTCCCGTTACCTAGAGACTCTGCAATAGTAATAGTCCAGAAGGTTGTACTGATTTGGAAAGAGGCAGCGAATGCCGGGAGAATGATAGCCAGAATTCTTGCAAGACGAACTCCAGGTTCTGATGCGTTTTCTAATCCGAAAACTCTTGCTATTAGGCTCATCCGTTCTACCTTCTGGTATGTATTATGAAATGAAACCGTGAAATTTTCAAATGTATAAATTGTTTGGGTTCTCCGCCTAGACTTCACCAGCCCAATTTTACTAAAAGACTTAATACCAAGAGTGACGCATGGGTGGAGGAGTTGTGGTTAGTTGAAGGTTAGACACGTCCTAATATGTAGTTCAATGATTCTACTCTTGATTTCAGTGACAGTGGTTGGCGCACAGACAGCTGACAACCTGATACCGAATGATCCAAGCACGAATCAAGACATGACCGAAAATGGGGAGGACCTGTATTCTGCAGACCTGGGAGAAGGGACGTGGACAGTCATCGCCTCATGCGATTCCTTTTGGGACATGCAGTTCAGAATACGAGTTTCATTATACAGCAACATATCGGATCTATTGGCAGAGGGGGAGGGAGCGGGAGAGCAAGGGGTTTCTGTCGAGTTCTCACTCGAAGAACCGAAATTTGTATACATTAGAATTGAGGAAACTGGTGGCAACTCTGGCTTTTATGAGATTGGGGTGTACGACGACGCACACGTGGGAAACATTCCAACAGACAGCAGTCCCGTTAATACTGAAGGGTCGCTGTTTCCGATATCGACATTTCTACTTATTCCAATCATACTACTCATCGGGGGAGTTCTCATTGTTGGAATTATTGTCTTCAGGATGTTTGCAGGACAACCAAAAATAGAAGACATCTTCAAAATGCAGGCACCGGACCATGCTCTACCTGAACGTTATAGATCAGAACCAAAAACCTCCGATATTCGTACAGTAAGATTGCCGGTAACTTGCCCATCATGTGGCGCTTCATTGACGAAAGACAATATCGACTGGACAGGGCCATTGGAAGCAGAATGCAAATATTGTGGTGCAGTCCTCAGAGCTAGGCTTGAGAAACTCTGAAAAACCCGCTTCAAGTTACGCGGTATACCAGATGAGGAAAACTAGATGACTGTGCGTTTCATAATACGTGGCCCGATTTCAAAAAGACTTGGTTCCAATTCTCTGAAAGTGGAGATTCAAAAAGATAGTACATTGGAAATGGCACTGGCTCATTTGATTGGCAGCAACGCCGAGGTGGCAAAGGAGTGGAATACACCTGAGAGTATCAACAGAGAGGCACTAGTATTGATAAATGAGCAGGATGTTGAGATATTGAACGGACTTGATACTGCACTCAACTCAAACGATGAGATAGTAATTCTGCCGTTAATACATGGGGGCTAGGTTAAATCCATGCCTGCCTTCAATGCCTGAATGTTCTTGGCGAGATGCTTTTTGGGCACCAAGTCTGTAACTGCCTTTTCCAATGCTTGAACTGAAAATACTCGCGATGCTTTCACCAATGCGCCCAGCATCACCATATTTGCCGCTAGCCGTAATCCAATCTCATCTGCAGTCTTGATTGCCTTAACGGCCACTACCTCGTATTGACCACTAATCGATGATAAGTCTACTAAATCAGGATCTCCTATAACTACACTGCCCTTCTTAGCATCATCGATGTACATCTCCAATGCCTTCTGGCTCATTACAACAAAATAATCCGACCCACGAACCTTTGGATATTTTATTTCTCCGTCGCTGATGATGACTTCGCTCTTGGCTGCAGTTCCTCGAGCCTCTGATCCATAGCTTTGACTCTGCACAGCATTCAATCCGGCATGAACTACTGCCGCATGGCCGACGATTACTCCCGCTAGAACTACACCCATGCCGCCGGTTCCTGCAATCCGCATTTCCTTTCGCATCTCAAATCATTCCTGAGCTCTCTTTGTCATGGCATCAATAGCTTTCTTGAATCCAGGTTCATTGCGATCTACGAATACGCCAAGATCTATGCTCTCCCGGGTTGGTATCGTATACGTCAGAGGTGCATCCTTTTTTCGTATTGGTAACTTCTTGTACCAGTCGATGAAATCTTTAGGTTTCCCTATCTTGGCTCTCCGTCCGTATGCTGTTGGGCATTGGCTCAGAATTTCGACAAAAGAGAATCCTTCTCTCTGCAAAGCGGTCTTTATTGCTCGTGCAGCTTGATTTGGGTGAGCAGTAGTCCAACGCGCCACAAAGTTAGCCCCTGCAGCAGCCACCAAACGGGATATATCAAATGGCCGCTCCGGATTGCCGTATGGAGTTGTGGAGGTTGTATCGCCCGTAAATGTCGTTGCGCTAACTTGTCCTCCAGTCATGCCGTAGTTGTGATTATTGCTCATTATCACTGTCATATCGATATTGCGCCGAGCTGCATGAATCAGATGGTTTCCACCGATGGTAGCCAAGTCCCCATCTCCGGATATCACCACGACTTGTAGCTCTGGTCGGGACATCTTTAAGCCGGTAGCAAAGGCAACTGCTCGCCCATGAGTCGTGTGGAGAGTATCAGCTTGAAAATGAGGCGAAGGAATCCATGCTCCGCAGCCTATCCCTGACACGAAGGCGAATTTGCGTAGATTTTCATGGCCCAGATCTTTCACAGCTTTGAGAAATGAGTCAGTGATTATGCCGTTTCCGCAGCCTGCACAGAAGGGTGTTGGTAAGGCTTCCTCACGCAGGTACTTCAGAGCAAAGTGCTTTGCAGTAGACATGTTTGCCACTCGTTTCAAGTTCAACGGAGTTGCTTAATAACACATTCTCTAGGGGAACAGTCAAATCCAGTGAATGTTCAGCAGTGAAACATTCTGCTTGACGACAAGAGATGAAACTTCTCGGTGGTTGTGGATACAGAAAAATAGTTGCGAAGTTGAGAGAGTTTGTTCTCACTCTTCAACTTCGACTGTGGAAAACGCCCTTCACCAGGGCTCGGGATTGTAGGGATCAAACGGGTCTACCGCTTTCAGTGTCCAGGGCTCGGGATTGTAGGGATCAAATGGGTCAATGCATTCAGTTCGTTCATGAAATTTCGCTGTCATTCTTAAACAACTCAAGAATTAGTGTCGACTAAGGAACAAAATTTCCGATATTCGATAAATCAGGAATTGATAGCTGAATTTATCCATCTGTGAACAAATTTGGCACTGATTTAGCAGAGAAATGTGGGTAGATTAAATAGCACGAGCAAAAACATTCTTGGATTATATAAGGGCAAGACTCTATCTCTGCGTTTCATCTGGCTGATATGAATTCGCTAGAGCAGAGGTTTTAAAACAACAGCAAATCGCCGTGTGAGTAAGCTCAGATTTACAGCTTACAAGGTGAAACAAGATGTCTGATGTAGCAGCTATGAGAGCCTTCAACCGAGAGATGGCACAGGTTGTCGGCGCAACCATCACGGTAGAATTGAAGAACGGCAAGGAATACACAGGTACATTGGTTGGGATCGACCAAGATACCCTGAGTATTGTTCTCTCTGAAGTCATTCCGAGCGAGGGCGAAGAAATCCCCAAGATTTTCATCTATGGCGACAGTATAACTTCATTCGCCGTAGCAGAGAAGGAAGTCAGTCTCGAGGGTCTCGCCAAAGAATTGGAAAAACAATTTCCACCTGGCGGTGTGCGCTACTTCCCGGATACTGGCGTAATTGTTGTAATGAATAAAATCAGAATTACGCCGGAGGGCGTTGATGGTGTGGGACCGTTATATGAACGAGTCGTCCAAGTAGCAGAGCCATGGCTCCGAGATAGAGGCTTACTCGAGTAGTATGAGATGAACCAATATCACATTGGAATTACCAACTAGGCGAGACTAGATTCAAGCAGACATCAGACATCTGTGCAAAATCGTATGTAGCTGAGTGGACTACAGGATTCTTCGTAGTCCTAAATCATCAAGGTTCTGTTCTTTCTTCCGCTCGGGAATAGGCTTCTTACCGGGGTGCCGTTTTTCCAAGGGTTTGAGCCTTTCCTCCCACGAACGAGCACCCATAGAGGGTATCTTTCCAATCGAACGAAATTCATCCTTAATCCTACGAGGGTCGAGGGAGCCAGCTGATGATTGAGCAATGCCTAAATGAGAGAGGGTGCTTCTTGTCTTCGGCTTTTCAGATTCGTCCTTGCTTCGAGCGAGAAGTTGCGGGCTCTTGACCCCTGTAAGAATAAGCATTACCCTGAGCATACCTGTTAGCCGTGGGTCAACCCTAGCGCCCCAAATGACATTGGCATCCTTACTCATCTTCTCCGATATTTTCTCACCAACACCATTGGCCTCTGCAAGCGACATGTCAGGGCCACCCGTGATGTGAATCAACGCACCGGTCGCACCTGACCATTCCACTTCCAGAAGAGGACTATTCAGTGCATTCTTTATCGCATCCCCAGCCCTATCTGATCCGCTGGCTTCTCCCAAGCCAACTAGAGCAACGCCACCATTGCAGATAATCGACCGAACATCCGCGTAATCGAGATTGATTAGGCTGGGCATGGTGATAGTTTCAGTGATCCCTTTTGTCATTCCTGCAAGTACTTCGTCTGCGACTCCAAAGGCTTCTTCAAGAGGTAAGTCCGGTACCAAATCCATAAGCTTCTGATTATCAATGACTACCACGGTATCTGCATATTCCTGAAGCCTTGCAAGACCAGCGTTTGCCTTGTCAATACGTGTCCTCTCAAGGCTAAAGGGCATGGTAACAACGCCTACTACAATAGCATCATTCTTCTTTGCTATCTCTGCCACAATAGGAGCACTTCCAGTACCTGTGCCTCCGCCCATACCAGCTGCGATAAAGACAAGGTCTGCATCTCGAAGCAATTCAGTTATCTGACGGGCGGACTCTTCTGCAGCAGCCTGCCCAACATGAGGGTATCCACCTGCCCCCAATCCGCGAGTGATCTTTTCGCCAATCAGGAGTTTTCGATGGGCAGTTGTGACTGCAAGATGCTGACGGTCGGTATTGATAGCTATACATTCAGCTCCTTGAACACCAATAGTCATCAAGCGCTTCACAGTGTTGTTTCCTGCACCACCACAGCCTACAACAACAATTCGAGCTTGACCAACATCACGCTTCTCTTGAAATCTTCTCTCGCCACGACCATGGTCCCTGGCCGCATCTATCAGTGACTTCATCCTATGATTTCACTCACCCTTGCATTGCGATCAGCGCCGCGCCCCCAGAGCTCCTGTTTCAGCAAGTCACGTATTGCAATTCTTATGGCCTCTGAACGATTCGGATAGAGCCCATTTTCTATCAGACGTTCAATGTCATCGATTATTCTCTCTGGAAGATGCACGGCTATTAGTCGCATAGATAGGCCTCTGTAAGGGTCTGGTTATGGATGGATATGTGTCCATGTATTACCTTGGAAATGCTCACTCCAAGCAAAGAGTATAGAGTATGAATTCAATACTATAAAGAAAGAGAAAAGATTGAGGAGAAGACCCTCCTCAAGTTTCTGTATTACTTTTTCCTGCCAGTTCTTCTGGCTGCAATGTTACCCACCTTTCTCCCAGGTGGTGCATTTCTGCTTACAGTCGTTGGTCTACCAGGAGACTGGTGGGAGCCGCCACCGTGTGGATGTGATGCAGCATTCATTGCAGCGCCACGAGTCACGGGCCACTTACGAGCCTTTCCACGAGTGTGATGCCAGACAGAACCCGCCTTCAGGAATGGTTTCTCTGGCCTTCCGCCGCCGGCAACAATGCCAATAGTTGCTCTGCAACGTGGACTGAAAGCCTTCTGAGTCCCGCTTGGCAATCGAACCATAGATTTGTTCTCATCAGTTGACACAATTGTTGCAGTCAATCCTGAAGAGCGAACAAACTTACCTCCATCGCCCGGACTGCCTTCAATATTGAAGATGGGAGTTCCCTCTGGAATGTGCTCAAGCATCAGAGTGTTCCCATTTGCGAGTGGGGCATCTTCACCACATTCAATTTCCTGACCGATATAGGATCCCTCCGGAGCTACCATGTAATGGAGTTTCTGTACTCCCTCATAGTCAATCTCAGCCAGAGGAGCACCTCGACCAGGCTCATGCACAAGACGAAGTATTTTTCCAGCATACGTCTTGTCAGGTGCCCATTTTGGGTGTCTTGCCGGAGCAATCTTCTTGTGCTTCGGACTTCTCCACTGCTGCGTTCCGCGACCTTTTCTTTGAACAAGAATTCGTTTTCCCATTTGAACGCCTCCTAGAATATACCCAGATTGGTTGCGACCTCAGCAGCACTGTATTCAGGTGCAAGCCGCACAAATGCCTTCTTTGTTCCATCAGGCATTATCAGTGTGTTCACCTTCTCAACGATGACCTCATAGAGAGACTCAACTGCCCATCGAATTTGGTTCTTGTTGGCTTTGCGGTCTACATAAAATGCCAACTTGTTCTCTTGGTCTACGCCCTCAAGACTGGCTTCTGTTACTACCGGTCGAATGATTATCAAGTTCGGATCTTTCATTCATAACCACCTCAGTTGAATAGATTCTCCTCTCTTAACCGCTCTATTGCGGACTTGGTCCACAGAACAAGTCGTCCAGGATGTGTTCCTGGAGCTAAAAGCTCAGCATTAAGCCCGTGCACTTCAGTTATATCAACGCCTGGGAGATTTCGTGCTGCTAGACCGATTCCTTGATCCTCGCCCACAACAATCAGAAATGATTTCGGGGTCTTCATTTTTCTACCACGCATTTTGCCTTTGCCTGACCTAACAGTACGTCCTTGAATAGACCTCTGTAGATCTTTGTCAAGGCCTATGGATTCAATGACATCTTCAACCTCTTTAGTTGTAGTGAGTGATTGAAGCTTATCATCAATCACCAACGGAAGCTCAGGCAGTGAATTAATCACGTGACCTCGAGAACTAACACGGTCTGGATTTGCTGTTGCCGCAATTGCAGAACGGATAGCCAAACGATTTTCCTTTTTGTTGATTCGTTCAACAAGAGATTTTCTAGCTTCAGGAGGATGTGCTTGTCGGCCGCCAACGGTGCTCGGAGCGAATCCTGCTTTGTTCGCTGCAGGGGTTCCTCCACCCTTTACTCGAGGGATTCGTGAGCGACCATGACCAACACCCCAACTCTCAGCAGTTGTCCTCTTGCCGGCTCGTATATCAACGCCATGAGGCTGATACCTGCGGGACCGTAGTGCTAAGACTGCCCTCTTGATTACGTCTGGACGATAAGGAGTATCAAACTGAGACGGTAAATCTAGCTTAGAACCTGCCTTACCCTTTAGTGAATATGTTTTTACAGTTGCCATCGATTCTCAACTCCACTTACTGTTTTGATGTGGTACTGATATAGCTCACAGTTAATGGCTTGACTTCATGCCCTTTAGTGGGACGTATTGGATAACGAAGCCTGACCGGCCTCTTGACCGGCCCAGGAACTGATCCCTTTACCATCACGTAGTCACCACGAATAACTCCAAAGTTTACAAAACCGCCATCAGGTGTAATCTCTTCTCCACGTTCGCCCAGCTTCACGATAGCATTGTTAAAGTGGGTACGAGAGTGAAAACCAGTTTGACCTGGTTGAGGTACAGTGTATCGGATATTGGTTGGAGACCATGGTCCTAAGCATCCAATTCCACGCTTAGTCTTTCGAGACTTATGTTGAAGAATTCTGACACCCCACCTGCGTACAGTACCTTTGAAACCGTGACCCTTTGTAACTGCTATCGAGTCTACAAGCATACCCTCTTCAAAAATATCTGCAACTCGGACATCTGTTCCAAGTATTCCTTTTGAATATTCGAGAGCTTCCTCTACTGTGGGAGCGCCAATTTTGTATTCCATGATATCGGGTTTCTTCTTTGGTACCCCGGCAAGTCGTGGCTGAGTATGTATCAGCATTCGAATCTCGGCAATTGAGTCGATTCTATCCTCGAGCTCCTCTAACTTGGCTTCGTGGTCATGTTCCTTGGGCAAGGGCATGGCTCTGCGAAGATCATCTGATAGATCTTCTGCCAGTACCTCTGTTACTAGTTTCAACCCATATGGAGTTCTTTCATACCCTCGGATTGAGAAAGGCCGCACGGGGGGCGTGTCGATTACTGTTACTGGAATAACAGTTTCTTGCCCCTGGAAGGGACTGTTGGGATTGTCAACAGTCACTACTGCATGTGTCATGCCGGCCTTGTAACCGACGAATCCAAGTAGTTTTGCAGCCGAGTCGTCATACTCAGGCCAGTTCTTGATGCGAGGCACAAATTTGGGAGCCCTGCCACGTGGCAAGAATGCTAGACTGCCACGTTTTGGTGCATGCTTCTTTCTGTGTGCCATTTACAACACCTTTTCATTATAACGAACGGCCTTTAGACTGGGCTATTCATACTACTACAACAGCCGCCAAGTGGGAGTCTGTTTTTAAAACTTGCCTAGTGACCAAAGAATCGTAATTGCCTAGGATTGGTCTGTTCAGCAATCTGCTCAGGGCAGAGTTTGCGATTCATTGGTCTGACTGCATTCAATGAATACGTCCCGAACAAGATTATTACTCACATATGTTCCGTCCAGAAAGTTACCTTTGGTCGCTTTAAAAAAAATGGTCGTGTGAATAATGAAATTCATTAAAGGTTTCAGGATTTTGCTTACAAACTCATGGTATAACTTCAGCTTCATTCTAGCATTGATATCCACTGGAATCATATCAGGATGGTTATTGATGTTCGGTTCGCTGACTCCGAGCCTAACAGATCCCTTCCAAGGACTAGCTATCTCAGTAGTAGTTTCCTTCCAGTACTACGTCATGGCTTTGGTGGTGCTTTCATTAAATGAACAAGGTAGAACCCTTTTCTTTGAGGGTAATCACTCACTTCGAAACCAAATTGGCCTCAATATTGTGTTCATAGCCATTTTCATGGCATTAGGAGGGGCGTCTGCCGCAGCAGGGCCTGTAGTTGGTGCAGCCTTAGCTTTTGCTGATGCATCGATAACAGCATACTTCGCTATTCTCTTGGGCTGGAATCTTTCAAAGAGCATTTCTTCCCGTTTCCTAAACAAAAAGTCGCTCAGACTGGCGTCTTTCCTCCTATTTCTGATAGTGAATGTCCTTGTTTTTGGGGGAGTCTACATGTATCTCAATCTAGAGGCACTTAGTTTCGAACAGCAAATCGTGCTTCTTATGTTTCCCTTGGGCATGGTCATACTTCCGACTCTGACCATCATACTCCGAGACAAGGAAAAAGGACCTGACCTGACCAGCTTCATGATCCTAGTTGTCTTTGCATTTGGCATCTATTACACATTACGGCTCATTAACCTCAACAACCCTCAATGGACGTTGGCAGACCTCATCATACAATCAGTGCTCTTGATATACGGTCTTTCCACAACCACCGCAAAGGTACATGAAGAAATGGATTTGCAGCCTATGAAAGCAATAACGGTAATCTTGCTTATTATTCTAGCACGAGTTGGATCACAGGTCAATAGGCTCCTTGCAGCTGCAAGTGGATTCGGAAATATCGTTCAGTATGGTATCACGAGTTTCACTGTCTTAAATCTGGCAGTATTTGCACTCTTGTTGCCAGCATATTGGATGTGGAAGTCACAAACGCAGAGCAAGGACACACAGCAAGATTTGTCGGATGAAAGGAAGTAGTCGCTTGTTCGAAGTCACTAGACATCTTTATGAAAGATTCCCTTGATGAGGAATAGGTGCTTGTCACGTGATAATCCGAAGACGGGCGGACCAAGATGAGATGATTGCTCTTGATGAAACGAAGGTAATCGAGTTTCTGAATCCGAATCATGGTGATGAAAAACTGACACTCGACTACAGCTTGGCATTAGCGATGCTTGAGCCGGGAGAGAGGTCTTTGCCACATCGCTTCAAGACAGCTTCTGAGGTCTATTATATCACAAAGGGACGAGGGCTCATGCACATTGATGAGGAGATGGAGGAGGTAAGAGAAGGGGATGCAATCTATATTCCTCCCATGGCAACACAACATATAGAAAATACAGGGGAGAAGAGGTTGGAGTTTCTATGTATCGTATATCCTCCATGGAAACCTGATGCAGAGGAACTTGTATAACTCTGGATCGAAACAAATCCTTCTCTTACTTTGAATGGAGAATTCAAGATGAGCCGTTTGTTGGAAAGCATGGCATACAATCTACGCAAATTATATGGAATATCTTTTACTCTGGGGACTGTTGCTTTGGTTGGAATATTATACATGTATGATTTCCAAATCGGCCTCTTGATTAATGCCAATTTTGTTTTGCTATTAGCTATAGTTTCTGGAGTGATTATGAAGTTCATGGGCGGGCTTGGAATTATGTTGACCTATTCGTCAGTGGCTTCCTTTGTATTCCGATTCTTCTCCAATGCTATGAGGAAGGATGAAACTACAGCAAATAGAGTAAAGGCTTTGCTGGTTTTGCCTATTTTGGCTATAGCAATCTACGGATTCTACAAGCTTGTGACAGCCATATTTTTCTCAAGTTCTCTTAGTTTGATTGAGATTGTTGTTTCTCTGTTTGGTATCTGGTCGCTGGTATACTTCATTTACTTGGGTCCGGCATTCATAGGCAAATACGAGCCAAGGTTTGTTGATCTAGGGATTATTGACGGTGTTCGGGATCGACTAGGCGATGTTCGGCATTCTATTTGGAAAGGGTATCAATTGAGAGTGCATGGGGACTTCGGCGAGGTTTATGCCGATGAATTTGACAACTATCAAACGGATATTGAGGAAATTAGGGTGAAACTCAGCGGACTCCTTCTGTTTCCAATATGTGTAGTCCTCTTGATGATTCCACCCCTTGCAGGGATCGGCTTCGCATTATGGCTTCGAACGTTCTCACTACATCACCAACCCCTTACGCGCTCTGAACGTGTAATATTGGTAACTATGGTTTGCGCAGTTGCTGCAATCAGTACCTATGTCTTCTTCTTCTTAGATACATCCAGCATCATTCTGTTTCTCGATTCCTCATATGCCATTGGAATCTTCACGAGCATTCTTTTACTGCTGTGGGTTGTATACAAGGCATGATATAGAGTCTATTTGACTCTCTTAGCAAACTCCTCGCCAAAGTCATAAGCCGCCTGTAATTCCTCAGATGAGGGAACCCATTTTGCAGTGAATGGCTCCATTACTACATCCATGCCCCCATTTTCCATAGCTTGCTGAATCTTCTCCACTGCTCCGCCGCCCCATCCATATGAACCAAAGGCGGCCCCTTTCTTTCCTTTTGGCTTAAGAACCTCAAGGTCTGACAGGACTGCAGCAATCGTGGGAAGAGCCTCATTATGAAGTGTTGAACTGCCAACAAGGAGACCCTTAGCCTTGAGTAGCTCTGCCATGATATCACTTCTGTCACTTGTGGGGATAAGATGAAGAATGGGTATCAACCCCTCAGATTCTATTCCCTCGGCTATGGCACGAGCCATCTTTGTTGTGCTTTGCCACATCGTGTCCCATGCAATAATCACGTTATCCTCTAAATCTTCGCCCTTCGCCCATGCGAGGTACTTCTTGACTATCTTCAAGGGGTCTTTTCGCCAAATGAGTCCATGTGAAGGTGCGATTATCTTGATTGGTAAGCCGAGCTCGAGCACTTCCTCTATTTTTCTCTCAACTTGTCTACTCAACGGCCAGAGAATATTGGCATAGTATTTCTCGGCTTCTTTCCACAAAACATATTCATCTACTTCATCAGCAAACCGTTTTCCAGTTGCATAGTGCTGACCAAATGCATCATTGGGCATTAGAACCTCTTCTTCGACATAATATGTGAACATGCTCTCAGGCCAGTGTAACATGGGAGCCTCGTAGAATCTTAGGGTCTTTCCACCCAAATCAATCTCATCACCAGTTCCAACGACTTTGATATCCCACCCATCGGGATAGTGTTTCTTTAGAGCGTCTACCGCACGTTTGCTACATACAAGCTTAGCATTCGGTACCTTTTCTAGGACATCGGGAACCGCTCCTGAATGATCCATTTCTGCGTGATTTGCAATCATGTAGTCTATTTCTGATATATCTATTACTTGAGAAATCCTGTCAAACATCTCCTCTGCAAAGGGTCCGAAGACAGCATCAACAAGTGCAATCTTCTCACCGATTACTAGGTAAGCGTTGTAGGTTGTTCCATGCTTTGTCGTGTAGCTAAATCCATGGAAATTCCGTACATTATGGTCAATTGCTCCAACCCAATAGACATCGTCAATAACTTCAACGGCTTTCATTATAGCACCTATGATTGTTATGATGTTAACTATAATAAAGTATATAGTTTCCAATCAGTAACCCGCTTTCTGCCCATATAGAGAAGAAACCATTGTCTGCAAACTAATCCCAGTCTGGTGAAAAGGCAGGATCAACAAGCCGTTTATTTCTATCTAGTGAGTTGATTTTCTCTATATCTTCAGAATCTAATTTCAGAGATACTGCTTCAAGATTTTCTTTTATATGGGTCTTACTGGTGGCCTTTGGAATAGCCGCTACATCCTTGTGGCTCCATAGCCATGCGAGTGCGACTTGGGTTTCGCTTGCGCTGTATTTCTCCGCTATCTCAGTTAATTCGGGGATTTCTAGTACTTTCCCTCTGGCTAGTGGAGAATATGCTACTAGCGTCATGTCATGTTCAAGCAGGAATTTGTGTAGCTCTGTCTGTTGATTGAGGGGATGGGTTTCCACCTGATTGGCAATGAGCGGTTCTTCAGAGGCCTCTAGTGCTTCCTCCAATAGCTCGGGGGTGAAGTTGCTGACCCCAATGTGTCTTATTTTCCCCTCGTCCGCCAGCTGATTAAAACCCTTCATGGTTTCTTTTGTATCGTATTTCCCTGCAGGCCAGTGAACATACAATAAATCAATGTAGTCAGTCTGCAGCCGCTTGAGGCTTTTCTCTGTACTCTGCTTGATTCCTTCATAATCAAGTCGATCAATCCATACCTTTGTGGCTAGAAAAATGTCTTCTCTTGGAACATCCGACTGCTTGATTCCATTTCCGACGTACTCTTCATTCTTGTACATCTGAGCAGTGTCAATATGACGGTAGCCCAATTCTAGGGCTGCCTTTACGCTTGTAGCACACTGCTCGGGATTGGTGTTCTGCCAAGTGCCTAATCCTATTCGGGGAATGATTACATCGTTCATAGTGATTAACTATAATTTATTCGCCTTTATTAATCCCTCAATAGGGGAACTCACTTACTCCGAATAGCTTTGAATCAGCTACGACCTCTAACTACTGTATTGGTGGTAAAGTAGATACAACGAAGACGATTGTGACTTGGAAAAGAGGAATTCATAGTGTCGAAGAGCAAGGATATATGGATTAAGTTCAAATCTCACCTCAGGGTGGCTTATCCGATGCCTCAGAGAATTGCCTTGGAACATGGCGGAGATAACCTCTGGTATGGCCGAATAGTAGAATTGATTGGCACACATGCTCGAGGCAGGTCCCAGGAAGAAGTTATTTCTCGCCTTGAGAAAGAAGTGTCCTATCATGTCAAATGGTTAGAAGGCCACGGGGAGTCCACTCCTACCATTAACGAAATTGAATTGGCTGTTACAGATGTTGAGTCCAACGTGGCAGAACTAGGGGAGTCGGGAGGAGAGGTTGCATTCTATGATTTCGATCGCCAGAGAGTAAGCAATGACCTGCTCGAGAGATGCATTCGATGTATGAGATATAATAGAGTGGATCTTTTGGAATTGGTGAGAGATCTACCTTCAGAAGTCATGAAGAAGACACCTCCAGCCAAGAGCAGAAATATCCAAGGCATTCTTGCGCATATTTGTAATGCAGAAGAATTCTACATTTCTAGACTAGGTGAAGAAACTGACAGAATCTATGAGGAGTATCTTGGTATGCCAGAATCCCAAGCTGATTCACTGCCAATACTTGAGAGAATGGAGATAGTTAGAGGGGCAAGTACTGAGACCCTTCGTTTTTTAATCCCATCAAAGAATGGGATGATATTGACAAGGCCCGACTATACAAGATACCCCAATGAGAAATGGTCTACTTACAAAATCATTCGTAGGTTCCTTGAGCATGAGAGAGAACATATCTACAACATCAGAGGATATCTTAATCTTCCCCTACGAGAGTAAAACAAGAGAAAGAACCGTGTTTCCTATTGCTGAGATGATCATGAAAAAGTTCCATGAATGTGCCATACAATAAGGAAGCCGTCCGAGTCTAAGCCTCGACTGATTATCGGCCTTATCTCATCGTATGCATGACTTCGACGCAATACCCAGCTACCGAATTATTGGGTACTACTTAGTCACGCTATGTGCCGATCAGCTATCCGTGCTGTATTTATGCTCGACCACCTTGCGATCGGGTTAATGGTCGTGCCCAACACGAACATGCTCAGCTCGTCAGTCGTTAGCGTACTCCTCGGACGGCTAATTTAATATAGTTAATGTAACCTAATAAGGTTTGGGGCGTGTGATATTTCCGGCCGTTCATGTGACCGCCTTGAACAAGTCACTTGGCCCTCGAAGATATTCAAGGTAAGAGCGAGCGGATAAGCGGGAAACGGATCTATTATCTACATCAATAAGGTAGACAGAATCCAGTTCTGCTGAAAATAGACTCTCAATTGGAATACGAGGATTACGATAATAAATATCACATAGGGCCTTGATTTTCTGGGCTTCAGCCTCAGTTCTCTCTTTTGGATTACTCAAGTACATGCGTGGTATCTGAAGCAAATGATAGAATGGAGCACCCAGAGCAAATCTGTCAGTCAGGCAACTATAGCGGGCAATCTTAGCGGCTATGCGAGCCTGTCTATAGTTTCCTGGATTGAGAGCAGCGAAGGGGGGTACGAAGCCCGTTTCAATCTCTACAAGTAGGCTCTCTGATTCCTCCATCATGACTTCTTGCTCTATGGATTGCTTCAGCATCTCAGCTTTCTTGATTGGTCTGCGATGAGCCAGAATATCAGCAATCAGTGAGCCTCCGTCCACAGGTTCCTCTACACAGACATCATATCCAGACTCCAACAGGTATTTTGAAACAAGTAATTCCAATACACTGTGGTTGATTTTTACCACTCGTTGCTTCTTGAGCTGGACCAAACGATCTCGTATATTTCCCAATTTCGACATGACATCGGAATTGGAGTGTGGCGTCAGCTCCAATAGCAACGCGTCGATATCTCTGGAGAACTTGCTTTTCGGCATGATATCACTTGCCTACTTCCAATTGTATGAGGTAGTTAATTGACATTGTCATAGAGCCCTAAGAAAATAGCTATTACGGACTATGATGTATTTGCACTCAAGTTGGATACTCCATAACGACTGATATGCTTCATAGGACTGCTGCTCTGTAAACAACTGCTATAACGAAATTACACGGTCATATATATCTCGATTACTTCAGAATACATCGGTGACTCTGTCGATGGACAACCTCATGATTGCTCGTGTAGCAAAGTTCTCATATTTGTACAGGAATCACTACATGAGAATACTGGGAAGCAATATAGAACTGATTCGAACCCATTGGTGGCATGCATTTCGATTCTTACTCATGAAGCTACTGAATCGAGGGAGGAACGAGATTGTTTCCAGGCGAATACGGGAGATGGTGGAAGATACTTTTGATGGCATCATTGACATAGCATCCCCAGATGGAATAGTCAGAACAGGGGAGAAGGCCCTCTCCAAGGCCAGACTAGCTTTTGAAGAAATACAATATGATGGCAAGGGCTACAAGAGCGAAGCCGACATTCAAATGATATTTGGTAGTAAGAGCAGTGGAGAAGACTCCCGTCAGGGAATACTCCAGTTTTTGATGGCATTGCCCTCTGGGAATATCGTGCAATATAGCATCAATCAAATACAAAACCACAGTATTGCAGGAGTGTATGAGCAGCTATGTCAGTTTCCTGGCGTTGGTCATATCGGAGCAGCCACCTATCTGAGAGACCTCGTAGAACTATTCTATGATGAACTTGATGAGTATACGAAAACCGTCGATTCCCAGACCTATCTAGTTCCTGTTGATGCCTGTGTGCGTCGAGTGGCAAAAGAGAGTGGCATCATGTTTGACTGTAGTTCGCCTCTGGAACAAGCACGAACACTTGCTGAGGCCTGCCGTGAGGTCAGTATTGTTCATAAGCTTCCCTTGAACTTCAGTCAGGGTGCCGTTTGGCTCTGTGACAAGACCTTTGAATCTCTCATGTCGATGTTAAAGCGAGAACTCCCTGGCTAGTATGGGTTTCGAGCGGGGTGATCTACTGCAATATATCACTCAAGCCCCATTTTCTTGAGTATTGGGAAAGATGGAACTCATCACCTGCTTATGCTAGTATCTTGTTGCTATTTTGCAGTCTACTCGCTCTTTAACATGCCAATAACGGTGTCCTTTGGTTGGTTCTTCGCGAGTTGTGTAAGGGGATAGACCATGCCGCAGGTTTCACATTTGATTGCAGTGTAAATACTAGTCTGTCCGAAGACTTTCATCTCATAGATTGTCATTTTCCATTTATCGCCATTACAGCTGTCACATTTCAGTTCCATCATGAATACCTCAGGTCCTGCATCAACCGTGATTGAGTTAGGCGGATATATATCTCGTGTGGGCATTTTATGAGAATAATATCCCTATTGCCTCCCCAAATGCCTCCAAGCCATGAGCAATCCCACCAGGCATGATACTCCCACTCCACTCCTTCAGAAGCCCAAAGATTAGGCCTCCCACAAAAGTGAAGGTGCCCCACCAAATAGCCAGTTGACCAGTAAGCGTGTAGAGGTCAAATGTATTCAGCATGTGGCTAATCGAGAATATCAGGGCAGAGATAATCAATCCGACACCGAAATTGACTCCCTTTACTTCATATGGGCGACCAAAGGCCTCATTCAGGCGAGATTGAATGTAACCTCTGAAGAATGCTTCCTCCCCAAACCCCGAGAAGACAAATTGCCATATCACTGTAGAAACCAGTAATATGGATAGCTGCCCCATAACAAATCCTCCCAGAATAGGAAGAACCAACAAAAGCATTATGATGATGAGATCACCATAGAAACTGCTATTGCTAATCTCCTGTTCTTCATCATCCCTTCCAATCAGTAAAACAACCAAGATAAGGGATATGGAAAAAAGGCTCGTTAATAACATTGCACCGCGCGGCTCAAGATAACTCCAGCCCAGTGCGCTAAGGATACCAAATCCCATGAGTGCGATCAGTAGCACCAAGAACGCACTCATACCACGATCTACATTCCTGCGGATTGGTCTGAGAGTGAATCCAAAGGAAGAGCGATCTCGCCTTGTCACCATAACCACGCCAAAAGGAATGATGAACCACAAAGAACCCACCACATACGCGGCCAAGATATTTTGGGTTTCGATGCCTCCGAATAACGTTATGAGCAGGACTCTTGCTAATAGGGCATAGATTACGAACCGGACCATAATCACCTCGACTAAGGCAAACGCCTTGTCTTTTGAGCTCCCGCAAGCTTCATGAATTGTCATCTCAGAAGTGTCTTCTGCCATCTATGAAAATCCTCCCAACTCTAAGCCCTCAAGCTCTTGTATAAATAGATTTCTGGAGAGTTATTGAATAGCTGATTTTCGGACTAATGCCGCATAAAACCAATCTGAACTGGTCACTCATTTGGGGGGTAATTGTAGCACATGCTCGATAGCTCTTTTGATTAGTTTCTTACGAATCACAGGATTGGAGAAGAGAGTTTCGGACATTGCCATATATTCCCTCATGATTTGTCCCTCATTCGGTTCAAATCGCTTCAGCTCATGAAACTGCGAGAGTAGAGCATCCTGCTCCTCTGGAGGAATACGTAAGAAGACGAAGTCTTCAAAGACCCCCGCGAGCATGCTTCCGTTCAAAAAGAGCACAACAGCTGTCCATTCACACTATTTTGAGATTCCAAAGCCTATAGGTTTCAACCCAAGAAAACACTGCTCCAATAAACCCCAGTACGAGAGCAATCATCCTATCAAAGAAACCGATGGGCATGACGAACGTAAGCGCCCCGTATACGACTGTGAATACAGTAAAGAAGACTGCTATGAAAGAATATCTTGGGAGAAGCCTTCCTCGATACCCAACGAAATTCCTCAGCACTCCAACTTTAACAATCTCTATTAGTCCATAAGAGTTGTCGCGCATTTTCTGAGCGAGGTCCAAATTAATCAGTTTGTTGAGGTGATGACTTGCCACAGAGGGACTACTCATATTCAAGGCCTTCTGTACTTCTCTGACCCCCACAGGTTCATTCTGCTGAATCATATACCAATAGACTCTGAGCGTATTGCCTCGCAACTCGCTCTCCATCTCAAGGCTGTCATCATCCGCTCGCATCCAAACCCCAACACCATATATCAGCTCATCGAGACAGATAATACTATCTTTCGATAATTCTGTTCTAAAGCTTGAACAGAGCGTTCTACACCATGGAACTAAATAGGTTCTCGCCATAGTATTGGATATGATTACTAATCGTGGGATTAGAGCGATTGATGACGAGGTAAAGCGCAAGATAGGTGCAGGAGGGATTGTCGCTTCCTTATTGGCAGCAACAATTGTTGTTGCTTTAGCATTCTATGGTGGCATCTATAGTCCGATTAGTCCTGAGTATCCACCTACTCCCGCACCATATCGGGGAAACTTCAGAAGTATAAATCGTTCAATTACCACTTCGTTTGGCGAATACATTCCATATGCTGAGTGGTATATCCTCGCCAGCTCGGGCTATTCTATAGATCCATCCTTATCGAATGTTGTCAATCAAGAAGATTTTCGTCATTTGAGTGAAGGAGCTAAACAGAAGATAACTGAGAATGGATTTGTAGTCATCACACAAAATCAATTCAGTCAAATCTATGAAATCCTTGATGGGAACTATTGGACGGAGATTCCTAACTTCATCACGAGTGACGCAGTGCTTCATGCATTTCATGTATGTTACGATCTTGCCCTTAGGGAGGTAGAGGTCTATTCATTCTGGGACCTCCTTGGAAATCTGACCAATTCATTACTTCAAGAAGCCTACGAGGTGTACGAAGACGCACCGGAAGGGGTATGGAGAGAGGCCGCACGTTTGAATATTGCCTACTTCACTGTTGCAATGTGCCTTCTCGATAACTCTACATATATCCACCCTGATGTTGTATCGGAAGTCAACCAAGTATTGGGGTACATTGGCAATCATACCATAATGACAGATGACTGGTTCATGAGCTATATGGAAGATTTTACTCAATTTGTGCCTAGAGGGCACTACACACGAAGTGAGGTCCTGAGCAAGTATTTTTTGGCAATGATGTGGCTTGGACGGGTCCAGTTCAGACTAGAGAGCCTTTCCAACACCCGTCAGGCAATTCTGATGGCACTAATGATGAATGAAACTGTCAGTGGATTTAACATAGAGCTTTCAGGCTATGATGTCTGGGACAGTCTGTATGAGCCAACAGCATTCTTTGTTGGAGTAGCAGATGATCCCACTCCACTCGACTATTCGCAGGTCATCAAAAATGTCTATGGCGCCAATCCCTCTTGGTCAATCCTTCAAAACGAGAGTCTTCTTGGGGAGTTCATTGAGACCGCAGAAGACCTACATGACCCATTGATTCTCGGTTCCCCAGTAGCTTATGGTGAAGACATCAATGTCACGAAGGGTATGCGTTTCATGGGGCAACGGTTCATTCCAGATAGCTACATTCTTGGACAATTGGTCTATCAGCATGTTGGAACCATCAATAATCCACGACTCATGCCAAAGGGTCTCGATGTCATGGCAGCCTTCGGTTCTGAGAGGGCATGGGAACTCTTGGAAGATCAGAAAGAATATGAGAACTATGTCGAGCAGATGGAGATGCTCAGGTCAGGAATCAGTAATATGACCGATGCAGAATGGGTCCAGAATCTGTACTACCTGTGGCTCTATTCACTCCTACCTCTCCTGCATGAGCCCAGCGATGCACATCCCTTATTCATGCGAAATCAGGCTTGGGTAGACAAACAGCTTCACACGGCGCTTGCATCTTGGACAGAACTTAGACACGACACAATCCTCTATGCTAAGCAATCATATGCGGCACCCGAGGCGGCCCCATCTCCCGAGCAGCCTCCTGGCTATGTAGAACCCGTTCCGACTGTCTACGGACGGCTTGCATCTTTGTGTTTGATGATGCTTGAAGGACTTGGTACGCGGAGCCTATTGTCGGAGCGGCTTCAAGATAGGCTGGAAACACTCCACTCATTCCTACTCGATCTCAGGTCCATCGCAATCAAGGAGCTGGCTGGGCAGTCCATCAATGAAACAGATATTCAGGTAATCGAATCCGCGCGACACACACTAGAGTACATTGGGACCATGCCCGAAGACCCCTTGATCACCTCTGGTATTGACAAATATATGTCTCTCATTGCGGATGTACACACTGACCCTAACACCATGAAGGTCCTAGAGGAGGCTGTGGGAGACCCTCACATCATCATTGTGGCAGTTCCTATCAATGGGCAACTTATGCTGGCAAGGGGAGGCACTTTCTCGTATTATGAGTTCACTCAACCAATGAGCGACCGTCTGACCGATGAGGCATGGAGGGAGATACTGGACCAGGGGGATGAGCCAGACTTCCCTGAGTGGACCAGCAGCTTCATTGTGACTGCAGATACAGAGGGGCTGATGTTGGGGCTCCTTGGCAAAGCAGAATAAAAAGGAAGGAGGCAACGAATATGTTCTCATAACCTCCAAGGATAAACCATGGAAAGCTGAGGGAGAAGATTAGGAAATAATCTTTCTAGCTCGGAGAAGATTGATAGTTTCTGCAATAGCTGCATTGATGTGCCCATTTTCGATTGGAATATCACGTAGCTCTTGCTCCACCAATTCACGGACTGTTTCTACTGTCAGACGACCGAATTGAGTCATAGTATGAAGATGCTCTGTAACTGCAACCATGTGCTCTTCTCCACCTTCTGTCTTGAAGTAGATGTAGACCCTTTCTCCGCCCACCTCATCTCTACGAATCATTGCCCCTGAGTAGGTTAACTTCAACTGTCCCTCTGATTTCATTATCTCTTCAAGTATGAACTCCATCTCGTTTCTAATTTCGCTCTGGAGCCTTCTTTCGGGGGTGATGCCCTGCTCTTCAAGAAGATCCGCCATACCCTGGTTGAGGATATTCTCAACCTCTTCTCTTGCTCGGAGAGTAACATTCCTCTCCCCAAGCACCCTCTCTCGTTTCTCTTTTGTTGCACCCCACTCCAGACCAACTACTACCCTCTCTTGCTCAATGATGAAGTAAGGACGCCATCGTTCTTGCCTCTGCAGATAGGTTCCCGGCCTCACCAGTTTCAGTTCTTGCCCAAGGTACTCCTTGATGACACGCCTGAGGTGCCAGGCCTCCTGCGCCTCCGAGATGACTTGGTTTCTCCACACAAGGTCCATCGAGTGAATAATCCAGTCTTGCTGCTCGTCCGACCAGTAGACAATCTCACCAGACTTCACAAGTGTCACGAGCTGAGCAGCGGTGAAACGAACTGACATTAACTGCTGGAGTTCCGTCGGAATTGGGTGGGGCGTATGGATTCGGATGCCCCAGCAAGACCCATGTCTTAGTCCTGCCTCATCAAGCAGGTGCCGTGGTGTTCCGATGGGGATCTCGTATCGGAAGAGATAGTGCATATTTGCCACTGGAGCAAGACGCTGCTGTCTCTCAATGTCCTCCTTGGAAACATGTCGAAGGGGACACACCCAAGGGTCGTGATGAGGTTCTACTCTGATATTGAAGTCCTGCTTGGCAGCCAGGAGGTCTTCAGCACTGGGTGGCAACTCCATCGTCAAGTGTGGAAATGGATTTCTTCTCTCAACCCATGGACGGATGAGTTGAACATCCTCATGATAGGTGATATCCTGGAATCGGTTCCAGATGAGTCGCATCCCATCAATGACCACCGGCTCACACTGATAGTCTGGCTTCCTGAGTAGCCCAACCAACTCACTGGTGTTCTTGGTTGTCAATTTCAGAGTTTCCGATACATTGTCCTCCTCTCGCTTAACCTCGATGACAGCACGATAGCATCCTCTATCATGATCCAACGAGATGTGGCATTTCGCATTGACCGGGTCACCCAGACCTCGACGAATGACAAGAAGGGCAACATCAACCAAGTCTTGGCTGTCCATGAATGCTTCAGGAACTGCCTTCGTAGAGACCGGAACTGCATGTTCCTCTGCGCGTATCTGCAGTGTTCTAACCAATGTTATACTCTGGAATGCATGAGTCGTATATTCAACTCGTCCAACTGGCATCCAGATATCACTATCTTGGTGCCGTACGAACAGAATCTGCATATCCTTCTGGTTGGCAATCATCAGTGGCACTCGAATCTCGTGCTTTTCACTACGTGCAAACTCGGTCAGTTTGCTGATATTGCTCTCACTCCAGAAGGGCGCATCCGAGACAAGGCTCTTCAGAAGCTCATATGGGGATTCGCCCGGGTCTAAGGCATATGGCGTGATGAGTGCCGCATTCATCTCAGTCCCTCCCATGGTTCTCTGGAATATCAACCACATCGCCAACGGTTCGTGCTCTATTCCTGTTCTTCGGAATATCACCTCCCCCATCCTAATATTCCCTAGAGAAACATCTTCGGTAATCAAAGCGTTCAGTGCTAAGGCTCTTGACTCCAGCCTATTAAAGATCACATGCCGGTCCAACACTGACCGACCTGAATGTGTTCCATACCTGTATTCTGGTCTGAATCCAAGTCTTATGTAATGCCAAGGAACAAGATATTGCCATAGAATCTCTAGAGTTCGCGGATGGATGCTGGAAGAAATCGTATCGAGTACGGTGTGCAGCATCAAGAAGAGATGGTTTCCCGTGATGAGCATGATATCGGGGTACCTTTGGAACAGCTGCTCGATATGAGTCCGTATGTACGGTTTCAATTGTCGATGGGCTTGCATCCGGAACGGTTCTAGCTGCGTCCAAAGCTTTTCCGTGGATGTATCATTCTCAATAGTCTGTCTAACCAAGCGTAGTCTGTTCATGACCTCTTGGCTGGATTGAGTAGCATCTATTGGGTCAATGATATCGAGTAGTTCTCTATACAACCTCACAATGTGGCTTGGAGGATATGCTTGGTCTAAGAGGAATGAGATGGTATTCCTCAGGCCACGGACCTCGGATAGGGCTATGTCAATACCATCAACATCATGTGATACCAGCATGTCTTCAGACGGAGGCCTTGTGTTTCTCTGGGGCTCCTCCACACCAAGAGTCATGGTTCGATATTCGCGTTTCTGTGTAATCTGGTCCATCGGTAGTAGCTTCTTGTACCGCTTGCTTCTCTCCAGTCGCTCCTGAAATTGATAAGGTCGAAAATTAATCAGATTGATAGAATCTTGTGTTTCCTGAATCCTTGATGACGCATCTGCTTTTTCAACTGCATACCTGGTCCTCTCAGGGATGCTATCTGTAATCGGAGTATCTTGAAGGTGCGGCAGGAGATCATACACATCTTCACAGTCAACAGTGTGTGCGAAGGTCTGAATAGAGCCTGTGATTCCTGTTCCCTTAGAATACATCATCGAGATATAGGGCGTCTGGGGTTCTGACCGGAAGGTTTCTCCCCATCCCTCAAGGGGGATGATATGGATTGGCTCCGAGATGACCGTGTCACCCGGTGCTTCCACTATGGATACCCTGATAGAATCATCCACAGGCGTAAACGACCTCGACCTCTGTGGAGGCAGAGGGAGGTTCCAGACGATTCTATCGATAAAACTCTCCCATTGAGAATTGGCATAGAATGGCGCTACACATTTTGTCTGGTAAAGGGAGCTATTATCAGAGAGAGGAACCGGACGATTGAACCACAGAATCGTTCCCCCTTGAGGGACCTCCGACAAGAAGAGCAGGGGTATCACGTCCAACAAGGGGTTCTGATATGGGCCGGTTCTTCGCCACAATGAATTCCAACCACTCACTACAGCAATAGGTCTTCTTGCATTAGCCAGATTCTCTTTGATTAACTTTCTAATTACTCGGCTTGTTTGCCTGCCATGCAAGTACTCGGCAGTAGTGGAGGACATGTCAACAACCTTGACGCGTTTCTTGAAGAAGCGCTGAACTGATCCGTCGTGGAAGGCCAGCCTCAGCCTATGGCTCCCGAGCAACAGGTCTGCGATTTCGCCATCCATATCGAACCAAATGATGTCCCTGTGCTTGTAATGCGCCATATCGTAGAGATATTTCAGACCGTGCCATCTCTCTGCTATAGTTGCGGCAGACGCTGAGGGTGAGCCACGACCGGACACAGAGAGATACAAAATGAACTCCCGCCCATCATCATGATGCTTG
>SDNP01000027.1 GCA_004524445.1 Candidatus Thorarchaeota archaeon | reverse complement strand
TCTCTTAGCAGGTGGTTTAACTTCGATGGCTGAACAGCTATCTGATACCATATGCATGGCTAATCTCAGCGGGCTTCCGTTCTCGCTGACCTGAAGAATGTCGCCCGTGGAGATTCCATTATTCATGACCATCTCGTAGCCCTCGACAATCAGGGCATGCAATGCGTCACGAGCTGCACTCCACGTTTCCTTTGAATCGACCAGAACAACCGCTTTGATCAGTTCGTTTGGTGGGCTCGGATCTATCCATCCCACTCGTTGATACTCATTCAACATGGCTTCACGGTATAGCTCAATCTGTTTTACACTCCCGGGAGAGATGCTTGCCCTTATGTCCGCCCACTCTTTGTCAGTGATTCTTCTTCTCTCCAGCAGGAATTCACTGACAATGTTCTTCTCCTTCTCACTCTTAGACCTCACCCCGTAGATATCGATTTCAAAAGCACTCTTCGTCTTTATCTCAACAACCATGCAGGGTTCATAGATGACTTTTGGTTGAGTCGCATCCACACTTGGCAAAAGTTTCCGTCTGAAGACTGTGAGGTCAACTCGCCCTTTTCCTCCTGCAACGCTCAACTCGGATACTATCAGGAGGCCGGACCTATCCTGTACCATCTCATCTCCATGATGGACCACTGCACTCATCACAAAGGGACTGGGAAAGCCCTTTGATACAAAGTCATGAAATGCGCTGCCGATTCTTCTGCTCTCCTCTTGTGCCTGTTTCAGAATCTGTGCGGCGTCCTCCTCATCTAAGATGCCGTCATCCAACAATTGTTTGAGTGTATCCAGAGCATCACTCCACTCATCAACACCCTCCTCCTCCGCTCTACCAACAAGGGTTGCGAAGAAGTCCTGATTTTTTGACTGCTCAAAATCTTCTTCGACCGACGTATCAGAGGCTATGATACTCTCTTCTGGTGTCTGAGGAGTGTGCTCGAATTGGGGTTCAGTGAGGTCGTCTGGATACTCTTCAACTACAGGGGCATCAGCATCCGACAGTGTCACCTCTGTATCGACTGCAACCATGGAAGTGATAGAGGGAGCTCTGCCGTTTCGCATGCCATAGAGTATGCTGATTCTATCAACCACATCACGTAGTTCTTCAGTTCCCTCACGCACGAAGTTGGACCGACCGCTCTTCCTTCCACTGTAGACATAATCCAGAAAGGGAAGAAGCCGGTTGAGTAGCTGGTCGATGTACCGTTTGGCTGGCCTGAGAGGCACATTGTACTTCATGCATTGTCTTGCTAGCTCCACCAGATGGCTTCGTATCATGTCTCCAAAGTCCAGTTCAGGGAGGTTGTCGTGATTCAGCAAGTATGCTGACTGTCCTCCGAGGGCAGGGTACCCTACTCCCTCAGATCCGTCTGCGAGCTTGAGCTCTGTGGGCGGGGGAAAGAAGTACCGGGCCTTGCAGACATCGCGGATTCTACTGCCTGCGTAGTCCCAGAGAAGGTTGAGGTATCCCTGTGGGCCCTCGCCACGCTTGACTCGTTTGGTCTCTTTGTTGCCATATTTGACGGCGGTCTTCAACATGATGCGGTAGAAATTGCGCCGGATGTTATTCTCCGCCTTTAGAAGAAGTCTACTGTCAGGGAGGACCTTCCTATCCAGCTCCTCCAGCTGGTCGGGGCTGAAACTCTGTCGATAAGAGGCTGACCTCCGCTGCTTATCCAGGTCAAGGGTCTCTCGATAGGCGTTCTTAGCCTCATCCCAGATCTTCGCCATGCCCTTCACACGGTGATCCCCATAGTACAGTGGTCGGGCAGCTCCCATGGCACGGTCCCGTGCGAGAGCCAATGTCGCTGCCATCCCACGCTTGAAGGCAGTGATGAGGACCTTGTTTGGCTGTTTGGGAGACCCAAAATGAGCCATATTCTACATTTTTATTGTTTATTTATATATACTTTCTCGGGTTTTACGACTATTACTCTGTTTTAATAGATAAGGCATATGAGTGCCTAGAATTGAAAATTAGGAGTTCATAACTCTACAGTCTTCATAAGTTTAAGTACTATTATGATATAGAATGTGTGGAGGTTATCATTCACTCTGCTGGATATGGAGGTGAGTGAACTCCCTTCTGACACAAGACAGGTCGGAAGTTTAAGTACGTTGAGTGATGCCGATGCCCGAGACCCAGACTGTAATCATCAGCGTGAAAATTCCTGTGAAGTGGGACTGCATGAGTGATGCTGATAGGTCTAGGTTGGAGAGATTGACCGGACGGGATACACGAGTCATCCGGGCGTTTCTTGGGGTCATTGCGCGTCACGAGAAAGAACTCATTGTTGGCAAGAAGCGAAAGCGGGTCAACGGTGGAGCGCTGGAGAAGCTGACCCTTACAGCTGAGCGGTTTAAAGACCCAGCCAGGAATAGACTATCTGTTCCACATGACTTCAAGAAGAGATTCCCAAACATCTCAACCAACGAGCTGCAGGAGTGTCGGCAAGTTGCGGTTGCTATGTGGAACAGTTACTTGGAATTGGATGGACAGCCGCCCCTCAAGTCAGAAGGATATCGGGAGCGAAAGCTGCCTCGGTATGTATATGCTAGAAGATTCAAACTGGAGTACCGACCGGGCCAGGAGACAAAATATTGGCTTGATTTGTTAGACTCCTTGGACTCGGCGCGGACTGATAGCTGGACTCATGACAGATTGCTCATTCCTTTGACTCCCTCTTCCTACCATCTGAACAGGTTGGATGAGGGGGAGGTGACATCCCTGAGGCTCTTCAAGGACGTCCGTCGTAAATGGTGGGTTGTGTTTGCTGTGAGAGTGGAGGTGGAGGTGGTTGACATGACCGGTCTGCCTCCGGCAGTCATGGGCATCGATCTTGGGATTGACAAGGCGGTCTGTTCTGTTGTGTTGACTGAACAACGGGTGAGGTATGTACGCTACTTCACGCAACCGGACAAGGCTAGTCAGATAGAACGGTACGATGGGATGGTAGATGCTCTGCAGCGGGAGATGTGTGACCGAAAAAATGCTGGTGTAGTATATGATGGTGTAGCCGAGCGGCTCAAGGAACTTCGAAGTCGCCGTGCCAACATCAGCACCGACTATGATGGTGTGCTTGTTCGAGAGCTCACTGACCACATCCTCGAGCTCTCAAAGAAGTATAATCTGTATGTGGCCATCGGTCGCCTCACCCATATCCGCCGTAGCGCAGGAAGAAAGAGTGGTAAGCGGAAGTCCTTCAGAAAGAAAGTTGCTCGCTGGACCTTTGCGCGAGTTAGCGAGGGACTCAGGCACACTCTTGTCCAGGAGGGCTGGAGGGTAAATGGGAAGGGTTCACACTTTGTTCCTGTTCCTGAGTCCTGGACCTCCATCACCTGCCACCGGTGTGGCTCCAAGGGGGTCAGACCCAAGCAGTCCCTCTTCATCTGCCCCACCTGCGGTTATCGCTCCAATGCCGACAAGAACGGCGCCATCAATATCGCCCGGCGCCTCATCAAGCTCATTCCTTCACTTGCGAATGAGAGCGGACTAGAGCGTTGGTTGTTTCCTCATGAGAAGAAACAGGCAAGCTTGAAGGCTCGAAGGAGAACACGCTCTAACGAGAAGTCCGAACCGTCCTCGAAGAGATCAGCTTCACGGGGACGGTCCGCGGCCGAGTGCCATGACCAGGCCCTGCTTGCAGAGTTTGTGAGCACTACCGACCCTGCCGTGGAAAGAACCGTGGAACAGCCGTCTGCCGCCATCGACGCCCACAAGGCTACTGATAGTCATGGCAATAGGGTGCAGCGGAGTGAAGCTCCATCCGAGGCCCGCTCGGATAAAGCTCGTGTACAGGCTCGGGGAGAGGTCCCCGCGCTCGCTGGTGACAGCAGTCGCGAGCAGGGTGGAACACGGGAGTTGACGGTCACTGAGGGGGTTCACTCACCCTCTACACAGACCTGATTCGGGTCGGTGCATGCAGCCAATCACATTAGCACAAGTGGTTACAGAAGGTCAAACTATGCGCTGCAAAGCATAGATAAGATGTAGAGGGTTTTTCTGTTTTGGGTGAGTATTCATAGGTGAGAATGAACGCAAGATTACTCTAAGGTTTAGAGATGAGGAATTGGAGCTTGAAGTACAAGCGCGGGAAATATCCGACTTAGAGGCTGCATATCTTGAGCTGATAAATGCCAAATCTGAACTAGAGAGAATCAAGACTAGAAATAGAATCAGGCTACTGGCCCAATCTCTGATGGAACGAGCCTCAGCATACTGGATAGAAGATGAAGAGGGGCGAAGAGTTTCAAGCAAAGTCAATACAGGAAATGGAATGATATTATCTCTCCTTGATTGCTATCCTAGCTGCAAAACAGGTACCACGATAGCTTCTGAAATTGGCAAAGACCAATCAACTGTTAGTTTGTGGTTTTCAGGAACACGTGGCAATTACAGTCAATATTTTGAGGAGTGTGATGATGGTTATAGGCTATCGGAACAAGGTGTTGAATCCTTATCTGAATGGCTATACGAACAAGGTCGGACAGAAGAATAGCTATCTGAAAGATTATATGTCAGTAACAGCAGGCTGATTTCTACCCTCAACGGATGGTTATTGTCAATGCCTCCAAAAGATATGAACATCATCGTCATGGGATGCATGCAGTGCATGTACGCCGCATCCGATCTCGCAGGAACCATGAAGTTGCAGTACGACGTGAGCGCGCGGATCATCCGGATGCCGTGCACGGCGAGAATGGATATCAACTTCATCATGAAGGCGTTACAAGAGGGGGCGGACGGGGTTTTGATTGTTGGTTGCCATCCTGGCGATTGTGCGTACAAGACGGGGAATCTGGGAGCAGAGAGGCGAGTACGGTTCGCGAGAGAATTGGTTGACAAGCTGGGCATGAATAAAGAGCGGGTGAAGATGGTCTTTGTGAGCGCGGCTGAGGGTGATTTGTTTGCCAAGCACATCAATGATTTTGCAGAGAAAATTCGGGAGATAGGGCCGAACCCCATACGGCTCTAGAGATTAGAGGCGTTTCTTCATGGCATAGGCACGGACCTCAAAACCAAGTTTGTCATAGAGGTGTTTTGCCTCGGTGGCTTCTGCGGGACAGTGAAGCAAAATTAGGTCCACATCTTCTTCTCGGAAGGCATCTTCTAACTTGCGCATCAATGTCTCTCCGGTACCTTGTCGCCGATAGGGCGGTTCAACTACCAAGAGGTTAATCTGAGCTGCTTTTTGTGCATTCCAGCGATTGAGAATGGTACCTGGTACTTCTTTGATATAGCCAAATATGAATGCCACAATACGACCGGCTGCTTCGGCCACAAGTAGGCCTTGAGGAAAGGCGTGGGCAGAGGAAAAATCAGCTGCAGTCACATCGGAATCAAATGATGCATACTCATTTGTGAGTGAAATAATCTGGGTGATATCCTCCGGAGTGAAGGGACGAATATTCACTATATCCACCTCTTCTAAGATGATACTGAATGCTATTTGTGGTTTTCACCTTCTAGTCCTACGATAGAAATGAAAGGGAGGCAACGCATTGAGGCTATTGGCTTCTTTGACTGACGGATGTGATTGAGTAAAGGGAGAGAAATCCTTATGTGTACAATATAATATATTGTATACGATAGATGATGGAGACAGTCACAGCACGACTGCCCGATGAGATGATCAAGAAACTGGAGTTCATCGCCAAGGAGGAGCACATTGACAGATCGGAGATGATTCGACGGGCACTGGATATTGGCATTCAGCAGTTTCTCTTGGAGAGAGCACTCAAGGCATACAGGGAGAGAAGGGTCTCTCTCTGGAGAGCGGCATCCATGGCGGGGATGCCCTTGAGAAAAATGATGGAGGAGGCGGATAAGGCCGCAATACCCATCTCGTATGATGAAGAGGACTTGGAGCGTGATCTTGCTCTTGTCAAAGAAAATCAGAGTGGTCAGTAACGCAAGCCCGCTGATCTACTTGGCTAAAGCTGGGCGACTTCATCTGCTCAGGGAGCTCTACACCGAGCTTCTGATTCCGAGAAAAGTCTTCCAAGAGACTTCTGGGTCTAAGGAGTCGCCAGATGCACTATTGATAGCTTCTGCAGTGGACGATGGATGGCTAGGTGTTGAAGATTCAGCTCATAAAGAAGTGAATCAGTTAGCCGAGAGCGCAGGGATTGAGAGTGGGGAGGCTGCAGCTATCTTACTGGCTAGGGAGGAGGATGGTCTACTCCTGATAGACGACAAGTTGGGAAGAAGTGCTGCAAAAATTCTGAGGGTGACATGTCTGGGAACTGTTGGTGTCCTTCTCCAGGCCGTATCCAAATCTATACTGCAACATGACGAGTTCATAACTATTCTCGATAGGATGCTTGATTTGGGATTCAGGTTGGATTCAAAGGTCTATAGGCGCGCAATATCTATTGCAAAGAACCTGAGTGACTAGCAATCCACCATGCAGTGCATGTACGCCGCATCGGACCTAGCGGGAACTATGAAGTTGCAGTACGACGTGAGCGCGCGGATCATCCGGATGCCGTGCACGGCGAGAATGGATATCAACTTCATCATGAAAGCGCTGCAGGAAGGTGCTGACGGTGTGCTAGTGGTGGGTTGTCACCCGGGTGATTGTGCGTACAAGACCGGTAACCTCGGGGCCGAACGACGAGTGCGGTTCGCCAGGGAGTTGGTCGATAAGCTGGGCATGAATAAGGAGCGAGTGAAGATGGTGTTCGTCAGCGCGGCTGAGGGAGATTTGTTCGCCAAACACATCAACGACTTTGCTGCGAAGATCCGAGAGATTGGACCGAACCCGATTCGACTCTAGTCCTTTTTCGTTGCTTGAATACTCAGAATCTATCTCGGTTGATCGAGCCAATCTAATGTTTGTTCATACTTTTCCGGAGGGTGAATTCGCATGAACAGCCAGCCAATGACCAGAAAAATCGGAGTTGGGAGGAGAAAGGAATAGGGAACAAAGCCATGCAGGACAACGGAATGAATCATAATACCATAATAGGGGATAGCCATTTGTAGTTCAGCAAGAAAACCGAGCGCTAGGGTACGTGTCTTTGTTGTCTTTCCTGCAAAATAACGACCAATTTGGAAAATGAAGACAAACCTAGAGAAACTCCAGACAAGTCCTACGCCCCATGTGGAAAATTGCCATATCACGATTGACCAAGCAAACGATTCCAGGTCATAGAACCATATCCAAGTCACAGCCATGATGTTTACATTTGGATAATGGATTTGCATCGCAATTGGAAGGATGAAGATTAGAATCAGCAAAAATAGTATCAGGACAAGGGAAACCGGTATCGGATGTTTATCGGTCATAGCCTTCTGCTCTATTAGAATCGCCCCCGTCTCAGCATGATGAGCCAATCATCTTATCATTGCGTAATCGAATTTATCAGTTTTTGCAGTGTGCAGAGCAGTTTCTTCGTGCCATGGAGGGTAAATAACATCTCCCAGTCCCAAGGGTTCTCTGGAAAAGTCTAAATCATAGTTTGCACTAGTATTCAGCGGTGTGAAGATTTGAGTGTCCAGCGTCGGTTCAAAACATTTGTAACAGAGCAAAAGACTCTCTTGTTCTTTCAGATTATGATTCTGCTTGGACTCCTGATTCAGGTAATCATGTTCTTTGCGTTCATATGGTATGGTCGTCCCCCCGCATGGGATTACGAGGCCATCTCACAGTTCTTCCTAGTTGCCGCCCTTTGGATTATCACCATTAACATCAGTGTAGTGCTCTTCTGGTGGGTTTCCAGACTAGGCAAGTGGCCGTTCCTTGAGAGCATGAATTCAGAAGAAGAGAGCGAAATGGTCTAGAGGATTTCTATGGATCTGAAGGCCTATGTCTCAAGTCAATGAGGCTTGTCTGTATGGACTACAACCATTTCAGTAAGCATCAAGACAGCGTCATGATTCGAGTGTGTTTTCAAGTGAAGGTACCACAGCGGGCTGCTACGCCATGGCTTTCTTGCGCATATCCTTCGGCATTTTCTCGATTGCGTACCTTAGAGATAACCGAGGCATATGCTCCTTGTTCTCCATAACATACTCAAAGACATCATTCATGAAATAGAGAGTCGCCTCTTTGAGCATCCAACCGTATCCCTTGAGAACGTGATGGTGCGTATCATGCATCAGGTTATCGGAGATATCGAAAATGTGTTCGAAGAGCTTGCCCTTCCTTAGCGCATAAATGAATGAAACAGCAGCTGCTCGTCGGACATACGGATTATCTGGTTGCACCCACTTCTTCACAGACTCTACAAATTGAGGATGTTTCATCAAAAAGTAGCCCATCGAATGAGTACACAAATCGTCACAGCTCCCCCAGCTGTGGAGATAAGTGTTAACCCATCCATCTAGAAATGCAAAATGTCTTGGTTGAAATTGCTTCTTTAGACTAAAACTCCATTGGAAAGCGATGGTTCTATGCGGCCATTGACCTGTATCGAGGAGAGATTCGCAAAGAGGAAGCAAAGAATCCATAGTCATGATGCCCCTCTCCTTGAGCAATCGCAAGGCCTTAGAGGCAGCAGTTCTTACAGCTGGAGTGTTGACATCCCAATCATTCCAGTTGATATTTTCTGTAGGATCTATGTTTAACTCCGCTGCCTGGACGATTTCACCATTGACCAGGTCAATAATGTCGGTTTCTTCATTTTTGCTCATACTGAATCACCTAGCCTTTTTGCAGATAACCGTGATGTGTCACCTGCCGGTGGAAACAAGGCATACAACCTCAGGTATGCACATCTCATTATTTATAACACGATTCATTTAAAGTATTAACAATTGTTAATGATGTGTTTTCGGTGATTATAGCGCCATTTATTGTTTCCGTGAGAGAAGGAGTCGAGGCGGCTCTGATAATAGCAATTATGCTTTCGTTTCTTCGTAAAGCAGGAAGAATGGACCTATCTAGGTTTGTGTATTTGGGTTCGATTGGTGCGGTTATAACCAGTGTTGGTGTTTCTGCAGCTTTATCGCTCATTTGGGGATTCTTCGAGGGGGCAGCGCTACAAATCTTTGAAGGGGTTGTAGTCATCGTAGCGTCGATTCTTCTAACAACCATGATAATCTGGATGAATCGAGTTGGTTCTAGTATATCATCGGAGATAGAATCGGCAGCAAGAAACTCCATGGTGGCGAAAGGAGGATTCGGACTGGGGGCTCTTGCTTTTGCACTGATACTAAGAGAGGGAATAGAGCTTTCACTGTTTACGATAGCACTTGTGGTTCAAGAAGGAGGAGGAGCCTATATCGGTGTTTTTATTGGATTGATTGCAGCCGTGATCTTGGGCTATGGAATATACAGGGGATCATTGAGAATCAGTTTTGGTACATTTTTCAAGTGGACCTCTGTTTTCTTGGTTCTCTTTGCCGCAGGAATGATTGCATATGGAATACATGAACTGCAAGAGGCAGGACTCCTCCTTATTGGACCGCTTGAGGTATGGAATATCAACCCTGCTCAACTGCCTGATGGCAGTTATCCATTATTCCATGAGAATGGTGCCATTGGTGCCCTCTTGAAATCACTCTTTGGATACAATGGGAATCCTTCTGCACTTGAGGTAGTTGCATATGCTACTTATGTTCTCATGATAGGAGTGTATTTTATCTCTCGACGAAGAACGGTCAATGAACCAAAAGAAACTCCGCATCGGCCAAAGAAATAACCAACTTCTTCATAGAAACACAAGACAAACTACCATATGGAAACGGCTTTAGAGGAATTAACATAATTTAACCAGAGTATAGTTTAGAAAGAGATAGAATTAGGGGGCCAGCAAAGAATGAAGAAGGGCCATAAACAAAGACAAACACTAGTAGATAGAGTAAGGCAACTTTTCAAAGGAAACAGAGTATGCAGAGTAGCATTCGATGCGATGGAAAATGATGACGAATTACAAATGATTCTTGAAGACGCAAATCGAATGGCTATAGATAGGATGGGGTATTCAGACCATGGACATATCCATTCTCTAATAGTAGTAAAAAATGGCATGCAATTACTAAAAGCTCTGAGCAAACACCTGAAACCAACTATCGTTCAGGAGGAAACAGGAAATAATGATGATGCCCAATTAATCGTAATGATGGCATCATATCTGCATGATATTGGGATGTCAGTGCATCGGGACGAACATCACGTGTTCTCTGTGGCATTAGCAACCCCAATAATCACACGAGTATTAAAGAAGGCATATCCTAACGAAACGAGAAAGCAGGCACACCTTCGCGGACATATCCTGCATGCAATGTACTCTCATGAGAAATTCATTGATCCTACCACCATTGAGGCAGGAATAGTTGGAATTGCAGATGCGTTAGATATGACAAAAGGGCGAGCAAGAATTCCATTTGAGGCTGGAAGTGTCAACATCCACTCTGCATCAGCAATGTCGATTGAGAGAGTAAAGATTACATCGGGCAAAAATAAAGCCGTTCGAATTGAAGTCGTAATGAATAATGCATCTGGCATCTTCCAAATACAAGAGCTATTGGAAATGAAGATTCGTAGCGCGGAGAAGCTTCTGCCCTACATTGAGCTGGTAGCAACACTTGCTGAGAAAGAGGAAACCATCATTGGGGAACAGCTACAGATTCTATGATATCATGTGGATATGAATTGATTTTCGACTTCGTACATTTATCAGCTCAAATATGTAGCATTTAGTAAGATATATGTACGGCTAGATGAACGAATCCTGAGAGTCTTTTCGAGGACCTTAAACATAACCGAGGATACTAACGTGACACTTGATGACATTGACAGACAGATAATTTCCATGCTTCAGGAAGACGGTAGACGTTCCTATAGCGAGATTGCAGAGGAAGTAGATCGTACCGAGGTCACAATTCGGCGGAGAGTACGCAGTCTGCTGAAGGAAGGCATCATCAAGCGATTTACCATTGTATTAGATCCACTCAAGATAGGTCCGAAAATAAGTGCGATTGTTCGAGTCAAAGCGCAGATGAAACAGGCATCTGCCATTGCCGAGAAGGTCAAGGCATACGAAGAGGTAGACGAAGCATATTTCCTTGATGGCGCCTGCGGAGTGATGCTCAAAGTAACAGTGGATGATTTATCCCAGCTGAGGCAGTTTTTAGAGAAACGCCTTGGAAAAGTTCCGGGAGTGGGCGAGGTTGAAACATGCATCGTACTTGAAACGGTAAAATCTCCCTTTGATGCATGAGGCTTTAGGTTGGTGGATGTGCTTAAGGTCAAAAAACAGGACCTTGATAGACTTCATCAACATGCAGAAAAGTTTCTTCCCAAAGAAGCGGTTGCACTTCTATTTGGCAGCGTGCATGAGAGAATCGTCACCATCGATAGGATAGAATTTGTTGAGAACATCCTTGATTCTAGTACATCCTTTGCAGTTGAACCGATGACTCAGTATCGACTTCTCATGGATGCAGACAAGAGAGGACAAGAGTTGGTGTGTATTTTCCATTCGCATCCGGGTAAACCAAGACCATCAGGTAGAGATAGGGAGAACATGAATCTGAATCCCGTGATTTGGCTGATTGCTTCCAAGAAAAACGAAACATGGGAAAGCCATGCATTCCTTCTGGAGGGCGGGCACATCAAACAAGTAGAAGTAAAACGGGTTTAGGGTGGTTTCAAGGATTTCAACGTCCCTGATGTCTTCAAGGGTTCAAAAGAAACTAGGGTTCCATCTATTGCACGAATAAGGATTGCAGCTTGGATAACCCGTTCAAGGTGAACAGCATTGCATTGAAGGATGCCTACTCCTGTTTCATCGTCGAATTCGTTGAGGTATAATCGTGTATCAGCGATGCCGGACTCGCCAAAAAGAGATAGAAGTTCTTGCCAGAGTGCATCATTGAGTTGATGTTTGCCGATTTTTGCATCAGACTGATGCAGCCTGAATCGCACGTACCTTTTCCTATTCGGTTTCATGCCATTACCTCTCTAGGATTTCTACTCCCGGTCGAACGAATTGGCCTGTAAGCTTCCTAAGATTTGACTGCACTATTTCAGTAGGGTAATTATAAACAGCAGATTTGGCCAAAGTCCTATCAAGCCCCAAGAGTTTTCCAAAATAGCACAATGCTCTAGGAGAACGCATCATCATTGGTTCATTTGCCCCACTACAGACTACCACCTTCATACCTGCATCTAGTGCGGTGGATATGTTTTCTCTCATGATTTTGAGGGTTCTAGACCGGTCAAATCCTTGTGTTTCTAAGAGGGGCGCCAGGGTGACTTCAAGAGCAGTCCCGGATTCTGATGCCAGTTTGGCTGTACTCCTCCTCAAATGCACAGAATCTAAGGCGGGAATCATTGTGAGCAAATCAATGCGCTCATCCTTTGCAGCCCAGTTTGACACAGATGGATTCGATAACTGAACCGCTACGATTACATGTTTCTTTCTATAACGGTCAAGTGTTCCCTTCAGTTTCCCTAATTTCACATCTGGGATATCGGTTCTGGAAAGCAGTGTAATACCTTCTCGCTGCTCTTCATAGGAATTCAACAGGGCAGAGGGAATAACAAGATGGTCAAAACCGAGTCGTTGAGCAATATGAAGAAAACGTTGAATCTCATCTTTGTGTTTTATTCTCAAATTGAGATCCGTAGCATTCAATGGCTATTTCGCTCCTACTTGTTGAGATGGTCAAAAAGCCATTCCATTGCTGAGTCGGACTCGCACCGCGGGTATTGCCTTAATCGAATCTCAACACTAATCATATCGGTTGCTTGTGCAAGATGTATATTTCCTAGATATGCTTCTTGCTTATCAATTCTAAGATAGAATCGGCAATCATCGTCAAATCTGCGAGTCATCGTATGTCGAATATATGATAAGTCATCTTTGTCCAAGCGGCTAGCTAAAGACACGAGCTGTTCTAAGCATCTCCGCTTATTCTTGAGAACCCCCTTGATGACCACAATAGGATTATCAGAGTGTCCTTCGGCAACGTCACGGCTCACCTTCACGTGTTCTCTCAGGTCTTCCTGGAATACATTGAGTATTGCCTCTTCTACCCTTTCAGGAACCTCTGTAGCCCGTGAGTGGGCACGAACCTCAATATAATCGGTGAAAATATCAGAGGATGTCGAGCCCGAATTCATCTTAGACTACTTTCCGCGATTGCCCTTGGATTTTAGACTAGGCCTGGTTTTCTCTGAACCGATGCCTTTCTTTCTCAGACCTCGGCTTCTCTTGCCCGCTGAGGTCAATCCGCGGCTTTCTCTGCCTTTCTGTCGATCCTCGCAAATCCAGTTAATCTCAGGATCATTGTATATCACGGGATGATTAGGATCAACAAGAATCACCTCATGCCAAACATGTTTGTGATCAGACCCTACCCAATAGGAGTTCAGAACTCGAAGATTTGGAAACTTCTTTGCTACACGCTCTTCAGATATCCAACGGCGAGATTTTTGTGGGGTGTATCTATTCACACCCAGACTGCGGGGTTTTCTGCCCATGCGGGGTCGTGGTTTTTCGCGAGGACCTCGCCCTGTCTTAATTCGTACAACAACGTACCCCTGCTTGGCCTTGTAACCAAGATTTCGTGCGCGTCCCAGGCGTGTAGGGCGTTTCAGTCGAACAATATTGCCCTGTTTTCTCCATACAATAAGCCGCTGTCGAACAATCTCTGAGCGTTCTTTCTGTTCCCGAATCCACTCTTTATTCATGTATTTGTAAGCTGCCATCTGCTGCTACATCCTTTGTCGTAGTTCATTCTCTTTGTTTGTGGTTCAGCCGGTCAAGGCCACATCCCTGCGGACGCATCCGCCAACACAAAGGAATTGGTAGGGCTCAGCACACTTGCTGAGCCAAGTGATTCCCGCAATTATTTGCTTAAAGGTCTAACGATACGAAAGCCATTAATCTCTTTCGACTACTTAAAGAAATCTATGATTTTCTCTGCAGTAAGCTCTCCCACTCTATTTTGAGCTTCGAACGTAGAAGATGCTAGATGCGGAGTTGCTACTACCTTGGGGTGTTTTGCGAGAGCCCAATCAACAGGGGGTTCGTTTTCAAACACGTCCACCCCTGCACCGGCAATTTGACCTTGGTCTAGAGCAGCAAGTAGAGCTTCTTCGTCTACAACGCCACCTCTGGCAGTGTTGATGAGAAATGCAGATTCTCTCATTTTCTTAAATTCCTTGGAGCCGATCATTCCCTCAGTTTCGGATTTCATGGGTACATGAAGTGAGAGATAATCAGATTGAGCAAGAAGTTCATCAAGTGATACAGGTGATGCTCCAATTTTCTTGGAGGCTTCTATGAGACGTGAACCTCCATAAGAAAGAATGTTCATTCCAAAAGCCTTACCCATACGAGCTACTTCCTGTCCAATCCGCCCAAATCCAGCAATTCCAAGGTTCTTTTTCCAGAGTTCAACGCCTCTAAGCTTCTTCTTTTCCCATCGCTCATCCTTCATGGAACTGTCAGCTTGAGTCACATTTCTTGCTAATGCGAACATGAGCGAAAAGACCATCTCCGCTACTGATACAGTTGGGGCTTCTGGGGTATTCAAGACCTCGACACCATTATCTTTTGCCGCCTCAAGGTCAACATTATCTAAACCGACTCCCGCTCGAACGATAACTTTCAATTGATCTGCAGCCTGAATGACACCTCGAGTCACTTTGGTTGCACTTCGTACGATGATTCCATCGAACCCCTTGATTAGTTCTTCAAGAGGACCGTCTTTCTCGTGGTCTCTGTGCACCAGTTCGATACCGGCGTCATCTATCGTCTTCACAGCTGAGTCAGCTATAGGATCTGATACTAAAACACGTGCCATTGGTAGAGCCTTCCTTAATTCTTGAGCACTGAAATTCAATACTTCGACTTAAACCTGATGAAAGCACCACTTTCATAAACCGGAGAATACACCGTTCTTCGTATGAAAAAACAGAAGAAACCATCAACAGCAATTATCCCATGTCCGGTCATATTGGTTAGTGTCGCACACGAAAAACAACCGAATATAATCACTCTCTCGTGGGCAGCCAATGTCTGTAGTGATCCACCAAGTATAGCGATAGGAGTTCGTCCGAGCAGATATAGCTATGACCTGATTAAAGAAGCCGGAGATTTCGTTGTGAATATTCCGAGTCGTGACTTGTTAGATGCCACTGTATTCTGTGGCACCCACTCTGGTAGGGAACACAACAAATTCGAAGAATGTGGTCTCACACCTGTAAATGCCACAAAAGTATCCGCTCCGATGATAGAGGAGTGTCCCCTCAACATCGAAGCAGAGGTCAAAAAAATCATCAGTGTGGGAGTTCACGATCTCTTCATCGCGGAAGTTGTTGCGGTTCATATGGACCAGGAGGCAATTGATTCTAAGGAACGTCTTGACTTGAATATAGCGGCACCTTTCACATACATTCCCCTCACTGGCGAATACTGGGGTATCGGAAAAAAGATTGGGTAGGCATGCTTTGATGCACGCCTTTCGCTGATAAGTTGACAGGCATGTCTGAATTGGTGAGAAGGACAACTTTTCGATTACTTTGAGCCCTTGGTGCTGACGATTTTGATTACATCTCTGTCCTTGAGATTGTGTTTTTCGGATATGCGCATCTTGGTTCTAGCATCAATGGCATGCAAAAAGGATTCCTCCAAGTCCGAATGGATGACTCCTGCGAATTGCTTCGCTGTTGTTCCTTCTGGAACAAGATAGACGTCAGGCAGAATATTGCCATCACTGTCCGTTAGTGAATTTGCGTCATGAACGGGATAGACAGAAATCATGTTTAGAAAATCAAAGACTGCTTTGTTGAGGATATTTTGAACTCCTGTCCCTCCAAACTTCTGAAGAATTTCGCTCCTTATTTTCTCCAACGGAGCAATCTCTCCAGGTGTTAATTTGTCGGATTCTAGGATATCGAAATCTTCGTCCCCTGGAATATAGGATAGAATCGCCTTCTTCTCTAGGTCCCGTAAGATTTTCTCAGCTAATGCACTCACGGGCACAACCATTTGATTGGGGTATGCCTCCCGGAGGCGCTGCAGATTTTCTTCTGCGCCCCGTTTGTCAATTTTATTTGCTGCGATTATTATGGGCTTAGAAATAAGTCGGAGTTGACGTACAAATTCGAGGATGTCTTCTTCAGACCACTTATACGCTTCCTGGGCGCTGAGCCCTGTTTCTCGTATCGATTTCAGAATATGTCCTCTTGTGACTTGAAGGCCTGACAGTTTCTTAAGAAGCAGTTCCTCTAGTTTTGCCCCTTCCGCTCGTGCTTTTGAGGTGATTCTCTTCCAATCCTTAGTGACAATTCCTAGCATCCATTGGGTTATTTCGGTTTCCAGAAATTCAACATCATTTACAGGGTCATAAGATCCTGCATCAATCTCCTGACCTTCCGAATCAAGGGAACCACTTGCGTCAACAATGTGAATGAGAACATCGGCCTGACTCAAATCGTCTAAGAATTGATTTCCCATGCCACGGCCCTCGTGGGCGCCTGGAACTAGACCAGCAACATCAATTAGTTTGACGGGAATGAGACGGGTGCCTTCAATGCAGAGTGAGTTTTGGGGGTTGTCCTGTACATCAAAATCCTCGCAAACACATTTGGAGCGAACATGTGCAACGCCTACGTTGGCGTCAATCGTCGTAAAAGGATAACTTCCCACCTTGAAATCTGTCATACATGCAGCATTCGTAAACGAAGTCTTCCCACATGACGGCTTTCCAACGATTCCAATGCTAAATCCCATTGTCAGATTCACCTATATTAATAGCAAAATCCTACACTGAGATAAACTTGACCTAATAGTATTCTGCACGATAACAATATACATTCAGTAGGGTTTATATGAATCTGGATTCATAACTTGATAATGGATTATGATTCATTTAAAGGTGTAGAAAATGCCGAAGATTTGTATAACGTCAACTGGTGACAATCTGAATGCGCCTGTTGATCCAAGATTTGGAAGATGCGCGTATTTCATCATAATTGACCCGCAATCAATGGACTTTGAAGCAGTGTCCAATGAGGCTGTTGCGGCATCAAGTGGTGCAGGAATCACAGCAGCTCAAACTATTTCATCAAAGGGCGTTAGTGCAGTAATAACCGGGAGCGTTGGTCCGAATGCATTCCAAGCTCTAGACGCTGCAGGAATCGCTGTCTATGGGGGTGCTTCGGGGACAGTAAAAGACACTGTAGAAAGATTTAGAGAGGGGAACATGAGTACAATACAGCAGCCAGGACCAGCTCATCGAGGCATGGGCAGAGGAAGAGGTATGGGCGGTGGGCGAGGTCGAGGCGGTGGAAGAGGCTGGTGAACTTAGCATGAAGAAGAGGTTAGTGATTCCAACTGAAGATAAAGAAGGGAACAACCTTGCAGCTCACTTTGGCAGGGCGCCCTATTTTGCGGCTATCGATATTACAGATGACACTGTTGAAAAGATTGTACATCCCAATAGAGGAGAACACGCGGGAGGACGCGGTCATGCTCATGATAATGTAATGAGCCTAAATCCTGACGTAATTATTGTAAGCGGTATGGGCCCGAGAGGGATTCGTAGTTTCCAGGATAGAAATGTTGCTGTATTGTGTGCAAATACAACAGAAATCAGCAGCATCGTTGATGCCTATAAAGAGAACAAATTGGAAGAGTTAACGCAAGGATGTGCCGATGCTCATCACCGTTAGAGGATAGGTTGATGGAGGAAACCCCCATTGATTATCACAGTAGCAAGTGGAAAGGGCGGGACTGGTAAGACCACTGTTGCGGTGAATATGGCACTTTCAAGCAGAGAGGCTGTGTTACTAGACTGTGATGTCGAGGAGCCTAATGCACATACTCTGTTGAAAATTGGGAATGAAACAATCACGAGTGTTCTCGTGCCTGTGCCAGTAGTCGATCCTGATTTATGTACGCTCTGTGGCAAGTGTGCAGATTTCTGTGAGTTTAATGCACTCTTTGTGGGAAAGGAGGAGGTGCTAGTCTACAAGGAGATGTGCCATTCCTGTGGCGGATGCGCCTTGGTATGCCCTGAGGGGGCCATATCAGAGAAAGACCGAGAGATAGGAGAGACGCGGGCTGCTACAACTGACGGCATCAAGTTGGTATATGGCGAATTGAATGTCGGAGAACCAATCTCAATTCCTTTGATTAAGGCTGTAAAGCGAAACATAGACGAACAAAAGCTCAACATTCTTGATGCACCCCCTGGTACTTCATGTTCACTTATTGAAACAGTCGAGGACAGTGACTATGTTATCATGGTCACTGAACCTACTCCCTTCGGTCTACATGATCTGGAAATGGCTATTGATACAGTTGACGCGGTGGGCACTCCTTATGGCGTCATAATCAACAGATATGGGATTGGCGATGAAAAAGTGGAGGAATTCCTTGATGAGAGGGGAGTGGAACTGCTTATGAAGATTCCATTCGATAGAAAGATTGCAGAACTCTACTCTAGGGGAATACCATTCGTCAATGAACTGGAAGAGTATCGATCAGCATTTGTAGATTTGATTGACAAAATCAAGGAGTATATTTGAAATGGTCGACGAGATTGCGGTCCTTAGTGGAAAGGGCGGCACAGGTAAGACTACGATAACAGGAGCATTTGCAGCATTAGCACAGAACAAGATTCTTGCAGACTGTGATGTTGATGCTCCCGATCTTCATATCTTGCTACATCCAAAGGTCATTGATTCGAACGACTTTGTTGACTCCAGCGTTGCATATATCGACCCCTCTCTCTGTGTCTATTGTGGTGTGTGTGAAGAGAAATGTCGATTTGATGCCATCAACCCTCCGAATGTGAATAAAATTGCATGTGAGGGGTGTGGAGTATGTGCATATGTCTGCCCCGAAGGCGCCATTGAAATGAGAGAGAGAGTATCTGGACATCTCTTCAAATCAGAAACCAGATTTGGGGCAATGTCTCATGCGAAGTTACTGCCTGGCGAAGGAAACTCGGGAAAACTTGTCACGGCAGTCAGGAAACAGGCTGAGAATATGGCAGAGAGAGAGAAGAAGGATCACATTCTCATTGATGGCTCTCCAGGAATTGGTTGTCCTGTCATAGCTACAGTCACGGGACTCTCAACAGGAGTGGTGGTAACCGAACCGACTCCCAGTGGCATTCACGACATGAACAGAATCATTAAATTGATGCTCCAATTCAAGGTGAAACCTTTGATAATCATCAACAAGTTTGACTTGAACGAAGATAAATCAGCGGAAATAAAGAGAGCTGCTGATAATATGGGAGTAACAATGTTAGGAAGAATACCATTTGATCCTATCATGACAAAGTCCATGGTGGCAGCTCAGACCCTGCCGGAGTATGCTCCTGAAAATGAGATTGTAGAGATTCTTGAAAATATGTGGAAGAAAATCATGAGCATCAGTGGGTCATGATTCGTCTTCCTTTAGAGTTTTTACTCGTTTTTTGCTTCGAGCTCATCTAATCTAGAATTGATTTGTTCAAGGGTCTTTGATATGGAAGCAAGCTGTGTTTCGAGTAGGTCCTTCTGACGCTGGAGGGTTTCAACATTATCAACAACGGGTACAGATGTTCCTGTGTCGCCAGTTCTAATGCCGAGATACCAGCATGATCCGGGGCCATATAACCAACCAGGCCTTTCCCATGGAGGTAAATGACTAAATGGCCCATTTCCAGGATACATTCCTCTGCCGCGACCGCCTCTGCCTCGACCACGACCATAGCCATATGATACATAACTCATTATCTAAGTCACCTGTATTTATTTGTGCATAATCACATTTATATATCTGTGCATAGTCACATAATAGACTTATTCCCCTTCGGAAAAGATAATTAGAATTCGTTTCAGATTGTAACATGAGGTTCTTGAGCTAATGCATAGAAGAAGACGCGGTGGCCGAGGTAGATTTCCAATTCAACCAGACATAGGAGAGATACCCAGTGCAAAAAAGCTGATCCCCGAACCGTTATTGGATGAGAATCCAATCTATATGGATCATGCTGAGGCTGAAGTCCTAAGATTGGTTGACATCAAGGGCTTATACCAAGAACAGGCTGGTGAGAGGATGGGTGTTTCACGAGGTACTATTTGGCGTCTGCTAGCTAGTGCGAGAGAGAAAATTGCGAGGTCCTTGTTCGATGGCAGAAAACTTGTAATTGGGTTTCCAGAAAAGAAAAATCCCGAGCCATAATTGATTTTGTCCATTTGTTAAGTACGACTGAGTTGGGAGTTCTTGTTCTTACACCCAAAATAGTGGATTCAGGAAGCTCCAGTGGAAACCCCCGTCAGTTGGTCTGAAATGGTCTTAGATTGGTATTCTGCAACATCTTGCTATCTGACACTCTCTTATATATCTCAATAGGCAGGATTCTAGCTTAGAGTGCTTAGTCATGTGTGCATCGATGAGAGAACAAATGGAGCCAATAAGTGACTACATCGTAATAAGAAGACCAGCTATTCCAAAATACTGGGACTCATTTGCTCGCCCACATGTTGCAATTGTAATAGACGATCCAATTACAGGGTTTAATTCACGATACTACGTTTCTCAAGTTGGCCCAGTGGATGGCGATGGAAGAAGAAAGCTGAATGTGATTGATATTGATGAGCTTGCCACGGAACTGAAATCCGGAACATTATTGGAGGTGCGATACAGCGCTACAAAGGCGAATCTTTACAAGCTGGAGGATTTGGGAGGTGTTTCTTGCTGGAGATGGATTGGTAAATACCGCGGGCTCCATTGCTTTGAACATCCATCTTCTATCAATTGGGAGATGATTCCACATCAGAGTAGATTTGTAGCGGCACACCAGATAGCGGCATGATATCTCAATTGAGTGAAGATTTGTTACAACGAAAAGAATGATATTGCTTCCACCGTAGTTCTCATAGATAATATATGTCCGATGAGAATATCCGAGTTTGGAATCTTACTGCAGAGAGATGCCCAGGCTACTCGGGTTTTGATGGTGGATACACGCAGTCCGGATTCAAAATCAGAGTATTGCAAACAGAAGCAGAATCCGATGATTCGCATCTAATCAAGGTTCCCCTCTTTTATCGTATTTTGTCCACAATCAAACACCATCTTGCAAAATTCTCGATGTTGAATTCTGATTAAGGCCATCTCAGATGAGGAGAATGAGGGTGGTAGCGGGTGTACGATTTGAACGTACGATCTCGGGGTGTCCCAATCGCAGAACCCAGAAGTGTTCTTGCACTTATGAGCCCCGCGGGATAGGCCAGGCTTCCCCAACCCGCTGTTGCTATTGCGGAACTGTTTCTAATGAGGTATTAAGGGTTTTCATGGAGCGAAGAGAAACATGCTGTACTTACAAAGAGTTTCTCTTTTTCGCCAGCAATATCTGAAAATTTGGTTGGTAGTAACTATCAGCAGCCTTCAAAAGGCACAGAAGAGCAATTAGAATGAAGCTCTACTATGGGGTATAAAGCATGTTATTGGAAATCGCAATCATTGCATCAATCTACATCATTTGGCTAGTAACGCTAGTGAACATGATGGTTTCAAGTGAGGAAATCTCTCTGACTATCACAACTCTCCCATTCATAATTACGTTTCCAGTGGCACTTGTTCTTTCTGCAACAGTGGAAATCTATATCCCAGGGTTCTTGCTTGTTGACATCCTTTTGACTGTTATAATTGTGGTTTTAGTTTTTTCTAGATGGATAATGGCAATAGTATCAGCATAACGTTCGAGGAGAGTTGGATGGCAAGAAAAAGCGTATTGTACTGCTATTTTTCGTTTCGTTTGAATTCTGTGTACCCGCAACGACCACACGAATATCGATTATAATGTTCAGCTAGATAGGTTCCCTTTTCACACCGTGGACAGGGCCTCTTTGTGGGGGTTACTTTTCCGGTCTTGGAGTCTACTTTGTATAAATCATGTGACATTTCCGATCTACTCCTCTGCCTTATGGCCGGCATGCCTGTCAATGATATGTTTGAGTTCAACCTTTTTCATCTGTTTGGGGTCCTCATATATCCTTGCTTCTCCCGTGGAAATACCTGCCCCAAACTTTGTGTTCAGTACTTTGATCACAACAGCGGAGGGATCTGCATCATATTGGGCCACAATCTTGCTGTGAACATCATCTCTGCTAGGGGTAGTACTCCCTCTGTGTTCAAGCCTGAACTCAACTTCCTTTCTTCCAAGAGGTTTGTTTTGGATTTCTTGGAGTACTTCAATTTTCATTCTTTTCACACTCTGAAAATATGTCACCAACAGGATGTGACACGAAGCCGACTTGGAGTCGGCTAATAAAGCTTTCACCACCGTCAAGAAAACGATGTGATTACTATCTAACCTTAAGGGCGTATTTTCCAGGTTTGGAGATGTTTAGTCGGTCTGCAACATAGGAGGTGTTTCTCGGGTCTTCATTGGGAGTCCTCCCTGGTAGAATGACTACAATACCAGTATACGAGGTTGATAGGTTCGTACTATTACAATTTGGGCACATGTTTTCTGTGGTGAGATAATGACACTCACGGCATGCTTTTGGTTTCGCCATCGTATCTCCAACTCAATTCTATTTCTTCTTTTTCTCTTTTTTGCTCTCGCCCCGCGCAGATTCGACATCTTCTTCTATCCATGAAACATCAGGGCCGATTTTGCCCAAGAACGGTTGGCGCATAGTTAGACCGAGCTTGCCAGATCGATTACCAGACTCAAAACTTATGGATGTTATTCTAGCGCGGACTTGATCGCCCTCTGAGAGCGTACGTTGTGTTTCTTTTCCCAGCAAGGTGTTGCCTTTCGGATCTTGAGTGATAAAGTCGTCACAGATTTGACTCACGTGACAGAGACCATCAAGAGGCCCCATTCTAATGAATGCACCAAAATCCATTAGTTCAACAACGTTTCCTTCAACAATCTCACCGCGTACCGGTTTGAAAACCAGAACCTCATACTCGACGGTATGATAGGTTGCACCATCGCCTGGCATTAAACGTCCTTGTCCAATCTCATCTATGCCTATCACTGAAATCATTAATCCAATATCACGGTCAAGTACATTTTCACTTGACTTGCGTAAGTGGATGAGTGCAGCCTTTTCTATAGGCTCGCCAAATTCCTTGGGAGGAATTCGAACAACGTCACGTACTGTTACAACTGAATACATTTGGAGAGGCTCCTTGAATCAATGGATTAATCGCAGAACAATCAGATCTCGGTGATAACCTAGTTGAGACTGAATACGCCGGCTCATCGCTGCCACAACTTGGAGTCCATAAAAAACTTGTGACACGTATCACAAAACAAGACCTTCAAGACTCAGTCGCTTTTTCCCTCTGAGGAAAATAACAGGGATGTTTTTTCTTATTGCACGTTGTCTGAGTTCTCGGTCGTTTGTAGCAATTACCCCCGATACAGAAGCTGCATACTCCAGTATCTGGTCATCCACTGACTGGCGTGCAATCCTTGCATCTGGCTCAACAATTTGGCATCGGGCTGCTAAATCTTTTGCCATTCGGAATTTCCGTTTTTCTTTGACTTTTGTTGCTTGTGCTAGTTTTTTCTCAATTTCTTCCAAGGACCCAGTCAGAACCACATACTCAAGCCGTCCCTCCAAAAGTCGTTCCGCTTCTGAAAAAATATCTACATTAAATTGAGAAGGTACAGTGAGGAAATTAGTATCAATTATTACTTCTTTCGGCACAACCTTCACGCGCCCGTTGTACGCCTATATTTCGGCATAACCTATCAGACGCCACTTGTTCTCAACTCGGCGGCCAATGGCGACTCTCTGACCTTCTTCAGCCACAACAGGCCTTTTCAGAGAAAGCTCAATTTCGTCGCCATGAAGTCTCGTTATGACACCGACAGTGGCAGCAGTTCCCACAACAAGCATTAGCGGTTCATTAAGTCGTAGATTTTCTACAGCTCTTTTTGATTCTGAACCAACAACGCGTTCCATGAGGTGTGGTTCAATCATAATTTTTTCAATCGGTTTTGAAATCTTCCCAGCCTGCCCTACGACATTGCCCACCAATCGGTCGGCTCGTGTCGCAGATGGATCTAATCTTGTTCCAACCCCTATGAGTCCCCCTGGGTGGGCTTCATCTAATTTGTTACCACTTCCCGAGCGTAGACTCAGGATATTTGCCTCGATGGGCTCAAATCCCTTATCGGTCCGTGCACCCGGTGCAATCTCAATGCTATCCCCCACACTAAGCTTACCCTGTACTATTGATCCGCCTACCACTCCACCCTGCAAATCATCTGGTCCAGTTCCCGGTCGGTTAATATCGAAGGATCGTGCAACAAACATTTTTGGCGGTGCATCTTCTTCTCGTTCGGGAGTAGGAATGACCTCCTGAATTTTCTGGATAAGAAGGTCGTGGTTTGCCCCGAATATAGCAGAAAAGGGAATGATCGGTGCGTTCTCAGCAACGGTGCCTTTCACAAAATCCTTGATTTGTTTGTAGTGCTCCTTTGCCTCCTCCTTTGTGACTAATTCAATCTTATTCTGAACGATAATGATGTTTTTGACACCAACAATTTCCAAAGCATGCAGATGCTCAGAGGTTTGAGGCATAGGACAAGGTTCGTCCGCTGCAATAACTAGAATGGCACCATCCATTAAGCTGGCACCGCTTAGGCACGTTGCCATAAGTGATTCGTGACCCGGGCTGTCTACGAACGATATTTCGCGTAACACTTCCAACTCACCGCCACATTTGGGACACTTTCCATCCTTAGCCAAATGAGATGTTGTATAGGCTTCTGGTTCAGAGCACTTCTTACATTTTTGAAGAACTGTTGCGGCATATCCCAGCCTAATGGAAATCCCGCGCCTTACTTCGTCAGAGTGGCGATCTGTCCATTCACCAGTCAGGTAACTCACCATTGTGGTCTTTCCATGGTCAACATGACCAAGTGCACCGATGTTTACCTCTGATTGTCCTTTGTATTTGGTCACCTGTTGTTCACTTCCACGTACACGGCCTATTGAGGTCAGTTCAAAGTTTCGCATAAGAAGATATGGATTTCGCGATACGGTAAGTTGCTAAGATACTCTCCAGAGTCTGGTCCGGGAAGGGATGAATAGGTTAAATTCAGGCGGCTTTGATGACAAGTTCTTCCAGAGGCGTGCTTCCCTTTTCTTCAACACGCATATTGACTTGCGAGATTTCATTTCCCAGTTCACTGCCGCGTACCGTTTTTCGTCGTGCGATGCCCTCTCTCTTTGGCCGAAAACCTGGTGGTCCTCTAACCAATATTCTTCTCTTGCCTCTGCCATGCATATCAGGCCGAATAGGAAATCCTGAACTATCACTGCCGCCTGTAATCTTCAGTTTGTAACCGGGCAGGCCTATAACATCTCCTTCCACGACTTCTCCCACCTTCTTGCCAATTAGGGAATTTGTCTTCGCATCATCTAATTCATACTGCACAGCAGTTGCAGTTTCGGGGTCACTGATTACAAGTTTAAATGGCAATTGTACTTCCGCCTACTTTGGAGTTGTTATGACCGTCCACATATCGGACAAATCGGAGAGTCTAGAGTTCACTTTATGAGGATTGTGGTCTAGCTTGACTTGTCATACTGGAGCCTTTTCCTTAGCCCCGGAAATCTCCTAGTACGCAATCATTATTAGATGCATCAAAGGCCGTTTCTCAACGCCTCAGGCAAAATGAAGTGAATATATATGGATATTGTGACCACCTTCCTGATCATCTTTGGGATTTACCTTGTCATCTATATAGTGGCACAGGCAATCGGGATTGACAAGCTTAGTGAGAAGGGAGTCGAGGCAGGCACACCATTTTTCTTGATGTGGAAGACAGAACGTCTAAACGCGTTTCTTACCCGGCTTGGAAAGAAATTCCCACGTGCTTTTTTCAACATAGGGGTGGTCGTAAGTTTTGTAGGGATGGGATTTGGATTCTATATGTTTGGAGAGAATTTGCTAAGGTTCTTCTTCCAACCCGAAACTGCAGGAGGAGTAGTTCCGATTATTCCCGGCGTCACTATCACTGGCCTTCCTCTGGTGTATATGATAATTGCCTTGGCAATCACGCTCGTTACTCATGAGTTTGCTCATGGTTTAGCCTCAGCAAAGGATGATATTCCCATAAAGAGCTCGGGATTGCTATTCTTTCTGGTCTTATTTGGTGCATTTGTGGAACCAGATGAAGAAACATTCGAAGAAAAAGTCGGTCCGAAATCTAGACTGCGCATGTTAGCTGCAGGTTCTTACTCTAATCTCATTTGGGGCTTCTTCTTTTTCATACTGCTAATTAATATGCCCGCGGTTCTATCGATAGGATACAATCCCCCCAGCGGAGCATATATCTACGATATTGCACCAGGAACTCCAGCTGCAGAGGCCTTGGAGGTGGGTGATGTTATCATCGGCCTGAATGATACCACCATTGAAACTTGGAATGAAGTTTCACAATTCATGGCGGATGCCAATGCAGGTGATACTCTCACCATTGTTACGCTTGAAGAAAGCGTTACTGTGGTATTAGGTTCATCGGACCAAAATGAAACGAGGGGGTATATTGGAGTCTATGGCGCTGATTATTGGAAACCTAAACCGGGCTGGAGTCTTTTCCTTGATCCTATGTTTGCATTCCATTTTCAGCAGGTTGTATTCTGGTGTTTTCTGATTTTATTCTCAGTGGCGCTGTTCAACCTTCTCCCCATCCCAGCTCTTGATGGAGATCGAATGCTACAGAACGGGCTTCGACTTATTACAGATGATGAAACTACAGTCAAGCGAATTATCTGGCCTATGAGAATACTTTCACTTGGTATTGTATTACTTAGTATCATCCTCTCACTTGTAATGGGGAAGGGTCTATTCTAAGGTGCAAAACTAGAGGGAGGTATGTTGGCGTAATTAGCATCATACCTGACCAGTTTTAACAGTAATTTTTCAGAATATTCTCTGTAGGAGATGAATCACATGCAAGTCACCTGCTCAAAATGTAACAATGAGGCGGTCTATCTCAGAAGATACACTGGAGAGCGATTATGCCGAGACTGCATGGTTAACACAACTATAGACCGGGTGAGAAAAACAATCAATGCGCAACAGATGCTTCGAGAAGATGATAGAATTGCCGTCGCCATATCTGGGGGAAAGGACAGTGCAGTATTGCTTGATGTTTTACATAAGATAGAGAGAAGATATCCTCATGCAGAATTAGTTCCTCTTACAATTGATGAAGGTATCTTGGGCTATAGAGATAAAGCGTTGGAAGCAGCAAGGAGACTCTCTTCTTCATTGACTCTCAGTCTTGAGGTTTATTCGTTCAAGGAGTTATTTGGCAATACGCTTGATGAGATAATCGATGCGCGGGGTGATGATGCTCTTGGTGCATGTTCATACTGTGGTGTTCTCAGGAGATATGCGCTCAATATGGCCGCAAAGGATTTGAATGCAGATGTTGTCACCACAGGGCATAATCTGGATGATGAGTCCCAAACAATTCTAATGAACATACTGCGTGGAGAGAGTATTCGCATTTCACGAACGTCACGAAGAAGAGAAGATTCCATCGAGGGCTTTGTTCCAAGAGTTAAACCCCTAACGGAGATTTCAGAGAGGGATATTGTGGCGTACTCGTATCATTTAATGCTGCCGTATCATGATGTTCCATGCCCCTATGCGTCTGAGGCGTACCGTAATGATGTACGGAATTTTCTCAATAAAATGGAGTACGAACGACCGGGTACACTTCTGGCAGTACTTCGGTCTGGCGAATCTATTGCAAATATGGTTACCCAGGAGTCCAGGAGCATCGAGTTCTCGGAATGCATCGAATGCGGAGAGCCCACACCATCCGTTCTCTGTAAAGCCTGTCAGATGCTCAAAGAAATTCGTGGTGAGTGAGAGGATACAATAATTGACAGAAAAACCCGAAGAGCTTCATGAGCAAAGAACTGTCGTATATAGTGAAGATAAGTGGGAGCTGTTAGCTCACCTCAGAGAAAGAGCGTTGCAAGTGCTTGAAAAAGCAAAAAGTGTAAACATTCGTGGCTGGGCATATGGGTCGCTAGCACGAGGAGATGTGACTGAATCATCTGATATTGACATCATAATTCCCTATGTTGTCCCTAGCTATAAGATAGAGATGGTACTCGGAAGAGGGATACTAAGAGAGATTGTTCAAGCAACCCCCTCTTCGGTTCTAAAGGCTCATATTCATTTAGACCAAAAAACGGTCATCAGTTTCCCTCTCTTCAAAATGATGAGTAGAGAAATTGAGTTCTACAAGTGGGGAGGACAAGTTGACGAGGAGAAAATTGCAAGTAAAAAAAGGGTGCCAGGCGTTGATAAGAGACTGATTCTAATTCAACCCACACAGAAAGGACATATTGAGAGTGGGGTTATCGGATACGAGAATCGTGTGGCCAAGAAACTGGGAGTTAGTCCATCAGTGGCAAAGGAACGCGTTAGAGTTCTGACCCGCAGGGATGAAGTAGGAAGAACGGGGGTATATTTGTCCAAGGTAGTGGAAGAGAATCGGAGCTTCGAGGAAGTGGCAAAACAACTCATAGACAGAGATCCAGCTATTCGACGGACTATGAAAAGAAGAGCATGATGAAAGATGAAAAGGACTGTTCGAAAACTACAGGGCGATTCACTATTAGTTGGAGATTTGCCTAAAGGTTGTAAACTCTGTTCAAGTGGAACCAAAATGGTCCTGTTTGTCACTGGACTCTGTGACAGTTCTTGTTACTATTGCCCTTTATCTCAGGAGAAAGGAGGAAAAGATGTTGTGTTTGCTGATGAAATGCCTGTAGAAACAGCAATTGATATTATTGAAGAAGCAAACGCAATCGGAGCTCATGGTGTTGGAGTTAGTGGAGGAGACCCACTCTGCAGACTTGATCGCACTCTCACATACATCTCTTTTTTAAAGGAGAAATTTGGTGAAGAATTTCATATTCATCTCTATACCAGTCAGAATAAGGTGGATATAGATACACTAAAGCAACTGCAATCTGCTGGACTTGATGAGATAAGATTCCACCCCCAAGATAACGATTGGTCTGGTATTGAACATGCACTCTCGTTAGGTATGGTAACAGGGTTGGAATTGCCCGCAATACCAGGTGAGAAAGAGAAATTGATTGAAACAGCGAAGAGAGCAGACGATATGAAGATTGACTTCTTCAACATTAATGAATTGGAAACTAGTGAAACGAATTTCCAGAAGTTGATATCCATGGGAATGCGTCTGACGAATTTGAGTAGTTCAAGTATTGCTGGGAGCAAGGAAACAGCCATCTCCATATTAGAATGGGGAAGCAAAGAACTGGAGTATACTTCGTTGCATTTTTGTTCTGCGAAATTTAAGGACATAGTTCAACTCAGAACGCGACTTGAGAGAAGACTTGACAGAACCATTCGTACCCTCGAAGAGAAAGAGGAGGAAGAACCAATTGTTGTTCTGGGAGTCATCAGGGCAGAGCATGGCAAATCGATGAACATGAACGATTTGCTTGGGATATTGGAGATAGTACGCCAAAAATTCGATGTGCCTCCAGATTTAGTCAACTTGGACGAAAACCGAAACAGAATAGAGATTGCTCCCTGGATTCTAGAGACCATTGCAGAAGAACTCAAAGATGAATTATCTGATGCCTTGCCCATTGAAATGGGAATAGCACACGAATATCCGTCATGGGATCGATTACAGGTACTATTTGAACCGGTCTAGACACCAATGGAAAAGCGTAGAAGTGCCGCAATTCCACCAAGATTTTCAAGCTGGTCTCCGGCGGGATGTTCTGTTGAAACAATATGGAAGTTGCCACGACTTTTCTCTGTATCCCGAATCAGTTGATCCATGCGATGACGTTCTTCCTCTGATCCTTCACGCAGTTTCTTATCTGTAATTAATAGTTCTTCTACAGCACCATATTGCACAGCGCGTTGAACCTCCTCTGGCCCATAAGCTCCAAGTCCATTGCCCTTGGCCACATTTGACAAAATCTCTTCCATGAGTTGTGTTTCCTTTTCGAGCTTTATTCCTTGAACAGCTTTGGAGATGACTCCACGATAAAGGATTTCTTTGGCTCCAGGAACGCCCGTTGAATTGGTGCTCTCTACCATAATTTGAGGAAGATTTGGGATGCCAGAGTCTTGAAGATAGTCCTTGAAATGATCTTTTACGAACCCGGGGCCTGCAATTACGATAATATTGGGCTTGTTTTGCTCAAGTTGCGAGCGAACGGCCATGGTAACATCACCATAAAACTCTCTCATGGTAGCATCATGCGCCTTTTGGCTGCCTCTCTTTCGAGAAATGCTGGTAGTGATGCTAACGGCCTCTCTTATGCCAAAGTCTGCAGCGAGAAATATTTCAGCGGATCCGTCTTCAATCATTATGATTAATGCAAGAGGACTTTCTTTTGCATTCTCTGCCTGCTTTAACCGTTTCAACGAAAACTTAGGCCAATGTTCCTTTATTATGGTCAGGCTATTCCCGACCTCCATATTGAACGTATGATAAGAACCAATGCTAACTAGGTCCTCTGGCCCCTCAAGGATAGTACCTTTAATACGAACTCGATTGGAGAATGAGTGGAACGCAACGTCTTCAACCTGTATTTTCAACACCATGGTCTTACGAATACTCTCTTGTTTCCTGGCATCATCATTTCCAATACGTATTCTGCGACTTGTTCTAGATATGACTATGTCATTAGGAGAGAGAACATTGTACAAGTGCCAAAGGTCATCAAGAGATTCCAGCTTGATCTTGACTTTTCCATCCTTTAGATAACGCCGGACTTTCACTGTAACACCAAGAACATCAACGGCTGTTTAAAAGAAATAGTCTCCGTAAGGCTCAGGTTGTTTTGCAGTAGAGAGTCCTGCAAAAGACATTTGGCCTTCTAAACCGAAGACCAGCTCCCTCGCCTCTTCAACGTGAGTTGAGCTGATTAACTCTTCACCGGATTGAACTGTGAGGTCACCTGCGACACGGATTACTCCACCTAGTTCTCGAAGGCGAAGTGTGAGCGCGTCCTTTTGACCATCAATATGATAGGCGATGTCACTTGCCACATCAATTATCGCATCTAGTCCCCCCCTAGAGATATGGGGGATGCGCCCATCCTCGTAGATTGTTTGTGCTGCAAACCTGATGATTTTCGATGCGTTTTCAGAATTGTGTTCCATGGTTGCATTCAGCATAATTTCGTAGCCATAACCGCGGATTCTGGAGCGAAGAGGGGGAATTATTTTTTCAATGTCTTCGGGGTTACAGGACGCAAAGAGAATAAAGTTGCACGGTACAGCATCTACCCGAATAGATGCACCCGAGCTATGTGGATTATGACCCAGTATCGGATAGAATCCATCTTGCATCGCCGTTAGAAGATGCTTCTGATATTCACCTAGCGCAGCCAATTCATCCACGTATAGTATCCCTTCATGAGCTTCGTGAATAGCACCTGGGACCACGCGTTCATAGGGGGCTTTAGCCAGCTCTTCTGCAGCACCATATGGATCATGCTTCACATCACCTAGAAGCTCGGCGGGGCTTCTACCACTTACACAAACAAAACGATTCATATCACGAGATATCAGTAATTTGGAGTTCTGTGAAAGTCCTTGCGTGGCATCATCAATCTTTTCGGAAACTGGTGTACGAGATACTGTAATAGAGGGGCTCTCACTACGTCTGTAATTGGTATGATACTCGATTCCATCGAGAATTTCTGGAATCGTGAGCGTTTCAAGAGCGGGTTCGGAGATGACATCTAGCGCGTGGAGAAGACCCTGATACGAATCTGATGGTTGCCATTCGCTCCTCTTTGGACTTCCACAGTCCATGCAGATTTTCTGTTCTGGTAAGCATAATGCTTTACATCTTGGACATCGCAGCCCCATTTTGACAGCTATTTCGAAAGGCAAGTCTTCCGGCCTGATGAATGACTGATAGAAAGGCTTGGATGCTGACCGTTCAATTGTAGTGTCATCTCGCTCACGGATGAAAACTTGCGGCCGTTCAGGATGGGGCGCATTTTCCTGAATGTATACCTCTGTTTTTGGCGGGGAAAGCAATGATTGCGCGGCCTTTGCAATCATAGATTTTCCAATTCCCGGAACACCACAAAGCAGAATATGTCGTCGTTGGGCTACTGCGGATTTTACAAGCGATATTGCTTTCTGTTGCCCTATTATTTTCTGGAATGGATCTCTTACTGGCCGTAGATCCCTAGTGGATTCAATTTCCTTGATTATGGAGGGCAATCTTTCAGACTCCGATTTATGTTTCTGCCAAATCATGACTGCGAATTGAGAGAATTAACTGTGAGTAATACACAGTTTATTTCCTATCTCTTTTATTTGAAAAATAAGTGAGGAGGGGGCTTACCTCCTCTCAATGGATGCATTAAATCAATTAAGCAAAGGCGACATTCAATTTAGTGATTAGTTTCACACAGGAACCAATCAAGCAGTTCCCTATTGGGCAGTTTTCGTGGGCGATGTTGAAGAACCGCTCTAATTTGCTCTCCGAAGTGCCTTCAGGAACGGTAACAGTTGTTTCGATTTCAACCGAAGAGAAATAACTTCTCTGAGTGTCTTCTTCTGTTTCATAATTTCCCTTTATTGTTGATTCTAAATCAATGAGTTCAATTCTACCGCGCTCTAAAGCTGTTTCAAAAATCAGGTTGATGCAACCGCCAATAGATGCAAGGAAGAGATGATGAGGGCTCGTAGTTCCTTCATTGTCTGCCATCATTGGTGGAGGGACTACATCCACTTTCTGAGAGCCATTAATTCCTATTTCGTGGATTTTTGCCTTCTCTGTCCTATTTAGGGTCGTCGAGAATACTTTTGTCATTTGTATCTATCTCCAAATCGTCAGGATCCTTTTCGGGACCCGTTCGTTATGCCTTGCCCGATATACTACCCAAATAAAAAATGCGGAATAGCACTTTCTGGGCATACCGATAGAGGGCTTTTTAGAAGCGCCTTTTTCTTCTATCTAGACATTCGAGGCTTTCTCAGGAAGAGCTGACTACAAGTCGTCATATGTTAGAATTGTCATCTGTTTGGGCTTATTCTCTATGTCCGATTTGGCAGCTGCAATGACCAGTTCTGTACCTTTTGCCCCTGCTGTATCCACGATTCGCTGTGTTACGACTCCGTCAAACAAAATCGTTGACACTTTTTCCATTGTTTCCAATTTTTTGGCGAGCTCAGCTACCCCGCATTCTTCGACTACGTTCTTATTCTCATCATAGATGACTGCCTTGAATGATTCTTTCAAATCATCTAATTTTCCGAGGTACTCTGAGTCTACAGATGCCTGTGGCTTAGTGGGTTTAGGCTCTCGTCTAGGCCGTCGAACCCTTCTCTCGGGTTTGGATGCAGTCTTTGCTGGTTTCTTCCTCTCTTTAGAAACCGATTTTGCTTTTTCTGGCTCTCTTGAGGGTTTCTTGCTGACAATGGACAAGGCTTCACCTGCTGGAATTTGTGCCTGTAGTGCTTTGGTTATCTCTCTATGAGTCAAATTCTCAACTTCCTTTCCCTCTGGGGCCCGAGCAATGAAGTCTATATCTGCAACTTGCATCAACTCACGGAGGATTAAATCGCCACCTCTGTCACCATCTAGAAATGCCACAACCTTCTTGTCCTTCTCCTTTGTTAGACTGGAAATTGACTTTGGAATATTTGTTCCTTCTACTGCAACTGTGTTTGTAATACCACTCTTCAAGAGATTAATGACATCCGCACGTCCCTCAACAATGATAATTTCATCAGCTTTTGAGAAATCGGGACCTGCGGGCAATCTATCCGGTCCGTATTTCGCCACAGTTCTCTTTCGCCCTTTGGAAACGGCTGAAGTGATTTCCTCAGTTCCTGGAGCAATTTCATCCTCCCAGCCCTTGAGAATGGATATAGCTCTACTGACCACCCGTCTTCGCTTTGCGCCTCTAATATCCTCTAGCTTCTGAAGGGTAACTTTCGCAGAACAGGGACCTACACGGTCTACAGTTTCTAATGCGGCTGCGAGTATCGCAGTGGCAGTTTTATTCAAAGAAACCGGTATGACAATCTCTCCCCGACTACTGCCTCCTTTCGATTTGATAGCGATTTGTATCCGCCCAATTCGTCCAGTACGCTGAAGTTCCCTTAAATCCAAGTCTTCTCCTAGTAAGCCCTCAGTTTGTCCAAAGACTGCGCCGATAACATCGGGTTTGTCTACTACTCCGTCAATCTCAATCTTCGCTCGAATTACGTATTTTGCAGTACTCGAGTCAAAGTCACCTGCACCTATTTCTATGCACATCTCCTATGTGTGCCGTTCTCCCCACCTTGTACCGAGTTCACTCACATGTGATTCTTCTTCTACGAGTCTGAATACTCGGGTCTATTTGACCTAACTTCGCTTGGAAACGATTTTGTACCATTTCTGACGTGTGTTTGTGATAATCGTGATGTGATGAGTATGTGATGATGATAATCTCAAGTTATGAGTGATGATAATTATTCCACATGTACTCGATATTTACCGGTGGTTTTCCACGGCGTTTATGATTTGATGATTTTATGGACCTAATCGATATTGGTCGACTCTGTCCTGCGGGCCATTCAGTCATTATTCCTTTTGAAGATGTCGCTGTCGCCATTTGAATGATTACCAAAGTAACTCACGTGTCCCTCTTTGTCGTGTGACAATGCTAATAAAAAGAAATGAGCAGGATAATCTGTCTAGGAGAAATTACCCATTCACGAGGGCGCACTGAGACTCGATCGATGAGGTGTTGCGCAAGGAATGGGACACAGCCTAGATGATAGCCTGCCAAATACCAATATAGTGAGGTAAAACGGACCTATATGATAAGGGGCATTGCTCCGTAGATGATTTGTAGGTCACCCAGACCTCGCACATTGGCGGGTAGGTCGATGCTTTATTCACCCGACACGAGACAGCTCAGAGGAGCCGGATACACTCCGATGCTGTGATTCTGGGAGTTAGTGTGCTGGGATACAGGCATCGACCACTTTATTTTTACGGGTGTACTAGTCGCTTACAGAGCGATATCTCTCGTGTCGCCAATGTCGAAAACTTCTACCTTACTTTCAGGTGATTCTTTTGATACTAATTTCCGGAATTCTTCAGGGTCAGTCTCAATGACTGGAAATGTATTGTAATGCATTGGAATTACTGCTTTCGGACGGATCAAACTAGTTGCCTTAGAAGCTTGTTTTATTGACATTGTATAGTAAGATCCTATTGGCAACATTGCAATATCAATATCATACATATCTCCGAAGAGTTTCATATCATAGAAAATGCCCGTGTCCCCAGCATGGTAAACAGTACCGGAGTCAAGCTGGATGATAAAACCAGTGGGTGAGCCTATTTTACAGGAATGAAAGGCTTGCACTAATGTAACGACTACACCATTTATGTCAATACTTCCTCCGATGTTTAATGTATGGACATTTTCCACGCCTGCTGATTTTGCCTTGAGAGCCAATTCATTTATGGCAACAAAATATGCCCCGGTCTTCTTACAGATTTCAACTGCTTCTGAATACCCATGATCGCCGTGGTCGTGCGTTACTAGGCATATATCAGCATCGTCCACCGAGTCCACAGTCATAGGGGATGCAGGACCACCTAACCAAGGGTCAAGGAAGATTATCTTTCCATCTGCTTCAATCTTAAACGCGGAATGACCAAGATAGGTAATTTCCATTGGTTGTCTACCTCACTAGGTCTTCCTTAGCACATACACTTCTATCTTTCGTCACACCAACCGACACTCTTTGCTTCAATCCCAATGACTTAATCGAATTCCTTGTAAGGGGTTAGAGGTCCTACCGAGAGTGTCAATGGTGAAATATTATTGATGGAACCGCACCCTGATTTTATCAAAGCTGGAAAAATTGCAGCAGAAGTAATGCGCCATGCAATTCCGCATGTAAAACCGGAGGAATCTGTCCTCAAAATATGTGAGCTTGTTGAGAAACAAATCGTTGCTTACGGAGGTCGACCTGCCTTTCCATGTAATGTTTCAATAAATCAAGAGGCGGCTCATTATAGCAGTCCATATGGAGATAAACGAGTCTTTCCAGGAACTGGGCTGGTGAAGGTGGATATTGGCGCTCATGTAAATGGCCATTTATCCGATACCGCATATACGGTGGACTTGGACGGTTCTTATGACAACTACATATTTGCGGCAAGAAATGCCCTGAATGCGGCAATTGATGCAGTGAAACCGGGGGTAAAGCTCGGGGAGATTGGGTCCATTATAGAACGGGTGATTAAGAGCCACAATCTGCGTCCGATACATCAATTATCTGGACATCAAATGAAACCCTGGTCTTTGCATGCGGGAAAGAACGTCCCAAATATTGGGTCTAAGTTCACAAGCAAAATGAAGGCGGGGGAAACCTATGCAATTGAACCGTTTGCCACAGACGGTAATGGAACAATAAAAGCAGCGTCAGAAGCATACATCTACTCGAATGATATGAAGAATAAGAAGAAAACAGATAGAGAATCACGTCGCGTGAGAGATGCTGCCAGAAAAGCATTCGGTACCCTTCCTTGGGCCTCTAGATGGCTTCATGGGAAGTTAAAGGGCGTTGATGTGGATGCGGCAATCAACAATCTAACTCACCTAGGTATATTGAGAGCATATCCCGTCTTGATTGAAGGACAAGGTGGCATGGTTTCTCAGTTTGAACACACCGTATTCGTTGGCGAAGAGAAGACCATAGTAACCACAAGAAGATGTAATGAAATAGTGTAGTCGTGGAGAACATAATCATGAGCAAACCTACTGCCGAGCACATCAAAGCAGGAAGAATAGCTGCAAGAGTACTAGATGAAACGATAGAAGCTGTGCAGTCGGGAGCCAAGGTGGCGAAGATTTGTAGGTTTGCAGAGGACAAAATCGTCGAGTATGGAGGGCGACCAGCTTTTCCCTGTACAGTGTCCATAGATAATTTTGCAGCTCACTACACTTCTCCAATAGGAGACCAACGCAGTATTCCGGAATCCGGATTGGTTAAAGTCGATCTTGGGGTTCAGGTAAATGGTTACATTACAGACACTGCAAAGACCGTAGATTTGGATGGTGAACTTGAGGGGTTTGTTTATGCAACAGATGATGCTCTGAGAGAGGCAATCTCTCTTTTCAGACCCGGGATATCTCTTGGTGATGTTGGCAAGAAGATTGAGAGTGTTCTGAAGCAATACGGTCTGAAACCAATTAGAAACCTTTCCGGTCACCAAATAGAGAGAAATAGGCTTCATGGGGAAAAGAGTGTTCCAAATGTTGGGAAGAGGTTCTCACCTAGCATCGAAGTCGGTGAGTGTTATGCCATTGAACCGTATGCTACTAGTGGAGTAGGGGAAGTCATTGATAGTGACCTTGTATACATTTTCTCTAATACCGGAAAAAAGGTTGGGCTAGAGGGAGTGACCGAGAAACTGCGTATTCATTTGCGAAAAAAATACGGGCCCTTTCCATTCACAGCTCGGTGGATTCGGGTAAAATCCGAAAGCGTAGATCTGTTGACTGAGATGAGAGAGCTCCTGAAGGTGGGAGCCATACGAGGGCATCCAGTACAGATTTCTAAGAAGGGTCGTCCAGTTTCACAATCGGAACACACGGTTTTCGTTGGTGAAGATGAAACTATTACGCTAACCAGCAATGACTAAATCTTGATTTCCTCATTTTCATCTTCTTCTCTGACTATGTACACACCTTCGATGACCATTTTTCCACCGCATTTTGGACATTTTGCATCCAAAGGTTTGAGAATATAATCATCCTTCTCAAAATCGCGAAGTTCTTTGAAGTCGCATTCAGGATCCGTACAATGAATTTCAGTTATTGTTGGTGGAAGTGGCTCAATTTCTGGTTTCTTTCGACCACCAGTAAGCAAACTGAAACCCATTGACATTACCAGTATTCCTATGAATAGCCAAATGTAAGAGATGCCGGGATCTGCATTAAACCCGAAAAAGAGGATAATGCCTCCAACGCCCGAGAGAATTGCACCAAGTATTTTTGATAGTACACCCATTTATTCCACCTCATAGTCCAATTCCAATTGTATTGCCAATTCCAGCCAAGATCACTTTATCTCCGGGTTGTGTACGGAATCTTATTGCCGCCTTAATACGTTCGATGACTTCTGCAACTGAATCGAGAATACGTTTGTCCATAACGCCCACGGCGGCTGCTTCATCCTGCTTGATTACTATGGCCTCGAGAGGAATGCCGTTATTAGTTGCAGTTTCTTCTATTGCATATTTCTCAGGTCCAGGGTCTCCAATAGCAGCTCCTGTACCCTCCGAAACACGAGCAAGAGATTCTCCCTCAAGTTTTAGGGCAGCATCAACAGTAACAATTCTTTTGATTTGACCCTGATTTTGCTCTATAAGATTCTTCACTGCAAATCCGGGTTTTCCAACAGTGCCGCCAGGGCCTGTTGCCCGTACAGCGTAGATAGTGCGTTCTTCGAATTCAACAGGATAGTATCCAACTTCTCGAGAAACCTCCTGTACATACGAGTCTGGTGTGGCACCCATCTCCCTAGCAAATTTGGTCACAGATAGAGGGCCAATGCCATCGCCAATTGGTTTTCCGGCAGAGAAGGCATCGAGGGCATCAAAGTATGCCTTTGCAATTCTAAGTAGTTCAGGCATCTGCATATGGACCTGCATTATCATTATCTGACTCCCAGTCTTCTTCCCAAGAATGTAGAAGTGCCTTACTATTCTGAAAATCAGGCCGAGCACTTGGGTGACCTCTAGTGTATTCTCAAGTGATTGGCACTGAGATTCCGTTGCCTCCGGAGCGAGTGTAGAAACAAATTCTTGAAAACGGTCTCGGCGTTCATCTAAGATGTGGTCAAGTCTTTTTAGTACACCGGCCGGGTCAAGGTCTACGGGCATGATGGTAAAGTAGTCTAACCATCTGTCTATATCTGTGGCAACCTCTTCCTCGGATTTCCCATATTGCTCGAAGGTTTCAATTGCAGTCTGTCTTGATTCAATCGCCATCTTTTTCAGCTCAATTAGACCGGCCTCAATCTGTTTTAGCATCTGCCAGAGCTGAATTTTCGTTCCGTAGAGACTCATTATTATGATGAACGCAAAGAATGCAATATTTATGAGCCAGCTGAATTCGCCAGTCTCTTGACCTGGGAGTTGCATATAAATCACTGCGGACTGCTGAAAGTTATCACTTAATCGTTTCTGTTAGTACATTGGGTTTTGTGAAGGAAAATAACAAAATTGGGAGGTAATGGTAAAACTGGAAAAAGTGGCAGCTTGAGGGCCTGTCACGGGCTCGCGCACCGCACATCTCCCTCAACGCTCATGGGCTTGACTTCTGAGTTCAGAATGGGATCAGGTAAAACCCATGTGCTATGGCCGCCATCAAGAATGAGAAATTCGATATGATGATTTAAACCTTGCTCTAGGACAGCCCCGTGTAATTGTAAGGTGGTACCCATGAAGACTACGAGTTTTGCTTTGGATTGATACTTGAGGGCCTCTCTTCGTTTCCATCCTTTTGTTTTCCAATGATTCCTTTCAGTCTGTCAATTGGCAGTTCAATGCGTCCCCGAACATGCAATAAAACTAGTATAGCGGTGACACTTACCCCGCCCAAAACTGTAACAGCAAGAAACGCATCCACGATTACTACCAATGGTGTTTGAACAGATGATGAGATTTCCAGATATTTTTCGTCGCTCTCATAGGTCAAATTCTTTTCGCTGACTAATTGCGCATCGCGAGCAGTGAACTCGTTGGCAGACTTCAATACCTCAATCTCTACATCGCCATAGTCGATCACTGTTTCGTCTATAAGTGTTATTTCGAAGTCTGTAAGCACGTATGTGCCGCCAAACAAGGGCATATACCGTGAACGGGCATCATCATCCAGCAGCCTTGTTACTGCAACCAGTTTGCCATCTTCGACTGAACCTGATAGGGAGAACATATCCTCTTGCCCCTTCAAATCAAAGGAATATCCTGCAGAGTCGATCCATTTGGCATAAAAGGCAAGTTCTCCAAATTCAATTGAGTCAATAATAGAACGACCCAGGAGTGTCTTTCCGTAATAGAAGCCCACTGAGATGCGCATGTAATGATGGTTGATGGTAGGGTGATGGTGTTGATAGAGGTGCCGAAGGGTATAGGCACTCCGAATCAGGAATATTTCTGTGCCATCAGAAGTTTGGAAGGATGTTCGGTAGGTAAATGCGTCCACCTCAGAAACAATCCTCCCTGGAACGCCAGGGGTGCCCACTTGGGCCGGCACGGGCATGAACATTGCTACAAGAAGATATACTGCGACTAGGAGCGTTATTGCGTTGGATCTTTTAGCCATCTTCATGCGTCCTCTTCTTTAATACACTATACATTGTACTTTTGCATAAAATACCCTTACGATAGAAGCAATCTTCACTTAGTGGTGTTAGTCAACTACTAGACATGAATTCAGGATTCAGTTGACCTCATTCAGCTCGGGGGAAGGAGCAAACCTTACATTCAGAGTTTCATCTTTTCTCGTAGTTCTGGATCTTCTGCAAGCCTCCAGATGTACTCCCAGAGCTCAGGGGAGATAGTATCCGGATAGTCGGTTAATCCGTCCTCTCTCACTTCGATCTCAAAGCCTAATTTCTCTATAGCCTCCTGAACCTGCTCAAACTCTTCCTTGGAGCACTCTAGCCCAAGTTTCAAACCGGAGAGAATCTGAAAGCCATACGCAGTAAGCCAGAGAGGACGCAGGTCGATGGTATGAGAATTCTTCAGAACGTAGACCTGCTTCATCTCTTCATTCCGCAGGTTGATGATGGCTTTGGCTCTGATGGCACACTCGCCATCGTGTTCACTCAAACCTTGAATATCAGCTCCGATGGTCGTACCTCCTCTATCAATCTGGTCACAGTAGAATGAAACAAGAAATTCAGAGAGATCAGAAGAGGCGGTTTCTTGAAGATGTGACTGAAACTTGTCCAAGGGAATATCAATCAGGCCCATCCCCTGAATATCAATGTCTTTTGTCAGACCAAAAGCGAGGTGTCTTATCTTCCATTTGGAATCCTCGTATTTGACGATGAGGGGGAGTAAGCTCCGAACTGTAGCCACAGTATAGCGATTCCTGATGCTATCGAAATGATTTACCTTTGTTGCAAGATGGGGGTTGGCCTGCTCGACGGCGGCCTTGCTGAAAACCGTGTGAACAGGAGATCCAATTACATTGAGCCCTAATTCTCTGGTTGCTAGCAGTGGTGTTATGTCCAGCTCTTGCAAATGAGAACACAGTATCGAGAGGGTTTGCAGGGAGGAACAACAAGCTAGGGGAGATAGGTCCAGTTCCTGCACAAGGATGCCTCCTATTTCCAGAGTCTGCAGGGAAGAACAACGATCTAGGGGAGATAAATCGAGTTTGTCCAATTCTATAATTCGCTTTATTGTGAGGATCTGCAAAGGAGGAGCTGGCAGGGAGAACCAGCTTCTTTGAGACATTATCCTCTATTTCTAGGGGTTGAAGGGAAGAACAACTTGCCAGAGGGGAGAGGTCCAACATCTTTGTGAGGGAATACTTGATTGACAAATGATTGGTATCTGTATCACAATATTTGGACCTACGTTCGCCATCCATGGTTATGTAGGGAATCTCAATCCTGCCCACGCCGCATAACTCCAGCCTCTCTTTTGCTGATTCTCCATATCAGTCTTGCGTGGAACTGGGTACACTGGAATTCTACCTTGAGGATTCACTCTCACTTCCGGACAAATCATCAGACTCGTTCAGTGTGCTGGCGAAAGGTTCATATCGTAAACCGGCATGCCGTGCTACACCCAATGGGGTGGTGGCCTAGTCAGCCTCTAGGGTTTCCCTAGCTGCCTGGAACGGAATGGCGACGGGCTCCAGATCTGGGCTCCCTTCGAGCCCTGACACACGGGGTCATGAACTGGCCGTCGTCTAGGTGACACTCGTTATTCTGGGGGTTCGCCTCCAGAATGAGGTCCGATCGGG
>SDNP01000006.1 GCA_004524445.1 Candidatus Thorarchaeota archaeon | reverse complement strand
TTACAAGTCCATGCCTTTGGATACACGACATGAGCTCCTTCAAAGGCCTCTTCCATATCATTCATGATTTCAAAACCCGAGTTATTCTTTTCAGCATTCAGTTTGCAGTGCTTGATGATTTCATCATCCAGTTCCATACCCTTTGGATGAGCAAGAACAGTTTCCATTCCCATCTTTGTCGCTGCTATGATTGCACTCTGAGGGACAGCAAGTGGTTTGTGAACTGATGGAGAATAAGCCCAGCTCATAACAAATTTGACATCCTTGAATGTACCGAACTTCTCCTTCACAGTCATGACATCCGCCAATCCCTGGCAGGGATGGTACTTGTCATCTTCCATGTTAATCACCGGACAATCTGCCCAGTAGGCAAAGTTGTTTATGATTTCGTTTGCCTTGCCGTAGATCCATCCGACGGGATCACCATAACACCTGATGGCAATGCCTTGCCCCATCCGAGACAGAACGCGAGCTACGTCTGAAACACGTTCTGTAGAATATGCCTCCTCATCTCCCTCAAGTGCAGGAGCGTATATCTTGCTTGGGTCAAGAAAGTGTGCATGTCCCCCGAGTTGTGTCATTCCAGCCTCGAATGAATTCCTCGTCCTCAGACTTGAATTGTAGAATATCATGAACAACGTCTTAGCATCTAGGAGCTTGTGTGGTTCCCAGAGTGCGTATTTCTTTTTCAAATCAATAGCAACATCAATCAGGGTTTCAATTTCCTCTTTCGTATAGTCTAGCAGATTGATGTAGTCTCTGCCTCTAAAACTCTCGGTCTTTACCATTGTGACTCACAACAAAAAATAGTGAAAAAGCTACTTGCTCAAAAACCTTCCCAAGTACCAAAATTAGGGGAATCAGCGAAGACTTAAGAGAAATAAGATGATACTGTTATTTTCAATGCGGTTGTGAAATTTGATGAGGAGGAAGATAGCACATCTGGGTCTGAGCTTGATTGGACCTGTCATTCTAGTAGTACTGCTGACCATTCCAATTGGGCCACTTGCAGGAGGATTAGGTATCATTCAACCGCTCGGAGGGATCTTCGATGTTGGGATTGGCCTTGATAACAAAGCCGATCAGACCATTGTGTTGGATGGCATTGATAATGAGGTAGAAGTTGTCATTGATAGATATGGGATTCCTCACATCTACGCACAATCAGCTAGAGATGCTCATATGGCCCTAGGGTATATGCATGCCAAAGAACGTCTTTTCCAGATGGTTATTCAGAATAGTCTTGCTGCAGGAAGAATCAGCGAGATTGTTGGCTCATATGCGAGCAGTAGCGATAAATTCTATCGGGCCATCGGATTGGCTCGTTCTGCTCAGAAAACGTACGACTGGTACCTGAGTAACGAGAATGATCCGGATGTAGCTTATGCATTGGAACTCGTAAATGCCGAAGTAGATGGAGTAAACGCATTCATTAGATCGATGACGAGTGCCACGACACCTATCGAATTCAAGCTTCTGGGCGTAACACCGGAGCTCTGGGAGCCGGTTGACATCTTCATCTGGGCGAAAATGATGACCTGGGGGCTGTCGGGTGGAATGCGTGATTTCACGCGAGAGTATATTAGAGCTACACTCCAAAACGAATCGATGCTGAACGAGTTGTATTTTGATGCTCAACCATATTCCGTCCCGATTATCCCCGAGCAGACAAATCTAAGCCTAGGAGAATACCCAAATGCACCAGGAGATTTTCCAGTTGGTTCATTGTCGACCGAGGGTCTTGATAGCTCCAAACTAGCTCTATGCGGAATAGAGCCGGAAAAGGCAAAGATAATCATTGATACTCTCAAAAATGTCATCATACCATTTGGCGCAGAAGACCTTGTTGGAAGCAATAATTGGGTTGTTGACGGCACCAAGTCTTCAACGGGTTTTCCAATCCTAGCAAATGATCCTCATCTGGGTTTACAGGCGCCATCTCTGTGGTACGAAGCACATATAGTAGTGCCAGGTCTACTTGATGTATCAGGCGTTTCATTTCCTGGACTACCAGGGTTTGTATTGGGCCACACTGATCATATTGCTTGGGGCTTCACGAACGTCGGAGCGGACGTTCTTGACATAGTGATAGAGAAACTCAATCCCGAAAATTCGAGTCAATACGAGTACAACAGTGAGTGGAAGGACTTCACGATATATGATGAAACTATTCGCACTAAAGAAGGGACAGAGATTCCATTCGAAGTAAAATGGTCCGTACATGGACCTTGCATTGATGCAGTCGTGGAAACTCATGGTACAGATACTGACACAGAGCCCAATCTTGCGATGATGTGGACCGGAAATCAAATTACGCATGAACTGTTATCTCTATCGATATTAAACAAGGCAACTGGCATTGAAGATTACCATAAGTCGATGTACTGGTGGGACTCGCCGCCTCAGAATATTGTATATGCCGATGATGCAGGACATATTGCCATGACTGTAGCAGGTAGGTTCCCAATTCGCTCTGGATATAGTGGTGAGTTTCCGGTTCAACTGTTGAATGACTCTGTAGGCTGGACTGGCTACATACCATTTGCCCATAATCCACGATCTGTTGACCCAGCACAGCATTATCTTCAGAGCGCAAATCAACAACCCATCAACTTTGGTGACTATGGATATCAGTTGCTTGGACCCTTCGCTTCCGGCTACAGAGGAAGACGAATAGATCATCTCCTCAAGAATGATGAAAGTGTGACCATGGAGGACATGATGAGGTATCAAGCGGACTCGCTCGATATTTCAGCAAGAGAGATTGTGCCCATTGTACTTGATGACTGGTCATCCCTCGGCAACTCGAACGATTCAATACAAGACATTGTTGATGAAATAGAGGATTGGGACTTCGAGATGAAGACAAATAGCATGGCGCCCACCATCTGGCTCTATCTTCGAAGTGCTCTTAATTACGAGGTATTCGATGAGGTCTGGACAGCTGACTCTGACATAATGATGCCCTTCATTCCTGTCTTAGAAAAAATGCTGAAGGAAACTAACACGTATTATCTGGATGACCAGAGAACGCAGAGCGTTGTAGAAACACGTCATGACATTATCCTACGTGCGCTTCACCGGGCCCTGAATCATATAGTTTCGGAACTCGGAGTAAATAGAACCAATTGGCAGTACGGAGAACAGCACATTATCGTCTTAGAGCATCTGGCGGGTCTGACCCATATTGGCGGAGGTGCTCATCGGGGTAGCGGCTTCACTCTCAATGCAGCTCATGGCCATAGGGCATCTGGATGGGACGAGAGATTTGTTGTTACATCGGGTCCATCTTGGAGAATGGTGGCAAATTTGGGAAATATCGAAAACTCATACGGAGTTTACCCAGGTGGACAAAGTGGTGTGCCTTTTAGCCAGCATTGGAGTGACCTATTCGAATTATGGTATTCATATGATGAATCACTCGAACACTATGGATATCATAAAATGTACTACTATTCTACACCAACTGACTTCAGAGACAATGATATTAACAATAACTTGATTGAACGAACTATAACATTCGTTCCATAGGTGGAGATCGTATGAGTAAAATCGACGACTTATTTCCAAACATCGGAGTCATACCAAGTGCCATTATTGTGGCAGTGGTAGGAGCAACCCTTCAATTAAGTGGGCAATGGATACTAATGCTTCTGGCCGGTTTCATCGGAGCCCTCTTCACGAGAAGATACTTGCATTCTTTCGCTGCCGGATTTGTTGGTATAGCCTTAGCGTGGTCAAGTATATTCATATTTCTAATTGTCACGGCACAAGCACTAGAGATAGCAGACTTCTTCATTGGACTTCTTGGCTTATCAGGCCTTGGTTTCGTAGTGATACTGATCAGCATCTTGATAGGAGCACTTCTTGGTGGATTTGGTGGAATAGTAGGTAGAGCTGTTTTAGAGTTGGTCGACGAAATAATCACAGGTAAGAATAACGGAACGGAAGTCGAGGTCGTCCAAGAGCAAGAAAAACACTCAAACCTGAAATCCTTGCGCTCAACGTTATAGGGCAGAGCTTTTATTCTCAATGAGAGACCAAAAGCACTGGATGCGTGTATAAGGAGCAGAAAGCCATGCATAGAGAACTGACCAAAGGTGTGTACTACATAGGCGTTGATGATCACCATACTGAGTATTTTGAGAACCTATGGAAATTGCCCTTCGGCGTTTCCTACAATAGCTTTTTGATTGTAGATGAGAAGATAGCAATCATTGAATTGGTCAAGGGCCCATGGGCACAGGAATGGATTGAAAATATCAAGGAGATTGTTGACCCCAAGGATATTGACTATATTATTATGAACCACATGGAGCCAGACCACACTGGAGCGCTCCCGGAGATAGCCAAGATTGCCACCAATGCCACCATGGTATATACCAGAATGGCATCAGGAATGCAGGAATCATTCTACGATGTTTCACTTGAGCAAAAAATCGTAGATGATCTTGAAGAAATCAGCCTTGGAGAAAAGACTCTCAAGTTTGTTCATGCCAAATTTCTGCACTGGCCTGAAACAATGATGACCTACTTGATGGAAGACAGGATTCTGTTTTCATGCGACGCATTTGGTTCATACGGAGCATTGAACGGGAAACATTTCGACGATGAAATCGATTTACGAATGATTGAGCATGAGAGCAGAAGATATCTCTCCTCAATAATCACAAGCTATCTGAAATTCATCCAAAGAGGTATTCAGAAGGTAAAGAATCTGGGAATTGACATAGAGATGATAGCCCCAAGTCATGGGCCAATATATCGGGACAATCCCATGTGGATTGTTGAACGCTATGATCGTTGGAGCAGCCCCGAGCTTGAGAACAATTGCACCATAGTTTATGGCACGATGTATGGGTTCACTCACAGAGTGGCTTACAAACTCAAAGAAGCTCTCGAAAACCTAGATGTGGATGTAAAGGTCCACAATATTGTATATAGTGACATGAGTGACATAATTGTAGATACTATGCGAGCCGGGGTAATAGTTATCGGTTCACCAACTTACGATGCATATCCGTTTCCACCAATTGGCACATTCGTAGATGAGCTTGAGGGTAAGAGATTTGCCCAAAGGCCAATGGGACTGTTCGGAAATTATGGATGGGGCGGTGGGGCAATAAGAAAGCTCAAACCCAGGCTTCAAGAGGACGGATTTGAAGTCTTAGAACCAACTATAAGGGTGAGAGGAAAACCCAATGACGAAGAAGAGGAGCAAATCAGGCACCTCGCGAAAGAGATTGCTTCCAAACTAGGTTAGGCATTCATCTGCAAGATTATTGCTACGAGAGAAGTGAGGCACACCCAAGTGAGCAAAAAACAAGATGCACCAAAAACGGATGAGGTCGTTTTTCAACCCAATCAATGGAATAGAAGTGATGAGATTAAAGAAACAATCCATATGCTAATTTCACATCATCCTCCTTCTCTATATGGTCATTGTTTAAGACTCACAGTTTTTGGAAGATCAATTTACTTCTGTGCCCGGTGTACGGGGATATATGGAGGCATGGGCCTCGGGATTGTTTTCTTTTCTGTTCTTGGCATATCAATGGAGCCATCTTGGTTATGGTTCCTAATTGCTTTAGTTCTCGGACTCTCAACAGTTGTCGATTGGATGACACAGCGTCTCTCACCAAGAAAAACGAGAAATTCGGTAAGATTCTCCACGGGTGTGATGAGCGGATTGGGGCTTGCGATTATATTTATGCTAGCTAACCTGCTCTATGTACTGGTCGCGCTGGCAGCAATGATGATCTCCGTGGGAGTAGTAGGATACTTCGAAAACAAAAAGAAGGCAAATAAAGAAGACACGGATATCTCCAACGACTAGACCCAATTATCAAATTTGGACATGCAAATTGTTTTAACCGAGTCAATTTCTTGAAGTGCAGTGATTGACTTGATTCCCTTTGCCAAGCCTATAATTGACCACGAAGAACTCGAAGCGGTAGAGAAGGTCCTGAAAAGCGGAATGTTAGCAGAAGGAAAGGTTTCTCGCGCATTTGAAGAGGAATTCCAAAAATATCTCGGAACAAAATATGCCACAGTTACTTCAAACGGAACGACTGCCTTGAGTACAGCGTTAGAGGCAATGAACATCCAACCTGGAGATGAGGTGATAACCACTCCCTTTACGTTCATCGCTTCAGCTAATACAATCTCGATGATTGGAGCTATTCCGATTTTTGTCGATGTTGACCCAGACACATACAATATCGACCCAGAACAAATCAGAGAAGCAATCACTGAGAAGACGACAGCAATTATGCCAGTACATATCTTCGGAATGCCATGTGACATGAAGCACATTATGGACATTGCCGAAGATGAGGACCTCATGGTCATAGAAGATGCCTGTCAAGCTCACGGAGGAACAATCGATGGACACAAAGTTGGAACATTCGGTGATGTTTCAGCATTTTCATTCTATGCAACCAAGAATATGATGACGGGCGAAGGCGGGATGATTGCCACGAATAATGAAGAGATTTTAGAAAAAGCATTGATGATTAAGAATCACGGTCGAGGCAAAGGAGGCGGGTATAGCCATTTCAGAATTGGATACAACAACCGCATGATGGACCTTGTTGCCGCACTTGGTCGGGTGCAGCTTAGCAGGCTACCTGAAAATACAAGGGCAAGAAGGGTCAAGGCAATAAAATACAACGAGTTCTTTGAGGAGGTTGATGGAATTGAAACTCAAAGAGAACCTAACGGATTCGAGTCCTCATATCATGTCTACGCTCCGAGAGTTACCTCCCACGATAAGGATAGAGATGAGATAATAGAAAATCTCCGCGAGATGGATGTGGGTTCCAGAACAGTCTATGCTTTACCATGTCATAAACAAGGAACCTATCTCAATATTAACGAATGGAGGTGGGCTGAGTTCGTGAACTATCCTGACTATAAATCCATCAAACTCCCAATATCGGAAGAGATTGGCCGCACACATTTTGATATTCCGGTACACCCCCTCGTTAGCGATGAAGACATGCATAAAATTCTAAACGCTCTTGAAAACATCCTAACCTAAAGAACGTCCTTAATGAAATGAGGAAGTATTGACCTCAAATCCTTCGATAATATCGTTAGGGTCGCAGCGTCGCTTACAGCAGGAGATTCGGGATTGAATGCTATGCTAAACTCGCTCATATGAAATAGTGGAATGTCATTCTCTCCGTCGCCAATACTGGCGAGAACCTCATTAGTGAGGCCATATTCTGAGAGAACTTTCTGAGCAGCTTGGGCCTTTTGAGGAGGACCCATTATATACTCAACAGAACCATCATGTTTACCATCAATCTCCCCAAGTGTATTTGAATAGGCAAAGTCTAAGTCAAGCCTTCGTTTCAGCGGCTTTAGAAAGAACTGGCTAACGCCGCTTGAGATGCAGCCAACAGTATAACCCCATTCTTTCAAGGTAGATACTGTTTCCTCAGCGCCCTTCATCAAAGGCATCTCCTCAATAATATGATCCAGTGTGCCATCCACGGGAATTCCCTTCCAAATCTTTGCGCCCTCTCGAATCGAGTCATTTAGAGGCAACTCTTTCTCAGTTACCTTCTTCAGAGTCGAAATGAACTGCTTTTCCAGCCCAAGTTCCTTTGCTACAGGGTAGACTGCGCTTGGTCCGTCATACAGGACACCGTCCAGATCAAATGATACGACTTCTATTTTTCTGTGCATCTCCATCGCCAATTTCAATATATTACCTCGAGGATAACAGAAGCCGTAATTATCGCTTTCGCTATGCAGGTGAAAAGTGATTATGAGCATTATTCGAAAAAAAGTTGAACAAAATTAGTTCAATCGAGAGTAAGAACTTCACTCGGGATAGGAGGGCTATACTTGACGAACTGAAGGTTGAAATCGGCATGATTCCGAGTAGTGAACCTGCCAGATTGTTAATGACCTGCGGCAACAGTGCGCCCGAGTGCAAATTTCAAGCCCAAAAAAATTGTTGGTACGTAGCGCTGCGCCTCATGAGATTCTTCGCCTTATGAGCAATCCGAGATATCCACCCACCAGACAAAGAAGGGCAAGAATCACAGAAGCTGAGATAAGTTGAAAGTAAATGTTTGCCAAATTTTGTGCAATCTCATTTACGGAATAGACTCCCTCATCAACCAAATATTGAATATATGTGGGAGCAGTTAATAATTCCAAAGGCAAATAGGCGAGAAGACCGGATAGAAACGACCCGAGCAAAGCCCTATGTAGAATATGCATGAGATATCCAACTACAGCACCGACTAAGATAGGAGCAATAAAAAACAAAATAAAATAGAGACCTATGTTTAGAAGGGCTCCCGCCACAATTATGCCAATGACTGCGAATTTTCCCAACTGCTTTTCGGATGGCATCATTGAAATCTTGACCTATACGTATGCGAAGGATGATATGTTTTAACAATGCTGCTCCTGATATTGTGTCATCCAAAAATGCATAAAAGGATGTAGACATTCATTGGAAACAGGCAATTGGTGAATTTCCGTGTCAGCCGGTGAAAAGGGGAATACGAAGTTCTGGAGAATACGCTCAATGTTTCTCAAGGAACTCAGACTTATCCAGAATGATAGGTTTGCGCTTCTATTGGTTTTCGTTTTGCCCGGCATGATAATGGGTACCATGTATTTTGCAATAAACCAAGGCAATGTTGGGCAAGCAATGGGGCAACCAACTGAAACGAGTGCTAATGCCCTATCGCTTGGGGTAGTTGATATTGATACCACTGATACATTCCCAGGTCAGGACTTATCAGAAAACTTCACTTGGTATCTCGAGCAAAGCCCTGACTTCATTGTCATCGAGTATGAAACCGAGCAGGAAGCCCTCGATGCGCTCTATAGCGATTCAATTGATGCATATGCAGTCATTCCCTATGGTTTTGAAGGGAACATAACTGGTGACATTCCAGCCTTTGTCAGCATACATATCAGCAGTACGAATTTCGATAGCCAAACAACAGTCTTCTCGGCATTTTCCGAGGTTGTAGAACAGTTCAGATTTGACCATGGTTGGATTAAAGGAGAGATAGCCTATAAACGGGTTGGCGAATTTCAACCAACTGGAAATAGGATTGCATCCACATTCGGGGTCTTTTTGCTTGTTTTCGCGGTGTTCATCGCGGTGTCTGCCACAGCCGCTCAAGCAATCGTGGGAGATATTCCTCTGAACAGGATGCTTTTAACTCCCGCAACGAAATTAGAGGCAATTCTTGCCAAAGTGCTTGGCTACTTTGTCATTGGCGTCATTCAGGCCCAATTCCTGCTAATATTGTGGATGACGCTGTTTGGCGTAGAACCAAACACGGATTATCTGACGCTTAACGTCATCTTGGCATTGATGTCCATATCTGGATCCGCCCTTGGTGTCCTGATATCTACCATTGTAACCACTCGGCTGCAAGCAAACCAGTCGTTTCTATTTCTCCTGTTCGGGTCTCTGATTGTTGGAACTGGATTCCTCGATGTTGGCATTGTTGATGAATTATATCCGCTCAATCTTGGCAGGATTATGATTATAGATACTGCATTCAAAGGAATATCAATTTTTGATTTCACCCGAGAAATCGTCTTAATCCTTGGCGTTTCCCTTTTCATGATCCTTGCTGCTTGGGGCATCTTCACGAAGAAGACAACTTTGGCATAAGGCATGGAGTCAGAATCTGATTTGAAAATCATGCAACAGGATTTAAGCAGGGATGAATCTTATTCATGCAAATATTGGAGGACCGAAATTTGAGCGTAATAAAAGTCATTGAACTTATAGGCGAAAGCACTGAAAGCTGGGAAGATGCGACTGAAAAGGCCCTTGAAACAGCCTCACAGACCCTGAGAGGAATTAAGGGTATAGATGTTGACCATTTCACAGCGAAGGTAAAGGATAACAAGATTGTAGCATATAGAGCGAACATCAAAGTCGCTTTTGAATACGAGGGTTAAATCTCTCACGGGATTGATGGGAACGATTCTGCGAACATGTCGTTCCCCCTTGTTCTTTTTTAGAATCCCAAACTCGCCAATACAACTACAGCTGCATTGTTGAAACCATGAGCAACGGTTGGACCCAGAATCGAGTAATTCCTTCTTTGGCACAAGTATCCCAGAAATAGTCCGAGCACAAATCTGGCAGCAAATCCCACAAATTCAAGATGCGCAAACGAAAATATGAGGGAGGTCACCACCAACGAAGCCAATCTATAGTGATTCGTCTTTGGTCGCAAATACAAATCCATTCGCTTTTGAAGGAATCCACGGAAAAGGACCTCTTCGCTAAAACCGACAACTCCGAACATCACGATAATCCAGGCAATTGTTTCTAGTGGGCTGTTAGGCGTGAAAAAACCGCCCGCTTCATCTTCAATTGGAATGCCACTATAAGTCACAATGAGGTAAGTGATGATTAGATTCGCGATAAGCATGACCACTCCAAAAGCTAACCCCAGAAGAACTTCTTTTACGGGCCGTCCAATCTTGATGCCAATAGAATGTAGTGAGAAACCTCGCTTTCGGGCATAATAAATTGGAGGCAAAAGGAAACCTAATTCAGTGAATGTAAGCACAAGCATGGACCAAGGCTGAAATACAATGTCCATAGTGACCAAGTCAACTGTAACTAGTCCTGCTGCAAGCATAGGGATTAGAATCACGAAAGTGAGAGCAATGGTCAGAGCAAATCCTGCACCCACATAGACCAGAATACGAAACAATTGATCCCAATCTACTTCTCTCTCGATATCCTTACCTGGCTCGAAAATACCAATCGACTCTGATTCCTTGAGTTCATGAATATCGGGGTCATCTATTACCAATTAGGTGGCCTCTCGGAGATGTAATTCGAGGAGGAGATAAGATTTTGGATTCATGTCTTGCTTGATTAACATAGGCTTTATGTGAAGATGCATATTCATGCATAGAAAACGGTAGCCTAGGCGGCATTGAGAGATGGAGAATCCAGACAGAGTTCCTATTCGAAAGCGAGGTACGGTTATCTTGCTAGTCACAATCGTGATTCTTTCTGGAGCATTCATTTTCATTGTTGTTCCTAGAGCTTTCATCGGGACGGACCTCACAGAAAGAGTAGCTGTAATAGACTCGGGCATGGATGAAAGCTCTATTCTCTCATCAAGAATAGTTGCACAAAAAAGCTTCATCAATGAATCATATGGCTATGCATCTGATGACCCGTCAGTAACCGATAGCAGGCCAAATGGAAAAAACCATGGCACCCATGTAGCTTCCATAATAGCCCAAGAAGCACCCCATGCAGCCATAATAAATGCCAAAGTCATAAGTCCAGATGATATTGCAACCACACAAGGGCTTATTGCCGCAATTGAATGGAGCATAGAACAGAATTGTACTATCATCAATCTTAGCTTGGGCGGAACTGCTGATGTTGCAAGCAATCTCCGCGAAACTATTCAGCGGGCGTTTCATCGAGGGGTTTCAATAATAGCAGCTGTGGGAAATGGAGGGCTAAATGGAGTATCGGGTAGCAGTGTCGAGACACCTGCAGTCTATCCAGAAGTTATTGGGGTAGCAGCACTTAATGAGAACAACGAACCTTTCTCATTTTCCGGTCGGGGGCCTTCTTATGGAAGATCGCTTAAACCCGACATCTCTGCAAAAGGATTTTACACTTCAGGGCCTACAACTCTTTTTGGAACCAGCTTTGCTGCACCTATAGTATCCGCGGGAGTCGCAAGGATGATACGGTATTGCCGGGAAAAGAATTGGGATTGGACAACAGGTATGATCAAATCAGCGCTAATGATGGGAGCTCGGTATTCCCCTTATGAGTACTGGGAGGTTGGTGCCGGAGTGATTGACATTGATTCTGCCCTAAGATTTCTTGACTCATCACAGAAAGACGGCAATTTACCTCTCATAGCTTGGACAGTTCCAACAATTTCGCCCTTTAATTTTGAGAGATGGTTTGTGAATACAAGCACAAGAATCACTATTCCTCTTTTTTCAAGCACAAATACAAGTTTCGCGCTTTCTATCCAAGGAGACGTCAAGCCATGGGTAGATATTCCCAGCCTATTCCACATAGATCAGGCAGGCGAGATTGAACTTGATGTGGAAGTGGTCGCAGGAGAAAAAATTGAGGGGGTTACTGGTCGGATGATTCTGGATTCGCAAGGATATATGCAAATTCGATCGAATATCCGATTTGATGTTTCAGTACCCTTCGCAAGAGTTGCCTTCGACACGTCACATTCTTCATGGATGATCGACTCCATTTTTGGGCAATTTAGGACCTTCTATGAGAAGGTAACTAGCATTGGAATAGCTGTTGAAGAAATCAGAATAGGCGACTCTATAGCACTAGCAAATCTGAATCAGTATGATGCTATATTTGTATTGGATCCTTGTTCTTGGCAATTTCAAGAAAGTAATCATGTTTTGAAGCCAGTTGATTCAATCAGATACACCGATTTTGAGATTGAAGCATATCGTGAATACTGGTCTCAAGGTGGGAGCATCATGCTTGTGGCAGGATATAATCAGAGCTTCGACATCGAAGGAGCGAATGAGTTGTATTCAGTGTTTAACTTCGGTCTAAACTATGATCAAATTCCTGGCGTCACATTCTTCACTAATGGTATCCCATCAACGAAAGAAATCACAGATATTCAGAACCATCCAGTTACGGAAAGAGTAGAATCATTCGATTATAACGGATGCTCAATCAGCATGTCAGGCACCGCTATTGCTCTTGCATGGGCTACGGTGAGAGAGGTTGATGAAAATGGAAATGTCCAAGAAATAGTTCGTCCGATTCTCGCCGCAGGAGAAAGTGGAGGTTCAAGAATAATAGTATCAGGAAGTAATTTCTTTCTGGACAATTATGCCCTTAATGGTTACTATCATTCGGACCAAAATTCAAAAATCATGCTTCAATCTGTATTCTGGCTAATTGGACTGATATAGTTACAGCATAGGAGCTATTTTCTCACTGGCAGTCTTCGCTGCATAGACTAGCAGCCCGGTCTTCATATCTTTTCTAGCAGCCAAAACCAGAATAGCTTTTTCTCCAGCTCCTCTAAGGATAATAAGACCTTGTTCATTTGTAATGAGAACTTCTTCTAGAGTCCCTTGGTCCAATCTTTCAGCAGCCAGGTCTGCAACTCCTAGAATAGAAGCAGACATTGCAGCAATCTCTGCTTCTTCGAGACCATGGGGAACAGCAGAGGCAATTGGAAGTCCTTCTTTTGAAAGTAGTAACCATGCTCTAACTCCAGCGGCTAGGGAGGTCGCTTCTTCCATTATCTCCCTCAGTTTACCCTGAAGTTCATCGAAATTTGGGTCAAACATAGACACCACTCTCTTGAATCGGAGCCGTCCGTATTGCTGGGAATAAGTTGCGCATTAATAAAGCTTCACTGCAGGGTTAAAGAAAACAATTGGTACTATCCGAGCTATACACGCAGAGGGTATACCAACAGCTACAGCAAACGTGGACAAACCCGGACATATATGAGATGACAGTCTAGACAATGAGGGGGCTTTAATGTGGCATTTAGAAACTCTGCTTCTGAACTCTCATCCGAGGTTATCCCACGACCTCAAGGAGTTCAGCCCAGTGCAGTTTCTGGCAGCATAAGGCTCCTCTGTCCAAGATTATCCAACTTACAGTGAACGTTATCCTATGATTCTCCAGGCATTCAAGAATCTGATTAGCCCCATGGCTCAACGCTTAATTTGCAGTTTGCGTAGATATTCGGATGAGCAGGAATGAATGAACACATAGATCTCGGAAATGCGGAGGAGAGCGATGATAATCTTCAGTGGAAGAGAGGTGTTAGAGTACTCGGAGTGGCAGAGAGCTTTGAAAAAGATGACACAAAAAGCCATGTTAGTGGAGTAATAATGAGAGGTGATTTGCGGATAGATGGCTTCGGATTCTGTTTGCCCACTGTAGGAGGCAGAGATGCCTCTCGAGAACTACTGAAAATGTTCAATCGGATCTCTCGTGATGATGTTCGTGCATGGATGCTAGGAGGAAGTGTGGTTTCGTGGTTCAATATAATTGATGTAAATCTACTCTACGCTGAAACCGGTGTTCCAGTGGCATGTATTTCCTATGAGGATTCAGAAGGAATTGACAAGTACATCAGAGAATACTTCCCAGATGACCATCAAGAAAGGATAGACCTCTTGAAAAGCATGGGCGAGAGAACTAAAATTGCACTAGAAAGCGGTTTTGATGTCTACGTCTTGACAGCTGGTATGAGTACAAGAAGCGCCAAAGATTTACTCAATCTTTTTACATTGGACGGAAAAGTGCCCGAGCCCATCCGAGTTGCACGGCTACTATCTTCAACATTTAGAGAATATAGGAAATGACACGAGGGTTCCATTCTTATTCTGATTGTCGCTTGATGTTTTGGTTATGCATTTCTTCTAACCTCACGAAAAGAGAGTTGGCAAGCTCTATCCCCAATTCGCTGATCAATTGTTCAGAGTTGACAAAGAACTCATCAAGCAAATTTGGGTCAGCGCCTGCTCGCTCAAGTGCTATGACATGAAACAACATGTCAAGAAGGTCAGCTGCACGAACTACTTTTTCTTCAAGGGATGTTCCTTCACCCATTTGATCGTGCTTAATAGATAACAAGCTCCTTAAAGGCTCAAGAAGCTCCCTAAACGCCTCGGATTCGGCTTTCATCTTTCCGGCCTTCATTTCTGCTCCGCCTAGGTCTGTTGCTCGCTTTGGAATGTCAGAAAGTTCAGCCTCTGATATGTCATGCAAGAGTGACATCATAAGCACGCAGTCAGTGTTGATTTCACCCCCAAGTCTAGCGATGTGCTTTGAGATAAGGAGTGCAATCAATGATGACCCCCATGAGTGGGCTGCAACTGATTCATAGTCAGCCACATGCACACCAGCAATCTGCCATCCTGACCGATGAATTCGTTTCAGAGTTTCCGACTTCAGAATAAATTCAACAATAACATCTTCAAGCATGTAAATCAATCCAAAAAGTAATAGAGGGGGAGAGGAGCTTCCCCCCAATTTTCCATAATGACCTATGGAGTAACTTCTATTGTGCCTTCCACGATAAGGTCAATATAATCACTGATTGCTTCCGTGGATTCATCACTAATGTATGTGCTGCTATATGTGAAAGCGGTAATGTTTGCTCCACCGTTAGCAAGGTTGTATTGAAAGACCTGACCGCCAGGAAATCTATCCCAAAGAGTGGCATCCACAATATCATACACTGCCCAATCGAAGTGTGGTACTACGCTAGTCGCGATATAGGAGGGGTCTGTGGGAGTTTCTGGGTCTGCGGTACCGTAGTAATCAAGATTCGCTCCAGACGCAATAACCAGCGGTAACCTGCCGGCATTTCTCTGCTGAATTGGAAATGCAGCTTGTGCACGAAACATCGCAGCTCTTACACCAGGCATACTAGCCCGTACAGGCGCGAAAATCAAGGAAACATTATTCTGAACGAACATTGTATAGGTACGAACTTCTGCAGTAGTAGTATCGTTCCATGAGCCAACATAGAGCGTTTGTGTAATTCCTACATTGAGATCGTAGGTTTCGTTTGCTGCTTCGACACCCTGTATGAATCCAGCGATTAAATCATCAGTAACCGGATCGCCTACAACACCTGACAGAATTCCTATCTCTCCCGTGAAATTTGTGCTTCCAAAATACGGTTGTTCATGGGCTAAGAATGCTGCTAACACACCACCTAGAAAAGCAGCTTGTTCGGTAGCAAAAGTTGCTGATGCTACATTGTCCGCATTGACTGCAGCACCCAATATCGCAAATTGCTGTTCAGGGTATTGTGCTGCAACCGACTCTACGGCAGATTCCAAATCAGAACCAATTGCCAAAATTAGCAGGTAGTTTCCACTTTCAGCCAATTCTTCCATTAGCGTTTCTGCTTCAGCAGCCGTAGATGGTAATTCCTCGGGAATGTAGTACTGCACTGAATAGTTCACAGCTATGTTGTCCATTCCTTGCCGGGCATTATCATCTCTGTTCAAATCACCAAATCCAGGTTCTAGGGTCACAACTGCGATGCTTGGTGGCTCGTATTGATTAGTGGTCAATAGAATGCCACCCACTGCTCCAAAGACAATAACAATAATAACCAAGGACGTAATTATACCGGATTTTGAGCTCAATATGCTTCCTCCAGGGTCAATAATGGCATCTCGAAGTCGCGCCGATTTAAACCTATTGGCTCCAGAAATCTGTTATTCTATTGATTCATATCCAGTAATCCTCATGGTCAAAATACTCTCAATCAAGAGCTATAAATAAGGCGGAGACAGATTACATATGCAACTATGTGCTGTAGGTGTTTGCATTGGTTGAAGACACACTCGGAGAAGTAACAGGTCTGCTCAAAGACGCGCTTCAGCTGCACAGAGCCATAAGATGTGTAGTTCTCGCCACAAAGGAAGGAGTAGTAGTGGCTTCTGTTGCGCGAGATGAAGAAACCGATCCTCGATTGTTGTCAACAGTTTCAGCAGCACTCAGTTGGGCAGGATCCACGACATTATCCCAGCTCGGAAATGTAGCTCCGTCCCACCTCATTCATTCAACCCCTGTCGAGAGAATACTCACTTTTATCCAACCGCATTACCATCTGGTCCTAGTTATTTCTCGTGCGGACGATTCAGGTTTTGAGGTGAACCAATTTAGGGCAAGCTTTCAATCACTATTAACGCGGATTGAAATTCTGATGGGTGCACATAGTGAGTTTGGCAAGGAAACAATCCTAGGCAAAATAGTCAAGTCCATTCCCCAAATAAACCAAGCAATGGTCTTAACACAGGAGGGAATGCCCCTTGGCTCAGTTGGCTTTGATAATGATGTAGAGGTCGCCGCATTGACAAGCTCGATATTCTCAAACGGCCTCACATTCTCTCCGCAAACCGACTATATTTCGATAAATGCTGAAGACATCAATTTGCTAGTGATGAGAATTGACGAAAAACGACTTCTGGCTGCGGTATGCAAAGGTCCTAGTCCGGAAATCCTATCCTCAAGGGTGAGAGATTTCGTTACTGAGATGATTTAGGCTCAGTCATCGCTTTCTGCGGGGGATTCTTCCGTATCTTCTTCGTCCGACAGGAAGTCTAGCTGCCAATCCTTCAGATTGATTCTAATGAAGCAGTCCCGCCCCTTTTCAGGACAGTCTATTCGTATCAGAACCTGTTCTCGAGTCGATTCACGAATCTCGGGATTCAGACAGCCGTCCTCAAGTTTTTCCATGAGGAACAATACGTATGCTTCAGTTATCGTATTCAGGCTTCCTTCTAGAAGGTCCTCGCCAAGTTCATCGAGATAATGCTTCTTCTTTCTTCCTTCTCTCCTAATTCTCACAAGACCGACCTTTCGCATGCGAGAAACATGCCAGCGAATTGTATCATGATGAACTCCAAGAGCCTCGGCCATCTGTTCCTGATAGCATCCAGGATTGTTGACTACATAAGAAAATACTCGTTTAGCAGTATCACTGCGCATGGTCAGGTACGCCTTCTCTGCTTGAGTAGAACGTAGCATCTTTGGGTAGTAAATTCGTTTGCCAGCAAACTTCATAGAATTAACCAAGCCCTCCCGCTCCAGAATCCTAAGATGCCATGTAAGAGTTCCCAGAGGGCTTTCCAGAAGGTCTACCAAGTTCAGAAGATAGGTTCCGGGATTCTCACATAGAACCTGATAAAGTTCCCTTCTGAATGGATGTAGCAACATCGTTAGTCGCTTCTGCCGGCTCATCAGCTCGTCCTCGCTTCTCTCTCAACCTGCGTTAATTCTTAACAGCGATAAAAGGGCTTCGAAAGCTGTACAGCAGTTTATGTTGCAGAAGTCTTATTACCGCATTGATAAGCAAACAACACCGAAACGATAAGAATCGAGGGAGCACTGTGTGCGGCATAACGGGAATTGTCAGCCAGAATAGAACCGATATCGGTCAAATTTTGGTAGAATGTAGTAGTAAGCTAACATACAGAGGCTACGATTCTGTTGGAATTGCCACGGTTGTCAATGGTATGGTTGACCTTAGAAAAGATGTTGGCAAAATAGAGGATGTAAATGAGGAACTGGGACTATCTAAGATGAAGGGAGATAGAGGGATAGCTCAGCTTCGGTGGGCTACTTACGGAGCACCCACCAAGACTAATGCCCAACCACACTTTGGTTGTTCACGAGACTTCTATGGTGCCCATAATGGGAATCTACATAATTATTATGAATATAGGAGGGAATTAATGGAAACCGGTCATCACATTAGATCTGAAAATGATGGAGAACTCTGTGTTCATGCCGTTGACAAATACTACGAGCAAACCGACGACATGTTTGAGGCGGTTCGGTGTTCCACGAGGGATTTGCAGGGCGCATTCGCCTATGCGGTTGGAAGGGCTGATGAGAAAAAGATCTATGCAGTAAAAATGGGCTCTTCACTGGTGGCAGGAATCGCAGAACATGAAACCATCGTTTCGAGTGATCTTCCATCGATACTTCCTCTGACAAATAATGTCGTCTATCTTCAAGATGGCGAGATGGTGGAACTTACTCCAGATTCTGTTCGTGTCTTTCGAGTAGAAGACGGAAAAGAATTGCATCGCGAAGCAGAAATAACAAGTGTTGATTCATCTGCAGCTGAGAAGGGTGGATACCCCCATTTCATGCTAAAGGAGATAAATGAGCAACCACAAGTAGCAGAAGACGTGCTTGGTGTTCTTGAAGGACCAAAATCAGATAAATGGATTCAGATGATTGAAAACTCGAACCGACAATATCTTGTAGCTTGTGGTTCATCCTACAATGCGGGGATTGTTGGTTCATATTATTTCAATCGACTCGCGGGGGTCCCAATAATTCCAGCCATTGGAGGACAGTTTGAACCTCTATACGGAAAAACGTTGGATGAGGATAGTCTTTGTATTTTGGTTTCGCAGAGTGGGGAAACAAAAGATATCATCAATGTACTGAATCGTGTGAAGAATGATGATTTGGGCAAGACTCTAGGAGTTCTGAATGTTATTGGCAGCACACTGATGTTCAATGCTGATGCATATATTCCAATGGTGTGTGGTTACGAAGTTAGTGTCCCAGCCACAAAAACGTATTTCTCGCAAACGATAATCTTCGCATATCTTGCAGCTAAACTAGGAGTAAGAAATGGGCACCTAGATCCAAGGGAAGGAGAGCAGTTCATTTCCGCACTAAAGAAGAATCTCCCTCGGCTCACAAAGGATACAATGAATAAATCCGGCATTCTTGCTAAGGAACTAGCAAGAACATTGATTGACGTCCCCGACCTCTATTGCCTTGGTTATGGGCTAACAGATGGCGTTGCCCGCGAGGGAGCACTAAAAATAAAAGAAATCTGTTACAATCATTGCGAGGGGATGTATAGTTCAGAATTCAAACATGGCCCACTCAGCATCGTTACGGATGAATATCCTGTATTTTTTGTGACCACCACAGAAGACTCGTGGATGATTATCAATCATATCAATGAAGTCACTTGTAGAGGGGGAAGGGCAATAATTGTTGGGGAGAAAGAGGACAAGCTTCTTCCATATGTTGACAATGATGGCGATTACCTGGCGGTTCCAAAATCTCCTGTGCTTCTGAATCCCTTAATTGATGTTATCCCTCTACAACTATTGAGCTATTATCTCTCGGTTGATAAAGGCATAAATCCAGATCTCCCAAGAAATCTATCAAAGACGTTAACAGTTGATTGACCGTGAATTGAGAAGAGGGAAAGCTATTCTTTTTCGCCCCCAGTTTCGCCAATTCTTAATGCCCTCATTGCGGAGGATGCAACATTTGCTGAGTCAAAACCCTCTCTAATGCTAACAACCTCATCCTCATCTATTTCAAACAGTCCGATAAGCTCGTTAAAATCCCCTAAAATCCATTGAGCGTAGACTGAAGTGCCTGTCTGTGTGTCACATTCTAATAGGCCCATCTGACCTGCACTTGACCACCAGCTTATGCAAGATTCCTCATTAATCACTCCCTCAAGGGATTTGAACCATATTTTCTTTAGACGTGTGGGCCCGTATTTTTGTCTGAAAGTCACTAAAACGCTATTTTCCGAATCTCCAATGAAATCACATATTCTTTGCATCTCTGCTTCGGAAAACAGGCTCATTTTGATTCAAAATAGCGGTGGAGTTCTATCCATAAAAGGCGCTCGTTATGTATCTGCAAAGTGAATGGTTATAATAAGGTGGGCTTCTTTCTTCATCAGTATAGAAAATGAAGATTGGATTATTCTCGTCAGATCCTTGGTCGAGAAGGATGAATCGTCTGAAAGAACTAATAGAAGACCGAGGTGAGTCTGCTATTCGTGTAATTCCATGGAAAGTATCTCGTGAGGGAGCAACAGATAGGCACCGCATTATGTTAGGCAATAATAATCTTTCAAAGCTTGACGCTCTACTCGTGTTGGATCTAGGTGCTAATGATATAGGTGCATTCTTCAATAGAGTTGGGTTACTATCTGCATTAACCGAGATGGGTGTAGAAGTAATCAACTCGGTCGCATCCATATTATTGATGAGGAACAAATCCGAGTCAATGAGAAAGCTCATTTCTGGAGGACTGCCGGTACCTCGAACACTAATCACAGAGTCCATTGAAACAGCCGCTGAATTTGTCCTAGAAAATCATCCCTGCGTACTGAAACCCATTACAGGATTTGGTGGATTAGGCGTTCAACTCATCAGTGAGCAGTTTGACATTGAAAATGTATATGATTATTTGAAATTCCATTCACAGATGTTCGGAAAAGGAGCATATATCCTCCAAGAGCTTATAGAGGGACCGGGCTTTGATATCCGAGCTTTTGTATTAGATGGTGAAGTGGTGGCTACCATGCAAAGATATTCCGATGATGGTTTTGTAACCAACATTCACTCAGGAGGCAGAGCACGAAATAATGACATTAATGTTTCTGACCTCGCCATAGCAGCTGCCAAATCTGTATCGGGACGCATTGTTGGCGTAGATATCATCCCAGACAATAATGGAGAATTATGGATTCTTGAAGTGAATGCAACTCCAGGATGGAATGCTCTACAACGAATTTCTGATGTTGATATTGCGGATTTGATAGCTGATAGCCTCATAAATGCAGAATTCTGAGGCATCAAGGAGAGCTTCATGAATAACTTTAAAAGACAGCTAGGAGGGGTTGAGTTTGAATATATCGCCCATAAACCAAATTGGGCTATTCAAGGGAAATCCGTCCTGCAAAGCAGGGCTTAGTAAAACGAAATTCTGAGGTTTCAGATTTTGACAGAAGCGGCCGAGACAACGTCAGAAGATATTGAGTTCCTTCGGGCTAAACTCAGGGAATTAAAGACTGAAGCAAGAGACTACTTGACTGAATTAAGAAACAATCGGGATAAGATGCGCGAGTACAAACGCATCAGAGACGATTACAATAAGGAAGTCCAGAATCTAATTGAATCAGTAAAGGCTGAGAGGCAGGAACGAGATAGAATCAATGACGAGATTCAAGAGTGGAAAGATAAGAGAACAGCTCTTCATGATCAGCTTAAGAGCTTGTATGATGAGATTAGAGAGCTACGCAGTAACTTGGTGGGAAGCCCATCAAATGACCAACGCAAGATGATGCGTAGAGTCGAAGAATTGGAATGGAAGCAACAAACAGAACAGCTTACCATAGAAGAGGAACGAGCTCTCGTCGAAGAAGTCGCAGAAATTGAAAAGAAACTCGTCAAGATTGGACAAGAAAAGGAGAAACAAGATCGAATACATGAATTGAGACGGCTCGCAAGAAAGCTCAAGGGCGAAGCTTCTGACGCACATCAAAAGGTACTCGACCTATCAGAGAAGTCTCAGGTTCACCATCGAGAGGTTGTTAGAATTAGACCTCAACTTGAGGAATATAAAAAGGCCGCAGACACTGCGCATCAGAATTTTGTCGAGTGGCTCAAAAAGGTCAAAGCCGGAGAAGAACAACTGAAGGAAGTCCGTCAACAGATTGATGAGATTCAGTCAAAAATTAGAAAGCAATCTACTGATTCTAGGGAAGCTCGTCGACACGAGCGGCGAAAGAAGCAGAGAGAGAGCCGTCGCGAAAAGGAAGATGAGGCTGTAGATAAGCTTAAGGCTGGCAAACGACTGACCTTCGATGAATTCATCTTGGCCCGCCGTGGCTTATCTGATGAATTGAACAAGGATGAAGATGAAGAATCTGAAGAAAAATCATAAGAATGATCCATCATCTTATCTGTGAAGCCACAAGAATCCCCCGATTATAGGGAAGTTCAAAATGCAGCAGTGAGGGAGAGGAATGAGTGGTTCCAGTCAAAGGCCGGTTAGTGGTCGGTCTACAATCTCCTTGTTTTATATTCTAGCTATTGGTGCAGGAGTGATGCGCACCTTCTCAGTGGGCTTTGATATTGTGGCACTCAACACCTTTGCTAGCAACCCGATCATCTACGGATTGATTTCGCAGTGGGTTAGTTTCGCAATAACATTAACCCTGGTCGTCATTCTTAGCATTAAGATTAGTCGGGAGGGAAAAAGGAGAGCATTAGGCTACGAATTAGATCCGGACTTTGGCAGAATTAGTTTGCTGCCCTCAAGGCCAATGCTGTATCTATTCATTGCGGGATCATTTGCTGGAATTTCAACATTCTTTTACTATATTCTCGCTGGTTCAACTGACGCATCAGTAGTGCTCCCTTATGGTCAATTGGTCATCATATATCTGCTCATTGGAGACCTTGTTGCTGAAAAGGACACGCCAACAATTATTGAGCTTCAATGTGTGGTTTCCATAATGCTAGGAGTCATGTTAGTTGGAATCGAGCCAGGAGGATTCAATGTGGTGACGCTTCTAATTGTATTATTGCCAATGAATGTGTCATCTGCAGTTACGACCTTCCTTCAGCGGAAAACCAAAAGATATGAGCTTTCGGAAGGCTTGAGGGTAGATTCATTGAATATGCGAATTTGGAGTCTACTGTTTCTGAATATAATAATGACTGCATTGAGTATTCCATTCATACCTCCTGATGGTATGAATCAGATAATGCAATCATTTGATGCTGGCTTCTGGCTAATGGTGGGTTCTTCGGTTGCCACCTTCTTCTCTCTGATAATGTATATCCGTGCTTTGGGAAGAGGTACGACTGCCATCGTTAACTCGTTGTCTTCAATTTCTGTAGTACTGGGTATTCCCATGACGCTGATTGGAAACTTCCTTTTGCCTGGTGCATTTGGTGGTATCGCCTCAGATAGTATGTTGTGGGTTCTCAAAATCTTCGGAGTCACTCTTGTAATGATGGGCGTTATAGCGTTAGAGGCATCGGATGTTAGGTCTCTTGTGATTGTTAATGTGGAGCCGCAAGTAGGGGACATCTTGCCAGAATTGTTCGCAATAAAGGGGGTCGAGAGTGTATCAGGACTAGCTGGGAAACATGATTATATTCTGAGTATCAAAAGCAGAAGTCTTAGCAAGGCTAGAACAAAAATACTACACAAGATCCAGAAAATCCCAGGGGTCAAGCAAGTGAATACTCTAGTTATTCTGAGAGATCATAGATGAAAAGAGAAATGGAGGAGAACTGAATATGGCTAATGAAATAAAAGCATACATCTTGATGGCGGTTGAAATTGGGAAGACAGATTTAGTAGTAGCTGAACTTCGAAAGATAGACGCTGCTATCAGAGTTGCAGTCACAACAGGTGAGTATGACATAGTGGTCTTAGTTGAGGTGCCGAGCTTAGAGGCGCTATATGATTTGACTGTGGATCATATTCACAAAATACCAGGTATCGCAGATACAACAACCGCAGTCGTGGAAAAAATGATATCGGTGTGAGATAATCTCAAAGAATTTGTAGGCTTGGCCCTGAGTCAATGCACTCCGCAAATTTTTTTGTGGATAGATTGATAACTCAAGGAAATTTTCAAGTAGTGTGACTCCTAGCCGTGGAGGTAGCATATATGGAAACGACTTTTGAAGTCAAGATTCAGGGATTAACAAAGAGATTTGGTGAAATAACTGCTGTCGATAACGTTTCATTGGATGTTCCCAAAGGATCCATATTTGGTCTCTTAGGGCCGAATGGAGCAGGAAAGAGCACAACGGTACGACTTCTCTGCACGCTTCTCAAGCCGGATAAAGGGACTGCATCAGTTTCAGGCATAGACATTTTGCAGGATCCTGTTGAAGTTCGACAAACAACCGGTGTTCTTCCAGAGGAAGCAAATCACACACTCTATGAAAACATGTCTGCGTATGACAATTTGGTCTATTTCGCTCGATTATATGGTATGAAGGATGAAGAAATTCCGAGTCGTGTCAAGGAACTTCTTGAGTTCATGGGCTTATGGAACCGAAAAGACGATGCGGCAGGCAAATTAAGTTCGGGGAATCGACAAAGAGTCGCATTGTGTAGGGCAATGCTTCATGAACCCACTGTTCTATTGTTGGACGAACCAACATCATCTTTAGACCCAATTGCAGCCAAGCGAGTGCGTCAGCTGATTCTAAATCTCTCGAGGGAGTATGGCCAGACTTTCTTCATCAATTCCCACAATCTAGCAGAAATAGAAAGAATCTGTGATAGAGTGGCCATAATCGATAAGGGGGAGATTCTCATTTCTGGAAAAACTCGAGAACTAACGGATAAACTGCGAACGAAACGAGTATTTAGGATGATCATTGCGGAAGGAATAGAAAAAGCTAAGGAGATTGCAGAGCAGCAACCCTATGTCAAACTGGCTGAAGTAGGCATAGATTCACTGGTTGTTGAGGTTGAGAATGCTAGATCGAACAATCCCTCCTTGCTTCGTGTCCTTTTAGGTCAGGGTGTTGACATTGTAGAAATGGTAGAAGAGGAAGCTACCCTTGAGGATATCTACTTACAGGTTGTCAGGGAGGGAAGTGTCTGATGACAATGAATAAGGCGTTAATAGTTGCCAAGACAGACCTGAAGATGGCTCTGGAAATAAGTATGGTAAAATATGGATTGATAATGGCAGGAGCGTTTGGTCCGATTATGGTCGTATTGTCTACGGTCGGAACTGCTATCCTAGTACCCCCAAGTGAGATTCCCGAACTCATGGGTTTCTTGGCGCCTTATACTGCCTCATTGTTAGCAATCTTTGGAATAATGCCAGCGACCATGATTTCAGCAAACGCATTAGTAGGCGAGAAAGAACAAAATACTCTTGAACCGCTACTATGTACCCCACTTACAGATAGAGACCTTCTAGTGGGCAAAACACTCAGTTCTGCAATACCATGCTTGGTTATTCTTTTTGGCGGCACTCTGGTATCTATGATTGCGAGCAACGTGGCATTGCTTTTGATAGGGGCGCCTCTCGTTCTTATACCAGATTTGCCGGGACTCTTCTTAATCTTCACAGCAGCTCCCGTAATGATATTCGCAGTTGTTGCAGTGATGATTATAATCAGTGGAAAAGTTTCTCGTGTCTATGAGGCATATCAATCATCAGGAGCTGTTATTCTTATCTTTATGATTCCAATGATATTTCCTCTCATCGGAATCGAGCAAGGAGTTCCCAATCCAACAGTGATATGGCTGACAAATCTGCTGACACTTATGATTGCTGTTGTCCTATTTTCAGTTTCATGGGCAATTGCGCTCGGTAGATTCAATCGAGATAAGCTGATATCAATGGTCTAAAACAACCAGTAACAGAGTGCACTGGTCTAGATTTCTTTTAGACCAGAGGGATATCGCCTTGCCAGGCTTCGGTATATGTATTTAAATTCAGACAGCTCTTTGCGATGATGGTCCTGAACATCTGCGATTACCTTTGCTGGAACTCCTACAGCTATTTTTTCTGATGCAATCGTAGAACGTGCCTTCACGACAGCCCCCTCGCCAATAATGGCCCAATTTCCTACTACCGCATAATCAGAAACTATGGCGCCCATCCCAATGACCGCCTCATCCTCAATTGTGGCGTTATGAATGATACATCCATGTCCCAAAGTCACATTATCTCCAATAGTTGTTTTCTCATTGGGCCGAGCATGTACAACCACGTTGTCCTGTACACTAGTACCATCTCCGATTTCAATCTCACCATAATCCCCTTTCACAACTGCGCCAGGGGCAACATAACACTCTTGACCAATCACAACTTTCCCGATGACCGATGCAGAAGGGCTCACAAACGAGTCCTTCCCGATTTGGGGTATCCGTTCCTCAAACTCATACACTGTCATATTCACCAAGACCTCTGACCCAGAACAAACATATACATAAGTACTAGATGAAGTTTGTCCGTTCTTGATGTGTATTCACGCAGCAAACATTAAAGGCTAGCGATATCAGACCTGTTACAGACGAGCTATAGAGCAAGATGCAGTGGGTTGTAGAAAAATGTCTGACCCGAATGATGATAATGATTTACGGTTGTTTCCAATACTGCGCGGAGAATCAGTTGGTGTCGACGGAGAATTCTCCGGACCTGTGTTTGTTGCAAAAAGCTCAGATGAGTTGGATCGCAGCTGGGATGATTACGATATCGTAGCATTGCATAAGGACCTGCAAGAATATTTTTCAGAACACCCGGGTTTTATCGACCAGCTCTTTCAAGAAGTCATGGTAGTAATAACAGAATTTGGAAAACCAATAAGTGATTTCGCTGCTATTGCACATGCAAGAGAGAGGATGGCAGTGGTCAAGGCGATTGATGCCACATACGTGCTAGAAACTGATATGCAGATAAGCGTGGTCACCAATGAAAGTCGGGGGGATATCTTCTTCATAAAGTAACCAATGAGTAAATACTGTCATAACATTGAACAGGTAGATTCGCTACTCCCCAAATAGGTTTTTCATTCGTTCTCTTCTCAAACAACATTTATCATAAGGGGATCTATTGCTTTTTGTACCGAAGGGGAGATTTCATTGCTGAAGAGAAACAGGAATTTGGTGTTTTTGGATAAGTCTGATGCGATCCGGCACCATTTCTTTCTGCTCTTAATCTCCATAGTCCTCATTGTTGTGCTAACCCCTGTTTTGATATTCATCTGCAGGCTGGAGAATCCGATTCTCCAAGGCGTCTTCACTCTGGGATTTCAGCTGATCATGGGAGCTTTTCTTTCAAGATTCCTGTATTCCTCCGGCATTCGCGCCAAGCAGAGCATAAGTTTCCTCAATCCATCGCGTCTTGGCAAGGATTGGAAAGTCCATAGAAAAAATGTAAGCATTAGAGATGTGGGCAATTTCTTCGAAAGATTGGAATTGGCAGTTGAAAGCGCATCGGGGTCTGCGGAGGATGATGTCACTGACATTGCATGGTTTGCTGTCGCAGTTTGGTCTCTGGGAAGCACACTCTTATTACTAATCTTCGGAATTACACTCATTTGCTCAATCGGAGCTTTTGTACTCTTAGGGATTGCAATTATTTCTTACTACGCTGGATACGCCCTTGCGGAAATTGCCCATTCTCCTGGCGAAATCCATCAGATTGAATATCTTGTGACCACTCATTTGGAATACCTAAACGCCAAATTGCCAAATTCTACCAAATATGCTATCGAGTGGAGAGAAAAACGGAACAAGAAGGTTGCTCAGAATATCATAGTGGAAACGCAACTAAGTAGTGAAATTATCGTTCTTCTGAAACTAAGTATTCAGCATCCTATTGGTGAGGAAATAATCATCAAGATCTCCGGGGAATTTGACCAAGTGCTGAGTAAGATTGAAGAGATGGTCAAGAAAGCTAAAGATTGGAAATTGGAAGCAAGAAGGAGAGAAGGAGAAATAGTTCTCAAGTGGGATATGGAACAATTCAAAATGGCTATGCCAAGCTCTCATATTTTTATGTATGTTGATAGTAGTCCAACCAAGGTCATGTTGAATAGCATACTACTAGAAATATCGACTGCTTGATATTGATTCAGGTCCACGTGAAATAGGGTGGGTAAGCAACATCCATAAGAGGCACAACCAATATCGATTTCAACAATGCACTAATCAATATTTGTAACTGCAGTGAATCCAAGTAGACAGTTGAAACCCAATCAAATTGTGTGATATCCTAATGAAAGTCAAGCTGAAGGTCGAATCTAGATGGCTAGATTTTGAAAGAGAAAGTATGGATCGACTTAGGCGAGAATATGAATCTTGGCAACAAGAAACATTAGAAAAAGCGAAACAAGCTGTAGACTTGCGAAGCCTTCGAGAAGTATTCTACGAGTTGGGTGACAGATGGGAGTGGAATCAGACAACAGGCGACTGGTTAACAAGTGGAGAGCCACTCGATACAATCGGGCTAGTCCTGAGAATGCCGGGGTTGAAAAAGGGGAAAGAGAGATACGTTGTCTATGCAATTATGGCATATAGTAAGGGATTCACCAGTCAATTTGACCACCTTGGGGATAAAGAGCGAATAATCATTGAACAGGACCTCGAATCAGGCGAAATGTATTGCTGGTCAACCACAGGTCATGGAGCAGCAAACCTGTTTCCAGAGAATGTAAGCCAATTTGATTCTATAGAAGATATGTTAGAGAACTCATATCTGGTTGCGCAGCCAGGAGATCATGCCCTAAGGTTAGAACTGCCAAGGGAAGTTAGATATCGATTTGATTTGTTCCAGACATTATGGGAGATTGCCGGAGGGAATGAGATTTCCACTCAGAAGGAAACGGAAGTCGTCAGTAATGAAGAAATAGAGGAAACCTTGGACTTCAAATTCTACCGATTTGCGAAATCTGTAATCGATTTGGAGAGAACATGGGAGAGCCTTAAAGCGGGTGCTTTTGATATTGCCAGAGAAGCTGTATTGGATGAACTCCCTGATCACATTGAAAGGAGAAATAAAACTGCACTGAGGAAGATTGAGGGGCTCCTGCATATCCTTTGGTTCAAGCCACCAGTTTATGGTCTAGGTCCAGCCAGATTCCTATACAAGGAGTTCGAGGCAGAACCAACCCCCACAGCTGTTCATAAGTCGCTAGTCCCATTCTTGGGCGATCTCGTATACAGCTTGAATTCCATTGTTGAGAAAGCGAAGTATCTGAAGTGGAAGAGCGTAATGGACAAAGATAGCTTTCTACAGAGTGATATTTTCAAGGGACTAAATCTTTCAGCCTTGGAAAAGGAAGCTTTCGCAGCTGCTCTCGACGATTTGCTTAGACAACATACTCTCTCTTATATGGCGTATCCCGAGAAAGCCACAGCAAAAGACAAGGTTCTCAGAACCATCTTTGGTATTCTAGTTCTTCCTGTCAGGCTCATAAAATCCTTCAACCAGTGTGTTAGATTGACTGTCAGGAAAATCAGGAACTGGATTCTTTCAGGAAAAGAAGAATCAAAGGATTCGCCATCATCGGAAAAAGGTTCGCACAAACGGAGTAACATGCCTGATAAATAGATCAGCGTCTAGTCGAATACGTCTAGAATCTCTAATGGGTGCCTCTTGATGATTACCTGCTCTTCTGTCTTGCTGCTCTCTTCTGGGTTTCCCCAGGTCAACAAGATAGGTTGCATTCCAGCTCTTTGAGCTGCTCTGACATCCACCTCAACCAAGTTTCCCACATATGCGCACAGTGTGGGATTCATGCCTATTGTTTCACTTGCCTCAAAAAGAGTAAAGGGACTGGGCTTAGCGTAACCTGGAACACCACTCCAGGTGACCGAAGAAATCAAATCCTTAACACCTTCCCGCTCTAGAAGCCCTGATGGATCATCATGTCGGCGAGTACATATTCCTAACTCATATCCCCTTTTTCTGAGTTGGGTTAGTAGCTCATTAGAATCCTCATGAAGATATTCATAATCCGTTTCTAAGATTTCATACTTGAATTCAATCTCAATTTTCAGAATCCTTCTTTTTTCAATGTCATCAATTCCGAGAGCCTGAAACATTCTCAGGTCAGCTTCTATCCAATGCTCGGGTTCGGATCCCCAGTGTGCCCCGACATTGTTCTTGACTTCAAATTCAGCAAGAAATCTGTCAGCTTCTCTGAAAGCGGTCTGCAAATCGGCATCCGTGGTATCCGTTAAGTCAATGCCATTCTGTAAGCTAATTCGCCGAATGAGACCGAATACAGACTCCTTCGTCCTCGTTAGTGTATGATGTAAGTCGAAAAGAATGGCTCGGGTTTTCATTTGTGTTGAACCCCCAATTCGAATGAAAAACCTAACCCTTGTGTACATTCAATATGAAAGGCAAATATCTGTTACAGCTACATTCATTTTGCCGCTCAATCTGAAATGGAATAGAAGATAATAGTATTCTAGCAAGATTTTAGTTTAATGACATGGAGCAGGAAGGAGAAATAGATGGATAGGATTGGAATCATTGGAAATGGCGTTGCTGCAGTGACAGCAATCAGGGAAATCCGCAGCAAAAATAGAGATGTAGCTATTGACGTTTTTAGTGATGAAAAATATACCTACTATCCAAGGCCAAAACTCATCGAATACATTGCTGGAAGAATTTCGAAGGACGAAGTGATTCAGTACGGCCATGAGTGGTATGATGAATACGATGTCAATCTGCATCTTGCAGAGCCAGTTATAGAAGTCATTCCTTCTTCTCTCAGCATCCTAACTGAGAAACAGTCCTACTTCAATTATGACAATATCCTGATAGCTGTGGGAAGCCATCCATTCGTTCCACCAATTAGGGGAGTGGAAAAAGAGCGAGTACATATACTGCGTACATTGGATGATGCCATAGATATCTCTAACTCGGTTGATGGTGCTGGAAGAGAGATAATTGTCGGAGGCGGGATTCTAGGAATTGAGTTAGCCGCCGCAATGAAGGCTGCAGGGGGAAATCCTATCGTTATTTCTAATATATCCACCCTCTTACCAGCACAGCTAGACCAAGGCGCCAGCAACATCCTGCTCAAAAGATTGGGAAATATGGGTATAACAGCCCTTCTCGGTTTTACGTGCACTGAAGTCACTGGGCCGGGGCATGCCACAGGCGTCGTATCAACAGAGGGTGATAAGGTGAAGGGCGATATGGTGGTTATGACCACTGGGATACGCCCGAACACCCATCTAGCGAGACAGGCGAATATAGCTGTTGGGCCTGGCAAGGGGATCCTTGTGGATGAATACATGCAAACAACATCAGATAGTATCTACGCCGCTGGTGATTGCACCGAATGGAAAGGCATCTGTTGGGGCATAATTCCAGTTGCACTAGAAACAGCGAAAATAGCTGCGATCAATATCATGGCGCATGGCTCAAAAAAGTACGATGGAACAACACCATCAAATACATTGCAGGTAGCCGGAATCAATCTGACATCAATAGGCGAGTTCAATCCCCAATCGCCGGAATACGAATCAATCACATCAGCAAATGAATCTGAAGGTACGTATTTCAAAGCGGTGCTAAAAGATGACGTTATGGTAGGAGGAATATCTCTTGGAGATAGAAAGGTTGCTCTCAAGATACGAAGGATGATTCGAACCAAGGAGATAGTGAAGGATAAGAAAAAAGAGATATTTGACGTATGATGCTCTATTCAGTCAGCTCCACGATTGGTTGCCGAGCCTTTCCTTGAGGTGTCAGCTCAATAATTCTGTCGGCCGATTCTTTCAGCTCTTGCATGTGCGTTACAACAATCACTTGCTCCACGGCCTTGAGACCCTGAATTGCCTTTGGTAACCATCGACGTCTCTGCGAATCAAGTCCAGCCCCGGGTTCATCTAAAATCAACAATCCAGGAGGGGGCACCGCAACAGAGTGCTTCTGAAGAGCAGTATTAACGCCAACTCTCAAGGCAAAATTCACACAGACATCCTCACCGCCCGAAGCTGCTCTTAGAGGGACTTCGTTCCCGCGCAAGTCAAAAAGAGTCACATCATAATCATCATCAATGACAAGGTCGCTATAGCGATCCCCGAAAATTCCTCTGAAAATCTCTCTGGCTTCGCTACGGATATGCGGACGTAATTGAGACTCTGCAATATCCGGGATTGACAGAAGAATCCGCTTAAGGGTCTTTGATATTTCTGACTCATCCTTAAGATTTTCAAATTCGTCGGTCAGTTCAGTTGAGAATAACTCATGATCCACTTTCGTGACAGACTCTTTGACCTTATCGATAACTGAACGAATTACTTCGAGGTCTTCCTGCAAATTATCATCTTTAGAGATTGAAGCAAGTGCCGAATTCACCTTTTCAAGCTCCTCTTCACTTGGAAGATGCTCCTTGATTTCTTGTAGCCTTGTTATAGTTTCCTTACGTTGGCTTATGTCCTTCTTTACCAATTGCATTCGCTTGTGGACGCGATCAGAGGTCTTGGTATAAATCCCTAGCCCCATCATTCCATACAAATCATTTCGCCGGCTTTTTGGTGATTGCCTGGCAAGTCTATCAATTTCTCCTTGTCGGACGTAGGTTAATGCTGAAAATGCGTGTCTATCAACACCGAGAAGCTTCACGATTTCGTCATTGACATCCCGAGGACCAGATGCAATTGGCTCTTTATCGCCCTCCAAGAATAGGTCAGCCTTGGTTTCACCCGGATATATGGACCGTTCAACTCGATATTGCCTCCTATTGATGGGTGCAACAAAATCCAAGAGGACCTTTGACTTTCGTTTATTGTGACTTATCATCTTCTCGACTTTGCTCACTGATTTTTCCTTTCTCGTGATGCGCTTGAAGAGAGCAAATTCAATTGCTTCTAGGATTGTAGTCTTTCCAGAACCGTTGGGACCAACTATTGAAGTAGTACCCGGCGTGAATTCAAATACCTGATCTGTGAAAACCTTGAAATTGCGCATATCCAGGCGTTTTAGCAATATCGTCACCCTCCCACAATATCTTGAAGCATTGTAAGAAGCTCATCTTCATATTCTGTCTGCATCTGCTCAACGTATTCCTTCACAGATTTCTCTACATTCAGTGGTTCGGACAACTCAACAGCTGCCGTACCTATGACTTTCCAATTGGATTCAATGTGTAAGAAAAGTGGGTCAATTTGTGATTCGCCATACTTTATTATTTTGTTTCTGTCAATACCTCGTTCCGTTTCTGAGTCTACAACTCCATTCACGTTGATAATTACAATAGGTTTTGATTTCTTCTTAGGTGAGAGTCTGCCAATCCACTGCTTCATTTTGTTGTTTACTTCTGCAGGTCCCATGCCCGTGATATCAAATCCGGGCCAGTATTTGAACTCTCTAACATCATTCAGAGATTCAGTGGTATATTCATTGCCGGTCTTGCAAATATCGACGACAATGAGCTTGCTGCTTCCACTCATTTCTCGTCGCCAATCAACTACACATGTGGATCCAGGACGTCCAATGTCGTATTCTTCATCCAACCAGAAGTTATGAGCATGACCTATGCCTGTATAGTTGTAGTGGATTGGCAATCGATCTTTTGATACCGTCAAATGATGAGCAAGCAGAACGGCAGTATCAGTTTTTGGTGCCATCTTATTGAGTAGGCGATTCATGCTCCTTGCATTAGTCCAAGAAATCAGGTGAAATTCGACAACTTCGCCATCAAATTCCATCTTGAATATGCGAGTGTCACTGTCACCTGTAGAAATCACCAAGTCATTGCTCTCAAGAAGTCGAATGGGACTTTGAGAGTAGCGCCAACCAAACGGGATATCGTGATTTCCTTTTATCAGAATAATTGGCGCCTTCTTGCTCACGCGCTTGAGTAAGTCATTGACGAAGGTCTGATCCTCAACATTCGCAAAGGGGCTATCAAACAAATCTCCTGTGTGTACAATGACATCAGGTGAATGCCGAAGGCACATATCCATAGCCTTCTCCAAACACTTTCTGGCATCCTCCCTACGTTCAACCAATTGGAACATAGATGCCCCCAGATGTGAATCGGATATGTGAGCAATTCTAACCATTTTTGCCCTGGAACTCCTTTACACGAATTCAGCATATCAAGATGGATGAAATGCTTTGCTGCAAAACTAGATGATGTAAGCGTGATATTTGAATTGTCTTACTACAGACTTATTCTAACGCCTTCTCAACAGGTTGCCCCAATTACAGAAACAAAAAAATACCAATGGCATATCTTATACTAGTTACCTCCTCACTTGAGCGAGCAGGAAAATTGTTGCGGTCCATTGCTATTTTGCACATTCCTTGATAGCAAGAAACCCCTCGACAAGAACCGATCCTCCATGAGAATCTTGGTTACAAGCTTCATTCAGGCTTAGCAGTTGGCTCACTAGTATAGTCGGAAGCATATCTAGAAGCTTTCCAAACTCTCATATTAGGCCACTAAGCATATTGGTACTGAAGAAACATTTACAGGCAGCTTACACCCTCAATTATCAAGCAGATCTGAATCTGTCATATGTAATCAATTCCGTAATAGTAATTGCGGCCCGCATTGATAGCAGCTTTTCCTCTTTGGAATGGCATACCAAGAATGTCAGGCATCTTGGAACAATTTGACAGCGAGATTGTCATTACAACATTAGAAATAATAGGACAAAGATGAATAAGAATGAGGAAACAAGATTCTCTTGCAAGTCCAAAGAAACCCATGGATAAAGAGGTAAAGATATGACATACATTTCCATAATAGCTATACTCACTCTTCTTGTTCCGCTGTTTATTGGTGTATTTTCGTATCTACTCGCGAAGCTATCTCGTTTTGGTACCTACTCAAAATGGCTCTGTTTGATTGCAGCATTCTTCCCCTTTTTAGGATCTTTTGCTTTGCTTCCGAATGTGCTTGTTTCGCCCATCGAAATCTACTTCTTTACACTTAGGCTAATGTTTATTGACTTGGAAATAGGAGTATATATCGATATACTCTCTCTTTCTTTCTCTATTTTTGGTACGCTTTTTGGCGTACTTGTCGTGACATATGGGATTGGCTATTTCACGAACACTGACGACCTGGCGGAGGAATTGATGGCTGACCGAACATTTTCTTTCTCTCTGATTCTGGTCGGTGGACTAGTTGGGACTTTATTCTCGGCAGACCTCTTGACATTGCTTGTGTTTTGGGAGATAATGACTCTCTCACTCTATATGCTGATATCGCATGAGAAGAGCTCAGATGCTGCGTTCAAGGCGTTTGTCATGACACATGCCGGCGGGCTTGGGCTATTTTCGTTGACTGTACTCGTTTCGACAACTATTGGAACACTTCAAATTCGAAGTATAGCACGAAATCCGGCGCTTCTTGCGATTATGCTACCAATTCTCATTCCTTTAACATTACTGGCCGTTCTTCCGAAAGGAATACAGTTTCCTTTTCATACATGGTTCGCTGATGCAACAGCTGCGCCATCATCAACAATGGCTCTATTCGTTGCATGCGATATTGCCGGGGTCTATCTCCTTCTACGCTTGGTTTTCCAATCGTTTGAACCTGCTTTTGCCTTTCTCCCGATTGTGCCTCTAGTTCAGTTATTTGGTAACATCAACACTGCTGGGTTTATCATATCGATGGTTGGAAGTATTACGCTCATCATCGGTGCGATAAATGCCGTCATCGAAACAGATCTGCCTCGCATTGTGGCTTATGGCGCGGCCTCCGAAATGGGTTTTGTCTTCATCGCCCTAGGACTCGGATTCCCGTTTAGTGTCACTGCAAGCCTCTTTTATACAATGTCACATCTACTAGTTGTGGGCCTTCTTTTTCTATGCTCTGGTGCCGTTATCCTAAGAACAGGGAAACGTCATATTGATGATCTAGGGGGGCTCTATCAATCCATGCCTATCACTGCATCTTGTGCTGCGTTAAGTGTGTTAGCAATAGCGGGGCTGCCTTTACTAAGTGAATTCATTGCGAAATATTTGGTCATGGTTTCAGCGATTGAAGTCAGTTCTCCCTTCTTTTTGTTTATTGGGATATTAGGTGAACTGATACACATTGTAATAGCAACACGAATGCTCTACTCGGTCTTCCTTGCAAGAAGTGATAGTGCCATTGGCACTGGTATCAGCGACCCACCCCTTTTCATGCTCATTCCAATGCTCTTGTTGGCAGGACTGATTGTCATCATCGGAATCGACCCGATGACCCTATTGGCCGGTCTGATTTTCCCAAGCATTGTTCAACTTGGAATGCCAATTGATAGGGTCATTCAATTCCTCGTTATCCCAGTTTTTGGGGGGATTTGGAGCCCCATTGCTATTGCTGTATCTATGTTGGTTTTTCTTTCTGTGTTCCTAATTGCAGTTTTCTTGTCGATGAGCAGAGCCGAATACAAACGTGAACCTGATGAAAAGGCATTCAAGCCATTCATATGCGGAGAGGACAGTGTTCGTTACACATTGCTTCACTCTGATATCTTATACACTATTCAATCAGATATCCTGAATGTTGAGAATTTTGTCCGTAATACTGATATCGACCGTGTCTATCATGCTCTCTCCAAAAGAATATATGAATTCTGTACTACCATCTTGAAGTTGGATGTGCGCTATCAGTTTGCAAGGGCATTTCTATGGTTTGTTTCGGGGATTTGCATGCTTTTACTCATAGCAATAGTGTTGGTGTAAATAATGAACCCAGTGCTCTTCTATGCAATGTTTGTCTTGGCGTTCTTTACTATAGTGGCGTGCTACATTCGCAGCTCAAAACATCTAATCATGCTTCTCTCGTTGCAAGCTACGATTGTCACTATGGTATCATTTGTGTCCATTCTCCTTGATACCTCGCTAACTGCAGACTTTGCCACAGTTATCAAGGTAGCTTCAGCCTTAGTAGAGTGGTTTTTCGCGGCTGTTGTTGCTCCCTTGATATTATTCGTTGGCGTCACTAGAACCGAGAACGCAACTGAATTACCCAAGATAGGAATGCAAAAAACAAGTATTATTATTGGCGTTTTGATTGCAGGGCAGGCTGTTATTTGGTTATGGATATATCCGTCTACTCCCGCCCATCTCATCATCTTCGCACCTATCATCCTTGTACTCTCTATTGACTTCGTGTTTATTCTAACTCGCGATGATCCATTCAAGGTTCTTGTAGGGCTCAACATAGCTGAAACGGCATTATTCCCCTTCTTCGAACAAGCTCCATTATTAATAATCCCACCTCTGCTTCTTGTCGTCAATTTGGTGAATCTCGTAGGGGTGTTTATCATATATCATGGATATCGTGAATATGGCGTGTTATCTATTTCAGAATGGAGGCAACTTTTACTGTGACTTCACCTGTTCCCTTGATTATCCTTGGCATACCAGCGGGGATAGCAGTGTTTGGTGTAGGAATTGCTAGGTTATCTCGTCTTCAAGAAACCTTCAAGCAGATCGAGAAACCTTCTCTTCTATTGGGAACAGGTTTGACCTTGCTTCTTCTTATCTATCATGCTCCGATTCTATTTACTGGAGCGGTCTATGAATTCTCTTTGTTATCTATGCGATTAGAATCAACTAATATAGCACCCTCAATTGCAACGGCCCTGATTTTCTTTCTGACTTCCATTTACAATATCAAGGCGGAAAAAGGAGGGCGGCTGAAACCAGAAGTCTACAATTTTTTCGTTTTGATGTTCTTAATTTGCATGTTGGGATTGATGCTTGTCTACGATATTTTTGCAGTGGCTCTTTTCATCGAGCTAGTGATTGCAGTGTCGGTAGTAATGGTATTGCATGCCAAAGGAAAGGAAGCAGTGGAGGCATCATTCAAGTATCTCATTATCACAGCTATTAGCGCTCTGTTCGTTATTCTAGGCACGATGTTAATCTACATAACAACACAGGCCTCAAATATTGATGAGATTCTGGCAAATCCTGGTCCACTTGCAGATAGCCCCACAGTTGTAGTAATCGTTGCCATATGCTTTATTGCTGGTCTTGGAGCGGATATCGGGATTGCTCCATTTCATGGCTGGTTACCCGATGCATTCCCCGCCTCAAAACCTGCTGTAAATTGTTTCTTTGCGGCCGAGCCTATAGCCTTGTTCATCGCATTGCACAGGCTGATCCAGACTTTGTATACCGTTTCGCCATCTGTAGTTTTGCCCATTCTGGTGACAAGCGTTGGAGCATTCTCTCTCATATTCGGTGCATCGATGGCATATGCTCAAAAGAATTTCATGAGAATGGTCGCCTATGCCACCATCGAGGAATTTGGTTATATTATGATAATCTTTGGTGTACTGACCCCATTCAGCTATGCAGTCGGACAGCTTTATCTGATGAATGTTTCAATTATGAAACTGGGCATACTTCTAACCTTGGGATCCGTACTTATTTCAACAGGTACTATGGATATGCCATCTCTCGGAGGATTGGGAAAAAGGATGAAACTCACTTCAGCAGCATACCTGATATCGATCCTGTCATTAGCTGGCATTGCTCCCCTGAGTGGTTTCTTCACAAAATGGTTCCTCTTTGAGGCGATCTATCAGCATCTTCTTACTAATGTAGGCATTATGCTAGCAGCAAGCGTTGTCTTGGTGCTCATGATAACCTCGTTGTTTGCATTTGTATTTCTTATCAGGTCCTTTCATACGATTTTTACAGGTACATTGAAAGACGCGCTGAAAGATGTGAGAGAAACCCCTAAGGAAATGTGGATTCCTGCGATTATTACAGCCTGCATCATTATTGTGTTTGGGCTAATACCTCATTTGTTCCTGGCGTTCATAATTTAAGCAAATGGCTTTCAAAGATATGCAGTATTAGAAACTCGAACAGAATCGATTGATTATTGGCACTTGATTCTTTCAGGGTGGTCCATGGCATTGCATCTAATGCTTAGGTGCCGCCTAGCTATAATTTGTGCACACTTTCACATGAATGAGTTGAGAACCTATAAGAAAACAACAAAAGGCGGGCTCTATGATGCCATGGAATGCATTAAACATTCATGAGTGTAAACGAGAATGCATGGAATCCGCTGACAATCCATAGCATATAATCAGTTAATATCCAGATTCTTTACAGCCGCTCCATGCATAGCCTTCATGCGGTTTCATTGAAAACGGTATATGTAGATGATTTCGAAACGCTCCATCAGTGCATGATTAGTGATGAATCTTTGTAGACATCCTTGCAGTCTATAGATCTTTAACACGATGAAATGACCATTTCTTTTTGTCAATAACAAGTCCCAAATCGACAACCAGCCTGTCAATCATTTTCTCAATTGCATAGCCACTTTCGCTACTAATTCTGACCGTCTGGTACACAGTCGAATAGGTAGATTGCTTTTCGTCGGAATTGATTTGGAGGATTGTGTGAGTTGAGGTAACATCTCCAAGAATACTAACCCGTATGTTTGCGTCAAGGTAGTCACCTGCCAGCTTTTCATGTTTTGAGTACCTTATCACATCTGTTCTTATCGTTTTGTCATCAGCTTCGAGTTTGGATGACTTCTTTACAGGCTTTTGTTCTTTGGAAACTTCTTGTGTATCATCTTCAACTTTCGTGAATCCGTATTTTTCCTCCAAAAGGTCGCTCAGAAAAGCGTGTTCGGTTGAGTGATATACAAGGTTTTCTAAAACCAATATTATAGTTTCTTGACTCAATTATAGACCTCACTATTTGGTTAGTTGATATCAAATTCATTCGACATAGAGGTTTTCTCGATCGTGTGTTGTCAACACAAACTTTGATGACATTTCTATCGCATCAACTGGGCAAACATCCCGACACTGACCGCAAAATAAGCAGCGGTCTATCTTAAACCTTACCTTCTTGTCCTCTTTCACAAGAATGGCACCTGATGGACACATTTTCGTGCACAAAAGACACCCTATGCAGGTATCAATATCGTATACAATCCTCCCACGAAGACGTTTTGGTTCTGGTTCTCTCTCTTCAGGGGTTGCATCCCACGGAATTGTAAGAGGCTTGCGCAAGAGCGAATTTATCGAATCACGTAGCATTTGTAATATTTTCAGGATCATCACCTACATTCCAATCATGACGAAAAAGATTGAAACTAATATGAGTATAAAGGGCATATGCCAATAGAACTTGAATGCTTGATATGGTTTTGACCGTGCGAAGATTGTACGGGGTAACGTAATAGTGAAGAACATAACAACGAATGCGATGAGAAGTCGAATGAGAACTGAAACATATACACCACCCCAAGAAAAGACCAACGGATGATTGAAGAATATTATTGTGGATAGGACGGTTAAGTTGAAAGCCAGCATGGTCTTGCTGAGCTTCATCAAGGCAAGATGTGACCCTGTGTACTCGATGAGCGGCCCATGTGCAATCTCGGTTTTTGCCTCAGGAATGTCAAAAGGGACAACTGCAACAGCTGCAGGAATACATACCAAAAAGGATGCAGCAGCAAATAGCATACTTGGATATGCACATACCATTGCAGTATTTAGGGATTCTTGAACCTGAATAATTGTATAGCTCGCCAATGTGAAGTCAGTTTTAAAAACCGTGAGCACCAAAGACATGATTAGTATCAATTCGTATGACAGCATCATTGTTAGTGAGCGGGAAAAACCTATTGCGCCATAGGGATTTCCAGAAGATGCGCCCCCAATTGCATACATGATTGATGGCATATTAATAAGATACAAAATGAGAATGATATCTCCCATGAAGGTGACGCGGAAAATCACCGCGGATAGAGTCACAACCGAGCTTATAATGGGACAAATAGCGGCAATGACTGGCGTAATGCTAAAGATTAATGATGCTGATTCTTCAGGTACCAGTTGTTCTTTCCCAAAGAGCTTTATGAAATCGTAGATGGGTTGAAGAAGAGGAGGACCGATTCTTTCTTGCATACGGGCATGGAGTTTTCTATCCATACCCTCGAAAAGCAATCCGAGAACAATAACAGCTGGAATCAGCAGAACAGTGATGATTATGGCTATAACTCCTTCAACCATCTGTTAAACATCTCCGTTTACCTATCAGTACAGCTAATGCAGGGGTCAATCGAAGATACAATCACAGGGATGTCAGCCATCTCGCTGCCCTTAAGCATTGGTTTTATGCTGAGGATATTAGCAAGTGTTGGCGACCTGACTTTCAATCTTTCTATTCCTTGCTTTCCATCTGTTTTCACATAGTGGATTAGTTCGCCTCTTGGTGCTTCTACACGAGAAACAGCCTCACCTGCAGGAATGCTTCGCATGCGTTTCTGGGCACTTCCATCAGCAACTATGGAACCACTTGGTAATTCGTCTAGGACTGTCCTAATGAGATTAGCTGATTCGAATAATTCTAAATTCCTCACATGAACCCGAGCAAGGCTATCTCCTTCACTCGCAGTTATTATGCTGAAACTGTCTTGTAGGCTTCCAAATGCAGCATATGGGTCATCTTTACGAACGTCAATGGACACACCCGAAGCTCTTGCAGTTGGTCCCACCAAGCTGAGTTCTTTAGCAACACTAGTGCTCAGCACTCCCACACCCTTAAGACGCTTCACAGCCGTTCTATCCGAAAAAACATCTTGCATATAGCGTGCTGATTTCTCCATTTCTCCAAGGAATGAAATGATTCTATCCGAAATCTCTTTGTCAATGTCATATCGAACTCCTCCAATAGTATTCATTCCATAATGGATCCTGTTCCCAGTAATCTCTTCAAAGAGATTATTCACTTTCTCTCGGTGCTTGAAGGCATACATGAACAAAGTTTCAAAGCCCATCTCATAAGCTGTAATCCCAAGCCATAGGACATGGCTCTGAATACGTTCCATTTCGGAAATGAGTACACGCAAGTACTTGGCACGTTCGGGTACTTCAATCCCACCTATCTCCTCAACACCATGGACATATGAAATCGCATGGCAATTTGAGCAGATACCACATATTCTTTCTGCAAGAAATATGTTCTGCATTAGATTCCGGGTTTCAGCCAATGCCTCTATGCCTCGGTGAGCAAAACCAACACGAATGTCTACTTCGCCAAGGTGGTCTTTATCTAAGACAATATTAAACTGAACCGGTTCTTTTAGGGCAGGATGGACAGGTCCAACAGGAATCCTAACCCGCTTAGTTTCTGTGTTTTGATTTGCAGTCGTCATTACTCATTCCTATCCATATTTCTTCTTCAATGCTTTCAACACACCGTCAATAATTGCTTCAGGCTTAGGAGGGCATCCCGGAACATATGCATCAACTGGCAAGAGTCTATCTACGGGTCCTTCAACCATGTCACTGCCGAAAAACGGGCCTGTAGACAATGCACATGCACCAATCGCGACAACAGCCTTAGGTTGAGGAATCTGTTCATAAATCGTTATAGCCCTCCTCACCATTTGGCGAGTCATTGGTCCTGTAACAAGTAAAACGTCAGCATGTCGCGGTGATCCTACCAATACACAACCCAGTTGCTCTAAATCGTACATTGGTGTTAATGCCGCCACAATCTCAATATCACATCCATTGCATGACCCAGTATTAAGGTGAAATAACCATGGCGATTTTAACCTGCTTTGTCTTGTTATACTCAATGCCTTCTGCCTGCCATTTTCATTCGTTCATTAGCTATAAGACTTGGTCGCATAAAATGATTGTCAAATGGCGGTCGTCATTCTGTGCAATTTTGGAACTTGAAATCTAATTATCGAAGTATTTGACAAAAAGTCTGAGCCTTACAAATGAGCATAACAATCATGTAACTAAATGACAGGGCAGTGGAGAATTGGTTGAAACGGTAGTAGAAAGAGACACGGGAATTCGTGGTATGATGATATCGAAGACGACTCGGAACAAATTGGCATTAATGTACGATTTGCCAAGACAAGGGTTCAGTATATTCCAAATGAAGGTGAGCTATGCGGCCATATGATAGAATCGCTGCTTGATATTGTGGAACCAGTGGCAATGGCAGAATATGGATTGAGAAAGGAGTTCGGCAAAATTTAGTTTCGCTCAACCTCAAAGACTGGAACACTATCTGAGCCATCTGCACTGGTTCAAACCTGACATCCACGAATAGCAACTATTATCGAATGCCTCTCAGGTGCAGAGCCGAGCCCCGCCCTCAATGGGCATGTTTAAAACCGTAGTTTTTTTCAAACCATTCGCTATCCAAATTAGATATGTCATTACAAGAAATGGAGACTCAAAAATGGACATAAAAGGATCTCAAACAGAAAAGAACTTGCTAACGTCATTTGCTGGCGAATCGCAGGCACGCAACAGGTATACCTACTCTGCCAAGATTGCCAAAAAAGAAGGTTTTGTACAAGTTGCTAATGCCTTTGAAGAAACTGCAAATCACGAAAAGGAACACGCAAAGCGTTTCTTCAAATTCCTCCAAGAAGCAGGGGATTGGCACGGGGTAGAGATTGGCTACGAGTTCCCGACAGGTCCTCTCAGCAATACTGTTGAGAATCTAAGAGCTGCCGCAGATGGTGAACATCACGAGTTTACCACAATGTACCCGGGCTTTGCAGATATTGCAGATGAAGAAGGCTTTACCAAGATTGCGACAGCCTGGCGGAATATCGCCAAAGCAGAAACCTGGCATCATGAACGTTTTACTGCACTGGCGGATAATATCGAGAAAGATAGAGTCTTTGCTAGGGATGAAGATACTGAATGGATTTGTCAAAACTGCGGCTACCGACATACAGGAAAATATCCTCCTGAGAAATGCCCTGCTTGCGACCATCCAAAGGCTCATTTCATGATCCATTCGGCCAAATTCTAACATGATTTCTGTATCCTGCATTTAATTGCAGGGTTCATTTTTTTCTTTTCATCGGAGGGAAACTATTCCATCATACGGAATCCATGTGTCAAGTCTGCATTCCTGTGGAGAGGTGTAGCTTGATACAAGTCCTATAAACTTCCTGACCTAATTAGAAACCCCTCTCAAGAAAATTTGATTACGGATTTCTGATTTATAATCGACTTTCGCAATATATAAAGAAAAGATATGGCATTGGAACCAAGTCCCAACACTCGTGTTGTACGTTTCAGTCTTGAATAATTTCATCATCAAAATTGTTTGAATAGGTATTATTGGCAACTACATAGTTAGTACATCGAGCGAGAAAGACGCCCATTTCTCAATCAGAGATTTGGTTATTTGTTACTATAAGATTATCCGAATCGAAGATTACTACCCCAGTATCCGCTCCGGATATAGCATATTCCTCAATGACAACATTGGCTACATTTTCCAAATCGATACCTGCCGCATCACGACTTGTTGCTAGAGAGCAACATCTAATTATTATGTATCTGGTTGTCCCCTAAATCGAGATGCATTCAAGATCAGCCAATATATCCGAGCGAATGGTGAAATCTGAGATTATGTAAGGGTTATCAGCAGTTCCATTACCTGAAAACCCCATTTCATCAAGTTCTGTATTTCCATCAATAACTATTCACCTACCAATGCTAATTCCAGGAATTACAACCAGCAAGAACCAAGATCCAGCTAAGATGGCGATTATGATAATCACAAGAACTAAAATGGCCATTTTCTTATTCATTTAAATCCCTCATTCTTTTCGAACTCAAAACCCCTGAAACGTAGATGAGGATGGGTCTAGCACATATATTTCCTGCCCGTTCAATTCTGCAGTGTAGTTATATCCAACCATAGAACGGACCTATGAACAACTGCAGTAAGAAATATTTCAGCTCATGCTTGAAAGTATTATGAAACCTGGCAATTCGGGAAAAGAACGTAGACAAACCAACGATATCGGAAGGGGGGTTGTGTTTTTGTGTCTATAGAATCAATGAGTCAGTTTGTCTCCGTTCACATGGAGCCTTTAGACATCTAGGATTTAGAAATGAGTATTACTCGCTTCGAATAATGAACTACCACATCTAGTATTGAGGTCATTCTTGCATTCTTTGAAACAGCGGACTTCGTTCTTTTGGGTTACATTCCTATCAAGGATTTCATTGTTCATTATAGGGCAAATAGGAGTAAGAATGATCTCCTCCAATACACCACTTTGGGATGTGTTCTCCACAACAGTGATTTTTTTTCACTAGTGCTCATATTGCTCGAACTTGTGGTATTTAGAAAGGAATAGATTTGATTTTGTGCAATCAGGGATTCCTTCAAATTATAGTTGAATGCACTCGACAAATAGACCAGTAAAGGAATCCAGCTCATGTTTTGCCGATTGGCTTTGCTCCACTAGGGAAGGGTATAAAATCCGGTTCAGGGCGGCATCGTGGTATACGGGTGTGCTAAACATGAATGATAAACCCCTACTTGATTTAATGCGCGAAAGGATTGCAATAGGTTTGGAAAGAGAGAAGACAAAAGAGGCCATCGAAGGATGGGAGAGAACTGCGCTTCTGAGCTTGAAGGACGGTGGAGAATACCATTTCGTTGTTGCGGATAACACAATAGAAGTTGAAGATGGGCCCGTCGAAGATCCGGACATGAAAATCCAAAGTGATGAAGAAACAATCAGGAAGCTCTTTCTCGAAGAGATGAGCGCCGCATCAGCGCTGCTAAGGCGCAAGCTTAAGGTCAAAGGATCTGCGTCCGACCTCATGAAAATCAGACACATATTCTAGACGCCGAGGAATGTTTTGTTGAATGAAGAAGCCATCAAGAGACTCACAGAAATTGTTGGCAGCGACTACATTTCAACAAGAGAAGATGTACTGCTGACGTATTCTGCTTCTGCCTCCATTGGGTACGATGCCACACGGCCCGATGCTGTTGTACGGCCAGAAAGCACGGAAGAGGTATCTGAGATTGTGAAGGTGGCGAGGAAGTATAAGATTCCCATCACCCCACGATCTGGAGGTTCCAGTCTTCAAGGAGAAGTTATACCTAGTGAAGGGGGACTGGTAGTGGAGCTTCTTCGACTCAACAAGGTCAAGATTTTCGATGATTTGAGGAGCATACGAGTTGGAGCCGGTGTTACCTTTGGATCTTTAGACAAGCACCTAGGCAAAAAGGACCTCTGGATTCCAATATATCCAGAGTCTTCGCTAGTTTGTACTGTTGCGGGCAATGTTGCTGTTAACGGTGCAGGACCTGGTTCGAGTGCATTCGGATCGATTGCGGAGATGGTTCTTGGTCTGGAGGTTGTACTTCCTGATGGAACTATAGTCCAAACAGGAACCGAGGCAAACCCCCATGCACCCGGCCCCTTTCTTCGATATGCTTTCGGACCAGACATAACGGGCTTGTTCATCGGTTCATTGGGAAGCCTGGGCATAATCACTGCCGTATCTCTCAAGGTCTTCAAACGCATCCATAATTTCCATTATGGAACATACGGATTCAATAAGCAAGAGCAGGCAGAGAAGTTCTTGGTAGAGCTCAAGCAACAGGGAATTCAAGGATTGTTTGTTTCCATATATGAGGGGAGAATCCTAGGCTTCTTTCTTGATATGCTTGGAGATGAGTATGGTATACCCAAACGCGAGTGGCCGGAGTTTACGGTTTCTCTCACCTTGGGCAGGTTGAGAGAGGACCAACTTCAGAGTGATGTCAATCTCACTGCCAAAATCTGTGATGACTTGGGCGGGAATGTGATAGGTATACCCGAATTGCCAAAGGGTGAATGGGAAGACAGGATGCGTACATTTGCGAGGTCGTCCTATGCTCATGGCTGGTGGTGGCGAATCTTGTATCATCATCAAACCCCTGCAAATTGGCACATGTCGGTGCAGGAGATTTGGAAGGTCATGGACAAACACGGATTGCTCGGTCATACAGCCGGTTTTCAGAGCGGTCACAGTTCGTATAATTTCTATCCACATCTCTACTTCGACCCTGAAGATCCCGACGAAGAACAACGAGTTAGAGATGCCCACGCTGAGTTGTCCAAGCGGCTGTTCAAGACTGGTGCAGTGCCGTTCAAGTTGGCACCATACTGGGTTGATGGTGTTGAGGAGATGGAAAGCTATATGCGATTTATCAAGGTACTCAAGTCATCTCTTGATCCAGATAACATCATGCATCCAGGTGTACTCGGGGGTATTTGATTCAAACATCTGAGGTCGTTATGAATGGATGATGAGGTCATCGGGAACCTAATCGAAATCGTTGGAGAAGAATACGTTTCAACCAGAAATGATGTTTTGCTAGCATATTCTTCAACCGCATCCATGGGAGTTAACTCAATAAGACCAGGAGCTGTCGTAAGACCTGCTAATGCCACAGAAGTCGCCGAAATCCTGAAACTGGCAAACAAACATGCCATTCTTGTGACTCCAAGATCAGGCGGATCAAGTCTCCAAGCAGAGGCATTACCCAAAGAGCATGGACTGGTGATCGACATGCTTCGCCTTCGTGAGATTGAAATCTTTGAAGACCTTAGAACTGTCCGTGTTGGTGCAGGAGTAACATTTGGCATGCTCGACAAAGCTCTTGGTGAGAGAGGCCTCTGGTTACCAGTCTATCCTGAGTCTGCATTGAGCTGTACTATTGCGGGAAATGTGGCGGTCAACGGAGCCGGGCCGGGATCGAGTGCCTATGGTTCCATTGCTGAGATGGTTGTAGGGCTCGAAGTGGTCTTACCGAATGGCGAGGTTATTCAAACTGGAAGTGAAGCTAATCCTCATGCACCAGGACCATTCTTGAGGTATGCCTTCGGTCCTGATATAACTGGTCTCTTTATCGGATCGCTTGGCAGCTTGGGTATTATCACAGCGGTTTCTGTTAAGACCTACAAGAAGATGAGGCACCTATATTATCAGACATATGGATTCACAAAACGAGAAGATGCGCAGAAATTTGTTGGGCAACTGAAACACAATGATGTCAAAACATTGTTCATGTCCCTCTACGAAGGGCGTATTCTACAATTCTTCATGGATATGCTAGGTCAGGAATATGGCATACCTGAACATGAATGGCCTCCATACACTATTTCTCTTATCATTGGTCGTGTGAGGCAAGAGCTGCTGGATAGCGATGTGCAAACGACTCAGGAGATATGCAAATCCCTCGATGGGCATGTGATAGGGATTTCTGAACTCCCTCAGGGTGAATGGGAGGATCGGATGTGGTCCTTTGCACGTTCTTGTTATGCTCACGGCTTCTGGTGGCGGACGTTATACCATCATCAGACCCCGTCAAACTGGCACAGATCTGTTGAGGAGATATGGGCTGTGATGGATCAATATGGTTTCCTTGGACACACAGCAGGCTTTGCTACGGGGCATACTTCTGTTAACATGTATCCACACCTCTACTGGGACCCAGTAGACCAAGAAGAGGAAGAAAAGGTAGTCACCGCCCACCGAGATCTAGCACAGCGAATCTTCAAGACAGGAGCTGTGCCCTTCAAGTTGGCATCATATTGGGTTGAGGGAGTAGAGGGGATGGAAGATTATCTCAAATTGATTCGCATAATAAAGGAAACCATTGATCCTAATGGCATTATGAACCCTGGCGTATTGGGGGGCGTATGAATGGGTAGGACGAAAGAACTAGGGAACAAGGTGGATGAAAAAGTCCATAAACCAAAAATCTCACGCCGACATTACCTCTGCGTGCATGAAGGAATCTGACATGGCTGATATAGACCTAGAATTTCTCAGAGAAGAACTCCTCCAATGTCGACGCTGTGGAATCTGCAGAGATGCCGTCTATGCAGCAAAGGGCTTCGACGGAATTTGCCCCGTATGGAAGCATACTAGTGGCTTTGAAACCTCCTTCATGAGAGGGAAGATACAGGTTGCATTAGCCCTCCTAGACGGTACTCTTGAGAAAACCGAGGAGAATGCCAGTTCACTCTACCAATGTACCTTATGTGGAAATTGTAACCAGATTTGCCCCGCTGAATTCCATCCGGCTCAGGCACTGGAGCAAGTACGTGAGGTCCTAAATGAGATTCCAAACGAGGTCCGGGATTCCATCGCCGAGAGAATCACTCGAGTGGGCAACCCCTACTCAGATGATAATCTGGAAAAGATGGAATGGTTGCAAGCCTTAGGTTTTGATGTTGCAGAACAGGCTGATGTCCTCTACTATGTTGGCTGTACAGCAGGTATGCGTATCCCTAAAATAGCCATTGACGCAGCCAAAATTCTAAATGCTGCGCCCGGTGAGTTTGCAGTCCTGCGCGATGAACCCTGTTGCGGCTCAGTTATGTTGAGAACTGGAAAGGTAAATGAAGCTGAAACTATGGCAAAGAGGCTAGAAGATGCTATTCGCTCCACCGGTGCCAAGAAGGTAGTTGTGTCCTGTGCGGGTTGTCTAAAGACTCTTAGAATGGACTATCCAGAGCGATTTGGCATTGAGTTACCGGAGGTGCTCCATATTGTTGAGTATGCTGATGAACTGATTCGAAATGGCAAGATAGAACCCAAACCTCTGAGCAGTCCAACAAGGTTAACATATCACGACCCGTGTCATATAGGTCGAGAGATGGGAATATACGACAGCCCGCGACATGTTCTGGAATCAATTCCAGGCATTGAGCTTGTTGAGATGGAAACGAATAGGAATACTGCCATATGCTGTGGAGCTGGTGGAGGATTACGTTCTTTTGATTCGGATACTGCCAAGAAGATAGGTTCTGCACGAGTAAGAGATGCGGAAGACACTGGTGCCGAGAAGATTGTTTCAGCTTGTCCATTTTGTGAACACAATCTCAAAGCGGGTACAGAGCTCATTGGGAGTAACATCGATGTAGTAGATGTTGTTGATTTGCTCGCGAGAGCCCTTGAGTAGGGATTTCATATTATGTACCCTTTCCACGGTAGTAATGTGGTTTTTCTGCTAATTCTGATACATCATTTTCTAGATTAACTCCGTCAATCTCTTCTTCTGCATCCGTGATTTTCCCGTACTTGCCAATGTTGAGCCGAAGACTCCCTCGAAACGTGCCAGTATATCCGTTACTCAGTGTGTAGGTGCGACCTACCTCTATCTCATCTATCATTTTGTCCCAGAGAGGCATAACAACAGAGCCTGTTTCATCTGCAACAACCGCATCAGCGATCTGGTGATTGGAATCATCGCGCTTTATTGTGACTTCTCGAGGATTGCTTTTTTCGAGTACCTTGAATGTCACCTTGAGACGCTTCATTCTTGGTTTTAGTTCCGCAATCTCCATCTCAATCGGGTCGTAGTCTGTTTTCATCTTGATCACTTCTTGGCATGGAGATTATTGGGTGCTTTTGATGAGGGTTCTTTTGAATCCTAAGAGCAGCCTGAATCTGCTGTATGCAAATGTCGTTTTCTATTGCCATAAGAATGCTATGCTAGTTGAACGGCGATTTTACTTGTAAAAAAGAATGAACATGATCTTGATTGCTCGACAATTCGATTTAGGAAAAATCGCATGTATTCTTTTAGAACTTCTAATAGATGGAGAATCGGAAGAAAAGGTGGACGACGATCGACACCACCCAATTTTTTTTTCTCACGCCCGAAAGGCTGAGGTCCACCCCTTTTGATGAACATGAACAGCTCCTCGCCCGTCAATGTGAACACCATCCTCTTCGGCAGGAACCTCCAATGATCTGGACATTCCTATAGGTGCCGATTGACAGTAGAGCAATCCCACCGCCTGGGGATTACAACTTGGAGCACGAATGTCAATCTGTCGTCCACCATATTATTTCGCGCCAAGGCAATTAAATTTACTGCCACAAGAGCATTGAGCTCATACTATTCTATGTCCATAAAAGTTTATAATGGTAAAATATTCTCAATGGCTTAGGAAAGGCAAGTTGGATGTTTTCGATATGAGTGACATAAAAGTAGCATTAGTTGGCATCGGTAATTGTGCCAGCGCATTGGTGCAAGGTGTAGAGTATTATAGGGACGCAAGAGCAAGTGACGAGATTATTGGATTGGATCATCCAGACTTTGCGGGATACCATGTGAGAGACATTGATTTTGTTGCGGCTGTTGATGTGGTTGAAGGAAAAGTAGGGGCAGACCTGGCAGAAGCTATTTTCGCAGAGCCAAATAATGTCATGAAATTTGCCAAGATAGAGAAAACGGGCGTCAAAGTTCATCGAGGAAGAGAGCTAGACGGAGTAGACAAGAACCTCAAGGCGCTCGCAAATGTTTCTGATGCTAAAGAAGCAGATGTAGTCGATGTATTGCGCGACAGCAGAGCGGACATGGTGATTTGTCTTATACCTGGCTCTGCAGAAAAGGCGACGAAATTCTATGCTCAGGCAGCACTCGATGCTGGTTGTGCATTCATCAACGGTACACCGATATCCATAGCCTCAGATCCGGAATGGGACAGGAAATTCAAAGACAAACGCATACCTCTTGTTGGAGACGACATTCAGGACCAGCTTGGCTCAACGGTACTTCATAGGAACCTGATGCAGTTACTCGTATCAAGAGGCGTCAAGATCGATGAAAGCTACCAGCTAGACGTAGGAGGAGGTGCTGAGTCTCTAGACTCACACTATCGAGGCCGCATGCGAAAACGGGGAGTAAAAAGCTCCGCAGTGGGTCAAGACGTTCCGTATGATGCACCAATTGTGGCTGGTTCATCAGATTTTGTTCCGTTTATGGACAACTCTCGTGACTCATACTTCTATATTCATGGTCGTCAATTTGGTGGAGCACCCATCAAGATAGACATTAGGATGGAAGTGACAGATGGCCCTAATGCGGGTCCCATACTTTTCGACGCTATCAGAGGTACAAAATTAGCGCTGAATAGAGGAATCGGAGGAGCACTTGAATCGATTTCAGCATATGGTTTCAAGATGCCACCCAAACCAACCAAGATGTACAGAGCCGAACGATGGGTAGAGGAGTTCTTGCTTGGAAAAAGAGAACTATAGATAGGTTTTCTTGTACTCCTTCAGCAACTGCTTGAGTTCATCCAAATCAGAAATTACTCTGAAGTCAGTGTCTTCAGCAACTTCGGAGAGGTTTTCATCAAATGAGGTGACATTCCTGAATTCTTCCTCAAATTGACTCTTCGCGCGTGGTGATGTTGCATTTGGATCGTACACCACAATCAAGTTGTCTGGCTCAAAGTTAATAACCACACTTCGGTCCAAATACATGACCTTTCTGCATTTTGGACATTGGACTCGATTCACTTTGCCCGTTCTTAGTGCCCGAATCATGTCGCGTTCTTCTGAGAGGTCGATGTGCTCTATTACATCAGCCTCATACGTGGTCTGGCATTTTACGCAATCTACTTCAGTCGTGCTAGTCCCGGGCATAGGATTTTCACCTTGACAAGAAGCTCCTCCATCTGAACCACTTAAGACTTACGAAGGACCACTTGGAGTATCATCGGGTTGAATTTCATCCTCCTTGGAGGAGTCATCATCCTCATTATCAAGAAAGTGCTCTTCCATGGCATCTTCTACGATTTCCGATTCTTCGTCCCCTCTTCTCCTATTGAAAAGAAGGCCTGTTAAAAGTGCTGCAAAGGCAATAGAGGCTATCACGATAGGAGCCGACTCAAATAGCCCACCGACGGTATACCCAATTAGTGCTCCAGCTACTGTTACAGAAGCCTTGCCCACAAAATAACTCACGTTGAATTTCGGAATGCTATAATTTGTGAGGGCGGTGTATATGATGATGGCGTCATCCGGAATGGGAGATGCGGCAGCAATGAATAGTGCCAGCCCGCCCCACTTTTCTACTCGTTCTCTCTCTCGGTCAATCGATTCAAGCCGTTCCTCAGAGATTACAACTCTTGAGGTCCGAATTACATAGTAATGAATGAACTTCGCAAGAGTGGCTGCGATAGCCACAATGATTCCAATCTGGACCCAACCCAAAGCTGGCAGCAAAAGTGAAGCAACACCTGCGAGGACCATATTTGAAGGCGAAACAAACGGGACCATATTGCTGATGAAGCAGGCAACGAATAGACCTAGGTATCCCAGCAGAATCAAGTCGATTATGAACTGATACAAATCCTGCATCGCAAGCACCTATGTCCCAAGAAACCGTCCTGCATTTCGGTGATATAATCCATTCTATGCGAATGTCAATTTCCAAACAGCGATCAGATAATATTCGGATTATTGCCATTGGTGGACTCTTCCTTGTGTAGAATCGCCCCAAGACAAATGAAATGATATCCCCAATAGGAACAGAAACAGTGTATATTCCTTACTACCGACAGTGATACTTCTTCTAGCGATGCCTCAAATAACTCTGTTTGGATGGGTAATCTCCTTTGTGGGAATTCCAACTGCCCTTGTTCTATTGGGAGGCGTGTCATCTGTGGGAGTTGTATTTCTTCGAAGGGGTCTCACTGAATCAGACTGCTTCTCTTCTTCTGAGGAAATTGCGAAGGGGTGAGAAATCAGACTAAAGGGAGTGGTTAGCAATACCCCTTTGAACTGGACTATCTAATCAAATTCCAGTGTTCATCATGATATGCCAATTTGGAGGACTATATTGGACTTATTTCTTGACGCTCTCCATGATGACTTTCTTGACTCCAGCTAGTTCTGACAACGAGGAATTCAGCTCATCTTCCGTCACTCCAAGTTGTTCTGGGTCAAAATAGCATTCGTAAAAACATCGAGTCCCTCTAAGACAGACGCCAGTTGAAAACAGCAGGTCCACAAGTCCTGATTTCTTGAATATTTGAGATAGCTTAGTAAGGAAGTCATTGGTGAGCTTCCCGATTTCAAGACTGAGATAGCTTACCTTATCAGACTCAAGCGGAAAAATCTTGATGAGACGATCTTTATGTACGAGTACCATCAAGCCTTTACCTGTTCCCATGGCCTCTTTGAACTTTTTAGGGAAACTGACCGTTTCACTTTCATCAAAAACTAATACCTTTCCTGCCGTTGCGCCATCGTAATTTTCCTTTTGTGACATTTGATCACCTGCTTGAAGTCCCCATGACCTTGATACTCAAGGCATTTTCAGCGTTTGATATGTAAGGCATCTCATAAATAAAGTTCTCTCGTTTAGATATGCTTGGAGGGAAACTACCTCGGAAACCTGAAAAGAGAATGGAAAACTTGCTCATATTTGTGTTTGGGGCAAAACTCTGCTCTCCAAGTTGTCATTGTAAGCGATAAGGGAGAATAGATTCAGTATTCTCTGCGACGTTTGAGTTCATATAGTCCAATGGCACCGACACCAACGGCCAGCGCCAGAACACTCGACATAATGAAATGCATATCAAAAGGACTTGAGGGTTGGACCCGTGGGTCCTCTTTCGAATAGAAGTAGTCTGTTTTCCTTGATAGCTCAACAAATTCCCCTGCAACGTAATCAGATACGTTAAATGGGCCAGATAGAACCATCTCATCATCTGGCGGTCGCGGAGACCAAGTATTCCAACCCTCAAGACCAATCTCTTCAAAGATATGCATTGGAAGCACTGGCTTGTATGCAACAGAATGCAGATGCCAGTACGATTCAGTGTTAAACTCAACTACTAGCGAATAGGTACTAGGCGAATATGCAGCGGTCATATGCGACAAGTCAAAGCCATACGGATTTCCCGGTGAGTCGCGGTAGTAGTTCAGCGAAAACGCAACATCCGAGGCTGTCAAGACAGTGCCATCACTCCACGTCGCCCCTTTAATGATATCGAATGTAAATCTGCTATGCCCGTCGGGTATTGCTGAATCGTCATCATGGGTTTCAATTTGGTAGGAGCCAGCCAGCCATAATATGTCCCTGCCGTTCTTATCCACTCTTATCAGGCTATCATAAAGCATCTCAAGAACATTCATAGAGTATTTTGATGAGGTGACCATGAAATTGAATGAGTTAACATCAAGAGGGTTACTCCAACGCAGAGTACCACCGGAATGCTCATTGGGACCTGTTCTCATATGTACGCGGTAATTGGTCCAAAAACAGGGAATACCTTCGCTGAAGTCATTCACAAAGCCTTCATGCTTGTCCGTTCGATAAGCCGAGAGGAAGATGTTTTCATAACAGACGATAATAGGGCATTCATACAAGAGTATCTTCTGCATTTCAGTGGCGGCTTCATAGACTTCATCATATGTGGTGCCATTAATCAATTGGCTTCTCCAAGCATCATAAGATGCATTCTGAAATCTTGGCAGGTTGTAATAGTCCCCATATGCATTTTCTGACCAGAATTCGTAAGCCAGCCAATCCACATCATAGTTGTCAAAATCCTGTCCTCTGAAGACAATATCATAATTGTCAGACCATGGCAACCACGGGACGAAATACTCGTAGAAGTCAGTGGGTACACATTCTGCATCAATGCTCAAAGAATGAAGTGCATCTTCCGCATATTCACCAACAGCAATTGCTATGTCAGACGAAACGGCAACTTCAATGATTACGCTTAGATTACTTCCGTCGGGAGCTTCTCTGAACGCATCTGCATCTATATCTAGAAAACCAGCATCTTCAAGGAACTGATTTCCAATATCAGCACGATCCTCGTAGTAGTTATAGGACATTTGACCCTCGATTGAAAACGGATTCACCTGTGGAACGACGCTATCTTGGGGATAGGACAGCCCATCCCATGCGTCATCAGAAATTGCCTCTTTGTCGAGGGCAAAGGCAAAAGCTCGTCGGAAGGCAGTAATATTGAATGGATATTTATAGCAGTTTATAGTGAGATAGCCATAACCATTCCTCAACACCTCAGCAACTTCAATGTATTCTGACTCACTGAGCAAGTTGAGAGATTCTGGGCTAATCATATCACCGACCAGATCAACTTCATCATTTTGCAGCGCTAGAATCTGTTCTTCCTCCTCCTGAATCACGCTGTAGACAATCTTATCGAGATAAGGTCCCACCTTCCGATTCGCTTCGAGTTCTTGTGACAATACAAGAGTTGGCAATATGGCTGAAACTATGATTAGCAGCATTGACGCAAACGCAAGATACCGTTTTCTTCTGGACGATTGCATTCGATGTCACATTCCCTCACTGACCGTTACATCAGCTAAGATGAATAATTGATTAGTAAAGCTTTCTTATGTGCTCGCATGCACATCCAATGAACCTAGTTCGCTCCCAACCTAACTATCATTTTACTAGAAGATTTGATCATCTGTCTGTGGCAATTTGTAGAATTGAACTAGAAGCAAACCCACTAAGACGCTAATTGGAATAGGTATAATGAAGACGGGTGCAGATGTGATGAAACTCATAATAAAGGAAACAATCAGCAGGGATGTTGAAATCAGTCCCATAATGAATACATTCATCGCAGAAGTACGTCCTTGGTAATACAAAGTCACCACATGCGGAAAGAAGAACGCAATTCCATACATAAGCACAATCGAAACCCACGAAAACGGATTTGTATAATCCCAAAAACGAAATTCTAGTCCGTCACTTAATCGCAAATCCCAGAGAGGAGACTGGATATTTGTCGAATAGGGAGAGATAAGCACAAGAAGGGGTGCAATGAATGTTAACACCACAATGATGGATCCTATTATGGCTGCTCTGAATCCGGAATTCTCTTGTGCTATCTCTTCTCGATTAGATCCTTCATATGAAACCACAATGAATGACGCAGCGACAGCCAGTGTGAATAGGGGAAAGACTGTAACGCCGAACGCAATAAAAGGTTGTTCATCTACTGGTATACTTGACCACGTGAAATTGTAGTGAATATAGTCCTCATCCCTATTTTCGAGAACCAAAACCCAATCGCCGGATTCTTCTGCAGTAAATTCTATCAGGTAATAACTCGACCGTACGCAAACCTGACACTGGAGCTCGGAGATATTCTCCGGGGCAGTGTAATGATTTGAATGCAAAATATAGATTTGAACAGAATCATTTGCGATGATTTCTCCAGAAATTTGACTATTGGGTTCAGCAGAAAATAAGTAGTCAACCCTGTAATCACCAGGAGCAAGATTTCCACTGCCGGCTGATGTACGGATTCCTAGCGTACTATGCCATGCATAACTTAGCGCCAAGATGGTCAGTACTGCAATAAAAACAGCCCTGCTTCTCGACACATTGTCAACTCCTGTACGAGTATCCAGTTTCCAGCCAAGCATAAAAGGATTTTTTGAGGATGGCTTGCAGACTCATCGGGCTGGAACACTGCAAGCAGAAATGAATCGTACTTCTTTTATGGACCATTAATGAAATCGAATACGAGCAAGCAATGAAGAGGCAGCAGAAAGTCGCCTGGGCATTCTATGACTTCGCAACGACACCAGTTGCCTTTGCGGTCAATTCTATGTATCTCCCTCTCATCATTATTTCTCAAGGTGGCACGAATCTTCTGGTTGGGGGGTTGCCACTAATAACGGGAGTGGTGGCAGCTTTTTGGACTCCAGTTGTGGGAAATTTCATTGATTTCAGTGAAGATAGCACTAGACTCAGACGCGGGATTTTGTTTTTCTCCTCACTAGTTGCATCGATTGCTATTGTGACCATGGGCATTTCCAACTCACTTTTCCGTATAATTCTTGCATTTGGAGTGATGTCAACCGCTATACAAACAGGGTGGATCGGAGCAAATTCGTTTCTAGCGGCTGAAGCTGAGGAATTTAAACTAGGAGAAACATCGGGATTTGGTATTTTACTTGGATACCTTGGAGGCGCATTAGGAGCAGGCGGATCAGTGATAATAGAAACAGTAGTAGGGAGAGCAAGTGCACTTCTCTTCATCGCCGTCTTCCTGATGACGTTTTCAATTATCCCCGCAGTTTATCTAGAAGATACTAGTAGAGAACAGAAGCTTGAGAGGAATCTCGTCGCTGGAATATCAAGAACTCTGAATGAGATTCGTAGTAATAGATCCGTTGCAGTGTTCCTGATTGCCTCAATACTCTGGGGCGATGCAGTTTCCACTATTGTAACCTTTGCCTCATTGATTGCGGTAGATATTTTACAAATAGCCGCCACTAATGCCACTCTTTTCTTAGCTATGGCATTGCCTGGTGCATTGTTGGGGGCCTTTTTCCATGGCAAATTGGGGGACCGAATCGGGCTTGTGAAGGTCCTCGGGCTGAATTTAGCGCTTTGGAGTGTAGGGATTGCAGCCGTCCTATTCGGTGGGGGAATACTGCCCAATCCAATAGTGGCCTCGATAGCGGGATTCGCACTAGGGGGAAACTTGAGCATATCTAGAGCTGTATATGCCAAAGTCATTCCAGACGGCATGGAAGGAAGACTCTTTGGAATCTCCGCAATTTTTGCTTTCTTTGGTGGGACAATTGGTCCACTCATAACAGGGTATGTTGCAGACATTCCGGGTGTTGGCTTACAGAATGCTTTGATTGTACCACTGATTTTTGTTCTGTCAAGTATTCCGTTAATATTTTTCATCAAGGAATAAGTGTGCAGTTTTTGAGTGTGAGACTGGTACAACTTCAGTGGAAAGCCCATGAGAAGCTCATCTATGAATTATCCAGATGAGTATCGAACCGTTTCTGAACTCAAGGTTCAACTCATTTGTGAATATCGTCTGCATTTGAGAAGGAAATATGGGTCAGCTCAATTGGCATCAGGAGTGACGGGTACTTTATTACATGAAAATGCAACGAATAGCTCATCCTTCTCACCTGATAGAGGGAATTCTATTCGGTGGTTGTTTCTTTTCATAGCGATTCTAGTCGCATTCTTCTGGATAGTGTTCTGAGATGCTTGATGCAATTTCCCACTCTCTCATGTTCCTGATATTCTTGGTGCTATCATTAGTTGCCATCCACGGGTTGATTCATGGCAGACCCAGCAAGCTAACCAAGCTCGTTAAACAGTCATCAGTCACCCAAACGTCTTTGAAGCAATTCATTACGAAGAAGCCATTAGAAACGAGAGCGGGTGACTATTTCGTCTTTACAGAGGAGAGTGTCTATTCGATTTCCAAGCGATTCAAAGGAAGGTTCGATATGGCAATTCTGCATTGGGAAGATTCAGCCATTCTGGATGTCGTTTTTGAGAGGAAATTTCCCTCAGCTCATCTTCCGAGTAGAGCTCATCATTATGACGTCTTTCAAACATCGCTGTATGCACTTGCATTGATGGATTCAGGTGTGAGTTGTGGCACAACGAAGGTTGTTGTAATATATTGTCGCCAGGCAGATGCAATGAAATGTCAGCACAATAGGTCAATGGCATTTTGCCTGAGTTGTGACAAAAGTGCAGTTTTCGAAGATAGCTTCTCGCCCAAGCAAACCATGATGAATCTTGAAAAGTTGGATCCGTATTGGTTCGAGGGAAGAGAGCCTAAAGCTTCGCCAAATCCCCATAAATGCAGCACATGTCCATATGCATCAAAGCAGCTCTGTAGGTGGTCGAAAGCAAAGCAAAAGAGTAATGACTGATAGGGATAGTGAAGAGGTATGAAAGAGCTGAGAACTTTCCTGAGTGATGTACTCTCTGCGAAGAGGGATCTCAAAGAAATATACTATAGAACCAGGAACAAAGATACCAAGGCAGATGTGAAAGAGCTGGTTGTGGCAGCAATCAGCATCCAAACCACCACAAAAGAATTGCTCGAACTTAGGCTGGAATCTCGAGTTGCAAGAAAAGTTCTCAAAGACAGGAAAGTAACACTGAGTCTCAAGAAATGGAAGGCTGGGCTGCCTAAACGTGTGAGTGATTTCAAGAAGAAATCATCAAAACTTCCTCAAGAGCACTTGACTAAATTTCATGACCAGCTGATGAAATACATGAATGAAATATCTGAAACACTAAACAACTGGATAATAGATATCGAAACGCTTACGGATCTGCCGGAACCGCCAAAATGAGGCATTACCATCGCAGATTGGCTGCGATGCCTCCAAAGTTCTGCAGCTGAGCACCTGATTCGGTCTGGGGTGTAAATATCATCAAATCGGTCCCGAACTTCTCCAATTCATCATATATTTCGTCGATTAACTCTGTTTTGTCTTCTGTAATCATTAGAGTTTCCACTCGCCCGTTGCGCAGAGCCCTTAGAACCTCTTCCTCGCCATAAGTTGCCGTTCTATCACCCTTCATCAGTGATTCCATGAACTCGTCCCAGGCGTGTCGTTCTTCGTAAATCTCGGTTTCTCGCATTATTCGAGATGCCTCTTTCACAGCTTGATAGAGACCTGATTCATCAACCATCCCAACAGATATGATGTTATCCGCAATCTTCTCCTTCAATCGATAGTCTAGGCCACCCTTCTCAAGAAATTCCTGTGCCCGGATTGTGTTTCCGCCCAGAACAATAGCATCAACATTATCAATATTCTCGACAAGAAGTTCCTCAAGCATGTTTGCTACATACTTGTAGAATTCGTGGATTTTCTCATCACGAATACGCTGGTACCGTTTTGCACTCTGCCCACCAGCTCGTGTCTTGCCAATGATGTAAAAATCTTCGTCGCGCACTAGCTCGATGCTTTTTCCGCGGAGATAACCTATCGTTACCTTTCCGCCCTCTATGAGAACTATCACAACAAGGCTCTTTGGGACCGTCATGGCTTCCAGTTCGCTTGTATCAAATTCCCTGCCACATACATAGTTGAATTGTGAGATTGGCATCGGAGGAACAACAATCTCTCTAATCTCCTCATCTGTACCTCCTTCTTCTTCAATCCCAAAGAAGAAAGCAAGCCCGTTGTCCGGCATTTGCCCGATTCTTGTTAACTCACTAAGAATCGCAGTCAGATTATCAGAAACATTCTTCCGATTCGTTTTGCTTTTTATGTTCTCTGCGCCAGCAAGCTCATCCCTGACAAAGCTGATGACATCGGTCAGGCTCTTTGTTGGGGGAACATAAAGAGTAGTGAAGGAGCTGTGTCGACCCTGATATTCTTTCAACTGCTCAATCTTCCTCTTCAGTTTCTGTCGAGCAAGTGACATATCTATTCATCCGTAATTGTTCTAGTTGCTTATGACTAATACCAAGAACTAGGCACCCGTGGCAACTACCTAGATGATGAGCCTCTCACTCCGCTTTTTAACATTATGACATCGACCCTGGATTACTTTGCGTTCTAAATCCCCAGGCCATCTTTCGGATAATCATGACATTGTTCGACAGATTAAAAAGGTAGGTCTAAATCAAGATTTATTATAATAGGTGAAGAAGGTATGTGCCGCCAATTTTATTATGCCCGTTAGGGGCCTCATTCTTGCATACAAGCACCATTATACATACCATATCTTTCATCACTAAATCAATACTAGTGGGAGTTCTGAAGACACATGGCTAAACAGCAACTAACAGAAGGAGAACAGCGAGTCTTGGAGGAAATGCACGCTACCTCCGGGAAAGTCAGTGCGGAGGAGTTATCTAAGCGAACAGGGGACAAGAAGGAACGAGTAATTTCAATCCTGAATTCGCTTGACCAAAGAAAATTGGTTTCATTAGAAATTGAAGAAATACCATCCTATCATCTGACCGATGAAGGCTTTGAGTATGAAAGTCATGGTCTCCCAGAAATCAGACTCTTTAATGCAGTTAAGGAGTTACAGGACAGAGCAACCTTAGATGATGCGGTGGAAAGAGGTGGGCTTACAGCACGCGAAAAAGGGATTGCAATCAATTGGGCTAGAAAGAAGGGCTGGCTAAAGATTGGAAAAGAAAATGGGGATACTGTGCTTGAAACCGTCACAAAGAATGCGGATTCAGAAATAGAGGCACTCCTTTCCCATCTGTCCAAGAATGGTGATGTTCCCGAAGATTTAGAACAGGCAAAACAAGAAGCCCTTTCACGCACACTCATAGAAGAGTCAACCAGAAAAAGGTTTGAAGCCGAGATTATTGACAGTGAAATGGTAAGAAGCCTAATCTCTGAGAAAGGCGGAGGAGTAATTCATCTCACTCCGGATATGATTATGGAAGGTACCTGGGAAGAAGTTGAATTTAAGCCATTCAACGTAGAGGCACACCCAGCCCCAGTATTTCTTGGTCGAAAACACCCGTATGCCGAATTCAATGACTGGCTGAAAGAAATACTGATTGGTTTAGGATTTGAAGAGTGGTTTGGCCCATATGTGGAAACTGAATTCTGGAACAACGATGCCCTCTTCGTACCGCAAGATCACGTATCCAGAGAAATTCAGGACCAGTTCAGAGTCAATAAGCCGTATTCTCATGGAGATATAGTTGATAACAAGTATTACAGAGCAGTGAAGAGTGTTCATGAGGACGGGGGCAATACAGGGTCTATGGGATATCAATCCTCATTCAGCAAGGAGGTATCAACAAGACTCTGTCTTAGGTCTCATACCACCCCCGTTTCGATGAGGTTTCTTCACGATAACCGGCTCTCGCCTCAAAAGATGTTCATTATTGACAGAAATTTCAGGTCGGAAAAGCTCAGCGCAAGTCATGCTATGGAATTCAATCAGTGCGAAGGAATAATCATGGATGCTAACTTGACGCTGAAGGATTTAATGGGTTACATCACTGAAATTGTCGAGAGCGTTGGCATAGAGAAAATGAAGTTCAAACCAGGGCAATTCCCATTTACCGAACCGAGCATCGAATGCTTCGCTAAGCATGAGGAACTTGGCTGGATAGAAGTGGCACCGGGGGGCATCTTCAGACCCGAAGTTACAGCCCCCTTGGGAATAAAGGATAGCGTCCTCGCATGGGGAATAGGGTCGGGTCGATTGTATATGGCATCCATGGGAATTAGTGATATCAGAGAACTGTACAGCAGGGATTTGAGCTGGATAAGAAGGAATTACTTCTTGAGGTGATCACGCAATGATAGTGGAATGCAAAATAGATGACTTGCTTGAATTGATCGGAACAAAGATGAGTTTGTCAGAACTTGAGGAAACCCTCTTCCTCCTAAAGGCAGAAGTTGAGGATGTGAAAGGAAATCAAATCCAGATCGAAATCAACCCCGACAGACAAGACATGCTTTCTGCGGAGGGGATAGCCCGAGTCATCAAGTCATTTATTGGAATCAATACAGAACCACATCGCTATGCTGTGGCTGCCTCGGGGAAGAAAATCATTGTAAAGAGAGGGCTCGCAAGAATTAGGAGATATATCTCATGTGGAATTGTCAAGGGTATTCAGAGCCATAGTGAACTGATCAAAGAGTATATGAGATTACAGGAGGCATTAACCTCAACACATGGAAGAAACAGACGCAATGCCTCAATCGGCCTCTATGTCCATGATGACTTGGAGTTTCCAGTCAAGTATTATGCAGAAAAACCAGAAAAGATCGAGTTCGTCCCACTGGGTAATCAAGAAACGATGACGGCTCCGGAGATTCTCCGAAAACATGAGAAAGGACAAGAATTCGGATATATCATTGAGAAGTTCAAGAAATGGCCACTATTGGTTGATGACGAGAATAAGATACTCAGTCTCCCCCCAATCATCAACAGCAATGATTTGGGGAGAATAACAGAAGAAACAGAGAATATCTTTGTAGAAGTGACAGGTACACACCTGCCAACAGTCAACCAAGCTCTCAATATTATGCTCACTTCGTTGGTTGAACGCGGAGGAACCATCGAATCAGTAGAGGTACACTATCCCGATGGCAAACGTGTTATCACACCAAGTCTAGAGCCCACGAAAATGCATCTCGGTCTTGGAGAAATTCATGGCCTCATAGGTCTGGACCTTACAACAAGACAAGTATTAGAATGTCTAAGAAAGATGGGGTATGGAGGAAAGGCGATTGGCAAGGGAACCGTGGAGGTGGAAATTCCGCCGTATAGAGTGGATGTTTTGCATGTTGTAGATGTTATTGAGGATGTGGCTATTGGGTACGGATTCGATAAAATCCAACCCACTATGCCAGAAACGATGACAAGAGGTAAGCTGCTTTCCACAACACGATTGAAGGACAAGATTAGGGATCTACTTATCGGAGCAGGATACCAAGAAATACTGTCCTATATTCTCAGTTCGCCCGAGATCTTAAACGAAAAAATGCTCAGGGATAGAGCGCTCGTACGTACGCTTAATCCAAAGAGCAGGGATTATTCAGTTCTTAGGAATTCATTGCTCCCCATCCTGCTGGACTTTGTTTCTCAGAATCAGCATACCGATTACCCTCAAAAAATATTCGAGATTGGAGATATCGTCATTCCTGACAAAGAAAAGGAGACACGAACAAAGCAAGTACCATCAGTGGCAGGGGTTATCATTGATAGTGAAGTGAATCTCACAATTCTGATGAATGAGCTAGGTTTTCTCCTCAGAAATCTGGGCCTAGAGGAAGAATTTTCGTTCACACGGAGCACAGATACAGCCTTCATCGATGGGAGATATGCGAGCATTGAAGTTGCTGGTAAATCTGTTGGCTATTTTGGTCAGATCGGCCCGCTTGTGCTCAAGAACTTCAACTTATCAAAACCGGTTATTGGATTTGAGATGGAACTAGCTTCAAAAGGCATCTGGGACCTCTAATGCAACTAAGGGTATTGCTTCACGGAAGAAATAAAAGAATATAGAGAATCTGGAAGTGAACCGCTATTGTGCAGTAGAGGTGCTTCCCATGGATATACCATTCGTGAACACTGGTGAAGAAAAATGACAGAAGAGACCGGTGATTTTGACGGATTCAAGTTTAGAGTTGTTTTATTGGGGGAGGCTGCAGTAGGAAAAACCTCGATTTTGAGAAGATACACTCAGAATACCTTTGAAGAGGAATACAAGCAAACAATCGGGACCACTTTTGCCTCCAAAGACGTTGAAGCTGAGATTGATGGTGAGATGAGGCAGATACGCCTTGTCGTTTGGGATATGGGAGGGCAAGCAACATACCGTGAGCTCCGTCGGCAGTACATGAAAGGAGCCGCAGGAGCCATCATTGTCTACGATGTAACCCGACCTGAAACCTTCATGGCCATGAATACCTGGTTTGAGTCATTTCGAGAAATCTGTCCAGAAGCAATCACCATAATTTGCGCGAACAAAGTAGATCTCGAAGATGAGAGAATGGTTCCTGTTGAGCCAGGGTATATGTTGAGAGATTGGTTTCAAGCTACATACTATGAAACTTCTGCCAAGACTGGTGAGAAAGTGACTGATGTATTCTCAAAGCTTGCAGAAGACCTCATGAGAAAACATCTTGAAGAGAAATCGCAACCGAGTATGTAAACCTTCGAATAGTGCTACCTAATCCTACGAGGGGACAATCAGATGCTGGCAAAAGACTTCATGACTGAAATGATCGTAACAGCTGAAGAGGACGTACTAGTGGAAGATGCAGCCAAGTTGATGGCTGCGGAGGCTATTGGTTCCCTGATTATCACGAGCAATGATGTCTTATCAGGGATGGTAACAAGACAGGACATTGTATCTGCCCAGCTTCTTTCAGAGGAAACATACCGTTCACTAACAGTCGCGGATGTTATGCATAGTCCTGTTGTAACTGTATTACCGGATTCTGATGTTGGACAGGTGATATCGTTGATGAATAGTACAGGAAAGCACCATTTGCCAGTGATTGATGGAGATGATATCATTGGAATTGTTGCCGCATCTGACATCATCAGAGTCTTGGCAACATTCAAACTGGTAGCAAAAGCCACAGAAGAGGATTAGCTAAGGCCATATTTTGGTATTTCTTCCCTTAGTTCATTCTTGATTTTCAAGATGTCACGAGCTTGTAGTTCATGCCGCAAATTATAGGACTTGACTATAGCAGCCCATTTGTCAATTTTCACCATGATTGGATCCGATGGAACAATCTTCATGATATTTTCCTTGGCCTCGGTCATCGTGTCCAGCACATCACCAGCAACACAGCCCATCTTGAGAGAATCAAGAATTCTTTGAAGCTCATCAGCCACCTTAATAGAGCGGTCACCAGGAATAGAACTGGTTGATGGCACAGTCGCCTCCCCCTGAGGGCTTGCTTGAACAGCTGCCGTTGTTTTTGGGGCTTGTTGAGGAACTGATGCAATCATCTCTTCAAATGAAGAGACCATTTTATCAGAAATCGTTTGGAATCTTTCATCCAATCGTTTGGAGAAGCTTTCTAATTCCTCAGTGACAATACTACGAACTTCATCTTGTGAAATGCCAGCAAAGCCTTCCGCAGTTGTCTGAGAGGTTGAGATTGCTTCCAGAATATCATCCTTTGCTGCCCGAACATCGCTTTTTATGTCAGTTGTTGAACTAAGGATGGTGATCATTCTCTTGAGGGTTTCTCCAAGTCCCTCGATTTTCTCTTCTATCTGATCAAGCCGATTCAGGAATTCTTCAGCCATGGTGTGACACCTTTTGCTATCCGTTGTCCACATTGACATCTGGAATAAAAAAAGGTATGTTGTGTAATTCCCCCAGAAAAAACATACATTTTGATGCCTTATGCAAACGGGTGAGTTGGCTATACGAGGGGAGTACATTACAAGTACCCTCAAAAGCGAAAAAAAATCTAAATTAACTGCGAGTAACTTTCCCAGAAGCATTAAATGAGAACGGAACAAGCTCGGAAATAAATCAACACTAGGAATGATCATAGTGTCGACTGACGAAATATCCCATATGTTCAAGCTCGTAGCTTTAGGTGATGGAGCTGTGGGCAAAACAAGCTGTATCAAGAGATACACTGAGGGAAGTTTCAGCGACCGCTATATCATGACAATAGGAACAACTTTCGCGCTAAAGACTGTTGAGGTCAATATGCCTGAGTCAGAGCCAGTGAAAGCACGTGTAGTTCTTTGGGATCTTGCAGGTCAACCCACATACAATGAGTTGCGAAGACGCTACATGGCAGGAGCATCTATGGCAATGATTGTGTATGATGTTACGCGTCCCCAAACATTTCTAGATATAGGGGAGTGGTTCACGAAATTCATTACAGTATGTCCAAATGCCGTTGTGGCCATTGTTGCGAATAAGATTGACAGAGCAGACAGACTTGTACCACCTGAATCAGGAGAAATGATTAGAAAATGGCTTGATGTTCTTCACTATGAGACCTCAGCAAAGACGGGTGAGAACATAGACTCACTATTTTCTGAACTTGTTGCAAGAGCCATCAAGAAGCAACGAAAAATGGGTTCTTTAGACCACGCAATTGAGGGCCCACCAACAGGAGACATCAGTTAGAAGCATCAGTGGGGAAGCAGATGCCATCTCATGAGCAAATAGCAAAGGGAGTAATTGGACACATAGTATTATTGTCGTTGAACTTCTTTGTATTGGTTGGAATAATTGAAAGTTTCCAGCTCTTTACATCCGATCTGCCTTTTCTAAATCGGCTTGTCCTAGCATTCATGTTAATGCATTCAACTGCATTATTATCAATCCAACTGGCAATTCAAATACTAGAGCTTGTGCGAGTTCGAATGCCAACTCTGCTAATAAGCTACTATTTTCAAATCGAGGACTCGAAAACCATAGGCATCCCGCTCTTGGATCCTACAAAGAGCCGGTTAGCTGTTATTATTCTCATTTTAGTGATCAGTGGAGGACCAATTCTTTATCTCATCTTTGGGGTTTATGGCTTTCTATTGGTGGGCAGCTATCTTGCTGCAAATCCTTTTGACCCATCAACCATTCTATCCTATTTCGAGCTATTCCTGAATTGGATGCCGCCCATTTTCATTTTCATAATAGGGATAGTCATCATATCTGTAGTGGCTATTGAGTTCAGACATGTTTGACCGCCTTTTCAAAAGCCGTCGTCATGATTGTATCATCTCTATCTGGTCCCAATGATACAATCCCAACTTCAGTACCGCAATAACTAGCTGCTTGCTCGAGATATTGCCTTAGTTCTCCCGGCAAATTCTCATATCCATCATCAATCATTTCACTCCAATCTCCCCCTTTAGGCTCGGGCCAGCCCCTAAGGGTTTTATAGACAGGCGAAAGACGATCATACGAATCGTTGCAAGACGGAAGTGTGTAGGTTTCAGATCCATCAATTTCATATGCCACACAGACATCTAGCTCTTCGATTCCTGACAATACATCTGCCTTTGTGACGGCAATATACTGTGCGCCATTCAGACGTACGGTATATCGAAGCGCGACCAAGTCTAGCCAACCACATCGTCTTGGACGGCCTGTTACGGTACCATATTCGTTTCCCCGTTTCTGCAATTTGCGTCCGATATCGTCCTGCAATTCAGTTGGAAAGGGCCCGGTTCCCACTCTTGTAGTGTATGTCTTTGTTACCCCTAAGACGTCCCTGATTTTGGATGGAGGAACTCCAGAACCCGTCGCTGCTGCAGAGGATATGCAATTTGAACTCGTAACGAAAGGATAAGTCCCGTGATCGATATCTAACAATGCACCCTGTGCGCCTTCAAATAAAATCCTCTTGCCATCTTCAATTGCATCCAGAAGGTATTCAGAGCAGCTGCAGACATACTCAGACATTCCTTCCATCAGCACCTTATAATCAGAGAAGGCGCTCATCATTTCCGGGGTTGGCTCTTCGTTGTGAAGGTACTTCAGTCTATCAATCGACTTGGATTCCATTAGTTCCCATTGTCTATTCCGAGTATTCTGGTAGAAGTCACAAACTCGTACACCAAGTCGAGCATGCTTATCAGAATAGGTTGGTCCAATGCCACGCTTAGTGGTGCCCACTTTTTGATTTCCTTTCTGTTTCTCTCGGAGTCTGTCGAGTGCGATTTGGTAGGGTGTTATTATATGTGCTCTATCAGAAATTCGCAGTTCGAAATCCTTCCCTCTCTGACGAAGGATATGCGTTTCTTCGGCTAGAACCTTTGGATCTATAACGACACCGTTACCAATCACAACTGTCTTTCCCCGAACAGCACCTGTGGGCAAAATCCGGAGTTTGAAAGTTTCATCACCAGTTTTTACGGTATGTCCGGCATTGCTCCCTCCTTGAAAACGAACAACGATATCGAAATATTGGGAAAGTACATCAACAAGCTTTCCCTTTCCTTCGTCACCCCACTGAAGGCCAACAACAACGAGATTCATAATCTTCTCGCCTACCTGTCGCGCGTTACTGATAATTGTTATGACAAACTGATTGGACCTTGAGGCTGAGAACTGGGCACCCAAATATAGATAGATATTAGGCTTGGATTTATATGAGTGTAGAATATTTCAGATTAGAAATACTTTGATACGTCCTGATGTTACCGTAGTTGGAGCGGGTTCCGCCGGTTGTGTTGCTGCACGAAGGTGTGCAGAGATGGGCCTACGGACTCTCTTGCTGGACAGAAAGGATGAATCGGATATTGGGAAAAAGGTATGCGGGGATGAAATCAGCAAATCTCATTTTGATGCAACAGGAATCGATTACCCGAGTGGCGATGAGATATCCAGCATAATTTCGGGAGCAGACGTTTACCCACCAAATATTGAGAACGTGCTAAATGTCAGAGGGTGGTCTGACTTCGATGGCTGGACAGTCAATCGTTATATGTTCGGACAGCGCCTCCTTCAAGAGGCAAAAAACGCGGGTGTTGTGTTTCATCCACAATCACATGTAGGTGGCCCCATAATGAGGGGGGACCGAGTAGTGGGCGTCTACAGCAAGGATGCGTCTTCTGGTGAAGAAATCAATATCTACTCAAAGCTGGTCATTGATGCCAGCGGATTCCCTGGAGTTGTCCGGAAAAAAATCGATAACCCACTTGTAGAACAGAATATCGACAAAAGAGATATTGCATTATGCTATAGAGAAATACTGAGTCTCAACAAGCCGCTTGAGGAGTCCGAGGTTGCACGTGTCTTTCTTGGCGGAGATTATTCACCCAATGGATACTCTTGGATCTTTCCAAAAGGACACACGAGTGTGAATGCAGGAGTAGGTGTGACGGGTGGCCAGGGACAAGGATCTCCCAAGAACTTATTCCTATCATTCAAAGAGGAGTACCCCCTATTTAGTGACAGCAAAATCCTTGATGGAGGCGGAGGCGCAGTGCCTGTTCGCAGACCATTGAAAAGCCTAGTTTCAGATGGCATAGCCTTTCTTGGTGATGCCGCATTGATGGTAAATCCAATACATGGAGGAGGCATAGGTGCAGGAATGAGAGCGGGGATAATATTGGGAGAAGTCGCAAAAGAAGCCATCGCCAGAAAGAATCTTACAGCTTATGGTTTGTGGCATTTCAACTCAAGGTTTCTGTCGAATTTTGGAAGAAGACTCGCGTCATTAGAAATTTTCAAGCGATTGCTTACTGATGTAACTGATGAAGAGATGAATTATGGATTTGAAAAGCGATTGCTGGAAGCTGAAGACTTGATGGGAGCAAATCGTGGAGAGGGCTTTTCACTGGGCATCACGGACAAAATGAGGAGGGTCAAGAGAGGAATTGGTAATATCACCCTTTTGAGAAAACTTCAACGAGCTGCGAGTTTAATGAAGAAAATGGACTTTGCATATTCACAATATCCTAATTCGCCAGCTCAACTGGACAAGTGGAATGAATCTGTACACTTTATTCTCGAACAGGCCGTGTTCAAATAGGAGAGAATGCCCCTTTGGTGGGGGGCTTCGCTGCTTATACGTCCTGGATTCCTTCCTTAGTAATGGTGAATACTGCTTCACCCTCTGGTAGATGTGGAGAATCCACAAGACGACATATTCTTCGTTCCCCTTTTGATTTTCGTAGATAGCATCGAGTTTGGGGAACATGAGCTAGAACGTGGCCGCCGACAGGGGTAGTTGGATCACCGAAAAATGCATCTGGTCGGGCCATTACCTGATTAGTAATGTACACTGCCATATTATTTACCTCTGCACCGCGCTGGAGATGATGTAGATGTTTGTTGAGTTTTTGCTGCCTTGCAGCTAAGGTTCCTCTTCCCGTGTACTCTGCCCGAAAATGACTGGTCACAGAGTCTACAACCAAAAGTTTTGCGTTCGTTTCAGGAGCCATCTCCATTGCTTGATCACATAAAAGGATTTGATGGTCGGAATTGTAGGCTCGTGCCCAAACCACATTCTTCAAAACTGCCTCCGTATCAAGACCTAGATGCTCTGCCATGTCAACAAGCCTCTCAGGTCTGAAAGTTCCTTCTGTGTCTACATAAATCGCCGTTGCTGAGAGACCGCCCTCCCCCGGAGGCAACTGAATATTTACCGCTAGTTGATGAGCCATTTGTGTTTTTCCGGACCGGAATGAACCATACATTTCAGTAATCGCTTGTGTTTCAATACCACCGCCAAAAAGATCATCCAGAGCTTTACAGCCAGTTGTAATTCTCCCTGCAGTCTGTCTGCGCTCGAGTAACAAGTCTGCTGTTTCAAACCCGATGTCAAGCATCTCACGGGCGGCCTTGATAATCTTCGTTGCAGTAGTTTCGCCTATTGAGCCAGCAGCTGCTAGTTCACCGGGTGAAGCAACTGCAATCGCCTCCACACTCTTGAATCCAGCCTCTACCAATCGTTTTCCTATTGCAGGACCAACACCGGGAAGATCTGTGAGCTCGTAATCAGGTAATTCATCATCTATTTCCTCATCTTCTTCCTCAAATTCCTCGTAATCGACATCTTCCTCGTCGTTCTCATCTTTTTTTGGTGACATCTAATTGACCTCCCTCGAGTGCTCGCGGATATCAGTAATGTATACCCAAGCATCCCGTCTTATTGTAGTCGTAACACTGGGTATAAAAATGGCACTAACGGGCACTCCGAGTTAGAAATTGATATGCATTACCTATTTCGCCAAGGAAAAGCATGCTCTGCATTCTCTATCCAGTTACATGAAGAGAGTCTGATACTATGACTTTGTTAACGTGACAAGAATGAATTCCTCTTGGGGAGCAATCCTAATTCCGCCGACGTTGGTTTGTATCTGAATGAACTGAAGCTCGCCACCCTCTTTCACCTGACGGATTATTTCCTTCGTTTTTCCAATCAATGAACTCAATAGAGCAGAAATCTCTTCTGCTCGCTCCAGAGACACTCCCCATGTATTTATGGGAAATCCCTCAGGGCTGATGAATAGTGCTGCATAGATATCTGGAAATTTGTTCGTTATATTCTGAATAATCCGTTCAAAGACTTCACGTTTGGGCATTGCAGGCATGTGGTAGCACATCCATAGGAGTTTCTCTGAGCTCCGTGTTACTATGAAAAGCTTGGACTCAACAAAAGCCTTTTGGCGATGATTACCCCGCCCAGATATGCTGAAAAAAGAGATAGATTAAACCCCTACTGCCATATTGGCATCGAAAAGGAATGTGGTTTCTAGTGAAATATGGTGACGAATCACTTGATATATCGGGAAGAAGAGTGACTCTGGCACGTGCCATCTCGCGAGTCACTCCTGCCCCTATCATCAATCTGGTTGTTGGTACCATTATGTCAATTGCTTCTTCAAATAGACTTGGGCCGGTATTGACTTCCTCCGCATCAATCCTAGTTTGCCTGATATTCATGGTTATTCTTCCCGTGATGCCAATCATCATCGAGGCATACAGGGGCAATGTAGACCTAGATGTTTCTCAACAGGAAGTTAGGACTAAGTTCTTTGCATTTGCCATATTCTTCTATTTGATTGCATTCTCGATCTATTCTGTTCTGAATGCAGACATCATGCAATATCTCTCTGCAGCATATATTACGGTAACAGTGGGGGTAATGCTGGTCAATCGGATTTCCAAAGTATCAGTTCATGGTGCTGGAGTTGGAGGCCCTGGAACTGCACTTATTATCGAATACGGTCTCTTAGCCTCCCCCGTTCTAGTTGTGTGGATTTTGGTTATCTGGTCACGGACTATTTTGAGACAACATACGCTAAGAGAGTCCATCAGCGGAGTTCTTTTGGCAACCGCAATCACCATCCTTACTTATTACTTTCTTCCAATGGTGGTATATTGAGTGGTCTAAATTCTCTAGAAATAGATGATACGAGCTTTGTTCATATAGCAAAGCTCAGAGATTAGGACTGTGATAAGCTGAGTCGGGTTACCCCCTGCCGTTCAAATGAAAGAGATGTTCTCAACATGGACAAAACAACTGAGTGTCCCGAGTGCGGAAAAAGAGTTGGAAAAGGATCCACATTTTGTATGAATTGTGGAGCTAGACTAACTGCACCCAACAATGAAACTCCTGAGGATATCATGAAAAGAGAACTTGCTCATGCAAAGCAGAAGGCAGAGGAAAAGGGCTTTACACGCATTGACATTACTTCAGAAGAAGACGAAAATGATGCCGATATGCCAAATCTTGAAAAATCAGCACTAGAGCCCTTGCAGGAAGAGGATATCGAAGAAGAATTGCCTCCTGATGACTTGGTATGGAAGAAAGAAACAGAAGGGCATAGAGAGGGTATGTCCGATGAGGAAGAACAAACTGATAGACCCAGTAGAAATGCTCAAGAAGCGGATGTGGCGCAGAGCGGCCAGACTGAACCCGAGTCAGGTATGTCTTGGGAAATTCCAGAGATAGAGGCGGATGATGTCAAGGAGGGAATGCCTTTCAAAGAGGTAACACCTCCCGAAATCAAGCCGGCCAAGCCGATCAGATCCATAGAAAAAGAAAAGGCTGTTGAGCACCTCTTTCCCAAAGGCCGAGGCGAAACAAGTCCAGACTTTGTTGAACGAGTAGTGGGCAAGCCAGAAGAGATCAAGGCCCCTGACGAGATGAAGGAACTCGACACCCCCTCATGTCCAAACTGCGGCTTTGCTTTATCTGACGATGATTTCGACTATCCATTCTATGTCTACGAAGCGATGGCAAAAGCACGTACTGAATTTGGCGAGCAGAAAGTGGATGAAAATGAACATGAATTCGCAATCGAGCAGTTTGAAAAAGCGAAGAAGCTCGCTGAACAAGCATCCAATGAAAAGATGATCAAAGAGTCCATCAAGAAAATCGATGAAGCATATGAAAAGATGGCCGAATTTCATTTCGACCAAGCAGAAGACCATAAGAAAGCAGGGCAGTATGAATGGGCGATAGTACAATATAAGAAAGCTAGAGAAATCTACATGTTGACGACAGACAAGAAGATGCGTGCGAAGTCAGCTGAGAAAGCTCGTGAATGTTATGTTGATTGGGGAGAGGATTTGGAGGATAAAGCAGATGAGTTGGCCAAGCAAGACAGAACTCGAGAGGCATTAGCTACATATCAAGAGGCTGCTGAGAAGTACAAGGAAGGTGGGAATAGCAAGAAACTCCGAGGTCTCGAAAAGAAAATCAGGAAAGCCTGACTTGAGACTCCTTTTGCTTTTATTTTGATATCTCAGAAGCTGGTTCAAATTTGTTGAGTCTTAAGATATTGGTTCTGAAAATTTTGTCCACATCATCCGGCGAATAACAGAATTGAGGACAAATAGAACTAACAGCAGCGTATTGATCTTCAAGAATGTTTATTCTAAAACCTCTTGGAAAGAAAGACGAGTCCGTTCCAAATACAATACGATTCGGTCCTCCAGCTTTCAGTGCCTTCTCAAATATTTTCGTAAGTGACAAATCGTATGGAAGATACTTCATCCAAGAGTTACTACCGCTAGTATCCATGAACACGTTTTCTGTTTGATACATTAGCAGCAGAACCTCTCGGAAGAATCCTGCACCAAAGTGAGCAATCATAAAATTGAGATCTGGAAAATCATGAGCAGGTTTCTGTATATCAAGCGGATTTCCATATCTGAGATTTGCTGTTGATCCAATTGTGATACCGAAGTGAAGCATAACAAGAAGACCTTGTTTTAGGGCTTCTTCGTAAATGGGGTATACAATTTCATCATATGCATGGAAGTCCCATGACGTTGGATAGAGCTTTATCGCTTGGAAGTTATCTCGGCCGGCACGTTTCACAAGCTCAATAGCATTATCCTTAGCAGGATTGATATTTGCATTTCCCATAAATCTGCCGGGATACCTCTTACGAACCTGATTGAATTCTTCCCATGACTCCTCCCCCACCATCATCCCAATCGCAGTTATCCCATATTTGTTGAGCTCTTTGATCCATGCCTCACCAATATCCCAGTCTTTGCCAGGCATTTGAAACTCCTTCATGTCAGTATGAGATGACACTCTTTCGCGAATCTTACTGATTGATTGTGAATTCTCAACTATCGATTGAACAGTGCTTCTTGTCATAAAATGGGCATGTGCATCAATCACGGGGATGCCAACGCATGACTCAATCATTTTGTTCCACCAGCTTGTGGGCATGACACCCTACACTCATTAGAAATTCACTATAGTGTAGATGTGCTGGACTACTTAAGGATGTTGCAGTATGGTAATTGAAAACCGCAGTAACCGAATTTGGATGTTGCCTTTATAGGTGGACTGCATTCTGCCGGATTTTTTCAGCAGTTAGATCCAATCACCAGTTTCTAGCTTTGTGGGCAGATACTCGTCCGTAAGGTACTTGAACGAATGGCTGGCGAAGGCTTGAATCTCTGCTTTCTCCTTGATTTTTAACATTAGCTCCAAGTCCTTGACCCATTCCTTGTTCTTCTGGACAAAGGGTTCCTTCAGCATTTCTTTGACCCTCTTAATGTCAGAATCTTCCATTGGGATTCGAACGCTCTTCGGAATTTCAAAACGGTCAAGGTCTCTGCTCAATACACCAAGTAGCTTAAGCTCCGGAGTGGCGATGAATGGAGACTCATAGCTAAGACGCTTAGAGCCTCTTAAGAAAACTGAGTAAATATAGTGTCCATACGGATCCGAATCCATGAGTGCAAATGCGGGGATTTCAAGTTCTCTCACCAGCATCTTCAGGAACGCACGGGTCGCAATGTCACCGGAACCCTTTCCAGTTATGACAATACATGGTTGTCGGTTCCAGTATTTCGCCTCTGCAAGACGCATTACAGCAGCGTCTTTTTCTGATACGATTATGAATTCTGCGTCGCTTTCAACTATTTCAACTTGGTCCAGAAATGGTGTGATTGACCATCCCCCCGTCCCCATTCTGGTTAGGTCTATCAAGTCGCCTCCGTCGCGTATAGTAACACGACCCAAAGCAGACCCTCTCGCAGATGCAACTACATGAATACTATCCCGAGTGGTATGAAGCATAGAAGCCACATCTTCAATGAGCTTGTCACTATATCGTTGATCTCTGAAGAGATTCACATCACTATAGAATACCTCTCGTTTTGTTGCGTGAAGATTTTCATCAAGAAGACGGTAGACTATTTCCATCAGTCGTGCTGTCCTCGTCGCATCAACAACGGAGCCTAGTGAATGATATGGTCTGGAGATGGTCTTGGTGCCCAGTAAAAGAAGGTCTCTAAATTCGTCCCATACTATATTATCACTGGACCTGCTTGGAATTTCAAATGCAGGTCTTCCTGTTGTCAGCGCTTCATTGAGAACCTCAATTGCCACATTGGCCAGTTCTTCTTTGGTTTCATCACCCGTAAGAGCAACAACTTCCATTGTATCTGGCAAATCTTCATCAATGAGTTCTCCCTCCTCTTCTCGCTTGTCTATCTCTTTCCAGTGTGCCCTCATTTCCTTGGTTACTTGTTTAACCTTCTTAGGAACTGGCAGACCTGATTTTGTACGCTTTACCTTGAATCGTTTCATAGCCCTACGTCCAGACTTACGACGCTTTGCAGGTCTGGCTTTAGTAGCAATTGGTTCTGCTATGCTTTCGAGCTCAGGAATTATATCTGCTACAACTTCTACTAATTTTTTGGCCCCTTTCTTTCCGACCCCATCAACTTCTTTTGCTATATCTTTAGGATCTGAGTCAGCAATTTGTTGCAGTGAATCATAACCTGCATTTTTCAGACTGGCGGCGGTTTTGGAGCCAATACCTGGAATACTAGTGAGCTTCACACTTGGAATATCTTTCTTCTTCTGTTTCGTGGGTGCTTTGGGTTTGGTGGGAGCTTTCTTCTTGGCATCAGCCACCAAATCCTGGGCGCCTTTCTCACCTAGCCCTTCTACTTCAGAGGATAATTTTGAAGGCGATGCTTTGGCGACCTTCTCGATTGAATCATATCCAGCTTCAAAAAGCCGACTCTCAAGTTTCTTTCCAACTCCCGAAAGCTTTCGCAGATTCAGGTCCTTCGGCAGTTTCTTCTTCTTCTTCTTCTTCTTCGCCTGTTGCTGCGTTACATATTTCTTGGCTTCAGATAGTAATTCTGAGGCGCCCTTCTTACCTAGCCCTTCAATCTCTCTCGCTAATTTAGCTGCGGAGGCTTGAGAGATCTTTTCGATTGAATCATATCCAGCAACATATAGCCTAGTTTCCAGTGTTTCTCCAACGCCAGGCAGATTCTTGAAACCGAGTTCTTTGGGTTTGCTCATTTTCCTGGAGATTGTCTTCGCCTTATCCACAAGATCAGAGGCCCCCTTTTTCCCAAGTCCTTCAACCTTCTTTGCAAGAGTTGTTGGTTTGGTCTTGGAGATTGTCTCTATGGATGAATATCCGGATTCAGCTAATCTTGATGCAAGCGTTGGGCCCACTCCGGGTATCTCTTTAAGTTGTGAAAGGCCTGCATCTTTGACCTTCTTGCTCTTCTTATTTTGTGTCGATTTCTTCTTGTGGGGCATCTTCTTCCTTCTCCGAGTTGTTTTTTTGCCGGCATCTTCCTTCTTCTTGATGTCTTTGTCTTTCGCGGGCTCTTCATGCTCGCCCAGCGTTGTCTGCACACTCTTCGTCTTGGTTGATTTCTTTCTAGCCAAGATCTACACTTCCCCGAAACATCATGCATCTATTCATCATCTAACGGAACATCAGCAACGAGGTCACTACCCTCAGTATCTGTTTCTGTTTCTTTTTGGTCGTCTTCTGTTTCGAAACCTGTGATCGCATCACGAATCTTACTTGCGACCTGCTCAGCGTCATACTTTTTCTTGCCAAGTCCGCCATTTGCGATTGTTGTTAGACTCTCTGCAAATTGGTCCGCATACATCGCAAGTATGCCGGCCCGCTTCGCCTTTCTCCTTGCGCGTTCTTTCTTTGTTATGAATCGCCTGAACTTCCGGCCTGCTTCTTCCAGTGCAAGTTTAATTTCTTTCAGCAGGACTTCATCTTCGGCCAGTGCTTGCTTACTCTGACCTTTGAACATAACATGGACATAAGCTCCGCAGACATGGATAAACACCATAACAGACCCCTTTGGAATGCCATTGTCAAATGTATCAAGCTTGTAGTTCTTCCAGTTGACCATGGCTGTTGCCTTCCAAGTGGCACAATCGCTGTTGTCACGCAATTTTGGAACTCGATTTACAAATCTCCAAAGTACCATGGGGGCAGATGTCGCCGGTTTTATTTCGCCACCATATGCAATACACACCTCAACGGCGAATGATAGACCCTTGCCGGAGGTAGGCTTTCGAGTGACCGACGCAGTGAAATCGGGCTCATATGCCATTTGTATGGTCTGCTCAAAAACCTCTTCTCCAACAGGAACGACTGTATCAGTGGGAGGTGCGTAATAATCTTCAGCAGAAAATGCACGATACAAAAGCTCAACGTGGTCTTTTGTCAGTTTGTTAGTTTTTGTGCGACCACCAATCTTGGGTAATCCACGACTCTTAAGCTCTTCATTTGTTGCCTTGATAATGGACTCTGCCTTGTTACCGCTCAGTCTCACGAAAGCTTTCGTTAGAAACCCCTTGACATATGTCTGGTCAGTTTCTCTGAGCAAATCCTGGAATTCGCCAATTCTTATACTTGCCGGATGAGGTTGCGCATATTTTGGTTCATCAGGGAATTGCTTTACTCTACGGGGATAGATATGGACCTCACCGTAAGGATCAATGAATACAATGGTTACATGTGCATTCAGTAAAGATGCCATCTCTGCATAAATGTCTGCATAGCCTCGCCTATACTGGATGTTAAGATAGTGTAGCCGAATGTAGGTGCCTTGTTTGAAAGGTAGTTTCATTTGCTTTGGCCCAGCGACATAGTCCTTTGTATTTGCAGTAGTTGTGTAGAAATCTGCTGCGGTGGCCTTGTCTGCTGTATATCGCTTCGTTATCGTGAATATGGGCTTGCCTGTAGTATTCTGAGCATCACTGAATGCAGATGGTGCTCCAAATCCTTGACTACCTCTAGTCTGTCTCAATTTCTCGGACTTGCTTGATGCAAGATAGATTCCGAATTTCTCCAAGTCTGATGGCACCATTCCAATACCAGAATCAAAAACCGTGAATTCATAGACTTTGAAGCCATCTTCGTCATCGATTGGCACAAGGTCTGGCATCTGAATCTCTTTGAGTTGCATTACGACCAGAGGCTCGCGTTTTCGGATGAGTTTTCTAAATGGTTTTATGAATTTCTTGAAGCGGTCGACTTTGTCATCTAACGATTCATCCTGCCGAGGAGGAATCTCAACCTCCTTCCCAGCGCGAACTTTTTTCTCCAACTCCTTGCTTTCGCTGATGGTATCTGAAATCTTCCCAACTAAATTCTCCTTTATCTCTTCAACAAGCTCCGGATCTAATTGGTCGGGAATTCTGGGCTTCCGTTTAGTCCGCCACCACCAACTCTCCAAGGCATCAATTGCATTATCGAGGAATTCAATGGCATACTGAGTATGTTTGTTAAGACCAGTTTCAAAGCCCACTAGCTGCGTTCTCTTGCGCATGAACTTGGCGATGGTTCCTTGTTTTATGTCGCCTGATGATGCTTTGGTTGTTTTGTCAGTTGATGGACTCAATTAGGTCACTCCATTGTGCACTCTATTCCCGGCTGAATGCCCCACTATTATGAGGATTGATAATATTTGCCCTGAATATGCAAATCAGGGGTTTCTGCCTTTTAGTCGTTTTTCTGCTATCCTATAATGTTTTCCCGTAGCTAGCCGGCTTCGTGGTGAATAGTGGCTGGTGTGCGATTATAAACACCGTGAACAGTTGTATGACGCCATGGCACATTCTAAAAAGGCGGCATGTGATTATTGAAATCATGAACTCAGTCAGAATAGAACCTCTTGAGGGGATTCCTCTAATTCGAGCAGGAGATAACTTGGGGGAAATCATCTATCAAACAATTCAATCAAATAATCTGAACCTCTCCAATGGGGACATCGTTGTTATAGCTCACACCATAGTATCAAAGGCAGAGGGACGGATTGTTAATAGAAAAGATATATCCATCTCTGATGAAGCAAAGAGAATCGCAGAGAAAAACGACTTCGACCCCCATCAGGTAGCTCTAGCTCTGAAAGAGAGTACTGAGGTTCTCAGAAAAGATAGGGCATTGATTACCGTTACTGCTTCGGGCAGGATATGCAATTTCAGTGGTGTGGATCATTCAAACGCACCACCGGATTCATTTGTTTTGCTCCCGTCTGACAGCGACGCAAGCGCCATGCGTATACGTGCAATACTGGAAAATCTCTCAGGGAAAAGGATAGCAGTAATCATAACTGACACAGAGGGTAGGCCTTGGAGGTTGGGTGCAACAAACATTGCAGTCGGTTGTTCTGGGATTAATGCTTTCAAATACAATAAAGGAAAGAAAGATCTCCATAATCGAGTACTCCAGAGTTCAACAGTGTGTCAAGTGGACGAACTAGGAGCAGCGGCTGAGCTCGTGACGGGTCAAGCAGGCGAGGGGATTCCAGTTGCTGTCATCAGTGGCTTCTCTTTTGATGACGGGAATGAAACGGCAAATGACATAAATCGTCCAATGGATGAAACTCTTTTCAAATAGCTATCGAGAAAAATCTAGGATGGCTCTGGTTATTATCCAGCCAGAGCACCCTCTAGTGTATCATACAGGATTTCCACATTTTCCGCAGAAACGATCTCCAGACTCAATTGGATGGCCACATTTTGTGCAGAAAGCACCATCGCCACCGGACGACGGTGAGCCTCCGCCACCGCCCTCTAATACCGCACCACAGTTGGAGCATTTGTTTGCTCCGCCTGTGCCTGCACCACAGTATGGACATTTTCCTTCGTCCATGGCTGAAGTTATATTTGCAATCACTGAAGGAATTACTTTCTTCTGCTTGAAACGGAATTGTATATTGCCGCCAGACTTCAATTGCAGGACAAGCTTGTTCCCGCTTTGTGCAGCCTGACTGACTGCAAGAATAGGAAGCGCTACTGTTTCTGCGTTACCATTCTTGTCTTTGTTTATGTAGGAGTCCCTGCTCCAAGAAGATATTGCAGCACCAATTGATGCATATGCCAATCCACGACCGGCTCGCCTGATTGCCCGCCCAGCACCTCCACCAATGGAACTGCCTATTGCGTCTGCTGCAACAGCTCCTGCAATTGCTCCTGCAATTCCGCCGGCTTTTTTCAAGCCACCCCATCGTGATGGTTTCTTAATCCAGACTAGACGTACATCTGTCAGTTCGATTGAGCCATCTTCATCATCGAATTTGACATCATTCTCTTTCATGATACGTTTCTCATAGTCCATCTTGTTCAGATCGGTCCCAGAATATCTAACATTCAGAAATGAAGGACGACGTGCCATTTTATCACAACATGGCATGCAGAGAAGTTTGTAGTAATAAATTTGCGTACTGCAAACTCACTATAAGCTGGAAGCTCTGTGCGAAGCAAAAAAAGGAGGCAGCTCGAAGAAGCCGTGTCAAGCTTCCAGAACTGCCTCTAATTCGGATTTTTCCCCTTCTGTTTCGATATCAGCACTAGGCTTAGGATAGTCTAGACCCCTCTTTATCATGACAACTCCGACCAGAGAGATGAAAGCTGAGAGAGCTAGAGTGATCGATAGCCCACCGACCGGAATTAGCCACCCGAAGAACGCAATCTGGGGGATAGCTATCATTACCGTAATTGTAGGAGACAGAGAGTACAAGCTATTACGTATCTTGTTAGGAATCACATCCAGAAGTTCTCTTTGTCTAAGGATGTAATAGAACCCTGAGAAGAAACCACATGTAGTAAATGTGAGTGTCATCAACGCCAGAGGAATGATAGATGCAACTGGTAACTGAAGTAGAACAATATTAGTTGCAGGAAGCAGTAGCGTCATCATTTCGTTGCCATCTACGGGTGGTAAGAAGAATGTGATTGCCGCAAAACTCATATAAAAGATGAAGCCTAGACTCTGAAGAATCGCAAATCGGGGAATCCACTTTTTTGGTTCGAAATTCTTAGACCATGCAGCCGCACGTTCACCAGTAAGAATTCCGAGAAAGAATAGGAGAGTCCGAAAGCTGGACACTGCAACATCTGTGTTGAGATAGCTATAGTACATAGGAAATAAGATAAGATTGCTCCAGACCATGCCTCCCGCCATAAGAACAGCTCCCCCGATAATTACCAGTGTTATGTAATTATCACTGAAGAGGAAACGAACTCCAGAAATGAGAACTTCTTTGTATTCCGATAGCGATGCTTGTCCATTATCCTTGGCACGTACACTAGGTAAGTCCTTGAGTAATCTCAGTACGATTATTGCCATTATGAGAAATGACACAGCTTGGATATGAAACACCCATGGCCTACTCAATACTGTGGCGGCAAGACTCCCGGGAATTAGGGCAAGTGTAGCGACCAGTTGGTACATCATTTGCACCTTGCCCATAAATACCCCATATTGTCTCCGGCCATCATCCCCAGGGACCGCCACGCGATAGTTGTTATCGAACCAAGAGTCGAAGGCTCCACTGGCTTGAGAATTTCCGAAACCTAGCATAACGTAGATGAGAACGAGAAAAGAGAAGGAGGTTGAAGTGGTCACCAGGGATATGAAGTAATAAGATATGGCAAAGCAAATCAATGAGGATGCTATCACATATCTTTGTCCTACCCAATCTCCTATTGCACCAGTTGGATAATCTAATACCGTCTGAACAACCATTTGAATGACAACCAGAATCCCAACTAGGGTTAAGCCTTGAATATACGACCCACCACCCATTGCTTCTGCGATGAAAATCATCTGAAAGGTTGTAGAGAGCGTACTGATGGCCGCGAATGTCGGTAACAACATTGTCAATGTCTTAGCGAGACTCATGACATCTGCATTCGCCTTATCTAAGCCAAAGAAACTCGCAATCCTACTCACTTCAGAAGCCTCCATTTAAATTGGTAAGCATTGACCATAATCTGATGTGCTTCGTTTGATCCAATTGCAGCTAGCGAGCTTCCCTTTATTGTCTGCTTACTGGCATCCATCATATTCATCTCAAAGTAATATTGAATGGTCAGCCCATATTCTATTAATGGGACAAAGTGACCAGTCTTGTGAGCACTAACTGAATACATTGACGCTGCATCCTTGAAACTGGTGTAATCAGCGTATGGTCGTAGAATACGCAAATGCGAGCGCGCGAGTTGACTGCATCTTGGTATGTTTCGTGTTCTTGGAAATTATTGATGTGATTTGACTCATTGGCATCGATATTCACAAAGGCACCTGCTCACAGAGGTATATAATGCAGAGCCACAACAGAGGGTCACAGAATGTAGACACAATTTGTGACTAATTCTGCGAGGAATCCAAGTACGGTATAATGCGTCAAACATATTACATACCCTTCTGCAGCTTCAGTTGTCACTCACACACAGAAGTGAGGATGAGAATAATGGAGATCAAGAAAATAGCAGTCCTTGGTGCAGGTCAGATGGGCAATGGGATCGCTCATGTCTGTGCTCAAGCAGGGTATCAAGTCAAGATGCGTGACATTGAACAGAAGTTCATCGACAAGGCCATGGACACGATAAGGAAGAACCTTGAACGAGGTTTGAAGAAGGGAAAGATTACCGAAGAAGAAGTAGAAGAGACCGTGGGCCGCGTAGAAGGGACGCTTTCTTTGGATGATGCCGTGAAGGATGCTGACTTGGTGATTGAGGCAGTCCCAGAGATTGTCGATTTGAAACTCAAGACATGGAAGGAAGTTGATGAGAAAGCACCTGAACATGCTATTCTAGCATCAAATACTTCAAGCATCAGCATTACACAGATGGCTTCAGTTACAAAGACACCTGAGAGATTTGTTGGTATGCATTTCTTCAACCCGGTGCCAGTGATGAAGCTAGTTGAGATTATCAAGGGCGCAGCAACCAGTGACGAAACTGTAGATGCCATTGAACAAGTTTCGGAGAAGCTTGGTAAGGAAACCGTCCTCGTAAATGAAGCACCTGGATTTGCAGTAAATCGGTTACTGGTGCCTGCAATCAATGAGGCTATTTTTGCCATTCAAGAAGGAGTTGCGACAGTTGAGGATATGGACAAGGCAATCAAACTTGGTTTGAATTGGCCAATGGGCCCCCTCACGCTTGCAGATTTCGTGGGCTTGGATACCTTGTTGTATATCTCTGATTACTTCGTTGAGGAATTCAAGGACAGCAAATATCGAGCTCCTGCATTACTGAGAAAAATGGTGAGAGCTGGTTGGGTCGGTAGGAAAGCAGGAAAGGGGTTCTACGATTACTCAGGTGAGAAACCCGAGCCATTAACTTTCTGATAGCATAAGACCGGGTATCCGGTCTGTTTTCTTTTTTTGTTGCTTTAAATAGCAAATTTGAATGGCCTGAGGTCTGATTGCAGAGCGTATACCTAGTTTCTAGAAGACTTCAGGCAATCATATCCCCAACACAAATATTCCCTTAGATTAACCCGTACCTATGTGTATACCATGAAATATCATGAGAATCAATATATTGGATATGATGGTACTAGAATGCATCTGCCTGTCTGGACTACGAATAATGAGAGTGCTCGAGCCGTAATCATTGCAGTTCATGGACTAAGTAGTCATGGTCAGAATCTCCGTAATATTGGAGAATACTTCGCTGAGAGAGGTTTTGTTGTGTTTGCCCCGGACATGAGAGGTTTTGGTCATTATCCTGGTAGGAAAGGGCATATTGTGAAATTCAGCGAATATATTGAGGATTTGCAGAATGTTGTGATGCAAGTTAGAGACCAATATTCGAGGCATCTAGTTTTTCCATTCGGGCATTCCTTAGGGGGCCTAATCGTTATTCTCTATGCTGCAGAATACGGAAAGAGTATTGATGGAATGATGCTCTCTTGTCCGGCTGTTTCGCAGACATTAGATATAGGAATAGGGAAGCGCATTGCAGGTGAAATCCTCTCTATTCTCAATATTAAACGATATATCGATACCGACCTCGATTTGGAATACTTATCACATGATCCTGAGGTTGTCAAACATCATGAGAATGACCCATTGCGCTTTGACAAAGTGACTCCTCGAATGGGCATCGAGTGTCTGCGGGGGGTAGATCGAGCTAATAGACTAGCTCCAAAAATCACAGTACCCTCGCTCATCCAACAGGCAGGTTATGATAAGTTAGTCGACCCGGAAAAGACCAGAGAATTCTATGAACGCCTGGGTTCTCCAGATAAGACATGGTTCTCCTATGAGGACTTCTACCACGAGCTCCATACAGAAATTGGCAAAGAGCGCGTGCTCCAAGATATGGAGGACTGGCTCGAAAAGAGGCTTCCGAGCTAGGCCAATCGCTCATCTTCGTACCGTTCCCTAACTGAATGAGATAATCAGGAACTGATTCGCAGAAATCAACCTCTTTCCAAAAATCATCACTTTTCGGAGTGCCCTTTGGAAACACCATTTCTTCTAACGCCTCGAGGGCTTTTTCCGACTTATACCCCTGAACAAATCCAAAAACAAAATTAAAGATCACAATTACTGTGATAACGATTGCATCAATCAAGCCTCCTTTCTCATGGGAATCAAGCAAAAGGGCCGTAATCACAGAGAAGTTAATTGCAACATAAAAGATGATGACCATATGATCTGCGAACGGATTGAGAAACATCTTAAGTGGACTTGTACCATCTGTTTCTTGCAACTCGTTTTATCGTTCATTGTAGGTTGTACAGTCTTCTACGGAGGAGCGTTATCCTCCCAGAAACGGCACTGGGTTGAACTCCTTGAGGTCGTGGGATGACATTGGATAAGAGCTCAGAAGCAGAGTATGTAAACACCACATCGATGCCCGCTCATTATCTAAACTATCATCTCTTATATATCCAGGTTTGTGCAAGCTTGCTGTATCTATTGCTATACCCTACTTCTCAGAACGCACTTTTGCTTCTTCCGAAGTCATTCCATCATAGTCAGTATTTAGTTCCTGTTGCACGTATTCAATGTCTTTGCAATGCCATTCATGGTTGCCATTTGATGTACTCCAAAGCCTGTTCTCAAGACGGGTTATTACAACTTTCAGCCAAAAGCCGTCAATGAAAAAAATCCTCAGACGAACATCTAGTCCCGTTATCTCAAATCAGCCTTCGAAAGCATTAATAGAATATCGACAAGGAAAAAAAGCAGATTCAAGTGAGGGAATAGAATAATGAGTGATAAGAAAAAGTACAGTTTCAAGTGTCTTGAACAAAAATGTACTACTCGTTCATGCCATATTCGCCCATACGTCAATGTGACCATAGGCGATATATCTCGCTGGACAACTCAAGGACACCTGCAAAATATATTGAATGGAGTGGCCCTATCCTTACCTGACAATGAAAAGGATACAATGCGGCTAGAAACAAGAAGAAAGCCTCTAGAAAAGGATGATCAACAGACTGCATGCTTCTTTTACCATGAAGATTCAAATGGATGCTTGATTAGATACTCGAGACCGATATCGTGCAGAACATATCCCCTAGAGTTCAACGGTGAGAAGTTTTACGTATCGGATAAGAACTGTCCTGGTGTGGGAGAGGATGAAGTCACAAAAGAGGCTTTGCGAGAGGCAAAGGAATTAGCAGAACAAGAATTCGAAGAGAGGGTGGAAACAGTATCAGCCCTCCCGGGGCTCTATTCGATTATATTTGGTCAAATGCTCCAACAGTCAGCAGAGGCAATGCAGAATCTATCTGAAGAAGATAGGAAGAAACTTGATGAGATAATGTCAAAGGACAAGCAAGAAGAGTCAGATGAGTGAAGCTCAGATAGGAATTTCAAATAAATCTCGGGGAGAGTATGTAAGTACCTCTGCACCGTCATCCCTAATGCATACTAAGTCTTCAATGCGGATGCCAAAATTGCCCTCGAGATAGACTCCTGGTTCCACGCTATGAGTCATACCCGTTTCTAATTCACGACTATTTCCGCGAACTATGTAGGGAGGCTCATGTACCTCTAATCCAATGCCGTGCCCCAGGCGATGTGTGAAGAATCCACCATAACCATTCTCATCGATGATTCTACGTGCAATTCCATCTGCAGTACCACACTGCATACCAGCCTTCAAATTCTCTATGGCCATCTGCTCTGCATTCAGGACAAGGTCATAGACCTTGCATATCTCAGCGGATGGTTCTCCAGCAATGCCTACCCTGGTCATGTCCGTATTGTATCCGTCAATTGAACATCCACAATCAATGAGAACAATCTCATTCTTAGTCAATTGTACTCTATCGGGTCGAGCATGGGGCATTGCACTTCGCTCACCAAATTGAACAGCAAAAAAGGTCGGCTGCCCACCCAATTCGAGTATTTCGTTGACTATGAGCTGCTTCATATATAGCTCTGATTTACCAAGCTCCATCTCACTGAATGCCTTTGTCACGGCTTCATCGATAATTCTCCCAGCCTGTTTGATTCTTCCTATCTCTATCTCGGACTTCCTAATCCGCATTTGCTCGAAAAATGGTGAAATGGAATCTACCCTCTCGAAATCACCGAATGCTTGCTGAAGTGCCCAGTAGACAGACATAGGAGTAGCATCATCAAGCAATAGCCGGTATGACTGCTTGTCAGAATTCAGCGACTTCCTTAGAACCTCGTAGGGGTTCTCGTCCTCATTCCAAGTTATTATCTCTTCAATCCAAGTGTTGTCAGCATGTTCGCTAGCCTCAAAAAAAGGTACTAATAGGCGAGGTTCAGAATCAGGCTCTAGAATAAGTGCAACAAGACGCTCGCGCATTTCATAGCTAAACCCAGCAATATACTGGAAATTCGGAGATGGAGTAAGGATTACAAGGTCAAACTTCCCTCTTGAAATCATATTCAATGTTTTTTCAATGCGTTCGCGGTATATTTTCTCTTCTAGCATTGATAACTCCTACTGGCAAGAACTTGTGCATAAGCAATTGATAATCATGTCGGTCACGGATTGAAGCAAATCAAATAATGCCTTCTGGCTAGAAATTGACATAATTCCTGATCCGCTTTCTATTGATATGAAAATCAATTTCAAATTTGAAACAGACAAACTTAAGGACAGCAATAGAATTGAATCGTTTGTAAGTGGAAAGAGGACTGTGACCGTGAAGAAGAGTTCCAATTTCGAAGACTCGTGGAAGGTGGAAATGAGAAGAGGAATTCTTCAATATGCAGTCCTTGCAATAGTCAAGAAAAACACAGAAGGAATACATGGATATGGCATTGCCCGCAAATTGGAAGAACGAACTGATGGATTGCTAGAAGTAAAAGAAGGGACTCTCTATCCGATTTTGCATCGGTTGAAGAAAGAACGATTAGTTAATGTTCATACAGAGAAATCAGAGTCTGGGCCCAGCAGGAAAGTCTACGTCCTTACGGGAGAGGGAGACCGGGTATATCGTCAATTAACTATGATATTGGAAGATATTTTCGAGAAGTTGGAGGCGTTGAAAGAATGAGTAAGAGTGAGAGTGATAGGATGATTGAAGAGTATTTGAAAAATGTGAGAAGCCAATTGCCTGACACTTTTGAAACGGAGGACCTGATAGAGGATTTGAGAGCGCATATCTACGAGTCGCTGAATGACAAATCAAGCAGACATCCTGCTGAAAGTAGAATGCATCTCACTCATGAGGTTTTGGAGGACTTGGGAGAACCACAAGTAATCGCCGATGAGTTCGAAAGAACGCACAAGATAGAGGAACGTGAACCTGAAAAGTCAGAGATAATCAAGACTGTATTGCGTTATCTGATCTCGGTAATCGTTATTATAATTGCCGCCTGGTTTGTTTCATCCATTCCAGGCACCAGCATAGGTTTCTGGCCTGCTCTGATTATTCTCTTTGTATTTGTCCTTGCAGAATCACTTATCCGAAGATGGCAGAAAGAGGATTCTTGAGCAGCTAATGGACCCTGAGGCATTAATTCTAAATACGCCCACTCAAGACATACTCAGTATGAAACTCACAACTCATTACTTCAAAGAAGCCTCTCCTGAGCATACTGAAAGAACGCTCGATTATGTTGAAGAGTTTTTGAGTGAGCATCCAGAAATTGAGCATGTTCTTGTTGCAAGTACTCAGGGAGATACAGGTTTAGCAGCTTCAAGGAAATTCAGCAATCACAAATGCGTCGTTGTTTCGCACCAGACCGGGTTTGTAATGGATAATGAAAACGAAATGCAGGAGTCAATCAGAAAAGAGATTGAGAAAAATGGAGCTTCGGTTCTGACCTGCACACACGCATTCGCTGGCGTTGACAGAGGCATTCGAAAACAGTTTGGTACATGGACTACAGCCGAGTTCTTCGCAGTGGTATACCGAACGTTCGGTCAGGGCACTAAGGTTTGCGCGGAGATAGCATTGATGGCAGCAGATGCGGGCCTGGTTCCCGTGGATGCCGATGTAGTTACGATAGCTGGTACAGGACGTGGTGCAGATACAGCATGGGTTGTACAGCCTGCAAATACTAACAAATTTCCAGAGCTCAGAATGCGAGGATGTATAGTCAAACCTCTGGATTTCTAACCGAATACCTCTCCAAATTCGCCAAGGTATTCTTTCTGTGCCTTTGAGAGCTTCTCGGGAATGTGGATGTTGACACGCACCAGTTGATCGCCCTTTCTGCCATCATCTGCGTGAACTCCCTTTCCCTTCATGCGGAGGACGGTACCACCTTCAGTACCGGCTTTTATCTTCATTTTTGATGCCCCATGCATCGTAGGGACCTCAACTTCACCGCCTAACACAGCAACTGAGAATGGAATGTCTTGTTCGAGATATACATGCAGACCTCGCCGTACAAATTTTTCATGAGGCTCAACATTGAACATAACAATAAGATCCCCATGAGGACCTCCCCTCGGACCTGCGTTTCCATGGCCGCGGATTCGTTGCCCCATGCCATCCTCCACACCAGCGGGAATAGGAATCTTGACCTCCAATCTCTCCGTTTGAAGTCCCGTGCCTTTGCAGTGTTTGCAGGGCGTTTCGATGACCTCGCCAAGACCCTGACAATGAGGACAAGTCTGTGACACAGTCATGAAGCCGCCCATTGACCGCATCACCTGTCCTCTTCCACCGCAAGTCTTGCAGCGAACTGGAGATGTACCTGGAGCCGCACCACTTCCCTTACAGGTTTCACAAGCAATCCTTCTTTCAAAGGCAATTTCCTTTTCAGCTCCAAAAAACGCCTCTTCAAAGGATAGATTTATGGAAATCCTTAGATTTTCCCCACGTTTCGGCCCACTTCTCTGCTGAAAACCAGAGCCAAAACCACCGAAGCCCTTGAAGATTTCATCAAAAATGGAACCGAATCCGTTCATGTTTATACCTTGGAAATCCGCAGCACCATATCTATCATAATTTGCTCGCTTCTCCGGGTCACTTAAGACGTCATATGCCTCATTGATTTTCTTTAACCGCTCTTCAGCTGTACTGTCAGGATTTCGGTCTGGGTGGTACTTCTTGGCTAGCTTTCTATACGCACGCTTTATCTCATCCTGTGAAGCACTCTTGTTAACTCCAAGAATGTCATAGTAGTCGTCTTCAGCCAAGAGATTCACCCATCAGCTGCTTAATCTAAATCTTCAAAGTCGACATCGACAACATCTTCATCATCGGGCTCTTTCTTTCCCTGACTTTGACCTCCTTGACCTGCCGTGCCAGAATGACCTGTGGCACCCATCTGAGAAGGATCAAATCCCATTTGGCTTGGGTCAAATCCACCTTGTTGAGGTCCTTGACCGCCATAGACCTTCTCTGAAATCTTGAAGATAACTTGCTGGAGATCTTCCGTTGCTGACTCCATTTTCTCAAAGTCTTCTGCATCAAGCATATCTTGCAGTGCTTTGGATTTGGTTTCAAGTTCTTTCTTAAGATCGTCAGGAATTTTATCGCCCAAGTCTCGTACGAGCTTCTCGCCCTGGTATATCATACCGTCAGCTTTATTTTTCATTTCAATCTGGGCTTTTCTTTTGGCATCTTCTTCAGCATATTTCTCTGCTTCTTTAACCATCTGCTCAACATCTTCATCTGTTAGATTAGTGGTAGCAGTGATGGTAATGGACTGCTCATTGCCGGTTGCCTTGTCCTTTGCTGTCACATTTACAATGCCATCTGCATTGATATCAAATGTAACCTCTACTTGAGGCACCCCTCTCGGTGCTGGGGGAATACCCACAAGCTGAAACCTACCTAAAGTGGTATTTTGCTCTGCCATTGGTCTCTCGCCCTGCACAACATGAATCTCTACCGCGGTTTGATTATCTGCAGCTGTCGTGAATACTTTGCTCTTCTTTGTAGGGACAGTAGTATTCCTTTCAATGAGGGGAGTGACCGCCCCATGAAGGGTTTCAATTCCGAGGGTCAAGGGAGTCACGTCTAGCAGAAGAATGTCTTTTGTTTCTCCAGATAGAACCCCTGCCTGAACGGCGGCACCTATTGCTACGCATTCATCAGGATTGATGCTCTTATCTCCCTCCTGACCAAAGATGGCTCTGACAGTGTTTTGTACCATTGGCATGCGTGTCGCACCCCCGACAAGCAGGATTTTGTCCACATCTTCGGCCTCCATTTTTGCATCGCTCAGAGCCTGTCTAATGGGACCGATTGTGGATTGCACCAAGTCCTCTGTCATCTGCTCGAATTTTGATCGAGTTAGGTCCAGGTCAATATTCTTAGGACCAGACTCATCCGCGGTGATATACGGCAAATTGATGTTGGTTTCCTTGACTGTCGAGAGCTCAATCTTCGCTTGCTCTGCAGCATCTCGGATCCGTTGCATGGCTGATAGATCCTTGGTTATATCGATTCCAGTTTCATTCTCAAACTGCTTCACAACCCAATCGATTATCCGCTGGTCCCAGTCATCTCCGCCGAGCTGAGTATTGCCACTTGTTGATAGTACCTCATAGACATCTTCTCCAATGTCGAGAATTGAAACATCGAAAGTCCCACCACCCAAATCATACACCAGTACCTTGAGCTCCTCACCCTTTTCTAAGCCATATGCCAAGGTTGATGCTGTTGGCTCGTTGACAATTCTAAGAACTTCTAATCCTGCAATTTTGCCTGCATCCTTTGTGGCTTGTCGCTGACTATCATTGAAATATGCAGGAACGGTAATTACAGCCTGCTTTATTTCCTCCCCAAGGAATGACTCCGCATCATTCTTCAATTTGGTCAGAATCATGGCAGAAATTTCTTGAGGGGTGTATTCCTTTTCGTCTATTTTAACTGTGTAGTCTTGACCCATCTTTCGCTTAATGGATCGTATGGTTCGTTCGGGCATGGAAACCGCTTGTCGCTTTGCCAGTTCCCCAACTACAATTTCCCCTTTCTGGGTTATGCCAACAACTGAAGGCGTCAATCTCTTTCCCTCTGCATTTGGAATAATAGTGGGTTTCCCACCTTCCATGTAGGCTATGCCGCTATTTGTCGTACCCAAATCTATGCCAACAACTTTACTCATTATTACTCACCATCTTCTCCTTGTGAATTACTTTCCTCTGTATCATCATCTTGTGAACAGTCCTTATGCCTATTAACAACCACCAGCGCAGGGCGAAGAACTTTCTCTCTAATCATATAGCCCTTCTGGAGTTCTTCAATCACTTGATTGTCGGGCTTTTCCGGATCATGGGTAGAACTCACGGCATGTTGGTAATAGGGGTCAAACTCTTTGCCAATAGACTCAATTGGTCTTACTTCTTCTTTCTTCAGTAGCTTGTCCAGCTGTTTGTAAATAGCCTTTACGCCATCTTTAGCTGAATCAGGATTTGCACTGAAATCTACATGCATTGCCCGTTCCAGATTGTCGTAAACATCCAGTAAACGCAGAACAATGCCCTCGGAGGCGAATCTATTTACCTCTTCGAACCGTTCCGTCATTCTTTTTCTATAATTGTCATAGTCTGCCTGTAGGCGCCGAAGTTTCTCAAATAGATCTTCAGACCGCTTCAGTGCAGATTCAAGTCTAGTTTCTATTTCATTCTCTGGTGTCAGTTCTATGACTTCAGGTTCATCCTCAAAATCCACTGAGATATCTTCTGAATTCTGATTGTTTTCCTTATTTTTTGACATGTCTTTCCCACGCTACCTTCAGGTGAATGACCAATCTGTAGCACGTATAGAAGTGTCCGAAACTTGTTTTCGGAAAGGCCACATTGTGATGCTGTTGGGTGGCCCTCAGTGACTCGTGTTCGTGAATTTGAAGAATTTTAAAAAAACCTTTCGACACAGTTGTTTTAGGATTGGTCATAATGTGTCAATCGTATTTCCTTGCATATCTCGTTCACTTAATATAGACCAAAAATGAAATGTATCTTGGACATCAAGGATGGAGTATTATGCCACATGAAGAAGATATCGAAGAGGCAAGAAAACTTGTACAAGATTCACAGAGAATCGCGGCATTTACGGGTGCTGGAATCAGCGTTGATTCGGGAATACCCGACTTCCGGTCTGAGGGAGGTCTATGGACACGGTATGATCCCAACGAGTACGCTACATATGAGAGCTTTCTGAAAGACCCATCGAAATTCTGGACCATGGGAAAAGAGCTCGCAGAAGTCATTCTTGCCGCCGAGCCCAATGAGGCTCACACTGCATTGGCAGAATTGGAGCAGCAGGATAAGCTGGTTGGAGTAATCACACAGAATATTGACAATTTGCATCAATCCGCCGGAAATGAGAAAGTTATAGAATTGCATGGAAATTACCTGGTAGCATACTGCATGGAGTGCGGGGAAGAGTACGTAGGTAAATCAATCCAGAAGCGGGTCGCAGAGGGCAGCATACCCCCGAAGTGTGACAAATGTAAAGGCATCTTAAAATCTGATGCGGTCTTATTTGGAGAACCTCTTCCCGAAAAGGCAATGAGCAAAGCAATAGAAATCTGTCGAAATAGTGATTTGATGCTGGTGATTGGGACGAGTCTATCCATCTATCCTGCCGCTTTTCTTCCACAAGTAGCCAAGAATTCAGGAGCCAAAGTGATTCTGGTCAATCTGGAGGGGACAAACAGAAATGATGTCGCAGATATCGTTCTTCAGGGAAGAGCGGCAGATATCCTGCCAAAGATTGTTCAGGTCAAGTAGCTACTGGAAAGAAAAACCAAGAATATGCGGCTAACCCTCCGGGAACCAAAATAACACCACCAAACATGGAGATAGCGCCAAGCAGAAATTGTTCTTGGTCCATTAGCCAGAGGCCCAGATAAGAATAACCGTATGAAACCACACACCCAGCAAACCCAAGAACCATTGTTGGAATTATGGGAAAAGCAATACTAAGAAAGCCACCAGCCTGCGTCCAGAGAAACCCAATGTTCAAAACAACAAAAAAGCCTCGTACAATCAAATATACAAATATTGAAACCAGAAGGCCGACCTGTGAGAAAGTAAGACGCGCTGAGATACTCATTGTGCTCACCGCTAATTTTCTTTCCTACCTAATTAGGATTACCAAGTCATAGCTTTCATGAAATATCGAGAGGAAAAAACCATGGATGTCAATTATGTTCCTTGGAAAATATGTAGTTTGGGACAATTATCCATTCTTCTAGAAGTGAGCTCCCCTAAGCCAGGCAATGTAAATCGGATGCAGAGCTTTTCAGACACTTCTTACAGACATTTTCTAGCAAGCGCCTCATTATTCAATAAAGGCCTCTTCGATTCGTCAACAATAGGCTGGCGACTAGGACTCAATGAGATAGACGCTGACCAGGTATATCTCGGAAGACTGATTCACCAAAGTGCTGAGCAGGTATTTGGAGGGCCGAACTTCAGCAATACCATCATGGGTACTATTTTGCTTTACATCCCTCTCTCGGTAGCTATTTCAGCCACCATATCAGAATCTGAGATCTTCAACGCACGGCCAGCTCAATCATGGATAAAGGAAATCATTGACTCAACCACTGTTGAAGACACACTGCAGGTTTATCACGCACTGAATAGAATACATCATTCCGGTGAAGAACACAAATCGACTGCTAGGTGGAACGAATTTCATAGCAGATTCGATATCGATAATCCCAATGTTTTTGATAATATTCGAAAAGACCAAATAGCTCTGGGGGACCTCTTCAAGTCCTCAGCTAAAGTTGATTCAATATGTGAAGAGTGGTCAAATTACTTCAATCTGATTCTTAATGAAATTCTGCCAAAATTAGAAACACATTCCAGTAATCTTGATGATATAGAAGAGGCAATAGTAAAGACATACATATGGCTATTAGCAAAAAAACCAGATGGACTGATTATTAAGAAAGCTGGTTTAGAGACCGCAAAGAAGATTCAGGAGCTTGCTCAATCATTACTTGCTGAGAGAGAGGAACTAGAACTCACTTATGCTATCAATAGTCTGGACAGCATTCTTAGAAGACACGGAAATCTAATGAATCCCGGTTCAACCGCAGATTTCCTATCTGCAGGGATTTTTTGCAAGCTAGTTCAGGATGTCTTCAGTAGCTAAGGGGCGTTGTTCAGAATTCCTGAGAAAACAATCACAGCGATGACTAGAAGGAGTACTCCCGTGGGAAGAAGCATGATTTTTCCTTCAATTCTCTTAACTTTCCTAATTTCTTTTCCTGGACCCAGGTAAAATGAAAGTATGAGCAACGCGCCGAGGGTAGCTAGGAAAGCAGACAATCCTTCATGAGCCATTATTGCCACAATTGAGGATTAACCCGTATGAGAATAAAACAGTATTGGGAAAAGAAACCGGAAGTCGCAAGAATCATGAAAAGGAACTAATTCAGGCGACCAAATCAATAATCTAGACGAGCTTAGATCAGGATCTGCCGAAATACATGTTCGTATTTCATCCGCAGCTCCTTAGCCTTTTCTGCATCAGCAAGGTAGAGAGGTTGGCGCATATCTCGAAGGTTTGGAATCTTCTTGCACAATTTCTGTCCCAGCAGTTTTCTCAGGGCAAAGGAAACTGTTCGCGGTGCAAGGTCTACTTTCTTGCTTAGGTCTTTTGGTGTCATTGGCCCTTCATCTGTTAAACGATCTAGGACAATGACTGCACTGCGTGGTAGTTCGAAATTAGACATTTTCACCTTCATCACCCACTAATAGGACCATATTTGCCTTACTGAGTATTTTTGCTGGGATTCAATATAAGCAAACGGTTCACCGCATGTTTTCTCGCTATTGAGTACTTACCCGATATTGAGCCCTTCGATTCTTCGTTGCTTAAAGAATAAATCGTACCCAGATAAATGTTTGTGGCAATGGAAAGAGCAATATTATCTGTCAAGTAAGTTGCATTAGAAGAGGAATGATGAGTGAAGCACAGCGTCTTTGTTACCAGAGCAATACCTGGCAGTGGCATCCAAATGGTCCGGGAGAAGTTTGAGGTAGATGTTTGGGATAATAAATTCCCTCCAGACAGAGATGAAATTGCCAGCAGAGCCAGGAATTGCACTGGTCTAATAAGCCTGCTTTCGGACCCTATCGATGCTGCGCTTATGGATGAGTTACCAAACTTAAAGATAGTATCACAGTACGCGGTAGGATATGACAATATTGACGTGCAAGCTGCAACCGAAAGAGGCATTATGGTTACTAATACCCCCGGAGTTCTAACTGACACAACTGCAGACTTGGCATGGGCATTAATCATGGCCACCGCTCGCAGATTGGTTGAGGCCGATTCTTATGTTCGCGGGGGAAACTGGAAAGTTGCATGGGGTCCGAGTCTATTGACTGGGCAAGATATTCACGGAAAGACCCTGGGGATTATTGGACTAGGCAGGATTGGATCTGCAGTGGCTCGACGAGCAAAGGGATTTGACATGGAGATATTGTACCACACACGGTCAAGAAACCACTATACGGATGAAGTTGATGATGAGCTTGGAGGGAGAAGTGTTCCCCTAGGTCATTTGCTCAGCGAATCAGACATCATATCAATGCATGTACCTCTGAATGAACAGACGGAGGGAATGATTGGCAAGGATGAGCTCTTCTCAATGAAGAAGAGTGCAATTCTCATCAACACATCTAGAGGAGCTGTTGTTGATGAGGAGTCTTTAATTTGGGCCCTTCAAAATGGTGAGATTTGGGGTGCAGGTCTTGATGTCTTTGAGGAGGAACCAACTCAAGAAGACAACCCACTTCTATCTCTGAATAATGTCGTGGTCGCTCCGCATATTGGCAGCGCAAGCATTGATACCAGGTCAAAAATGGGAATTATCTGTGCAGAGAATCTTGTCGCTGGACTAAAGGGTGATAAGCCACCAAACCTTGTAAATAGAGAGGTAATTGATAATGACTGAAGGCAATTGTATTGACCAAATCGCGAATCGGCGTTCTATTAGAAAATTCAAAGATGAGAAAATTCCAGATGATGTGATTGATGAATTAATACGTACTGGACTCTGGGCGCCCTCTGCTGGCAATTTGCAGCCATGGAGAATTGTCAAAACAACCAGTGAGGACCAAATCAAGACACTTGCTGATGCAGCTTATGGTCAGAGTGTCGTCAAGACTGCACCCGCAGTTCTTGTCATTGTTGCAGTGCCCAGTGAATCTGCTGAGAAATATGGACAGAGGGGCAGGTCTCTCTACGCATATCAGGATACCGCAGCGTTAACATATACTCTACTGCTTACTGCGCATGCAATGGGCTATGGAGGTTGCTGGGTAGGGGCCTTTGATGACGAAGCAGCTGCTAATGCAATATCCGCACCTGATGGATTCAAACCTGTTTCAATGATACCCATTGGCGTGCCCGATGAAAGTCCCAGTCCAAGGCCTAGAAAAGCCCCATCAGAAGTAGTCGTCGAGGATAGATTTGGGGAAATAGAATCAGCAATATAGAAACCGAGTTCGTGCTGATTTGGTACTTCTATCATTTCCAGTGTAATCATCGACAAGACAGAAATTAGTCCATTAAAACAGTTTCACCATCTAGAATCGGATACTTATTGAGTTCAGATATTTTACAAAAAAAGAAAGGGATAGGGGACAGAAGTCCCCATTAAACTGCTAGTTCTACCGTCTCTTCACGAGGAAGAGAATGAGTACTACGACAACACCAACGCCAACACCGGCAATAAGACCTAGAATCAATGGATCAATGTCCTCAAATAATCCGCCGTCTGTAGGACCGGTTGGTTCTGTGGGTTCAGGTGGTTCAACAGTACCTGCCTCAAACTCCTCAGACTCGATTGAGTCGGTGAGTCCGTATGAGTCAGTCACACGTATGAGGGCAGTGTAATTGTTGATCTCGAAGCCAGTTGAGTCCCATTGATACGAGAGTTCAGTGAGACCAGTAGCTAATAGCTGGTAGGTCTCTCCACCATCATCAGAGATGAGGACCTCGAATACATGGGTGTCCTGAGCGTTCAGGTCACTGGCGTCCCAGGTGATTGTCTTGACTGCACCAGCTCCAGTTACCTCAATGTTCGAAAGAACAGGTGAGAAGTAGTTCTGGAATGTGATGGCAGCGTAGTTGACGATGAACATCTCATTGGTGTCAGTCCAAGCACTGATCTTGACCTGGAAGGTACCGTTACGACCGAGGTCATAGGTATCATAGGTCACAGTGCTGCCAACAGCGTCCTCGAAGACACCAACACGGGTATCGACGATTACGGTGTATTGACCAGTCTGTAGGTCGTAGTCAAAGACACCAACAGCCAGCGTTGCTACATCACCATCGAAGTTGGCTGTGAATTCGCCAATCTCTGGATGAGCACCTGTGGCCGTCTGAGCACCTAGCAAGTTGTTGCCGTATGTCCAGGTTGAGTTGTCCTCTATCTCGCCATCAATGCTGTACCACCATGCCATGACGTCACAGTCGCCGTTCGTAAAGTCAACCTCTACGTAGACGTCGTCGCCATCCTTGATGCCAGGAACGTACTCCCAAGCGAATTGAGAGGTGTCAATGGCTCCAGAGAATGGGTCATAGCCGGAATCAGGTACGACAAGGTCGCCAGTTTCCTCGTAGTAGACACCGGACAGGAAGCCAATCTCGATAGATGTGACCTCATATTCGGGCAGATTCGGTAACTCGAATTCTGGATAGGTCGCATTGACAACCACGTGGTCACCCCAAGCGGTGCCGCCTTCTCCAAGATTGAATGTGCCATCTCTGTCGTCTGTGGTGTAAGTAAAGATCACAGGTTCATCTGTGAGCTCCTCGTACCACATGACCTCGATAGTGAAGTTCACTGGTAGGCTTGTTGTACCATTCAGTGCGGTCGGATGCAACATCAGGTAGTGATACCCAACTGGATCAGAAAGCTCGGCTATGACAGCAGTTGTTTTTGCTGTGTCTCCGCCGTTGCTACCCAAGACAGTTGTGTTAGCATTAAGGACCTCCACCATCATATCGTTGCCAGTGTCTTCCCAAATCACACGTACGCCAAGGTAATTGGCTGTCGCATGCTTGTTGTAGATTGCAAAGCTTCGGAAGTCCCAGTCATCTGGGTCCTCGCCCATGCAACCGTACATTGCACTGTCGTATGGTTCGAGGTTTGCACCCCAACCATCAACGATGGTGTGCACTTCGGTCGCTGCACCTGTGAGATTAGCTACAATGTTGACACTCCATGGAACCTTTACTGTATCAACGCCATCACTGAACTGCATGTATCCCTGATGGATACCAGTTTCCCAACCAGTTGTGTCGAGAGTGATGTTATAGGTTTCTGGAGCGCTAGCGTCCTTTCCAAATGTGAAACCAGGAGCTGCAACTTCTTCCCAGAAGATGACTGTACAGGTGAACTCGTGACCAGGTGCAGTCATGTTAGTGTCATGAACTGGATCATGGATCACAAGGGTCAGATTTCCTGCTAGTGCAGCATCAATATTCGTGGTCGATGCCCAAGACATCATGTTGGTGTTGCTTGGATCACCGGCGTTTGTCAATCGATGGAGCTCGTCGCCTTCCATTGTTGTCTTATTGTACAAGTTGGGCATTCCGTCATTGGTGTCAACATCGCTGTCGTCCCAATCATATAGGAACATCCATGGTTCTGCACCTGCAACTTCGGCTGCGTCAAATGAAACACCAAGTGTCACATAGTTGTAGGCACCTGTATCTGTGTCATAGACGCTAGTACCAATCTCATCACGCAGGTTGAACCATCCGTACATCTGGCTGTCTGGCCACTCATAGACAACAGTGTCGTTGTATGAGAATGTTGTACCTGTAAAGGTGTACATCTTGGCCTTCTTCATCCACCAGGCGTTCTCTGTCCAGCCTGAGGAAGCATCCAAATGATTGACTGTCCAGTCACCATAAAATGAGTGATTGATTGTAGCCGTCTGTCCAGGCATCATCATGCCGAAGTACAAGGAGCTATCGCCAATATCTCTTGGATGGGTGAAGTTCTCATTATCAACAGCCTTTCCAAGGTTCAAAGAACCCCAATTGGCCCACGGGAGATCGAGTCTCGTGGCAAGATTGTTGAACGAGTCCATATTCCAGCCAACTAGTCCGCCGTTGCCTAACATAAAGTCAACAGCAGCCTCTGCATTAACTCTACCAAAGCCCTGTGTTGCTGGGTCTAGACCCAAGTCATCAGCAGTGCCTTGTATGGTCACTTTCAGCGATGATGCCTTTGCATCACCTTCGAATGGATTACCAAGAGTCACCTCAAGGGCTTCAAGCATCAAAGCAACAACACCAGCTGCAACGGGTGCAGCTTGGCTAGTACCACCGAAGAGGGTAGTATTGTACACCATTGCGCCCCAGTACGGTCCATCCATCCAGTAAGACTGGAAGTATTGTCCATACCATGGATTAGCAGAGTAACCTGCTGAGCCAGGAGCCATGACGTCTGGTTTGACATATCCTGAGAAGGCAGGACCCTTGCTGGTGAAGCTTGCTGGACCCTCGTAGGGTTGAGTTGGACCATAGAGGTACTCAAGCCATTGGCTCTCAGTTGAGGCACCAACAGTAAGAGCTGCAGCACTTGAACCAGGAGGACCAATTGTCATGAAGCCAGCGCCCTCGTTGCCTGCAGAACAGACATGAAGTACACCTTGATAGTCTTCATCCAAGTAGTCTGGAACTGATAGTATTGTCCAAGTGAATGACAAGTAGTCAAATTCGCTGAAGGGAGTCGTTATCCATCCCCAAGAGTTGGTCGTAAGATCGGACTCGTGGTTACCGGAGTAATAGAACTCCTTCGTTGTTTCGTCGTAGTCAAAACCACACACCCATAGGTGACCGTTCAAGCGAGCA
>SDNP01000005.1 GCA_004524445.1 Candidatus Thorarchaeota archaeon | reverse complement strand
TATTCAAGGTCAATTACGTCTCAAAGGACATAGGCTGGTGCATGAAACCTCATTTGGTTTTGGTGGTGGACAAGCTATTTTTGTGAATGGAAATGCATGGATAGCAGGTTCAGATTATCGAAAAGACGGGCAAGCAGTTGGATACTAAAATTCCAGGGATTCAATACACTGAAAACCCAGTTTGCATTTACCGTAATTCAAGTATTTGCCAGATGATGATGTGCCCAGTAAGATGTGATGATATGAACGAAGAACCTAAAGGAGAATTCAGAAAGGAGAGAGACCTCCTAGGAGTAAGAGAAATTCCTGCTGATGCTTACTGGGGTGTTCAAACCCTCAGAGCCAAGGAGAACTTTGGTGTTTCGCTAGTTATGCTTGAACGCTATACCACCCTAATTCAAGCATTGGCGATGGTCAAAAAGGCCTGCACGAAGGCAAATCGGGAGCTAGGTCACCTGAAAGAGGAATATGCAGATGCGATTTGCCAAGCATGTGATGAGATAATTGATGAGCAATTACACGACCAATTCATAGTGGACATGCTACAAGGTGGTGCAGGCACATCATCAAATATGAACGCCAACGAAGTAATTGCTTCTCGAGCAAATGAAATCTTGGGTCATTCAAAGAATACGCAGTATCCCATTCACGCAAACGATCACGTGAATATGAGTCAGTCAACAAACGATGTCTATCCAACTGCCATTAAGATTGCCACTATCTATGGCATGCGAGACCTGAGTAATGCATTAGAGAAACTCATAATTGCACTAGATGCGAAGTCAGAAGAATTCAGTGATACATTGAAGCTTGGTAGGACGGAGATGCAGGATGCAGTGCCAATAACGCTGGGTCAGGAATTTGGGGCATGGTCGGGAGCATTGAAGCGAGACCTGTTGCGAATCGGAATGGCAATGGATGTTCTAATGACGCACAATATTGGGGCGACAGCTATTGGAACGTCACTCAATGCTGACCCGGAATATATCGAGCTTGCTGAAAAACACCTCCGAGAAGTGACGGGATTAGATAAGATGACAACAGCCGAAAATCTAATTGATGACACCCAAAATTCGGATGAGTTTGTACACGCTTCAGCATTGCTGAGAGTACTTGCCGTCAATTTGGCAAAAATAAGTGGAGATTTGATTTTACTTTCATCTGGTCCTATTGGGGGATTCCATGAAATAGTGCTGCCCGCTGTTCAGCCGGGTTCAAGCATAATGCCCGGAAAAGTCAATCCCGTAATCCCTGAGATGATATCACAGGTTGCCTTCCAAGTTGTCGGTCATGACTCAACGATTACCATGGCAGCTCAGGAGGGACAATTAGAATTGAATGCCTACGAACCAGTCATAGCATACAACTTTTTCCAAGCATTGAAAATTCTCAAGAACTCAATTCCGATATTCGCGGATAAATGCATTAGAGGCATTCAACCCAATGAAGAGGGGCTCAGAGTTGTAGAGCGAAGTGTTGGTCTCGCTACTGCTTTGAATCCAGTTTTGGGTTATGAAAAGGCGAGTGAGATTGCCCAAGAAGCTCTCCGAACGGGTAAGACCGTAAAGGAAATTGTCCTTGAATGGGACTTGATTGAAGAAGACCGGCTTGATAAACTTCTATCACCGCAGCGAATGACACGCCCTACAGATATTCCAAATTATGAACCCGAACGCATGGGTGGGACAAAGAAAATAGAGTGACATTGAATGACAATTGATGAATCCCTTCGCTCAACCGTGAGCAACGTCTTCAGTAACCAAAGAATTGCAGTACTGGGTGTATCCAAAAACGATGACCCCTACTCGTGTCTTGTGGCCTTTGTAGTAACTGATGACTTGAGATATGTGATATTCGCGACAATGAGGGCCCGGAAAAAATACCGTTACATGCAGGCAAACCCGCGAGTAACACTCATGATAGATGATCGAGAACATAAACCGACGGACTATACTAATACCACATCAATAGCAGTAGTGGGTACTGCCCAAGAAGTGGATGGAACAAAGAGAAGTGACTACGCTCAGCTATTGCTGAATAAGCACCCTACCTTGACCGACTTTGTGGAGTCAGAGGACTCAGCAATAATGGAAGTCAAAATCGAAGATATGTATGTCGTCGATAATTTTGAGTCACTAAGAAAAATATCATTCGATAAATAAAAAGAAAGAAGGACGGGTGAGCACCCGCCTTTTCTTTTCCAATCAGACTCTGCTCTTCATTACTTCAATGTCGTCTTTCAGTGCTTCAAGATCTTCTTCGTGCTCAATCTCGTCAGTCATGATTTCCCGAGCCATTTCCCAAGTTACTGGGTCCTTACCATCGGTCATCTTCATAATCTTTACGTAAACGTCAATCGCACATCTCTCTGCATCAATATTCTGATCCAATATCACCGGTACCGCAGGATCATCGGGGGACGCGTACTCACAGTTATTCATTTTGTACCAGCTATCTGGACTGAGGATTGGTGTTCCGCCCAGAGTTATAATTCTCTCTGCGAGCATGTCTGCATGACGAAGTTCATCGTTTGCATGTTCAATTAGTTCTGCTTCGACGGCGCCACGCATGGGCCCAACAAGTACTTTTGAGCCGACCCAGTATTGATAATACGCCAACCATTCATCTGCTAAGGCTTTGTTGAGTTCCTTTAGTAAGTCATCTACATCTAAATCTACAATTTCTTTCGCTCTCTTTCCCATTGCTATTCACCTATATATCATAAGGCAATTTTGATAGTAACTCAGGTTGGTAAAGCTGAGTTTTTACCTGTTGCCTTATTCAACCCATCAAGCTCTCTAATCCTTTATATAACCTCGCAAATGTCAGATTGGGGATGCTTAGTGCTCTAAAAGAAGAATTAGGGCACTCATATTCCGAAAACGATTATTGATTGGTTCCCTCTACTCGAATGCTTGGAAAGAGCAGCTATGAGTGCCCCGTGGGGCTGTCGAAAACAACAGCATCCACCTCTTGGTTAGTACTTTTGTCCCATTCTCTCTCTCATTTCCAAGTATGTAATTAGTCACAAAAGCAGAACTTCATTCTTCTTGTGCTTCCTTATACACATAGAACGGAGGGCGGCGGAAATGAAAGCCCCCTCCTCCGCAATCCTGTTGAATCGTTCATCTACAGCCTACTGTGGCGGATTAGGCCAGAGCAAGCGTAATTTTTCAACCCTTCCTTTTCCAGCTCGTCAAGTATCAGGTTCATACCAATAGAGTCGGAACTATGATGGCCTGCTATGACGACATAGATTCCCTCTTTTTCGCATTCTTTCTTTAGTTTCTCATTGAGATGCATTGATATGATGGTACTGACGCCAGCTCTCGCAAGCTTTTGAATGGCATCTGGTCCGGGTGACGTGCCACCTGTAAAGAACACAAACTTCTCTCCAACACTTCCCGAAGAACTGCCAACCAAGATTTCTGGTCCTGCACCAACCTTCTGTGCCCCTTGATACTCGGGTATCTCAAGTAAGGCGTCGACAAGATCTCCCAAAGTGTAGGGCTCCTTCTCTTCAAGATACTCCCTAAGAAACTGATATCCTATAGAATCAGCAGGTGTATGCGCGCACATGAAAGGAATGTCTAGTAGCCTTGCGGAGTCTATCGTCTGAGTATGATTTCTGGCCTTTGTTGCGAAATGAACCTCCTTCAATCGGGATGCCATCGCTGATTCGGCTTGAGCTATTGGGACACCAATGTTTGCCCAATGCTCGGGCTGTAGCTTCATCACAAAATCAAGATTCGAACTGCCAATACCATGTGGGTGATGGGCGAGCACTAAGTCAATTGTTTTCCCCTTTTGCTTAAGTCGGTCAGCCAAAAGAATCTCTCCCGGCGTAATATCAATGCCAGCAAGGACTCCATTTGCCTCTCTGTCTTCTTCTCCGTAAAGCAGCCGGCAATCTGTGTAAGGGTTCCACGCGGCGTCCTTGTCAGCCAAATCTGCTTTTATGCCCTCCAGACTGTCCAGTTCTTCCTTGGATTTTTCAAGAACTCTCTCCAACTTCTCCTTGCCTCGGGGATCCGCATCAATCCCCATTTGCACTATCCGTCTGTAAATTTCGCCGATTTTCATGAACTCCACGGTGTATTACCTTAGAATGAAGCTTTCGTTCTCGGCTTCTCAAGACTTATCAAGAGGATTCCTACTGCCATTGTCAACAGCTTGGAAGTGAACCTCTCAATGACAGATGATGAACGGAAAATCGGACCGGTTTACCGGGTTCTTTCTCAAGACCTCTATGCAACTGATATGCATGGAGACGAAATCGGTATTCGGCAGGATGCACTCTGGAGATCAAAAAGCCGACAATTCTCTTCGGATGCAGAAATAATCGGTCAGATCAAAGAAACTGAGAGAGATGACCCGGAGAAGAATCTGCCGGATATGAAGAAGACGGGATTCATTGTTCGCCGAGAATCTCTCTGGTCGAAACGAGATGACAAGCTTGAGAGAAGGCTAGTTGCCAAGCTTTTCACAAATAGCGGTGGTTGGTTTGCCACTATTGAAGAGATGGTTGCTGAGGAACTGGCAAATAGCTATGCATCAGATGAGCCTTTAATGTCATTCTCTGTCATTACGGATGACAATGAGTACTTGACGCATATTCGACAGATGAAGCGGGGAAGGATAACAACCGAGAATTTCGGATTTTTCATCCTCGGACCTGACAAGTCATTTCAAGTTTTTCGAATCGAAGGTATCCGTGCCTCTGCAGGTGACGATTACCGAGTCATTAGCCTATCAAAGAATCAGGAAGTTGCAAAAATTGACTCCAAGTTTGGGGATGTGGGAGGAGAATTCGAGGTTCTGGTAAAAGACCCAATTCTGGCAAATAATCGGTGGTTCTGCCGAGTTCTGCAATGCTTTTCTGTAGTGATAAAGTATAGAATGGAGATTAAATCAAAGATAGATGAGATTCTGAAATCTTGGAGAAACGGAGAGAGAGTAATCCAACAGCACAGGTATGAAGTAAGTCTGCTCGGAAATCCGAGGAAACTAACGTTAAGTAGAGAAGAGTTTGAGGAAATCTAAATCATAACTACATCGAATCAATTTCCATCCGAGAATAATACCAAAAATACGTCGCATTCAGCATAAAATGTGAATTGCTGGCAAAATAGCTTCCAATTGATTATCCTAGTAAATGTTAAAACCATGTGAACCTATCCACTAGGAGAGGTGCGCGCCGAATATGCTCGCAAATCGGAGGAGAATTGGTCTATCAATAATAATCATCTATGTAATCCTAGCCGGACCTACGTTCCTGCTAGCTAACGCTCAATATGTTTCACAGGTTGAAGAAGTCTTTACTCAGGACATACCTACAACTGACAATGGTCATGCCTATCTGTTTGTGGAGGGCCGTGACTATTTTGTGGACAACCCTCAATTCCTGACCCATGACGAGGATATAGATTACAATAGGTTCCGTTATCACAAAAGCGACTGGACCTCTACAGACAATTCATATCCAGGCCCGGCAACTCGCTTCTTCAATTATGGATCCAGTAACATAGCTACATGGGGTTGGCTGGACGATGGGGCTTATTTGCCCGACTTCTTAGAATTCGTGAACACCACTAACGAGGTCACTCTACAGGCACAGGAAGTTAGGCATCGATTCCCCCTCGCCATTGGAGCAGAAACAGGTTTGACAATGAAATCCGGCCATACCTATTATGGCACTTTCAATGTCACCACGGAGGAGTTTTTCCACTTAACTCTGGCACCTATGCAAGATGGTGTAGAGATGTTCTATGTCATCTTGGACGGTCAGGGAAGGATACTGTCTCAGGATTCGTTTAGTAATGGCAATATCATAGTTATACCATTTCTACCATCTGGGGAAGGGATGTACAATCTGATTCTATTCTCTGATGCAGCTACTGCCGGCCCAGTTGGAATAAACTTGAATTTGGAGGCAATCACTCCCCAGTTGATTGAGTATGGAGAAGTATATGAGGACACTATGCCTGGAAGCGAGTGGGTTGTTGGTGAAGATGGAAGCATCATTCAGGATGAGAAAGTCCCTTACGCCATGACATACGAGTTTTCTTCAAATCTTACACATCCTGGAAGAATCCAATACGCATTCAACTATCCCGAAATATTCTCGCTTGTTGATAGTTACAATCCATATGTGGTATTTACAGCCGGGTTGTTTGAACCCGGAAACCCGCCCGGTAGGCGTTCTTATTCATCGTCAACAGGCGGCGATACTTACTACTATCTATCAGCGGCCAATGAATCGTACTATGCGACTTTCATTGGTTCAGACAATGTTGATTACTATGTGACCAATGATATGCCTGTTGTTCCCAATCTTCCTGTTAATCGGGAGTTCTATCTTGAGAACAAGTTGGCTGGGGATGAGAAGCGTGCATATATTCTGAACCTTGGACGTGACTCGGTTCTAAGGATTAACCATTCTGATATCAACGGTGGATATAGTTGGGACATCTGGACAGCAGATAGCGAATCCCGCTTCATAGGCAGGTCCGTAACATCAAATGGCGTATTTGAGGACGCCTCGATTTACTACTTACCGGAGGGTAGATACCTTGTGGAAGGCGATGCTAGTGGAGATGACGCAAGTGGGTTCTATCAATTCAACCTAGGTCCTGTGATTGATGGCGCGGGTCCAGTTGCCATTGATGCATGTTCTCTGTTGGGAGTAAGAGTTCAGACTGATCCTCTAACATTCTATAGAATGAATTTGACTCTAATTGAGCAGAACAACGTCACAGTTCAAACAGACCTGTATGTTTTCAATCAGTATGGTGGTACCGTGCTTACAGCCGATACGCAACTCGGCAACAGGCAGGATGGGGTTTCATGGCTTGCCTACGGGCTAAATAGGAGCTCGTATGAGCTCGGGTTGGATACTTCCAGCTATTCGATGTTCTGCAATGGATCTGGCATCATTGCGATTGCTCCATATGAGGTCTTGAACAATACAGCTGGTTCTGGCGGTAACGAGTATCATGAGTATACGATAGATTATGACCTAACCTTCGAAGAATTCGGAGATGGAATAGCCAATGCAACCAATGTGGCTAATCTTGGTGACTCTCCAATCTGGAGCAATTTCACTCTTGGAGACCCAGGCGATGCCTCTGAGCTGTATGTTGTTCGACTGTCTGCACCGAGAGGAGTCTGGATGAACTTCTCAGTCTATGCAGAAGATGTAACGTCATGGAGCGCATATGCCTACCAAGATATGAATGGTTGTCCACAACGCTTGAGTTGGAACGACCTGGATGATCTATTTGTGGGGTCAACTGCAAGTGAAGCATCATTCCAGATGGGTAGCATAAGCGAGGATATTCTCATTGCCTTCAAGGTAGAACGTGATCTTGCTGACGAAGGCAGTTTGGATATTCAGATATCCCCATTTGAAACCACTGCCTTTGAAAATCCGCCACCCGTCAAATACTACAGTGGAGCTGGTGCAGCAGTGCCTATTGGCGGAGATTGGCTCTTGATTGGCGCAGGTGTTGCAGTTGTGGCAGTAGTCGTAGTTGTGGCAGTCTATTACTTCAGAAAGCGTGCATGAATAATGTAGATGGGCTCTCGGAGCCCATCAGCTCTTTTCTTTTTGCATAATTAGGGAAACTGTACTTGGATAAATCCGTCAACTGACTTTGATTTTTCTGCGAAAATCATTTCTTGATAATATTTACCATTTTGCAACATTGACCAAGCTCAAAATTATACCTAGGTCTGCATTCAGTGCGTTATTGATACCATCAGAAAAACAGGAAAGAGAGTCGCATTGAACGTACGACCCTCTCTATAGATCTCAAATCTTACCTTGCTTTCTAAGTAACCAGATGACAACTACAACCACAGCTACGGCCGCAAGGCCGCCTACAATCAGCAGGATTGTACCCATGTCTAGTGGCGTGACTGGACCAACGCCACTCACAGGTAGAACTGTCACTGTGACAGAATCAGAAACTGAATTGCCGCTTCCATCATAGACAGTTATGGCGAATTCATGGCTGCCAACATCCAAGCCATCCACATTGACCAGTATTCGTGAACCGCCCCAGGAACCTTCAACTAGAAGGGAGCTATTGTACGTAACCTCAAACCAGTCAGGGTACTCATCAGAAGCTGTCCAAACGATTCTATTGTTAGTAGAACCATATCTGTAGGTTATGTCTTGTGGGCTATCTATTGTAGGACTGACATCATCATCAACAACCAGGATAGTTACAGAATCAGATGCTGCATTGCCATCTATGTCCTTGATTACAATTTTGAAGGCATGCTTGCCCTCTGTCATTCCGTCAATATTGACATCCAAGGTGCCCGTTGCCCATGAACCAGAGTCCCATTCTTCACCATCAAGATATGCCGTGTAAGTATCAGGATGAAGGTCAGAAACTTCCCATGACAATGTCTGTCCCGTTCCATCCACAAACGCAACTGTGTTTGCTGTGTTGCTGATTTTTGGTGGTGTACCATCATAGACATGGACAAGCACTGTGTCCGTTACAGTATTCAGATCGATATCCCGAACGGTCACGACAACAGTATGGGTGCCATAATCCAAGCCATCGACGTTGATTGTGACGTTATCATAATTCCAGGCATCGGAATCCCAGAAGGATCCATCGATGGTCGCATCCCATTCTTTGAGATAGTCATCATATGGATACCAAGTTATGTAATTGCCTGTGGATCCCTCAGCATAGTAGACGTCGTTTGGCTGGTCTATTATGGGCTCGGTGGGCAAATACTGCATTGGGTAGTTGTCCTGAGTGTTACCGTCGACATCGTACGCGCCTGGCGGAGTGTAGTCGTCCCACCAGTTTCCTGTGTCAACTCCGTCATCCCAGTCATTGCCCGCAGTCTCATCCTCACCATTGTCAAGACGGTTCAGAGCTATAATGTTGTAGTAAATATCTGGACTAGCTGGCGAATCGACATAAATTCCATATTCTTCATTCCACCTAATGGTGTTGTTGTTGATAAGGCTACCAGCATTGTTGCTTACAAAGATGCCATCCGCATTATTTTCAACAACATTCAACGTAATGTTCAATGCCGTGATGCCAGACCCACCATAGTAGATGCCAGTTATCCAGCAGTACCTCACTGTGTTGTCCATAATACTAACATTGTCTGCGTTCTCTACATAGATTCCGTAGGAGGCATTTAGGACGCGATTGTTAAGAATACGAATATATTCTGAGCTAGATGTGGTTATCTGAATACCATAACTGGCTGAATTAATGATGTCACAATCCGAAATAAGCACATCAATACCATAATCTATCCTGAGATTGTAGTAATTGTTTTTCAAGGTGCAGTTTTCTATAGCTAGGCCATCCGAATACTGGACATACATTCCGTAGTAGAGGGAAGAATAGCAGTTCTCAATCGTTGAGTCTGCAATTGAAAGACCATCAGCAAGATATGCAAGTAGTCCATAGCTATCTCCGCTTCCTGTTATTGTAAGATCATGGATAGATGTGTTTTCGCTGTTGTAAATGTTCACTCCATACGCATTGTTGGTTGATATGATGTCCCATATATCGCAATTGTCGCTATGCATTAGTTCAAGTGGAACAGTGATACGATTGAAACTCCCATCATGAACATTCATGTCAGTGCAGTTGATTAGGAAAACTTGTCCCCAATCATCTCCAATGATGTTCTGGCCATTTTCATGTAATCCATAGTAGATGTCCATGCCATTTACGGTATTGTCTTTGAAGAGATGATCATAATATCCAATCGGGAGACCGGGAGCCCAGTAGAAGCCGCAATCCTGCAGGACATTGTTTGTGATGTTACAGTCATCCATTAGATCTAATTGCATTCCAAATCTGGCACGCGCATCCACCGAATTACCATCTATGACAGAGGTTTCCAAGTCATAGAGATATATCCCTGAATAACTAACATCAGTCACCACATTATTGCTAATAGTCGCATTAACGCAACTATCAATATAGAGACCATCTGATGCATCATCGACTGCATTTGCCTGAATCAGCGTTCTGTCACAGGAGCTTACCGACAGCCCGTATCCATCCACGTGATCGACCATGTTTTCGGTGATTAATGCATCTGGGTCGTTATCGATTCGAATCCCGTCGTCATTCCCATAAGATACACTGTTGCGTTGGCAAATCACATTCTCTCCATTGTAGTGATAGAGCCCATATCCGTCTACGTATTCAATGGAATTATCTGTGATTGTCCAATTGTTCCCTGGTGAAACATAGAAACCATCATCGCCTGCATATGAAATGGCATTGTTGACAAATGTCACATTGTCAGAACTATCTGAACTAAATCCTCTATTGCCCGTGTTTGAAATGCTATTCTCAGTTACCGTTGCGTTCTGGATGGCTCCAAGATACATACCATTGCCGGTAACGTCGGATACTGAACAGCCTGATATCGTAACGTTAGATAGGTTGGTAACGCCAATTCCGTCACCACTGGCGTCATTCACAACACAGTTCTTCAGTGACAAATTGTCGCAAAGCTGTATTTGAATGCCTGAATTGAAGTCTGAGCTGAAGAAGCTATTCTCTATATTGACAAATGGACTAGATAGAATGCGCACCGCCCGTGTGCTGTCAGCTTTGATATGGCTATTCTTGATCGCTATATGCGACCCCTCTGATATCAAAATCCCCCCGTTTGCGTCCATAGTGAGTTGGTCAAAATTGAGATAGTGGCAGTAATAGATGTTCAATTCGTAGCCGCCATTGATGATATCTCCAATGCTACTGGTGTGATTGCAGTAGCGAAGTCGATACGCATAGTAACCTGGTTTGCCATAGACCGAGTTACCATTCAACGTCAAGCTAGGGCTATAGTATCCAAATATTACTCGATACTCACTCTCAAGTCTATTGTTCTCAATGGCACAATTCTCGGAATACTCGAATGAAATCGAATAGGCTAAACCAGAGGCAGTGGTCTGCGACATTATATCCGAATGCTCGATACGTGTATTGTTGGCATTAGTGCAGAAAATCCCTCCCCTAGCGGATTCTAAAGTTGAATATTCAATTATTGCCGCGGTGGTGTTCTCTAATCTAATCGCCCACTCTAGAGACTGCTGTCCAATGAAACAATCGCGAATTATGAACGAGGCATTAGTATTTACAATGCTTATCATATACTTATCTAGGTCCTGCGTGATATTGAGTTCAGCAATCAGGAACGGGTCCCCGGGCGTCCCAGAGCCGGGCCAGCCCTGCAATGCAAAATCCGAGCTACCATCAATTTCAATTGGAACATGGTCTGTGAGATCGGTAGGATTTACGCGAAATCCTGGATCTTGGGCCGGAATTGCCTGTTCAGTTATGAGTTCAAATTTTCCTGGCGTGCCAAGTCCAACCAATACTGGCTGGACTAGCAGAATAAATAGAGCTATAGTTGTTAATGAGCGCTTCTGCAAATTCTCCACCTCCGAAATCATCGATACGATTTCACTTCGGAATGCAAATTACTGCTACAGATAGACTGCATTAATCAAATTTAATACTTCGGTAGACATTCCCTTCACCCTGAAACTGGCTGGTTTTGGGAAAATCGTATTCATTGTATCAGAAAAAGCATTGGCGACCTCGAATTTGAGGCCGCCCAATGCACTCTTATTTCAGGATGAGCGCTTCTTTCTGAGATAGAAACCAATAGCTACTGCGATGATGATTCCACCGACTACTGCGCCAATTGCAGCCAGCAGGAGATAGTCAACAGGTGGCTGAGGCGTATATCCCGTGGGAAGCACCGTGACATTGACACCATCGGTTGCGGTTCTCCCGCTTCCGTCGTACACTGTCAGAATGAAATCATACTCGCCGGGTTCCAAACCATCGACCGAGAGCACAATTCTACCCCCGCCCCAATCACCCTCTCTCACAACCGTATCATTGGACACGATTTCATAACGGGTTGGGTATTCGTCTGTGGGTGTCCAAACAATTGAATTTCCTAAGGACCCCTCAACTATTATCATGTCTGGAGGACTATCGAGTTCAGGCGCGTCATTGTCATCAATCACCCGAACACGAATGCTATCGGAGGCTGAATTTCCATCAACATCTCGGATGACCATTTTGAACACATATTCGCCAGCATCAAGTCCATCTATGTTTAGATTGAGTTCGCCCGTAGTCCAAGTGCCTGTGGCATGTTGCTCATCGTCAATGTAAGCGGTGAAAGTGGTTGGATTGAGGTCGGAAACCTGCCAGGTCAACTGCTGTCCGGACCCATCCTCAAATGCGATTCTGTTGGGTGGGCTATTGATTTCCGGCGGAGTATCATCGTAAACATGGACCATGACCGTATCGTTTACTGAGTTTTGGTCAACATCCCACACTTCAATGAATACTGTGTACGTGCCATAGGCAAGTCCATCTATACTCACATTGATGTTCTGAAAGTTCCATGCTCCGGATGCCCATGTTGTTCCATCAATCTCGACAATCCAGTCACGAAGTGAATCATCAAATGGAACCCAAACGATGAAATTCCCTTCTGAACCCTCTGCGTACCAAACATCGATGGGGTTATTGATGATCGGTTCTGTTATCATATACGCTATTGGGTAGCTATCTACTGAGGACCCTCCAGGAACATTGTAGACGCCTGTGCCACCATAGTCATCCCAATAATTGCCGCCATCAACTCGGTCGTCCCAATCATCAGCGCCATCGTCATAACCGTTGTAGATGGTGTTCAAGGCAAATGTGTTGTTATAGATCCACTGGTTATTGTCGGTGACTGTGATATACAAGCCATAGTCATTCCACCTGATGGTATTGTTGTATATATACCAAGAATAGGAATCATCCATTCTGATTCCGTACTCATTGTCATGGATATTGTTGAATGAGGCATTATTAATATCAGATGCTACGACCGAATATATGCCATAAGTTGTCCAACGAATATGATTGCTCTTCATGGCGTTGTTCACGGATTCATCCAAATAGACTCCATAAGTCGCATTGGAAATATCATTGCCTTCGATCACACCATTAGCAACATCACTTATGTAGATAGCCGAGTCGCCAATATTCTCAAACCAACTATACTTCACATCAATTGTCGTGCTTGACCTGATGTCGACAGCATTCCCTTCGAGATTCAAGAACGTTACATTCTCTACCCAGAAAACATCCGCGTTCCTAACCCTCATTGCATAGAATTCAGTTCGCCCCTCAATGACTGAATCCGTAATGGTCACGTTTGCAGTCTGATAAAAATTCATAGGCTGGTATCCATCTTTGATATGGATATTTGAGATATCAACCTCATTGGTATAATAAACCTGAAAAGCTACGGTTGACCAAGTGAATTCCCCACCATCAATTGCGAAATCAGAGCAATTGACCAAAATGATTTCACCATAATCATTTCCATTCAGTGAAACTCCTGATTGATTCAAAGCATAGAATAGGGGCTTATTATTCACGTTATTGTCTATGAGCGAATGATTCAGATTTACTATGGGTTGTCCTGTTTCAAAGAAAAATCCAGTCTGCGTCAAATTATTGTTCTCGAATTCTCCACCAGTTGTTCCTACAACATATACTCCGTATCTTGCATTATGAATTATGTTGTCTTCAAGCTCGGGATTTGTTGCTCCATCAACAATGAATGCCATGTCTGTATATCTGATAGTGTTACCGATTATTGAGTGGTTTACGTTTCTAATATGTATTCCATCTTCAGAGTGCTCAATGAGATTGTCTACGACTTCAGCCTCTTGTGATGCTGAATCGAGATCGATCCCGACATCAGAATTGGTTATGACATTAGACTTGATTGTGGCATCTTCTCCATTGACTTGGATGCCTGTGTCTACAGAATCTATGATGTTGCTGGTTATGTTAACATTCTCTGCTCCTATTAGGCCCCTTACACCTCTTCTTGTATCCCAGATTGTATTTCCAATAATCGAATGATTAGCTCCGGTGGCGTAGATTCCATCATTAGGGCCATTGCTAATTGTATTTCCAGAAGCTGTTATGCGCTGAGAGCTAGAAATATACACCCCCAAGTCCGCTGTATCTTCGCAAATATTGTCAACAATGGAACCATCCACTATGCTTTGGTAAGCAATGAAGTGGTTGCCAACATCTATAATGGTGTTATGCAGGCAATCGACTGATGCACCTGACTGAGTAAAGAGTCCACCCCATGCATCTTCAATGTAATTATCTGAAACAGTGAAATTCTCTACCTGCAACTGAAATACAATCGCTGCGTTGCTCGTGTGCCCAATAATTTCATTATTTAGAATCTCACCATTCGCAGAATTAGTAGTGTATATGGGGAATCCACCCGAATTGGAGATATGATTGCCAACTATACTAATCCACTCTTGAGTTTGATAGTTTATGGCATCGCTACCGGCATTGAGGATTGTATTGTCTATTATCGACACGTTTTCTGAAAGCCGCAAATAGAGGGAGGCAGCCCCAGAATCCTCGAAATGATTCCCATGAATCTCGCAGAAACTTGAATTGTGCACATCAAGTCCAACACCTCCAGCATTAGTTATAGTGTTGGCATTGAATAATGTGCCATTAGACTGGTACAAACGTGCGCCTTGTACAACTGTGCTAGTAATCTCATTGTAATGTGCATTAATGCCGCTGCATTTCCAGATATACAACCTCCCACCTGCCATGTAGTTATTTTCAATCTCCACATTATGGGAATTGCCGATGTAAACACTATCAGTTCCACTAACATCAACATAGCTCGACAATAGGGTTGAATTTGTCACGTTGTTGAATGATACCCCTTCCAAATCTGATGAGATAGTGATGTACTCCAAAGCAGCATTCGTTACATTCTCAAAACGGATTGCATGGTCATTCGATAGTTGACCGAAGTAACAGTCTTGGATAATAAAATGAGATTCGATGTTGAATACTCGAATTAACTCCTCATCAATGTCGTAAGTGATGTTTAGAGCAGAGATGACATAGGGGTCCGCCTTGCTACCTGCACCCGGCCATCCTTGTGAAACAAAGTCGTTTTCTTCGTCAATCAGAATTGGCACATGCGAAACATGTTCTCCTGGTTCAAGCCGGGTTCCAGTATCCTGTAGACTTGAGGTCATCATAAGGTCTTCTTTCCGCATCTCCATTACCACTGATGAGCTGGTGATGATGATGGGATGGCACAAAAGAATGGCAACAATTAATAGTGCAAGCGCGCGGTTTTTCAAACTATTCTCCTCCTCCATGAAGGCTGGCTTTTGCCACTTTCTACCAGACAGAAAAGGCGGTTCATAGGCAGTTTCTTAGCTTGGCTCCTTTCGCACCACTATCTTCAGACAACTGAATCCGTGATGCTATCCTTCTAATCCTCAGGAATCTATCTGGCGTGTCCAATAGCCTATTTTTTCTGGGATACAATGCCTAATAAGTTTCTGCTAAATGGATTTGGCGCCTAATATCCTCTTTCGATATCGACCGTGTTTAGAAAATCGCTCGACCCTGATGCAAATCTTTTGATATTTTCGATTACCTCATTCCATCGCTGTAAGTCATCCATTGGTGAGGCTCCCCGGTGTGGGGAGAGAATAATGTTTTCAAGTTCATGAAACGGGTATTGATATGGATACTTCTTCCCGTTTTCGTCTGAATCAGGCTGATAGTCATACCACACATCTATTGCTGCTCCAGCGATTGTGTTCTTCTTGAGTGCATTATAGAGCGCAGCCTGCTCAACAACTTGTCCACGAGACATATTGACTAGGAGCCCTCTCTCTCCAAGATGGCCCAATTCCTTTTGACCAATAATGCCGTCAGTTTCCTCCGTCAGTGGAACGGCAAGAATCAACACATCAATATAATCCAGGAAATCGTGCAGTTCGCTCGGTTTGAAGAATTTGATCTCGGTTGGAAGGCCATCATTTTCCAGTTGACTTCGTTTCACTACTGCAAATTCATTCTTAAATCCGGAGAGGAATTGATGAACTCTGCTATTTACAGCTCCATATCCCAGTAGCCCGATTCGACGTCTTCTTAGTGGAATTGATTTTGCATAGTCATCTCCCCTCCTCCATTTGCCATCTGCCATCCAATTGTGGTGTGGGATCACCTTGTTTGTCAGCGAGAGTAATAGTGCCACGGCGTGTTGTGCGGTGAAGTAGGCATTTCCATGCCCATTGACAAGCGTGATATCACGACTCTGGTCAAGCCCTCGAAACTTCTCCAGCAGGTGCTGAACACCAGCCCCAGGATTGATGTAGAGCGACAGATTTTTCGCTTTCTCGAGGAGCTCTTCACTTGGTCTCCAACCTACAATAATGTCTGCAACATCGGCATGCTTCAGATATTCGGACTCCTCGGCTGGACTGGGGAAAATGAGATTGATGCCAGTATCTTGAGGGATTCCTTCAGAAATATACTCTCTTAATTCGTTTCGTACATCCCAGATGAATAAGACATTAACATCCATGCTATCTCCAACTCCGGACGCTCATATTCGGCATAGTCCATGCTAGAGGAATACCTGATTCTATAGAAACAAGGCTTTGGCTCTTTCCCTAAAGGACACGAAATCCGTGACAAATGCTGAATCTCTAAGCAATGCATCTCTGTAGTTAGACTCAAACTCCATGGTCGCGTTACGCAGGGATTGCCGAAACCTTGCCGTTTCTTCTGTTACTACGAGCAACGATGTGGTCAAGGCACCACTCTCAACTAGGATTTTGATGTCACCATGGTCAACTCGGTGAAGATTCCTGTCAGTTGCCAACATCTCTTTCATGAGTGAAACGACCCCTGACATGGCCGACCCCATCAGCTCCGAGTCAACACTTCCTGAATAGTCATGGAATCTATGTGCGAATACGAGGGTACCCTCCTTGTCAAGTATGAGTAGGTCAAGAGGCATCGCCTCACTCACAAAGAGGAGCTTCGGATTCACTGCTACCGTGACTGATATCATCAACAAGCCAATGCTATAAGGCACAGACCAACTCTGACCTATTAGATATGGCACACCTGGTATATTGGCAATAACAACTCCAATGAGCCCGGCTATGATCCAAATCAGAAAACCGAGGAAGTACACTCCGACCCACCTCTTTTCTTTCGTATCATCTGTAGCTCGAAGAACCCTCATAGCATATCTGACGATTACAAAACCCAATATGATGAATGCAAGGGCTTCGCCAATTATTGGTATATGCGCTGACCAGTCTCCCTTAACTAACTCTCCGAAGAGCGCTCCACCTGCAATGAATGAAATTATGTTAGTGTGCCATGGTGGTCTCTCATATTGAGAGTATATCACTGCAAAATACCAAAACAAAAATCCACCAACAATAAAAAACGCAAGCAGGATATTAGAAACCCACAACCGATGTTCATTAATGACAATATACCAGTTTCTAAATGGAAGATAGACCTGATCCAATAGAAGATCTATGGCCATGCCAGAAAAAAGGACCACTGTAATCGAATAGAGTAGAGTTGGTAGGGTTTTGTTCTTCCATAGAGAACGAAAGATGACAACCATTGTCACCCCGCTGATGATTGTGGTCATGAAGAGCATTGGAACTAGTTCCGGCGATTGCAAGCGGCTGCACCTGTGGAAAAACAGACTTTGCCAGTCTAATAAAGTAACTCTGAGTATATCCTCAACCGAGCATCTGTCCTGCAAGGCGGTGCTTACTGCTGCCCGAGATTTGGGTCCTCTGGATTTCTTGAACCCTAGATTTGTGAGAGTCCATTTAATCCGGTGAATGATGTTATCTTAGTTAAGACGATGCCTCTTCGCTATCTTTCTCTTCTTCCTTCGCGGCCATCTCATAGACACAATACATCTTATCTTCATCGAAATCAGCCAATTCAAATTCATCGCTCATGTGAATTGCATCCTTTGGACATGTTCCCACACACTGTTCACAAAACATGCATCTGCACAAACGATGGGTACTGTTGGCTTATCTCCCATCGTTTGTTAATTCCTGTGATTCGTCAATACTAGATTTCTTTCTTAAGGGATATACGCCGTCAGGCCAGTTTTCTGGCAGAATCAGCAATGAAAGATTAGGATGCCCCTCAAAAAACACACCAAACATCTCATGAACCTCTCGTTCATAGAGCATTGCCCCTGGTAGAATATCTGTTATCGTTGGGATAACGAGGTCCTTCTTCGGCACTTTTACTCTAAGTGAGATGGATACCGATCCCTCATATACGAGATGGTACAGAAGCTCAATTTCATTCTCCAAATCTACACCTGAAATGGTTGATATGAATGTGATATTGTACTCATCTTTAAGCAATCTCAGTGCTGGCTTCAATGCTTCTTTTTCTAACCAAACAAAAACCCTGCGTTCGCGTGGCACCTTTGTTTCAACAATGCTGTACTTGAGTGTTTCCTTCAGAAGTTCGATAATGTCATTTTCAATTTCCATCTTTGCTTCCCTTTCTCGGTTTCTTTGTGACTTTGGTAGTGCCATGGATAATTGCATCTGGCTTCGGAGGGCACATCGGTACATATGCATCAAACGGAATCCTATTGCCCGTTCCGTGCATGTGACTACAGCAATCCTTGCATACATTACCATTACATGCGGATTGGCCATTAGGAATGACGTACCTTGCCTCGGGCATCACAGATGAGCATGTTGGTGGCAATAGATATTCCTATAAGCTCCGGTAAGATGCATAGAAATCCGCTCATAGACAGCCACACTGTTTAGAACCTCTTTTTAGTACTTAATTGTGTCGCTGCAAACATGGAACTTCAGAGGGGTTGATTTGATTTACAGATTGTTTTGGCGCCTTTGCTGGCGGATTGGGCATTGAGAGATGCGAATGCCACCTTGAAGAATTGAACGGAAAATGGCCACTATTAGCCTTTGAAAATCATACCGTTTTAGCCAGCCGCATGACCTTCAGAGTTGTCGAATTCTCTCGTTTGAAGGACGTCAAAGATGGCTCCAAGAATAAGACCTATTGAAACTCCCACTCCAATGTGCCATGCCTGATTTGTGAATAGGAAAATCATGGTTCCTACAACCGCGCCAAAAATAATCCCTAAACCAACAAACATTCCTTTCTTGTATGTACTAGTACTCATTAAGACCGTCTCATTAGCGTGATGTTTCTTGTTGACTTAAGAGTAGTGTTACAGGAGTGCTGAACTTTTGGCATTTTTCCCAGAGAAGAGGTATCTTCGCCTCCGATTTCGCCCATTAATACTCATCAATGACCGCATAGAGCTGATCGGAACTCTAAATCTGCCGAAAAGGAGAAAAGAGAAATAATCAATATTTGAAGCAGTTATGCCCAACCTCGAGTCTAGATGGTTAATCTCAAGCAATGCTACACCGGAAACTGAAATCGGGAGTTCGTTACAATGGCTTTGGAATCTGTAGAAAAAGTGAATCAAAGGGAATCCATGCCTATTTCTCAGAGAGTTCTCAGGTATTACCTTCACGGGTTTCTATGGTCTGTTCTCCTCACCGTTATAGCCATCGGAGGAGTAGTGATTCTGGGGCCGATGGTACTTATTGGGTCATTTCTCGGGCTAATATTGGTGCTCATCCTTATCTTCTACGCAATGGGTTACCTCAACAAGGCTCTGACATCATTTCTTTGGGATGAATATATAAACAGCAATTGGATGAGCCTCCTATTTCATGGTTTCCTGTTGTTTCTGGTTCTTCTATTTCTCCATCTTCCGGTTGGAGTAGTTGTCATCGTTCTCTCTTCTACAATGCCTCCCATACTAGAGTCGATTCTACCTATGCTATTGGTATATCCATTTATTGACGGATTCATAGCGAAGGCCATTGGAGATACATTCGTGGTAGAACCGGATAAAGAGAGAAGGTATTTCCCTAAGATTGCACATCCCGATTCTGGAAGGCCAGTCGAACGAGAGTCATTGAAGGAATGTCCTTACTGTCAAAACCTATTTCCATACAAGGAAGAAAACATAGCCGAAGATGGCACAGTAACTTGTAGACACTGTGGTTCTACTATCAGAGATCCGAGATATCCGTAGAAATATTCTGTGTTCTTCATTGAGCAGATGCATCTCTGAAGCACTCATCAGATTTATCGTATCAAACACCTGAAGATAAAACCATCATCTTTAAAGAAAGCTGGACTGATGAGAAGTTGATGATAGCTTCTACTGACTTCCTCACATTTCTAGAGAAGAATGATTTCTCTTTTGCTTCTGGAGTGCCTTGTTCCTATTTCGAGGAGATGATTGAAAAACTCCAAATGCTTGATTCCATATCATATGTTCCAGCTACGCGCGAAGATGAGGCGGTAGGTATCGCATCCGGGATTGCACTAGGTGGCAAGAGAGCTTTTGTTCTAATGCAGAATTCGGGTTATGCTACTATCGGTGACGCACTGACTTCGCTTGCTCAGCTCTATGCGTTGCCAATGCTGATAGTAATTAGTTACAGAGGCCTCGAACCTGATAGGGATTTTCCTGAGCATTCATTGATGGGAGAGATAACAGAAGACTCATTGGAATCCTATCGTGTTCCGTTCTGGAATTTTGAAAGCCATAACTGGCGACAGACTCTGGAAGATGCGATTATGAAAATGGAAAAAAAATCGAAACCCGTTGCACTTCTGGTCAGGGAGGGGGTGCTTGGATAATCATGTATGGTTTTGAGTTAATCCAGGAGCTTCAAGACGTCCTGACTAAAAACGAGATAATCATCAGCAGCAACGGAAATATCAGTCGACAGGTCTATCACTATTTGCCACGCCCGCAGATTTACTTACGAGGTAGTATGGGACTACCAATTCCCGTTGGAATGGGCGTTGCGTTATCCCGTCCTGAAAAACAGGTCCTTGTTATTCTTGGTGATGGTAATCTCTTGATGGGATTCAGCTCACTGGTGACTACATCTTTTATGCGGCCAAAGAATCTAAAAATTCTAGTTCTCGACAATAACGAATATGCGACAACGGGGCATCAACGGACTTCGTCGGGAGTTCTTGACTATACGAATCTACTCAAGGGCCTTGGGATTGCATATATTGAGCCGATTCTAAGAAATGACTCGATGGAATCAGCCAGACGAAAATTACGGAATTTGCTGAGCAAAAGCGATTTGTGCATTCTTCCTGCACTTGTAGATTCCAGACCCCCATCACTTAGCAATATTCCATTGCATCCTGAAGAGATAACTGCTCTCCAATTGAACTCGACAATGTAGCAAATGTTAGACATATGACGTCTACAAATGTGTCTTAGTAGCGATTTAGTGGCAATTGCAGAAGGTAGTGAGATTCTTATGCATTGGTGTGCAAGTAATTCACGAATTGCAGATTTCTCTGAGTATCTCGGGGATTCTGATTATGATGGATGATGTAGGGGACGAAAAACGGCAATGGAAGAGGAGTTTAATCCTTGAGAACATGCCCAGGTATTTTCTACATGGCATTTTATTGTTCATCCTCTCCTTTGTGCTAGCATTTGTCTGGATTGTAGTTTCAGGTATTATGCTCTTTCTAGGGGTCATATTGGGCCTAATCGGTGCATTTTTGATTCTATTTTATGGAATTGGATTCTTGAACTCAGGTCTGATGGAGCATATTTGGCATAGAAATGTGAGGGATGAATGGACGTATCTCATTCTCCATGGATTTTTGCTGACAATTGCCTTGTACATACTTCATATTTCCATTGAGTTTGCAACCGCACTCTTGATTTCCATAACGCCTTTTGCAGTGACATTGCTTTTGCCGGTTTTGTTTGTATTCGTAGTCTTTGATGGTGTTGTTGCAAAGGGCGTAGCGAACGTATTTTCCGAGCCTGCTATAGCTCAAAGCTCGTACTCTGGAAAATCTAGCAGATCTACCGGTGCAATCAGTAGCAAGTCATCTGGACTGGACGAATGTCCATTTTGTCACCTACCATATCCTTACCGAGAGGAGGATGTATCCGATTTGGGTCTAGCCTATTGTAGACATTGCGGGGCTTCCCTCTTAGATCCTTGGTATGTCCAGAAGACCTAACAATTTCATACTAATTACTGCCTCGAAAATGGAAGCAAAACAAACGGTAGAATGAAAGCCTCTATTGCAAACGCATTTTCCCTTTCTTCATAACACAACTCTTATTTTTGTGCATTATTCTATAATTAACGTTCGACTATTATTATCTACAAAGGAGAACATAGCAATTGAAAGTAGCAGTATCAAGCACCGGTCCCGACATGAATTCACAGGTTGATCCCCGCTTTGGGAGATGTCCCTATTTTCTCATTGTGGACACAGATACAATGAGTGCAGAGGCAGTCCAGAACACGGCGGCACATCTTTCTGGAGGCGCAGGTATTCAGGCTGCTCAACTTGTAGCTCAAACTGGTGCAAAAACAGTTCTTACAGGGAGCCTTGGTCCTAATGCAACTCGCGCACTCGCAGCAGCAGGCCTTGACACGGCATTAGGTGTGTCTGGCACTGTGAAGCAGGCTTTGGAGCAGTTCAAGGGTGGTGAAACTAAGATATCAACTCCAAGTTCTACTGGCAGTGGATCAACGTATGGTGCGGGCGCTGGAACTGGAATGGGCTATGGAATGGGACGTGGAAGAGGAGGAGGCCGGGGTGGAGGCCGCGGTATGGGTCTTAGACGACAGATTCCGACAGGTGCATATCCACCGCAACAGGTAACCCCGCCAACTGATGTTGCGACCCGAAGCGATTTTGAGACCTTGAAGAACCAGATGTCAAAGATACAAGAGCAACTCGAGAAGATTCAACGAAGACTTGACAAGCTGGAGAAGTAATCTCTCTCACAAATCGGTCAACAATTCACTCAATACCATATTTGGTTTGTATATTGAGGCTATCACCGCCCAGTAGATCAGAAACGTAGACATTTGAGAGATCATCAAAAGCAGGTTTACGGCGTCCTATAGATAGTTGCAGCTACCTAAAGGCCGTTAGATAGGTATGCTGTGAAGAGAGTTTCGCAAGGCGGAATCTCGCGGACGAGTGGAAAGATTGTCTGAAATATAGGAAAAAGGAAACAAATATGAAGGGGTTCTATATGTAAAGGCGTCAATCTACCTAGAGAAAGGAGAGTATCGGAGATTTGAAACATAAGCACGCCATCTTATGCCTATTTGTAATTCTAATGCTAACATCGGTAATCGCAGCACCTACTGAAAAGACAACAGAGTCTTTCTCTGCAGATGCTATGGATGCCCGTGCCCCTGTGGCATTGAACCGCCTTGCCGCAGACGAGCAGCTTGAGCCATTGAAGGTGAATGTCAACAAGAACCCGAGCTTCGAGGACTGGGATGGGACACGACCTGCCTCTTACGATGGAGTTATGGTATCAGAATACGGGTCGGCAGAGTTTGATTATTCTGGGGTAGGAGTTACAGGCAATTATGGCCTGTTGATGGAGGCAGAATCCTCTACAGAAGATGCTGCTTTCCACCAAGTAATCCAGAGTGTACCAACCTCTCCATCTCCACTGATTGAGCCAGGCATGTCCTTGACCCTTGATTGGAACACTATCGATAATCCAGTAATCAATGAGGGTGGAAAAGTTTTCGTTGAAGTAAATACCTGGGATGGGGGAAGCAAGTATCGCAACTTATTCTATGTCCTTTCAGGAAACACTGCCTCTTCAAATGGTACTCGTGAAGCCTACTTCTACATGAACGATACAATAGATCAGTGGAATTCATTTGACAGAAACATCACATCAGATTATATTGCCGTCTGGGGTGAGGGAGATCTCTCAGCCACTCAATATGTACAATATGTAAGACTTCGCATCTACTCTAATGCAGGAATTGTTGGAATTGTTCGAGCCGCGTTCGATAATGTTGTGCTGACAAATGGTTCATACGCTGCATGGATTGGTAATGGCAACTTCGAAACTGGCTCCCAATCTCCCTGGTGGGCCACTAGGAGTTCAAAGGCATATTTGGAGCAGAGTACTGATAGCACTCATGAAACTTATTCAATGAATATGAGTGTGCCAGAATATCAATCTGGTACGGGTTCTGTTAATGTAATGAAGAACTTCGACTTCCCTGGCGGCTATTTTGCATCATCACCAGACATGATGTATCTCGAGTTGGATTGGAAATATAATGATACGCCCTCCATCCCTAGCATGCAGTATGCTGAATTAGGTCTAACCTTTAGGAATGCTACCGGCTTGTTTTATCTCTATATTCAGTTCGGTTCGATGTCTGACATATTGACAGGCACTAATACAACAAATGCGAATTATTTCGAGATGCCCGGCTTTGGCAACAAGGATCTTTGGCAACATACGCGTATTGACATGAATGATTATCTGAATTCTGTGGGATACTCGAATGTGTCATTGTACGAACTCAGATTCTTTCTCTCAAACAGTGCTGATGGTGCCTCAGTCTTTCTTCTAGTAGATGATTTTCAAATCATAACCTATCCACTCGGTGATCCTGGGTTTGAGGAAGACTGGTATATGGACTCACGCACGCCGTTCGCTGGATGGGACGATTACAATGGTGACATTACAGAAATCCAAAGAACCAATGACGCGCTGGTAGGAGATCATGCATGCAACCTGACCGCAGAAGGCCCGGTTTTTGTTGGCGTCTATCGCGAAGTTGGTGTTCCATTGCATCCCTCCGACTTGACCAATTTCTCATGGCGGCTTGATGAGATTGGGTCTGGTGGTTCGTTTGCATATATTCGAATACATTTCGATACATATGGATTGGACTATATTCTAGCTGCAGGTTCTACATTTAGTATCACCAATGCAAGCACTGCGCACGATATTATCGTAGATCGATTCAATACAACAGGATCTTGGAATCAACTCAATGTGAACCTAACAGCTGACTTCGAGGAGGCTTTTGGTTTCTCTCATGGCGTAAGTATCACTGAAATATATCTACGAATTGGTAGTGACTCGGGTAATCGTACTTCTATCCTCTTTGATGAGATGCATTTTGTCGATGGTGCTTCCCCAGTCATCGATAGCATCGCGTTCTCACCAACTTCACCAATGTACTATGATGATGTGGAAGTTGATGTCTATGCCCATGATGATCGAACTGGCATGGGTGAGGTCTTTGTTGACTATTATAACGGAACTGAATGGACAACTACTCCCGCAAGTGACATGGGCAGTTTCTATCAAGCAGTAATTCCTTCCTACTCCTATATGACCACTATTCTGTTCCAAGTAACTGCCATAGACAATGGAGGTATGAGTGTCTTGGACGACAATGGAGGTATCTGGTATTACTATACAATTGGTGATGATATTGGCCCCACAGTGACCATAAATTCGCCAGCAGATGCCACAGAAATGGAAGGGATGGCAATTATTGAAACGACCGTTGATGATGAAAGCGGTTCGGGAATCGATTATGTAGAATTCCGCGTTGGACAGAGTCTCTTCCATACGGACGATACAGCACCCTATAGTTCCGTATTGAATCTAAATGTCCTCAATCTTGGAGTGCATACAATCAATGCCACTGTGTACGATGTGGCAGGTAACTATGCGTCTGATACCATCTCCATCACAGTTGTAGACACTACAACTCCTACGATTGACTCACCTGCTGATGTTTCATTCGATGAAGGCGAAGTCGGTCAATGGATAGCATGGAGTCCAGACGATGCTCGACCGAGCAGCTATGAAGTTCTCCTTGATGGAGCTTCTCAATACTCGGGACTATGGAACTCGACATCTGAGTTCGTGAATATATCGCTAGATAGTTTGGCATTCGGTGAATATAATTACACATGTGTGGTCTATGATGATGCAGGGCTTTGGAATGCAGATACTGTAATTGTGACCGTTGTTGACGCTGAAGTCCCCATTGTTGATCTACCCGCTAGCATCCAATACATTGAGTTCTCCACAGGTCATTCGATTATATGGTCACCAGCTGACGATCATCCAGATAGCTACAGTATCTATAGGAATGGAAGCCTAGTGCATTCTGGGTTGTGGAATTCCAGTTCAGAAACTATCACGGTTTCAGTTGATAATCTTGGGCTAGGGGTGCACAATTATACCATAGTTGTTACAGATATTGGTTCCAACTCTGCGGCCAGCACTGTATGGGTAACTGTCGTGGATGGCACGTCGCCTACAATCGACAGCCCATCTGACGTTGAATACACGGAAGGAGAAACTGGCCATGAAATCGAGTGGACCCCATTTGACCATCATCCGTTGAGCTATATCATATTGCTTGATGGCGAAACGGCTCGGTCCGGTAGCTGGGATAATGCCTCTCTTCCCATATCAATCTCCGTAGATGGTCTAGGTGAGGGAGTATACAATTATACAATCTCTGTGGAAGATGTGGCCGGCAACAAAGCATCTGACACAGTCATTGTAACAGTCAACGCTGAATCCTCCAGCACGACGACAGGTACGTCTACAACTACCAGCACTACTACGACAACAACCACTATTCCACCTCCTGAAGGGCTCTCTCCGATGACCCTTATGATTGCGGGTGTTTCCGGTGTTGTGGTCATTGCTGTCATTATAGTCGCTATGCGGAAACGACCCGGATCGTAAAACACAAGCCCAAGTGCCTCGCGGTATTTGAGAAGTAAGATTTCAGGAGAAGAACATAGACCTTCACGTAAGCATCTCGTGTTAGAATGTGTGACCGGCGACGAATGGAGTCTTGGGTCTGCAATTCGACCATTGAAAGAACGCCTCAGACCCTCGACTCCTACTTAACCTATCTGATGGTCATGACGAACAAATATGGATTGAATTTCGACAGTCCAGAACCAAGTCGGGACCCTCCGCCGACTAAGTCGCTACTAAATATCCGAACAGACAGGACAGTTGTTCCTGCGTTGCACAGATGTTGAAGCATAGTCCATACGCTCACCATCAAAGAGCAACAACCGACCCACCAGTGTTTCTCCGAATCCAACTATCAGTTTCAGGACCTCCATGACTTGCAGCATAGCGAATAGACCCGGAGTTGCCCCGATGACTGGAAATGTGGAAATCTCCCTTGGGGTGTCAGGTAGAATACATCGAAGACATGGTCCTTTCCGAGGAATTATTGTTGTGACTTGGCCGTTCAGTCCATAGATTCCTGCATGGACAAGAGGCTTGTCTTGGTTGACGCATTCTTGGTTCAATAGGAATCGAGTCGTCCAGTTGTCCATCGCGTCGACCACTACATTGGCACCGTTGAGAAGCTCAGCAACGTTGTCTTCCCTGATTGTGGTCGCATGGGCATCAATCTTTACGTTCGGATTCAGAGCAACCAGTTTCTTGGCAACTGCTTCAGCCTTGGCTTGACCAATATTCTCCTGCCAGCCGAGAATCTGACGATTCAGATTGCTAAGCTCAAACTTATCCTTATCCACTAGGACAAGCCGCCCGACACCCGCTGCAGCCAAATAGAGTGATACAGGACATCCAAGACCTCCGGTTCCAGCAACCAGCACTGTCGCCTCTTTGAGCTTCTTTTGTCCATCTTTTCCCCAGTCCGGAATCATCATCTGACGGTCATATCTTGTGAGTTCAGAGTCCGAAAGCGACGTGTTCATGTTATCTCTACCTACAACTCATTGTGTTGCAGTTCAATATAGGAATTGTCCAAGGAACCTGGCCACAGTCAAAATGTTAAAAAACGGTTCATAGCCCTCTAGATTGTACACAGGTGATCTATTGAGCATTATTGTCAACTACTTCGGGATCCTCGCTTCGAAGTTTCAAACTACAAATGACTCAGTGGAGCTTTCTAGCGGAGCCAAGATTAGGGACCTATTTGCCCACCTAGTAGACAAACACGATCAGATCTTCAAATCATACATCTACGACCCGGAGAAAGGAGAGATGAACGGCGAGGTTGTTGTTAGTGTCAATGATGTGCCTATTCTTCAGATGCAGGGCTTGGACACACTCGTCGGTGACGGCGACCAGATTGACATTCTACCTATCTTTGCAGGCGGAGGATAAGACTCGAAGCATGTGTCACGGAATTGGGGTCTATCAGCACGCCAGCTGAGTCAAAAATAGAAACCGAACCCGTGCATGTGGCTGGGTTGTTACCCATGATATAGAACGTTCCATAGCAGTCTACGGCTCCGTGTGGAGTATGGACTGTGGAGAAGTTCGCTAGACCTCATACGAGTAATGCAATACACACCAAAGCGGTAATCACTTTTCGTGTAATCTTATCCAATATTATAACCTCAGGAGCTCCCAGTCTTGGCCAGTGGATGAACTGGAAGAGGAATTCTCGCCCTAGAAGATTCGGGGCGTTTTTCCATTTCTGGAAACTCTGGTTTACAAAGAGCTACTCTATGTTATTCATTCGCATCCTAATGCATGTGTTCATATCTTATCACAGTTAGGAATAGGAGAGGAGAGAGGAATGAGAAGTAAACATTGGATTGATTAGTGAAAGACCCTTCGTAAAAACCTCCCCGAAAGGTGTGGCCGGCGACGAATGGAGTCGTGGTAGGAGGGGGGAGTTATGTAATGAGGGCATGTTACGAAAACTAGGCCCCATCGGTCGCAGACCACAATATTTGCTTCTGGTCTCTTCTTATTAAATCTATTCTAACGAAGCAAATTTGGCACTGTCATTTGGATGATTCATCATAATATTTTGTACCGAGAGAGTGGTTTCTCCAATAGCAGCCAGAATAAAGCGAGCAAGTTGCATTTATGGACTAAGAACGATTTGAAATGAGCTAACCCCTGCAAACCTTAAATTCATGCAGCTTGTAGAGAAGGTAACTAATAGGGAGGAAAAAGCGTGGAAATTCCCATTTTATCTGCAATCGGTGAAGGCTTGAAGGTGTTCTTCAAGACCAGAAGATATGTTGCCTATCTGACCATTTTTGTTGCTTCAATATTTGTATCCTATTTCTTTGCGTGGATACTTTCCTACAGTATAGGAACTCCATTGGCTCCAATCTTACTGAATGTATTTGCGTACGTAGGGGCGACTGGAACCATATACTTTGGATTAGGCTCTCTGTTCATGGCATTGAACTTGGAAAAGGTATGGATCACTAGACGTGGTAGAGGAAGAGTCACCGAACTCAAAGGTGTGGCATGGCTTGCAGTTTCATTTGCCATCGCAGTATTCTCCTCACTTTTACTTGGCACATCTGCATTGTTCTTCTTCGCAGTCTTCTGCTGGCTCGGCTGGATAGCCTTTCAGGCATATCTCTCGGCAAGAACCAGCCTGAGACTCGCATCAATCAAGGAACCCAAGAAGGGCGGGATTGCCATAGGTCTTGGGAGTTTCATAGTGCTGATTATTGGATTGGGTCTAATTGCTGCCGAAGCACTACTTGCTCTCTACATTATTCCAAACAATCTCTTTGGTGCAGCTGATTTGGTGACACCTATTTTTGCCGAGGCAGTGGCAAACCTAACAGGTCAATCTACATCTCTACTGGTTGCCTATGCAATGATGGGGCTTTTCGCTGTAGTAGCATTGTTTTCGTTCTTCAGGTACGCAGGTAAGGGAGCCGCACTAAACATCGCCTTGTTGACTCTCTTCATCGCAATCTATTCTGGATATTTCTTGGTTAATGTAATGAGAAGAACCGGAGCTGCTTCCCTCTATCCCACTGATGTCATAATGACCGTCTTTTTCCTGATTTATGCTCTTAGTGGAATCGGTCGAACCATAACTGAGGGCATCGAAGAATCACGGAGTAGGGTTAGAGACCTTGGTCCAGTTCTAACATTTTTCTTAGCCAGTGGATTCTTCTTCGTGGATAGTATGATCTCACTTGCTGGTTATGACGCCGCATTAGTCGGACAGTGGCTGAGTCTGGCGCTGGAAAGTGATTTTGCATGGGTCTTCAGAGATGTAGCCAAACTGACAGCTTTTCCGCTAGCTGCAATCTTCTCCCTTCTATATTACTTAAGGACTGAGAGAATGGAACGAATAGTTGATAGGGCTAGACGAGAGGGAAGGACTTTTGCTCCTGAAGAAGTTGATGAAGACATTGCAGAGGCTACTCCCGATCCTGATGAAACATGGCCCTCGGAAAAAGCCAAAGGCATAGAAGAGGGTAGACCTGGATATGACTTGTCTGCACCTGACCCCGATAGACTCTCCGTAGGAAAGGGCCGAAGACTTGGTAAAGCCAAGCGTTTCGGTGAGAAGGACGAAGAAGAGGACGAAGAATAGGAAACTAGATTGAGGAGTCGACTACTCCTCTTTCTTCATTTCTATTAAGTTGGTTTTGTTACCGTAAATCTTTCAAGGCTTTTTTGTATTTCAGATTTCATCTCAGCCAGCATTCTGTTCATTCCCTTAATATCAAAACCCTGGGACTCCTGAATGGAGGTAACTTGGTTCATCATGGTTTCTAGCTGATTGAGAATACCTTTGAATCCCAGCGCGAAAAATTCATCCAAATCAACACTTAGTTGATACAGTACACGTTTGCGCCCTCTTCCTGTCTGACTGAAGTCTCTTTGCCCGTCTATAATTCTTATCGCCTCTAGTTGGGATATGATTAGCCCTGCATTCGCTCGAGAATATCCTGTTGCTTGACATATATCCTCTGAACTGAGGCGATTCCCATTCCGGTATTCCTCTATGAAAAGAACCATCAAGACGGGAGCTGCGTTCACTGAGAGACCGACCCAAATAGCCAGTTTCTCAAATAGCCGCGTTAAGGGTGAAGTCAATAATTCCTGGAAATTCTCCAATATAGTCACCGTGGTAATTTGCCAATTATTTTGATGATATTATTTAATACATATAACACTTTTACGTATTTATTGCTATCTCAATTAGGTTGCATTGCATGATGGACTAGGTTCATATTGACCCGATATGTGGTCCTATTCAGAAGAGCAATTATCGAAATTGACGGACATGTCCATGAATTTCTATCTTCGGCTATTTCTATTCATGAAACGTTGATACAGAGAGTATCCAACGAATGACCAGAGCGGATAGAGGGCAATCTGCAGATACGCCAAAAAATCAATCAATCCTTGGGTGTTTTGTGACTCAAAGGCGAAAATACCCGAATTAATCATGAGGTCCTTACCCGATGTAGCATACGGTTGAAGTGGGATCCAAAACCAATCCATCCACCACCCATTATTATACAATGATGTACTCGTGAATATAATCACAACAAGGGAAAAAAGAGATAATAGCTTCCCTATCCTTCTTGGATCTTGTGGCTTTGCCTTTTGTCCCATTCTCATTGATAGGATTGTTAGCCCTATGAGCAGGAAAGGGTCAATGAGAAATGTCATTCAAAACTGCACCTAGAGAAAGAGTGTGAGTGCTGAAAGGAACATGAGAATCAGCGCTGCAATCATGCAATTGACACATGCACCTTCCTGTATCTCTTGCTTATCCTTCTTTGTAAGTTTCTTAGATTCAACAACTTCCTCATCTTTGCCGTCTTCCATATTGGGACACCCTGTAATTAGGGAGAACATTCCTCTATTAAAACTACGTACTAGAATTAAGAATCATGGTTTCACGCGCAAAACGAAGATTATGCCTGATCATTCCCTTTTGGAAGGTCCCTTTTCGGTACAATGTCATCCCGAATAAGTAGCTGATGCAGGCCTATTTTGGGGATTGATGTTCTTTTCTTTCGGGCGTATTCCATAGCATTCACCCGAATGCTGGTTATTTATAATCTGAGTTGCTGATAGAAGGCTAATGCCTCCAAGTTATCATTAGTCGTTATTACGGACAGCGCTTTGCAGCCCTTCCGGAGGACCTTGTCCTCTGAGTAACTCATGAGATTTGAGCCAACACGTTGCCGCTTCAAGATTGTATTCAGGGTGAGTATTTCACACTCTGTATCAACAAACCGGTACGCTAGGAGCCCCAGTCTTTTTGAGTCCCTCAATGCGATTAATGCATCAAACTCTGCTGGTTAGATTTCTTTGCCTTTAATTACTACCATGTCTGAATGCCACTCGAGTTGGATTGTTTCTCTAATCCATTCTTGATCAGATTCTCTCTTTTCCGGAATTTTTGATTTCAACCAATTTTGCGCGACTAATTCTTGAGCAATCCGCATTTTAATCTTGTAGCATGCCATAATGATATATGTCAATATGCCATACTATTGTTTCAAGAAGAATCAGGTGGTAATAACCATTTATAATTACGCCGAGGTTACGATACGTAGAGCTGAACTTAGTGAAGTAGATGATGTCAAGGAGATTATAAAAGAAGCCTACGCCGGTGTTAAGAAGCAACTATCACGTCAACCTGGTGCATTGAAGGAAGGGCTTGATAAAATTGCACGGATGATTCAGGTTGGCAATCAGTATGTAGCTTTGATGGGAAATAAAATCGTGGGAGTGATGAGAGTCGAGCTCCGTGGTGGCGTGGGAGTGATTAGTCGGGTAGCAGTTCGTCCTGAATATCGGAAACGTCGCATTGGTACCCTGTTGGTTGAATACGGAGAAAATCTATTGGAGCATTCAAATGCATCCTGTATTGAAATCGATGTATATGGTGCCATTGAACAGCAGAAAGACTTCTACAAAAACATGGGCTACGAGGAAGTTGGGAAGACAAAGCGAGAGGGCGAAGAAATCGTTGTGATGAGAAAGAATCTCTGTGAAGACGAACTAGTTGAAGACGAGCTCTAAGGTATGATCTCGCAACCATTATTGAACTCAGGATAGTCAAAAGATTCAGATTCAATCACATTCTGTTCCAAAAGCTCCTTTACCTCGGGAGTTACCATTCTCAGATTGTCTATGAGATGGAAGACCGTATCACAGATTTTCCTAAACCCATCTTCTCCCCAAAGCCTCTGTCGATTCGCAAAGAGGCATCTTCCCCCACATAAATCGTATATTTCACAAGATGGGCATGGCTCCTGAACTTTCATGATGTTTTTGAGCTCTTCTGGTTTGGTACTCCGAATATCCCCAACAATCGAAAAATCCCAGTCTGGGGATATTGGACAGACCCCAATAGAACCGTCAACATGAATTGCAAACGTATCAATGCCCGAACCACATCTGAGCATTGAACTATCACCGGACAGAATATCTCTCATTATAGGTAGGAACGGAACTACTCCCATTACTTCGCCGGTTCTCATTGCTGCAACCCAGTAATCGATCAGTTTCTCAATGCCGGGCTTGTACGAGCTTTCGACCCACTTGTCATAATTGGTCCAGTTTCCCTCAGCATCCCATACTACATTCAGTTGCCAATGAACGTGGTCGAATTTGGGTTCAGTGAGTTCAAGTAGATGCACCACATCGCGGTAGATATCAGTCTCTTCAGATACTGCCATTCTCGCAACTATGTCTCCTTGATATCCTATCTTTCTTAACCATCTCACGCTGGAAATGACACTATCATAGATACCCTCACTTCTGTAGTGGTCAGTTGTGGATCTTTTGCCATCAACTGAAACCAAAATGGAATGAAATTTCCTCACATACTCGGGAGATATCTCGTCAAGATGTGTTGCATTTGTTTGAAGCATGAAACGAGAATCAGGAATTTTTCTCATGATATCTTCAAGAAGCCGAGGCCTAAGTGTTGGTTCGCCACCATAAAACATCAATTGTGGGTCCGGATCAAGCGATAGAAACTCCATAAGATCCCCCAATGGATATTTAATTTCTGTATCAGCGCCTTCATACTCCCCACCATGACAATAGACGCAGTTCAGGTTGCATTTTCTTGTCAATATCAAATGATAATTCATCTAGTTGGAACCTTCTTAGGCACGTCACTCTGCCAGCATGATATGACAATAAAGATTCTTGTTCGGTAGTTGTCCTCCCGAATCGCTAGGCTTATGACGTCTGAACCACGAATTATCTTGTTGATTGCCATATGAGGATTATTTCAAACTCTATCCTTTTCGTCATGATGATGCTCGTGTTCCCAATGACCACAGGCATGATGATTGGAATGCACTATCCTCAGTCAGCGTTTGCACCCTCTCAATCTGCAACACTTGAAGATGTACCATTTGTTTGGCAAGAGATTAATGGCTTCTGCAATTGGGCCGCTACATCTAGTGCACTTCAGTATATCGGGGTAGACCTAGACCTTGCTGCGGTATTTGCTGCTACGACTGTTGGCTTCTCCTATGCATATTACAAATACAACGATAGTCTGCTCACTTACCCCGGTGTCATCTACAAACAAGTCGAGCCAACACAGTTTCTCTCTGAGCTATACGGAGTTAATTACACCGTCTATGTTGGAGAGAATCTTCCTGGTGGAGACCACGCACAGCAATTATGGGAGAATGAGGGAATTAATGTCGGAAGGATCTCTGGACAAACTGACGCGCTCGCATTGATGAGAAATACAATTGATCAAGGATATCCTCTTCTCGTTAGTGTGGACCCGATGTGGCTCCCTACTGCGGATTATGATTATTTGCGTGAGAGAGGGCTCAGCGGCGGGGGACATGCTATACTGATTGTTGGATACAACAACACTGAGGGTACAGCTACGATTATTGACCCCGGAGTAGGCTCGTTTGGGGATCAATATGGTTACCCTGATAATGGCCGTGGAAACTATACTACAATATCATATTCACAATTGTCAACGGCGTGGAGCAGTAGGTACTATATCAGCGAACTATTGCAACCTGGCCCCGAACCGGATCAAGACATCTCAGATTCGCTCGCACCCGCAATTCGCGATAAACTCCTGGGTGTAGGTTCCTCTTATGCCCCTAGCAGCTCTAGTGCCTTCCTTTGGAGTTTTGGAGAAGGTGCATTTAGAAAAATGAGTGAAGATTTGGCTCCAAGCAGTATTCGTGAATTTCTAACCATTTTCGATGGTTTGGAAAATGAACACGCATTCAAAGCAGCAGCTTTGGTCTTCATGGGGATTGGAATAGAAAGCTCATTGACCCTACAGTATCTATCATTTAGGACGGCAGCTCAAGCTCTTCCAAAAATAATACCGCAAATCGATGAAACTGATTTTTCCGCCTCATCTGCAGAAGCAGTTTTTTCCATGTCTGCATTATCGAGCAATTCCACTCTGATATATCCCGGAAATGTAAGTAGGATAGATGGACTTGTTTCCTCAACATTTGCAGATATCTCAGCAGAATTCAATTCAACGGGAAACTTGGAATCATCTCTTGAATCATATTCGGATGACTTGAGTGTAATTTCAGACTATCTTGACCAAACAGCAGATGCATGGCTGGAGGCAGGCAATGAAATCTCGAAAATTTGGCCTTCAAGCCCCTTGTCAGCAATGGCTCCCTATATTGCCATTGGGGGCATAATTGTCGTGTTTATTGTGGCTGGCATTTGGTATTACATTTTCAAGAAACCGACTCAATAAACTATTCATCTCTTCCGTCTAAAAACAACAATAGCCACTGTCAGGAAGATTACTCCAGCTATACCTCCAGCGAATATCAAGCTGCTCATATCTATGCCATTGCCAGTGGTAGTTGGATTCCTCGAATAGGATCCCGACGCAATGACTGCTTGATTATTCCAAGCGTCTGTTGCAGAAATCTCCCATATTACAGAATCAGCGGTTACACGGGCTGGGATTGTTGCTTCATACCCAGAAGGCTGCAAAGTCATCAGTTGACTTCCTGTGAAGTTTATGTTGCCCACCCGATAGATATATGACAACCTTACATTGGTTATTTTGCTTCTATCGTCTGCGAACGCACGAAATACCACTGACTCTGCAGGAATAGGATCATCAGGCACTATTGTTAGGGTCCGCAGAGTTGGGGGCTGAGTATCTACCTCGGGATAGTAATTGGGATTCCTCTGCAAACTTAGAGATGAACCAACCTCAAACTGAGAAAACAAATATGGGCCAGAACCAATCATATCGGCGATATCCGGTTGCCAAGAATAAGGGTCTCTACCAGTCCATATGTGTTCTGCAAGAATTGGCAATACTCCCAGGTACCTGAATGAAAAGGCATCATGAACTTCGTAATCGACTCCGGCCACATAGTCGCCCGTAACTTTTACACGTGCAATATCTTGTGCATAACTGGTCAGCGACTTGTTAGAATAGTATTCGAACGTAAATCGGTAGTCTTGTGCGTTCATTCCAGCTCCATCTGTCCAGTTTGCGTTAGGATCGCAATAATACGTTGAGCGTGATTGGTTTCTTGTCAAGTCTGGTACCGTTCCCAAGAAATCGATTTCCCAAGAAGTGGCATGACGAGGGACAGCTGAGCCATCCGGTCTAGAAGCAAGAGGCGTATCAAATACCAACAGATATGGATTGAATCGATAGCCAACCAACCATGAACTATCCACTGGAATATTCCCTGCGAAGGGATTTGGACCTTGGAAGAAGTCGTTGAAGAAACTTGGCAGTACTGCCACAACCAAAGGTCGATTGCTCGAGTCCTTTGCTGTCACACTTATTGCATTCCATAGTCCAAATGATCCTTCTCGAGTATCATTTACCCAGCCTTGAAAATTCGCCTGTGAAAACACAGAAAGCCACCTGTTAGCAAAAAGTGGTATTACAGGGCTCAAGTCACGAATTGTCATCATTGCCTCCATGCCAATATCAAGTGCCGTTTCAATCGTAACTGCATCAAGATAGTCCTCTGCTAGATTATTTAATTGGGGGTCATCTATATTGGCGATGTTTTCACCAAATTCATCGATGTTGCTACTGTGAAAGGTTGTTGCAGCCCAAGCAAAACCATAACGTGGGAGATCTTGCTGATATAGAGCCAAACTGTATGTGCTATTGTGACTTGCTATTTCGTTTTGAATTGTCGAGGAATTTAGAGCAGTCAGTGTTGTGTTCAAGCCTATAGAAAGAAGATTCGAAGCAAGAATTGTTGCGGTTTCATTCATTCCAGGAGTATCGAATGGATACCAAATGTCGAAGACAATCTCTGACCCGTTTGGTGCTTCAACAATTCCATCGTCATCAACGTCTAGCATTCCAGCTTCTGCCAGTGAATTGAATGCTTCATCCAGATTGTTCGAGTAATAGACCCCTCCGTATGCCTCTTCAGGAGAGTATTCATTGCATAGAGGAAGCAGGAAGTCCATTTCATCAGCCGTTCCATTCATCGCCGATTGAACGATAGTGGTCTTATCAATACTATATGCGATTGCTTGTCTTAGATGGTGGTTAGCAAGTGGATAGTGATTGGCATTGAGTGCAAGCAGATATGAGCTGGTATCGAATGCCCATTGAGTCTCAATTGCAGAATAGCTCCCAAGCATTTCGTAATGGCTGCGATTCAATCTATGTCCGAATACGTCTACTTCTCCAGTTTCAAGTGCACTAATCGCATCCTCAAAAGATGCGTATTCAACAACCCGAATCTCATTCACAGCACCCTCATGAAATATCTCGATTGAGTCTTGGGCTGTGCGCGGACTGGCATCTTGAACAAACCTGTCTGAAACACTAGGGATATGAAGTGATATTAGGGGTGCAATGGCAAGGAATAGAACGAATACAGACACACATCGTGTTTTCAATCGGAGATTCTTCATAATGCCTATACCCCGTTTAATTTAGTGGCACTACTGCACGAAAACCGGCCGAAAATAAGAGTATGGGATGGCGCGTTCTTTTCAACTATTTTGTTGGTGTCTCTTCAGAGTTAAGAAGCTCAATCATCTTGGATACATCATTGGTTGGAAGCTTGCAGTTATGTTCAACACAGACATGGGCAGTTGCCTTTCCCTCCACCACATCATAATATTTTGTATACGGAGCAAGGGCCGCAATTTCATTATCTATTTCTCGCCCCGGCTTGTATATGACAACTTTAGTAGGGATATAGTGGTTTCTTAAGGCATCAATCATTTTCTCAGTTTGTTCATCAAATTTGCTGCCGGCGATTACGATTTCAAATGACGGGCCAAGCAAATAATCCAATGCGGTCAGCATCCAAGAAAATCCTGCTCCGCTATTGCTGATGCTAACTCCAAAGCTTCTGATGGTTTGTTCTGCAATATCTTCTAGACTAGTATCACCTGTCAATCGTGAAAGTCTTACCAGATCTAAAACCGCAGCAGAGTTGCCCGACGGAATCGCTCCATCATAGCCGTCTTTATTGCGCGTTAGCAGTTCCTCCGAATCATGGCTGGAAAAAAAGAAGGCTCCTTGCTCCTCATCTAGAAATTTCTCTATCATTTCTTTCGCCAATTCTAAAGCAAGTTGCAGGTATTTCGTCTTGAATGTACTTTCATACAGCTCGATTATTCCCCAAATTAGGAACGCATAGTCATCTAAGAAAGCGTCTACATCAGCCTCATTATCCCGATATCTATGAAGTAATTGTTCTCCATCCCTTCTCATTCTCGATAGTATGAAATCTAGTGCCTTTTCCGCTTGAGTCACATAATGAGGAACACCAATAACGTGGCCTGCCTTCGCGAGTGCCGCAATGACAAGTCCGTTCCAATCAGTCAGAATCTTATCATCCAAATGTGGTCGTATCCGCTTCTCTCTCGTTTCAAGGAGCTTGATTCTTATTCTGTCCATCAGCGCAACGTAGCTGTCAAAGTCCAATCCAAGCTGTTCTGCAATTTTCTCTTCATCATGAAGCAAATGAGGGATGTTAGCCACTGTCCTCTTGTGTGTGGCTTCATCTCTGAAATTTCCGTCTTTAGAGATATTGTATGCCTTAGCAAAGAGTAGTGATTCTTCATCTGATAGTGCATTCTCAATTTCTTGCTTAGTCCAGATATAGAACTTACCCTCTTCTCCTTCGCTGTCAGCGTCTTCTGCTGAATAAAATGCTCCTCCTTCGTCCATCATATCTCTCTGAAGATATTCTATGATTTCGTGTGCAGTCTCGGCGTAGTTCTGATTCTTAGTGGCTTGATATGCCTCCGTGTATGCCATGATGTGCATCGCCTGATCGTAAAGCATTTTCTCGAAATGCGGGAGTAGCCATTGTGCATCAGTTGAGTATCTATGGAAACCGTACCCTATATGGTCGAAAATTCCGCCAAGTCTCATTTTGTCCAATGTCTTTTCCACCATATGTAGCGCCCACTGGTCTTTGCTTCTTCTCCAGTACCTCAGCAAGAAAATCAGATTATGTGGGGATGGGAATTTTGGGGCCCTTCCGAACCCGCCGTTTTCATCATCGAATCGCTGTGAATATACGTGAAATGCATCATCAATTGTTGAGCGGTCTAGGCTTCTTTCTTCCATGGTTGATGGTTTCTGATTCAGTGCTTGCTTGATCTTATTTGTGACATCGGATATTCTTGCTTGGTCATCTTCCCAAAGTTTCCGAATTTGTGGTATTAAATCCAGCATCCCTATCTGGTTGAATCTACCTTTCTTGGGGATATATGTTGAAGCGAAGAAGGGTTCCTTATCAGGAGTCATAATAATTGTGAGAGGCCATCCTCCACGACCAGTAATCATCTGAGCTACTTGCATATACGTTTTGTCGATATCAGGTCGTTCCTCTCTGTCAACCTTGATATTTACAAAGGCTTGATTCATCAAATCAGCCACTTGTTCATCCTCAAAGGACTCTTTTTCCATTACATGACACCAATGGCAAGTCGAGTACCCAATAGACAAGAAAATCGGTTTGTTTTCTTCTCTTGCTTTAAAAAATGCTTCTTTACCCCATGGGTACCAATCTACTGGGTTATGGGCATGCTGCAAGAGGTACGGGCTCTTCTCATGGATTAGTCTGTTACTAGTTTTTGATTCAACCATGTTATTCATTTCCCAATGGTGAATGGCAGCTCTGATTTAATATAGTTAATTAATAAGGATTGAGATGTTGTCTGTGTGTAGAAATGGACTTTGATTATGCTCTGATTGTCCTATAGATTCCATTATCATTTCGAACCAATTCCTTCTGAATTAGCGAGTTCAAGTGGTGTTCAACCATCCATCTCTCAAACTGAAGGAGTACAAAGTCTGATAGCGACTTGTAGATGATGGGTTCCTCCATTATTTCATCTATAGAACGAGCTCCTTTGCTTATTCGCATTAGGATGAAGTCTTCCCTCAAATCAAAATGCATTCGATATGACTTCAGTGCAGAAACATGATCTCTAACAATGGGCTCAAGAAGATGCCCACTGATAAGCCCCTCATAGCTTTTCGACATGACGAGTGAGATTGACCTCTTGAAATCCTCGATTGAAGAGTTTGGATGACCATAGTACGGTCCGAAGTCAGTGCAATCGATGTCTGCTCCAAATATGTAATTAGATTCAGCAAATTCAATGCACATATGGTCAGGCGTATGTCCCGGAGTAAACAAAGTCGTACCTTCGATTCCGCCTAACGAAAATCTTTCACGATCAGCAAGGATGTAGTCTACTTCTGATTCATCGAGTGCCCCGTACATCTTATTGTTTACCATCGCTTCCCAAAATGGGCGGATTTTGTGTCCTGGGTGAAAACCCAAGAAGTTCTTCATCTTCTCTTTATCATCAAATAGAGGAGCTGTGATTTCATTCGCCCATATCTTGCAGTCACTCACTCTTTTCAAACGTGCTGCATGAGTGATATGATCGGGATGAATGTGGGATAGCACAATATTATCGATATCATTCTGCTCAAGATTCTTTGTATGCAAGAATGTCCTCAAATCTTCCAAGCGGCATCCAGGGTCAATTATCGACACTTGGTCAGAAATAACAAGAACCGAATTGCATAATGGGAATTTGCCTCCAATAATGGTATAAATTTCTGGTGTTATCTGAACGGCTTTTCCCTGCATATTCAACTCACCCAATTATGAGGGCGGATGCAAGGTGATAACCTTATGCCCGCCACTGGTGAGGTTATGCTATTCTTGGGTTGTTCTAACTCTGACATCAGCTGCGCTTCTAACTGATTGTCTCCACGTTCCGAAGCTACCCCATAGAACAGGTATCATCCCAGCAAGCATCAGAAACATCAGCAATAGAGTATTTACGACGGGGGTTGTGTTTGAGGGGGTATTGCCTGCAGCGAAAATATCTAGCCATACTCCCATCATCAAACCTAGGGTGGAAGGTACGATTGCTATGGTTAGCACGAGAAATGTGAAGAATGCCCTAGCAGGCGATGCTTGAATAAATCTCGCAAATACGCCGAGATAGGGGTGTTTTTGCCACTTAGTCCCCTCTTGTACGATCCAGAAGATGACAAATATTACGACAATTACCGCGAATGGAATTAGCATGAGTTCGAAGTATACCATAGCTGGATTGCTCCCTTTGCAAGTTCATGACTTCCGCAAGTTCCTGACTACTTAAAATTGACGGTCACAGTCACAATAGGTATCAGGAAGGCTGTGGAGAAATTCAGAAGAGCCTCACCTTAGAGGATTCCTCCACTCAAATAGTAATTCCCCTCAGCCGCCTTTTGTTTCCACAAAGATGTCAGATGCAGTTCTCCCGTTCGGGTCTTTGTAGATTTTGCCAGAATCATGTGACTCGAACGGTTCCGTTGGTTTATGTTCTTTCGCGCCCTTTGAGTCCTTCCTGTCTGAAGAAGATGATATGAATGCCATGGGGTTCTTGCTGATCTTAGTAGCTTCAGTTAGATTATGTATATATAACGCCGTGAAGAAATCAATGGAACGAGGGTGCAGTTTAGTCTTGAGTAATCTACATCCTCTACAACTGCATTCATCAAATTTGGCTATGCGCACTTGCAAAGCACGTATGCCTTGAAGATATCGTCTTCTAGCTGTGAGATAGAGCAGCATGGAAGTATCGACACTATCCATTCCAACTATCCCCAAGTAAAACGGAAGGAGCTTAATCATCGGTAGCCCGAAGGTATGCAACCAAAAACCGTTAGTAATCTGACGAATGTATCTCAGAGTTCTTTTGAATAATTCTTTGTCGTATTTGTAAAGCGGAATTATTCCTCCGGCGGCAAAAATCTTCAAGTTATGTGACCTATAGAAGTCATATATTTCAGAGATAACTGATCTGGAATTGCCTTGAATAACGCCAATTGCTTTCTTAGCGGGAAATTGCTTCAAGAACGAGAGCATATTACTCTTTATCTTCTCTACCTTTACTCTTGTAGTAATGATATCATCCGTCGGTAGTATGATTTCATCTGGTGATACAAAATAATCCGCCCCAGAAATTTCATACGCCTCGAATATTTGCTCGATTGACAATTCTATATCTGGAGTGATGCCAAGTCTTCTAGCTATCCCCGATTTTCGTGCTTCAATTTCGAAGACTCCTGTATCAGCCACCAGAGTATTTGATTTTTTGAAGCCCAACTCAACAAGGCCTTCTTTTAGTGTCATTCCTCTCCTGAGAATAGAATCAATCCAAAAATCTGAACTTCTATGAATATCATATGATGTAAACAATACAGCACTAGTAAAATCCCACTCGATTAGTGGTTTCTCTCGGAAAAATGACATAGAAGCGAAATGATTCTTCGGTATCAAAGGAGATAATCCAGTCTGTCTCTTCCGTCTGGAAATCATTCATATCCCCCATCTTTGCTCCACAGACAAAATTGCTACTATAGTCTGTCATGCATAGATAATATAAACCACTCAGACTTGCATTTCAATTCAGTACATGACACCTGAAGTACCTCGATCTTATTCAACCTAGACAAAGATTGGACTCTTCCTCCACTACATCAGCAAAACTCGTAAGTGATGTCATCAACATTGAAGGGTTGATTCTCTTACCCATAAGGATGAATTTGCAGGGCACTCTTCAGTTGGTAGAACGCTTAGTTCGTTACATCTATATTATCAAATGGAAATCCACAATTAGTGTAGTATGATGAGAGGTTCATGGTTCAATAAGAAGGCACTTTTCTATTTTGGAGGCGCTTTCGTTTTACTTCTTGGTGGAGCTATTGTGCTTCTAGCTCCGTATCATTATACTAGTTATATTTCGAATCAAGGGGATACCAGTGCATTTGATATTTGGGAGGAAAGCGGATATTACCCCCAACTCGAGATAACCACCACGGTGCGGCCCGAAACTAATGGTAGTGTGATAGTGGACATTAGCATCAAGAATAATGATACTCAGTTAATCCAGTTCGTGAATATCACAATGACCCTCTCCGATAAAATGCCTGGTGTTGATCCTTTAACTTATGAATATAGAGAGATTGTGGATTTGCAGACCGGAGCATATACTATTCGAGTAGAGCGTATTGAGGGGGCATCTAACGTTGAATTGTCCCTCAAACAAATCAGCGATTCACGGCTTTATATCGTCATAGGCGGAGTTCTAAATATTGTTGGACTTCTTATGGGTGCCACTGGCTATTGTATTGGAGGGTCTCTGATTCCAAGTAGCGATGATGTCATTGTTGATTGGGGTTATGAAACTGAGGATGAATCGGAGTCTCAATGATAAGATTCCCAAGAGTGAATGTTACAGCCGTTGTACACATCCCTATCAATGATTATCGTGTTCTTCATTCCGACAAGCAATGACGACTGATGAGATGAAATGGCTACTGAAAAACAAAATCGTAACTGACTTCAGAGGTTATCCCATAGGACGGGTCAAGAAACTTTGGATTGATAGCAGCGATGGGCCCATGGTTATAGTGGAGCGTGATAAGCGTCCAAACGCATCGTCTAGTTGGGAAGCAATACCTCTGAGAGCAATTGACCGGATTAGAAGTGAAATCCGGCTTAAACCTCCTGCCTTTGCAGAATGACGCACTCGCAAATGAACCCTGAATTGCTTCGTCACATTGTCCTGCCTTCAAAGAGACCTGACAACAAAGAGGAATGAAGAAGATGCACATGGAAAGATATACCGAAAACAAGACTAGCGGTACTTATGGATCTAATGTCAATATGGAAGCATCCACTGATGTGACAGTTTATACAAGTAATCAGTGTCTATTCTGCGAGCAGGCTTTGCATGTAGCTAGGCAGGCAGCCGAGAAGTCATCCATGGATGGACTGCACCTTCATGTCATTGAAGTCAATATCGATGATAAGCCCAGCATACTAGAGGAAAAAAGAATCATGGCGCTTCCAACCACTATCATCGGTGCAACAAGAATAATCGGGATTCCAAGAGAAGATGAACTTGAACAACACATTCACAAAGCAATATTGGACCTTAGCTGATTGGTACATATTATGAAAATCTCAAACCTAATATTACCCATGCATTCTCCTTGGTGAGAATTCTGTTCTGTTCATAATTTAGGTCCATCATGTTCAAAGCCGCCTGCATATCGGGGTATTCTGTATGGTGGCCGGACCCTAGAACCAGTTTGTTCACTCCCATGTCCTGAATCAATGCATCCAAAAAAACACGAAGCGGAGATTCCACAAGTTTTACCAGAGTGATCGATGTTTCTAACCATATATTTGGTTTTGAAAGCAAAGGAATAAGATTAGGGAATCCAAAGAGTCCACCCATCTCTAGTATCACAAATTTTGCTTCAGGGTATACGTTAGCAGAACTTTCGATGAAACTCCTTGTTTCAGCCAACTTGCAGGACCTGAAATATATCACCAAATCCTCCTGAATAGCTGTACGAAGGAGTGCGTGGGTTGCTGGATCATCAGGATAATAGAGGTCTTCATCTAAAACCAATGCAAGGCATCCTCTGTCTACATAGCTTCTTAGTTTCACTCTTGCTGTTTCAATAGGCCTGGGAATAAGAGTACAAGCGGAAAATAGCCTATCCGGATAGATATCAGCAGCAGTTAGATAAAGTTCATTGCCCTGATTTGGGTCAATTGGGGTCAAAAGAGCCCTGTCAATACCAAATGTATCCATTCTATCTACTAATACATCGGTATGACGAGCCAAATTCATTTCATCTACCTGTTTAGTCGTCATTCGATTTGACCCAAGAACAGTATGAATATCGGTAGTCATTGAAAGACACTATCCATTATGATGCAGTTCGTGCTTTTCTTTCTTTGCTGTTTCATGTTGTTGGCAGTATCTCTAAAAGCAAACTGGCGCAATTTATAGTGATTGCCTTGAATGAACCAAGAAAGAAGTATCTAGCACAACTCTTGAATACACTCGCAAATGGCATAAACGACAACGAGTACATGCTTATGGAATACCTAGGGCCTGTAGTCGATGGTAGCCGGGCGGCATTGAAAGTCAGTTTGGAGAAGGCAAGGCGGCTCCATAAATTGACTGAGGAGGATTTCGACAACTATATGCAGAGCACTGACCCGTCATATGTTGATATCACAATATGCTTCATCACGGATGATGGAGAAGAAGTTTCTCTCGTTTTTTATTCAAGTGAGGCAGATGTATTTGATGAATGCATAGAGCCAGATGTTACAATAACCGGTTCAAGGGCGGTTCTTGAAGACTTACTTGATGCTGATTCGAAGAGAGACCCGGCTGAAGCTTTGGGTAAAGAAATCGACATTCATGGTGAGGATTCTCAGGAGATTATTCAAGGACTTGGTTTCCTTTGTTACCCATCATTGTTGAGGATTGCGCGGTCGGGTGTTGACCCCACATCACTTCTTTCAGAGGATGCAGACAAAATCGTAATGGCCGCCGCTTCCGAACTTGTAACAAAAATGGTTAGGAAATGGATAGATTTGCGTTTGGAGAATGACTCCGAAACGATCTAGGCCAAGCCATGATAGGGGAATATCAGTTCCTTCACCCTTCTGATTGAACGCTCTAAATCTAGTGCCACATCATCACGTGAAAAATACTGCTGAACAACTTCTGATTCATCACGCATTCCTTCAGGGAATCTTGTATACCCAGCATCATTGCAGAGCGTCTTGAATTCCTCAGGCAATCTTTGTGGGATATCTTCATCAAGCATTACAGCTAGAAACAACGACCATAGACGTGCAACATTTACTGGGTCATAACCCCCTCCGCCAACTGCCAACCATCCTAGACTACAGATATCAGCTGCCATGTTCCTTAGCTTCGATATCACTCTCTCGTACCCATGGCTAGAATATGAAAGATGGGCTAATGGATCCAGAAAATGACCATCTACACCTAGTTGCGTTACTAATAGGTCAGGCGAGAAAGACTCAAACAGCGGAACAATGATTTCGTTCAGGACATCAATCATTTCAGCGCTGGATGCCCCTGGAATAACTGGGACATTTACAGAGTAGCCAATCCCCTCTCCACCCCCTTTTTCGAACACATGACCTGTACCCGGGAAGAGCGTTTTTCCGGATTGGTGCATGGAAATTGTGAGAACTTCCTTTGACCTATAGAATGCGTTCTGCACGCCATCTCCATGATGAGCATCAATATCGACATAGAGGACTTTGCTCTTCCGTTTCTTCTGGAGCATCTTGATTGCAATTGCGACATCATTAAACACACAGAATCCTGATGCTTCTGTTCTTTGTGCATGATGGAGGCCCCCCGAAATGACAAATGCGTTTGACGCTCCTTCAAGAATTCTTTTCATCCCATCAATAGTTGCCCCTACATACCTTGCTGATGCCTCATAGATTTTCGGAAAAATAGGATTATCCGAGGTTCCCAATCCATGTCGGATGTCAGTACACATATTCTGCTCACATGCCAGTACAGCGTCTATATAGTCTGGACTATGAAAGAGTTCAAGTTCTTCTCTGGTTGCTATTGATGGTTCAATCACATCTACGTGGTCAACTAGACCAAGTATCTTAGATAATTCATATGTGAATGCGAGTCGTTCGGGTTTGAGAGGATGGGATTTCTTGAACTCATACTGAAGTAAGGCATCACTATAGGGATAGGCCAATCTTGCACTCATGGTGGTGAGTTTCTTTTTGTAGATGTCTATTTGTATTCTATGGAAAGGCAGAAATGTGCATGCGCATATTAGTGCACGCTAAGCAAGCTAATACCACTCGATTGTTCCGGGCGGTTTTGAGGTTATATCGTATACAACTCGATTTACCCCCTCAACTTCGTTGGCAATCCTCGATGCAATTCTAAGCAGATTATCCCAGTTTGGTCGGGATACAGACGCGGTCATAGCATCTCGGCTTTCTACAATTCTCAATACAACTGCTTGGTCATATGTTCTTTCATCCCCCATCACGCCCACAGACCGTATTGGTATTAGAACGCAGAACGACTGCCATATTCTCGGATAAATGGAATCTCTTCTAACTTCCTCCTGAAGGATTCTATCAGCCTGCCTTAGGATTGTAAGCTGGTTCTTAGTAACTGGACCTCCAATTCTGATTGCCAACGATGGTCCTGGGAAAGGTTGGCGAGATATCATTTCACTGGGAATCCCAAGTTCTTCACCTACAGCTCTGACTTCATCCTTATAGAAATGCTTCAGGGGTTCTACAACGGAAAGACGTATCCAATCTGGAAGTTTCACATTGTGATGACTCTTTATCACAGCAGTAGCTGAGCCAGTGGCCGCACTCTCTACTCTATCTGGATAAATCGTACCTTGACCCAAGAAGGCGAAATCGCCATATTCTTCCCGCAATTGTTCTGCTGTTCGCTCAAATACCTCTATGAATGTGTCCGCTATAATTCGTCTTTTTTCCTCTGGGTCAATTATTCCATCAAGATTCTTCAGAAATTCATCTGCAGCATCGACTGTGATGAAGTTCTCAAAACCCATTGACTGAAACGCGCTTTCAACTTCTTCTCTTTCTCCGAATCTCAGAAGACCGTTATCTACAAAGACACAGAATAGCCGGTTTCCAATTGCGTGCTGAAGTAAAACTGCCGCAACTGTGGAATCTACACCTCCGGATGTACCCATGATGACTTTCTCTTTCCCGATTTCTTCAGTTAGCTGTTTGGTTATTTCCTGTATCTGGTCTTCTGGCATCCATTTGTGCTGATAGCCACAAACATCTCTTAGAAATGCATCAAGCACTGTCATACCATTCGGGGTATGTGCTACTTCGGGATGAAATTGAACGCCAAAGACTCTACTATCAGATGAAGCAAAAGCAGCGACATGGCCTTCATTACTTGTCGCAAGAACTTGCATTGTATCTGGGGGGTTTGACACCTGGTCACTATGACTCATCCAGACATGCTGTGCTTTTTCGAGACCATGTAAAATGGAAGGATTTCCGCTGAGAGTAATCTCCGTTTGTCCGTACTCGGGATTTTCCCCCTCATCAATATTTGCCCCTAATTTCTTCGCTAGGAGCTGATGTCCAAAACAGATTCCCAAGACACCGATACCCTGTTCTCTGAGAGTTTCTTGGTTCGTGTCAAATGGCTCGCTCAGATCCGACTCGCTCACTGTACGAGGTCCACCTGAGAGTATCACTCCCCTTACGCCACCTAATAGAGACTCCTTGAAAACCGCATTTTGTGGTACGATTTCGGCATAAACTCCTAATTCTCTGCAGCGTCTCGAGATAAGATGTGTATACTGTCCTCCATAATCGACAATGAGGATACGTTCCTGATTCATTCCATCTTTTCCCCTTTGATGCAAATTTGGCTAAGCATTACCTCTAATTCTACCAACTGTGATCTTTGACGTCCTTTCTATTCTACACCTTGAGCAATATCTGACCGATAACGAATATTCCCACTAACTTTTCTGATGTCATTATATGCCATTTGTCTTGCCTCACTTATTGTATCCCCAACACCGCATACCGCCAGAGATCGACTGCTGGTTGTGAAGACCTTGCCTTGCTCCTCATACACGGACGCATAATGCAATATGCTTGAAATTTCATCACCTATAGTGATGGGCGAATCTGATGTTGCCGAGGGACCTGGGTACCCGTCTGGAACAACATATACGCACACTGTTGCTTTGTTCAGGAACTGGGGTTCGGGAACATCGCCTAGAATTATGCCTTGGCAGATTTCATCTAATGAACAGTCTAGGATTGACAACACATTGATTGCCTCTGGGTCTCCAAACCGTGCGTTGAATTCAATCACCTTTAACCCGCCATTTGTCTTCATAAATTGACCATAGAGAATTCCTTTGTATTTATAGGTAGTCTGTTTTCTTACGCCTTCGACTGTAGATTTCATGATTTCCAATGCTTTTGCCATGTCGTTTCCAGAAACAAAATTCAGGCCATGGTCTGGACAAGAGTATGCGCCCATGGAACCCGTATTGGATCCACTATCTGAGTCATATGCTCTCTTGTAATCTCTAACAAGCGGCATTGGTTCAAGCTTATTCCCATCCACAAAACACTGAACAGTAAACTCTGTTCCTTCTAGTCGTTCTTCTAATAAGACAACGCCTCTTTGTTTGAGATGTGTTATTGCATAATCCTCTAATTGGTCGCGTGAGGAGAAGTGCTCGCTATATATCTTGACTCCTTTCCCGCCAGTTAACCCATCTGGCTTTACAACTAAGTCTTCGAGATTCAGCTCCCTTTCGAATTCTCTCATCTCATCAATGCTGTTGACGATCTTGTATCTAGGATTCGCGTCAGATGCTACTTTATCCAAGACTCTGCGTGCAAATGACTTGCTGGTTTCGATTCGCGCTGCTTCTTGACGCGGCGCCACACAGGGAACATCATGTCGTTCCAAATAATTAGCTAGCCCTCGTTCGATTGGAGACTCAGGACCTATTATTGCATAATCAACCCCGGAAATATCGCTCAGGCTTCTATAATCGGTAATATCGCCAATAGTTGTCTTCGCAGCCAAGGAGGCAATTCCTGGATTGTTGCGGTGCATATGTGCTCGAATATCAACTCCGCTGCGTGATAGTGCCAATGCAATGGCATGCTCTCGTGCGCCACTTCCAACCAAGAGCACTGTGGTCATTCTAGAGTCACCCCAAATGGCTCTATATCTACGACACCCTGTACTGATTCTTCAACGACTCCGATTGCGGTAGTTTCATCATGCTTTCTCAGTATTTCAAGAGCGTTGTCCTTCTCATCATCTGGAACCACAACTACCATTCCTATACCCATATTGAAGGTTGAAAACATCTCACTGTTACTAATGTCACCAATCCTCTGGATGAGAGAAAAAATGGGGGGGATATCAGGTAGCCTCTGAATTCTGAAGCGGTGCTTACCCAGTCTAAGCAGTTTCTTGAACGCATTTCCAGTTATATGAGCTATTCCGCGTAGGTCTATCCCATTTTCCTTCAATGATCGAATATGATTCACGTATATCTTCGTTGGTCTAAGTAGTTCATTATCAACCCGTTCTCCCCAAGGGAGAAGCTGATTCATTCGATACTCAGTGAGTATTACCTTTCTTGCCAGCGTAAAACCGTTTGAATGCAATCCACTGGATTGAATCCCAAGAATCGCATCTCCTACCATTATTGCTGAACCATCAATCAGTTCATGCGGATGTGATATTCCCACTGCTGTGCCTGCCAAATCCATACCGACTCCTTGAGCGGCTCTTATTATATCAGGCAATAGTGCGGTTTCGCCACCAAGAATTGGTATTCCGCATTGCTGACAGCCCTTTAAGAGGCCTTCACCAATTTGTTCCATAATCGGTGCCGGCAAGGTGCTATGGAGTGCAAGGTAATCCACGAATGCAATCGGATCAAGCCCTATGCAAATCAAGTCATTAACATTCATGGCCACGCAATCGATTCCAATTGTATCAAACTTCTCTGCTAGCTGAGCAATCAATACTTTGCTCCCTACGCCGTCAGTAGACATACCTAGACAAATATCATCATTGATTTGGACAGTATTTGCGAAGTGTCCATAATCATGACCGACAAGACTGCCTTGAAACGATTCTCTAACATAATCCCCCATAATTTTGAGGCTCTCTTCAATCGCCTTCTCATCCACTCCTGCCTCTGCATAGGTGCGGGGGATACGCGTGTATTCGCCTCCTGCTCTCAGAATTCGAGCTGCAAGATGTGCTGCGTTTTGTCCATTATCTATGCCAACGGTAGCTACAGGAACCCCCTTTGGCATTTGAGCTATTGATAATAGGGAATCCAGACCCCCAAGTGCAGCTGATACAGGTACTCCTATAACAGGCGCAGGTGTAAGAGAGGCTATGAAGCCGGGCAAGGCTGCCGACAAGCCCGCTATTGCAATGATAACACTAGCACCTGTGCTTTTCACAATTTTCCTTACTTTTTCAGGTTCTCGATGAGCTGAGGCAACTTCTGCAACATATTTAATGCCCAGGTCTGTGAGAGTATCAGTTACTTTCTTGACAATCTCGTTATCGCTCTTGCTTCCCGAAACAATGAGTACATCCAGCATCCTTCTCATCCTATGACATGTATTTTCTGATTCCTCTCCGATATCTTTGCCTAGCTTCAACTACAGGCACCTTAAAGACACCAAAATCGGCAATTGGATTTGGAGTAGTCAGACCCAATTCGGAGTAGCTAACCTCGTGTTTATCCATTATTGCCAGGAACTGCTCCTGATTACTCTCAGTAACCTCTGCTATGTATCGCCCAGGCGTTTCAGAGAATAGGATTTCTGACAAACCCTTCTGTCCATCATCCGTACCCTCCAGGTCCACTTTGAAGCCATATTCGCTACGAGATAGCATTTTCATCAATGAAATCGCTATTCCCCCTCTCCCTACATTATTGCATGATCTTATGACCGAATTACTATGTGCATCGAGTACTGCTTCCATTGCCACTTTTTCCTGCTTTGGACGATATCTGGGAGGAAGACCTTTGACTTCGCCAATAACATGATGCTGAAATGCACTTCCGTTCAGTTCCCCATGTGTTTCGCCAATGAGATAGAGTGATGCCCATGGCATAGCCAAATTGCTGACTATTGGACGAATTCCATTATCGAACACTCCTGCCATCATAATCTGGGGGGTGGGATTTATCCGATGAATTTCGCCCTTTTCCTCGCTTTCGTTATAGAGTGAAACATTTCCAGCAACAACGGGGATATCGAAGTCATGTGAAAATTGCCCGAGGCCCTTGACAGCCTCAACGAACTGTGCATATGATTCTGGACGTTCTGGATTCCCAAAGTTGAGACAATCTGCAATTAGAATTGGACGAGCGCCCATGCAAACTAGATTTCTCATGGTTTCACAAGCAGAGTTTGCGGCTCCACTATGGGGATCTAGAAGTGACCAAAACGAATTACAGTCAGTGGAAAAGGCCACTAATTTCCCTAATGGCAACTCAAGGACACCAGCATTTTCACCAATATCCACTACAGTATTGGTCTGTACATGTTGGTCATACTGCTCAAAAATCCACGACCTGTCGCAGATATTTAAGTCTTCCAAGAACTCAAGAAGAAATTCCTTGTAATCGTCTGGTTCTTTCAGCCATGCCATGCCTCTTGTTCTCGTTGGTAAATTTGCAACGGACCTATCCGGTTCCGGAAATCCTTTCACAAGGAGCTCGATGGGTAACGCTGCTCTTTCTTCGCCATCCTCAAGAACTGTGAAGATTCCGTCATCTGTAACCTGTCCAATTACTGCATGAGTCGTTTCATTCTTTTCGAGAATTTCTAGGACTCTCTCCAAATTGTCAGGAGCTACCACGGCAAGCATTCTTTCTTGCGATTCAGAAATCACTATCTCATGAGATTCCATCCCTGCTTCTCTCAATGGAATTCTATCAATGTCAATCTTGACTCCAGTTCCACCTCTTGATGCCATCTCACCTGCCGCTGAAGTTAGCCCTCCTCCACCGAAATCCTGAAGGCCATCTAGTAATCTCTCAGATACGAGTTCCTCCAGTGTATCAATAACCACTTTCTTTGCTAATGGGTCTCCAATTTGAACTGCTGCTCTATTTTCCTCCTCGTTATCAGAGAAAGCAATAGAGGCGAAGCTCACACCGGCAATTCCATCTCTTCCGGTTGTCGAGCCAAAAAGCACAAGATTATGTCCGGGTGTTTTTGCGGAGCTTCTAACTACTCGGTCGGCTTTGGCTGTTCCCACACATACCACATTTACCAGACAATTGCCGTCATAAGAATCATCGAATTGTACTTCTCCCCCGATTGTAGGAATCCCTACACTATTCCCATATACCGAAATTCCCCTGACTACGTGCTCTAAGAGATACGCATTTCGGGGCTTTTCCAATGTCCCAAAACGAAGGCAATTCATGAGACCGATGGCTTTGCATCCCTGTGAAATAACATCTCTTATGATGCCTCCCACTCCTGTTGCAGCTCCATTAAATGGGTCTATTTGACTGGGGTGATTATGTGATTCCATTGCAACTCCGAGCAGGAAACCATCACCTAGGTCTACGAGGCCAGCTCCTTCTCCAGTTCCAAGATAGACATTCTCACCATCCGTCTTGAATAGATGGAACCATTTCTGGCTGCTTTTGTATGAACAATGTTCAGACCAGAGAACATCAAGCATGGCGAGCTCTGTTTTCGTGGGTTCTCTTCCAAGAGCTGCCTTTGCATGTTCAAATTCTTCGTGTGAAAGCATATGGTTCACCTATTTCTTCATACATCCTCTTACAAAATTCTCCAATATCGCTCTCCCATCAATAGACCCGAGAATCTCCCTGGATGCTCTCTCTGGATGAGGCATTAGGCCTAGAACATTCCCCCTTTCATTTATTACTCCAGCAATATTTCCTACTGATCCGTTTGGATTCGAAGCCTGATCTGGATTTCCGTCTTTGTCGCAATATCTGAATGGTATTCTGCCATCAGTTACCAGTCCACCAAATACATCATCGTTACAGAAGTAATTTCCATCTGAATGTGCTATCGGTATGCGAAGCACTGCATTTTCAAGCCCCTCCGTATACATGTTAGTTCGATCTGCGACTTGTAGATACACCCACTTACATATGAAGTGAGAGCTGCTATTAGGGAGCAACACACCAGGAAGCAGTCCTGCTTCCGCTAGTATTTGAAATCCATTACATATCCCTAGAACTGGACGGTCAGATTCTACGACATTCCTTACTCCCTCCATTATGTTCTCGATTGAGGCTATGGCTCCGGCCCTAAGATAATCGCCATAGCTGAAACCACCCGGAATAATAACACCATCAACATTCGTGAGACCCTCAGGTCCTTCTCGACTAGGCACCAATATGGGGTCCGAATTTGGAATTGCCTTTAGTGATCTGATAACGTCCTGTTCGTTATTTGTTCCCGGGAATCTGAGTACAGCAATGGGCACCTAACCAAACCTCACTTCTCTTTTCTCAGCAATTGGATTGGATAGCAGCTTCAGTCCCATCATATCTAATTCCTTCACTATTTCAGATGTTACGGGACAGTCGATTTCAATCTGAAAGATTTTTCCAACTCGAACATCATTGACCTGACCGAATCCCAAACGTTTCATTGCCTTTTTTGTAACTTCTCCTGGAGGATTCTTTATGCCTTCCTTCGGTAGAACAAAAACACTCAGCTGTTCAGGGCGAGTATTCACTTGGTCTGGATTTGTTTCTTTTAAAAACCTGAGGAGTTTGCTATAGGCCTCGATGATGTTGCCTTTATCCTGTCTAAAGACGTCCTTGTCCAATGAATCGCCTTCTTGCCCCCATACTCTCATTGTATCTCCAGAAATCTCATCTGCTAACAAGATTTGGCCCTTCTCAGTTCTGCCAAATTCTAGCTTGAAATCAATTAATACCAGGTCTACTTGTGCAAGAAGTTCTGTAAGATAGTAATTCACGGACAACGTCAATGATTTGATGATTCCCATTTCCTCCGGTTTAGCAATACCGAGTCTTGTAACTGCTTCCTTAGAGATGAACGGATCGCCAAGACTATCGTCTTTTAGAAAGAACTCAACTAAGGGATGACTAAATGCATCAAATTGCGGTTCTCCATATCTCTTGCAGAAGGAGCCCGTAGGTCTGTTTCTGCAAACAATCTCAAGCTTGAAAACATCCAGCTTACGCGCTCGAAATCTGGGGCCATCAAGCTCCTTTGTCAAGTGAGTTGGAATACCTTTGTCCTGTAAATACTTCAGCAATAGTGAATTCGTATCACAAGCAAGCTGTCCCTTTCCTTTGATTTCTTCTTTTTTTTCCCCATCTCCAGCAGTCACAAGATCTGTGAATTCAATAATCACATGCTCATCGGAATCAGGGTCCTGATATAACCGCTTGACTTTCCCTTCGTGAATCAAATCCATATTGAGAAGCATCTCCTTGGCATTTTACTATTCGGCTAATTTGGTCGCATATAACTATGTGGTCGCATCGCTCAAACGCTGCTCAGATACGGCCTTCCTAATATCCAACATGCACAAATCGAGTGGGGAGTGAATATCACACTGAAATTTGATGGATAGTCTCCTCATTTCTGGACTGGTCGGTCCAACACAAGGCGAACCCGGTACTCTAGGGCTCAAATCAAAGACGATGAATTGAGATTCTGGAGTCAAGGCACCTTGCAGTGCAAACAGTCCAATCATCTGTGGTGGAAAATGTTCTTTCACGCCTTCAAGAAGTTTTTCTGCAGCTTCGTAGACCAATGGCTTTTTGCTCTCGCGCATTGTAATCCCTTTGTGCCCTACCTCTTCATTTGTAATCTCCGGAGATATCTTGAGCTGATCCCTTGCAGGGAGATTCAGAAGGCCGCTTAGATTTGTTTGAATCCTGTCATCGAATCCAACTAGATCCAAATATCCAAAATGCTCGCTCATGGAATATGCTTGAAAATTAGCATTGAATCGAGGTGCAAGAATGAATTCTTCGATTGTAGCGTGTTTCAAATCAATTTCTGAAATGAGGCCTTCGTCAATCATTTTATTGGATTTCTCTTCGTAATCTTCTGGTGATACGGCATAGAAAAACGCTCGCTCCAATGGTTTATCCTTCTGCTGAACTTTGACGATTACAAGTCTATCAATTTGAGAAGGCGTGAAGGATTTGGGTATTCTTATGCCTGACTGGTCAAGAAGCCAATATTGGTCCTTGGGTAGGCCTCGTTCTTCAACTCGAAGAATCCATCGATTCCCATAGAGGGGAATGTCGAACTTTTCTTCGATAGCGTCATAGCCAACGTACACTGAAAAAGACCTGTTCGGAATCCAAACACAATCAAGATCTTGTAGCTGCTGTTGCACATCATCATGAATCGTATCTGCAAAATCGTTAAGCACTATCAAATTATCATAGAGATGCTTGTTGTAGTGTTTGTACAACCTTTCTCTCCCTCGTTGGCAAACCACAACTGTTTCGAAACCATGGGTCTTTGCCGATGCTGCAATCTCCTCTGCGCTGTGCGAGCCAATCATTCCGATTGTTGGTAATTTCATTTTCAAGCATCACCTACATCCTGAACGAAACCTGAGTGTCTTCAATCAGATGTTTTGGACTATCTAGGAATTCTGTGGTAATTGAATTCTCATTCAGACTCATAGAAGGGCCTCGTCAAGTAGATTTTTATCTAGTAATTCGCGAATTTCTCTCGCTATCCTTCTACCCATCCACATCTTTTCTTGATGAGTAATAAACGAGTATGGAGAATATGGCATCCAGATATTGGTTCCTGCAACGATTCTACCGCTGAATTCGAACGAGTAAATCTCCATATTTCTATCGATAATAGTTTCAATGCAAAATGGGCCCGGAATCACTCCCCCTGTAAGCTCTTTGAAACCCTTTACGAATGACTTGCCAATCTCAAAATATCTTGCCAATGTGGACTCTCTTAGTACTAAAGGAATATTTCCGACAACAACAAAGGAGGGCTGCGCATCAAATCTAAGATTTGCATCGGCATCAGTTTCATAACGAATATCTGCACCAAAAATCTCCAGTCTATCTCTTGCTAATGAGTGGAAATAAGTAACGAACACCTTTGTACCGACAATATATTCTTGAAACACATATTCCACACCCGGTTGCATATTCCTATATGCATCGTCTCTGTTCTTGGCGATGAAGTAGCCTTTTCCTCCTGCAGCACCATGAGTCTTTGCAATCACGGGACAATCAATATCGTCGATCGAAATTAATTCACGAGGAACTTTGAGTCCGGAATTTTTTAGCAGCTTTGATTTTAGATTCCTGTCAGCTTCCCATTGCATTAGTTTCCTGCTGCCGAATATTTTCAACTCCGATTTGATGAGTTTCTCTGCTCCTATGTAAGCAACAAAGGAACCATGTGGGACCATAATTATGTTCTCGGGTGACATATCTAGCACTTCATCAAAGGAATCAATTATGGCAAGACTGTTCTCGAATCCAAAAGAAGCGTAGAAATCCTTTCTTTCTGGAGGGCAAAAAAGGATCGTTTCGAATCCCTCTATCCGTGCTCCCGAGACTATGTTGAGTGCACTGTGACTAGCGATAGTGCCTATTTTCATTGAAACGCCCTCTCATAATCTCTTCCTGTATCGCTTCCACCCTTCTCTGCTAGGCTTCGCCGAATCAGTCTAGCATGTTCAGTTGGATACTCGCCATCTAAACATGCTGTACACATGTCGGTCAAACCTATAGCGTTCTCCAATGCCGTTGCATCTTGATAGATGAGAGCGTCTGCTCCTATGTGTCTGGCTATGGCGTCAATATCTAATTCAGAAGCAATGAGTTCCTTGTCTGTCGCAATGTCAATGCCATAGTAACAGGGATGACTCTGAGGTGGGCAGGTGACTGCAAAGTACACTTTCGATGCCCCCATTTGATGAAGGTCAGATATTATCATTTTGGCAGTGGTACCCCTTACGATGCTATCATCAATAACCAGGATATTTTTCCCTCTCACTTTTTCTCTAAGGTAGATATACTTCCCCTTGGCAGTATTATCCCGCTCTTTTTGTGAACGAAGTATGAATGTGCGCCCCAAGTAACGATTCTTGAGAATGATCTCACGCATCGGCACGTCCAGTTCTTCAGCGAGTGCTTGGGCTGCAGGTCTACTTGTGTCAGGCACAGGAACCACATAGTCTGGTTGTTCTAGTTGCATTTGTTTGAATTTGCGAGCAAGTGCGCGCCCGAGTCTGAATCTAGTATCATAGACAAGGTTGCCCTCCAGAATTGCCGCTGGATGGGCAAAGTAAACATACTCAAAGAAGCAATGTGAATGGGCTTTGTTTTGACAAATGGCGTATGATTCCATCTTTGTATCCGAGCTGAATATCATTAGCTCGCCTGGATAGATATCTCTCTCAAGAGATACGCCTCCCATTTCGAGAACTGTGCTTTCAGATGCGACTATTACCCGCCCATTTCCACGACCGAATGCGAGTGGCTTGAAACCTTTGGGATCTCTAAATGCGAACAAGTTGCCATCATGTACTCCTGCTATGCTATATGCACCGTCTAGATCTTTATCAAGACAACGGATTGCCTTCACAAGATCATTATCATGAATTTTCAGATAATGATTGAGTCTTTCACACATGAATTCTGAATCACAATCATATTCCCCCTCACTGAGACTATGCAAGTTTGTAATGTTACCGTTATGCGTCATAGCCAGATTCTCAGCTGAAAAAGGCCCAACAAATGTTCTCAAATAATCCTTTGAAACAACCGGCCTTCCTGTGGTCGGATATCTCGTGCTTCCAAGAACAGTGGATGTTTTTACATGGGGTAGTTCAATTTGGTCGGGGCTGCCCATGGCCTTCGCTACAGAATATTTGTCATCATCAACCCAAAGCAATCCGGACGCATCCTGTCCCCTATGTGTTAATAGTAGGAGCATCTGTCTAGCATTAGCAAGTGACACGTCACCGAGAATGCCTAGAACACCACACATTTTGCATCACCCATTTTCAATAGCGACTTTTCGTCCAGCCACCCTAAGTCTATCCTCACAGAATAGATTCACTGATTTGACGAGGATTTCGTGCTCGAATGGGAGAATACGATTAGCTAGGATTTCTCCAGTATCGTTCTCTTCCACGGGGACGGTTTTTTGAAGAATTATCGGACCAGCATCCATTTTCAAATCGACAAAGTGGGTGGTACAGCCGGAAATTCGTACACCGTATTCAACTGCCTGCCATTGCGCTTTCAAACCTTTGAATGCAGGAAGCAGCGAAGGGTGTACGTTGATAATCCTACTTTCGAAGGATGATACAAAGGCTTCTGACAGCAGTCGCATATATCCAGCTAATACAACCAAGTCTACTCCATTTGATTCAAGGACTTCTACGACCTTGCGATCATGCTCCTCTCTTTGTGGAAAATCGACTTTGGTGACAATTTCAGTCTTGATTCCGGCTTTACTCGCACGTTTCAATCCTTGTGCCTTACTCTTGTTACTCACGACGACGGCTATCTTCCCTGCCAATTCACCACGCGATTCTGCGTCAATAAGTGCTTGAAGGTTTGTTCCGCGTCCGCTTATTAGAACAGCGATTCGCTTCATGTGTGCGGCCGGAGAAACCGCCGCATATATTATTTCCTCTTTTTTTGCATTTTCAAAGAAATTCGCGCATGATTATTCCGAATAATGCGCCTAGAAGATTAGCCATAATAACAATGTACACATATCCTGCAGATACAACAAAGCCAGTAATGAAGAAGCTACCAAAATCTGCCTCAGGTGCTAGCCAAGCTGGTGTCACCAGGAACAGTGTAAAGAAAACGAGATAGAATACCGTTGTTAGCAGCGAACCAATCATAGCATCGCTGGTCTTTCCTGCTGTAAGTCCAACAGGAATAGCAGCAATCATCGGAATCATGAAGACATAGATTGCCGTATCGGGTAAAGCATCAATCACAATTTGACTGAAGATGTAAGTATCAATGAGCGCAGCACAGGCTGGTATCATGAAAAGAACGAGATAGTCTCTTACTCTTTCTCTCATAGTTATGCCAAGAAAGGTCGTAATTGCCTCTCCCGATGAAGAAGTCTTCCTTGGTGCCTCAGGGAGGGGTCTCAGGAAACCTGTCCTCTCTTCCGATTTGCGTGGCTCCTCTACTCGATACTTATCTTCATCATCCATGATGTTTCTCACGTTCTGAAAGACCTCTATCTACGCATAAATACTTCGCCTTGCGCAAGTAAATATGCAAACACTTCAACCAAAAGTACTATCTACAAATTCGTACCTCGATTTCGTAGTTGATCATCATGTCGAAGGGAAGAACTGGCAGCATTCCTACAGAAGAAAGTGATGAAGCGGATCAAACCAGACGGAGGAAAATCGAACATATTGAGATTTGTCTGCAAGAGAACGTTCAAGCTGGACAATCTTCCTTATTCGAAGATATCTCGTTTATTCATAATGCATTACCAGAAATCGATAGGGGCGAGATCGATCTTACAACCAACTTCATGGGCCTCCGAGCTAACGCACCGTTAGTTATCGCTGGCATGACTGGAGGTCACCCTGATACCCTTGATATCAATAGGCGTTTGGCAGAAGCTGCAGAAGAGCTTGGATTGCCGATGGGCGTCGGGAGCCAACGAGCAGCAATAGAGGATCCTCAGCTAGAGAATACATTTCGCGTTGTAAGAGAGCATGCTCCCACCGTACCCATTATAGCCAATATTGGTGCAACTCACGCAAATGCTGCACTAGACGCAATTGAAATGGTCAACGCTGACATAGTGGCAATTCACCTCAATCCTCTACAGGAGGCAGTACAACCCGAGGGTGACTGTGATTCAAGCGGAGTGATCGAAAGAATCTCTAAGATTGTTGATGCTGTGGAAATTCCGGTCATTGTAAAGGAAACAGGAGCGGGCATATCTAGCAGTGTTGCTGAAATTCTTGAGTCTATTGGTGTGTCTGGTGTAGATGTGGGCGGCCTTGGTGGTACATCTTGGGCCGCAGTGGAGTATTATCGAGCAAAGCAGGAAAAAAACGAAGCAAAGGCTCAGCTTGGTGTCGAATTTTGGAATTGGGGTATTCCTACTGCTCTCAGTGTAATAATGGTCAATAGGCTGACGAGTCTGGAAATAATTGCCACGGGTGGCATCAGGTCGGGAGTTGATATCGCAAAATCGCTCGCTATTGGTGCATCTTCTGCTGGAGTTGCTCTGCCACTGCTAGAGCCCGCTGTCAATGGAGATACGGAGAATGTTATTGCAGAATTGCAGCTATTCTTGGGAAGTCTGAAGACTGCAATGTATCTGACTGGCTGCAAGACTGTTGAAGAGGCCAAGTTATGTCCGCTAATAATAACGGGAAAACTCAGAGAGGCTTTGGAATCAATCAATATCGACAGCAAGTTATTTGCATCTAGACCTTAGCATCTCAGTAAATTAGTACAGGAATTAGCGCATGAATAGTCCTCCTCTATTAGTTCCCAATTTCGTAAGCAATGCTTCACCTATGGATAGTATAGTAATGTGGTGAACCGGGCATGAGTTATCCGTCACCAATTTCTCTCTCTCGTGACCAGCATGACTGGTGCAAGAATGGCACAAACAGCGTAGAAACAAAGGGCTATGACTGGGTTGTTCCACGTAACAATATTCCAATCAAGATTACAATTCCGGCAACGCGTCAATTATCATTGCAGAACACTCCACTTCAATCAAATTCTGATTCAGCATTTCGATTTTGACCCGCGACGAGATTTGATCATCATCCTGGCAAATTTTAAAGACCCGGCCCTTTGTTGTCCGAGTCAAATTGCTTCTCCCGCCAAATAGCTTCCAACTTACTAGTGAAATTATAGGGATTCATCAGAAGTTTCGTATCTTAGTTGTTTTATTTCTCAGCGCGTAGCTTTCCCATGCGCTGAAGAAACTCGGATCTCTTCCGGATACCATTCAGCATCTGAACCGCTTCTTCGATGGTATCCCCAACTGGAATACCGTTTAGCTCAAAGCCTCTTATGATGACTTCGTACTTCCCAAGGTAGGGAACATACGAAACAACCGTTTTCTGGTACCTCTTGGCGACATTAGCCACGCGAGCTCCGATTTGTAGTGATATCCCTGGAGCATAAGGGAGCAACAGGAGCAGGGCTGAATCAATATTATCAAATTTCAACATGACGTCAAGAACTCGCTCATAATCAATGTCAGATGCGCTGCCTGTCAAATCGCAGGGATTTCTGAATGAAGAGATATCCCGATATGAAGGTGTCATCACTTCTCGCATGGCATCCCGCTGCGATTTGTCGAATTGTGGAAATTCCAGCCCGTAATGGTCCCCCTCATCTACTGCAATAACACCATGTCCTCCAGAAACTGTTAGACAGCCAATTCTTGAACCCTGCATCTGCTGGAGTTTGAATGAGAAAGCCTTAGAATACGCCATAACTTCGTCCTCATCAATCGCTTCAAGAATTCCATATTGCTTGAAGGCGGCAGAAGTAATTTCTGCGCTACCAGCCAACGAGGATGTGTGGCTTTGTGTTGCACGGTGTCCTGCTTCAGATTTTCCACCCTTCAGCACTATCAACGGTTTGTTTACTGTGACACTAGAGGCTGATTCAACAAAATCTCTTCCCTCTCCTTCTGGGAATCCCTCAATATACGCTACAATAACGCTGATGTCATCTCGATTGCCGAAGTATTCTACGAAATCATCTACTCTGGTTTGTGCCGCGTTACCTATAGATATCGCGGCTGCAATTCCAAGGTCTCTAGCTGCGTATTCTTCTAACCTCTCCACTAGCCAGCCTCCACTCTGTGAAATTATTGCAACGTTTCCCTCTCGTGGTCTAGCAACACGCTCAGATGGGAGGAAGAAGGTATCAAGGACTCGCGGCACAAAAACACCAATGCAGTTGGGACCGACCATAGTCATATCGTTGCTATTTGCAATTTCCACAATTTCGTTTTGTAAGTTCTCGCCTGCTTCACCAGTTTCGCTAAAACCCCCTGATACAACAATAACTGCTTTGATTCCGCGCTCAGCGCACTCCTTCATAACACTCGGTACATATTTGGCTGCCACGGAGATTACAACAAGATCAATGCCTTCGGGCGCTTCAGAAATGGACTTGTAGACCTTTTGCCCCTCTACAAGACCACCCTTCGGGTTGATAGGAAATGCATCGAGTTGATTTTCGAAGCGCAGTTTTCGGAATATTACATTGCCTGGCGAGAACGGATTAGTTGTGGATACTCCGACTACAGCAGCGGCTTTCGGGTTCAACATTACATCTAGCGTGGACATTTCTTTCCCTCAAGGACCAGTATCTTTAGCACCTCAGAGAAGTAACCCCTTATATCAAATACGGCTTCCGAATGAAATCCATTATCATAAATCTAATGGTATATTCTGCATGTCAAGACACTTATATCTGTAGTCTATGATACAAATAGTTAGGTGTTCCTTATTGCCGTGGAAAAAATATACTAAGAAGTTAGAGGAGATTCAGAAGGCCAACATGAAGATCGACAAGGAAATGGGTGAGCGATTCGATCAATTGGTTGACGAGTTAGGTGGAACCGATGAAGGTGTCCAACTGGAATTTCTGAAGGACTATTTGAACTTGAGTCCAGAGGATGAAGACGCTCTGAAAGAGCTGTCCTTCATGATAAAATCAGTAGAGGACTATATCATCAAGGTAGTAGTAGACAAGGGGGAAAATGAAGAGTACATATATTTCCCAAAGCAAGAACCTGAAGAAGAGGAGTAATGACCCACCTTTATGGTTTCATCAGAGCAAGTATTTCCCGTAGCCTAGGCTCTGCAAGTATTGCATGTTGCAGCTTGCAGAGCATCTTTGTTATTTCTGCATAGACAACCTGTCTAGATTCATCTGTAACTGACTCTGCGTTATCAAGCGCCTCTTCACACCGCTGGTGAATTCGTTTAATAAGGCGCTTTTCAAGTTCTGGCCCTCCCCAACCGAATCCATCCAAGGCCGAATGTGCCTCGTTTATTTTCTCGGTAACATTTGGCTCCTTGTTGCTGAGGATTCCCTCGAGTCCATGGAAGTATCTTGCAACAGCCCGCTCTATCCTCTCCATCTCGGTCGCATTCAAAATATTCTCTTGTGACCGTTGTTTCGACAGGTCCTGCAATAGTCTTGCTCCTGGGGCTTCTGTCAGTAGCCCGCGAACGATTCTGGCAATCACTTTGCTTGGGGTTTCTATGGCATCGCCAATGTAGGGGGACTCAGAGCGATATTTGTGGATCTGTCTGATTACTTCTAGCCAAAAGGTTGGCAATAATACATGGCATCGCTTGGAATACTGCTTAATCAGGCGCTCAGTTTGGCCAATCAGTCCAAATTCGTCATCTTCCACGTCTACTCTCCGATAGGGTTCTGGAGGTATCTCCTCTTCTGATTTAACGAGTGAAACCTGTTGTCCATCTTCATCTTCCTGTACCATTTTTACCGCTAATTTCGATGAATCATCAAGAAGCGATAGTATTTCCTGGGCGGGAGTTTCGGCAGCCTCTAACTGCTTCGCCTTCTCTGAGAGTCTCGGGAGTAGATTTTCTATTTGAGACAGGCGTTTCACTATTAGTGCCATAATATTGGATGTCGAGGAAGGAACTCCCTCCATCTTAGTTGCCTCCTCCATCCATGACCTGGTCTTGATGAGACCCTGTGTAAGAGAGTCAACTCTATCTGGGTCGAAATGTCCCTCCACTTGGGAGCTAATCAGAAAATGAACTAATGTAGAGTTCAGTGTGACAATCAGCAATAGCCTATCAATAAGGTCCTCTAGCTGATAAGTCTCGCCCACTCGTTTACACACCCTGCTCGAGATTATCTCCAGAACCTGGTGTCATGTAGTAACTGAAAAGCTCTCGAAAGTCCGCTATTGCATTCACCAGCTCTTTTCTTGTTGTTCCCTTGGACCTCTGGAACCAGCTCTGTTTCAGAGGTGAAGCTCCACTATGGAGATTTACCAATTGTGTCGCTTCATTGATTATTTGTACTAGTTCTGGGATTTTGGGTAGGCCCAGTAGCAGTAGAAGATTTGTGGGTGGGTTCTCTTCATGGTATTGAACGTAACAGGGAGTAATTGCTGCGCCAGGAGCTATGAATTTATCCAGTGCCTCCTTCAAGTGCATACCGTACTCAGCTTTGCTGATATGTCTGGAACCACTGAGCACATAGTAAACGCTCTCCGCATTCGGTTCCTCGCCTACATCAGCGTAAGAGGTTTCCTTCACTGCATAATCTATCATAGCTTTCAGCTGGTTGCGCATGCTTCCCGCATCAGGAATAAGACCGATGTCAGTATAGAGGGCTGGAACTACTACTGGGTCCAGTTTTCTAGAATAATCTGCAAGGTCTGTGGTCGGAAAAACGTCTTTGTTCGCCTCATAGACTCCTGGGGATAGCATCGCTTCAATAACATCAACTGCAAGCGGATTAACGAGTTCGACAAAGGCCTGTTCTGTCCTCTCTTGTATGGCGCTCGATTCGTCAAGGGTTGAAGGAACCATTGTTTCTATAGAATCAATATTTGCTATATCCACATCGAGTTCTCGCTGCAGATAGTCGACACTATCTGTCTTTCTGGATTGAAGAATCCTCTTCAACATGGTGCGGTTACTTAGTAGAATGGTTAGATCTGCACCTCGCTCTTGAAGCTGAGCCCGAAGGAGCTTGCTAACCGCCCAGATTGAGTTTAGAGCTTCGCTTGATTGTCCTTCGAACGGCAGGACTCCTATCACATAAACGAAAATACGTCTGCCTTCTTCTTCCTGAAATCTCTGTTTCAAGGCCTCAATGAGGGCGGGAGTTCCTCCACAGCCTGTGCCTCCGCCAAGACTCGTGAATATTGAGAAGCCTGAAACTCCTTCGAATCCTAGATTACTCAATTGGTCGAATATAATGTCCTTTGATTCTGGGATTGCATTATAGCCCTCCATGAACCTTCCGCCAACACCTATTTCGCTGGCACCATAGAGTAGCGTATGCTCTTTTGGTATGCCATATTTGGAACGAACTTTAGTTAGGTCTGCCCTGTCGGTGTTCATCAAGAGATATCCTCGTACTCTTGAGGGTAATTTCTTATCCCGACTCGTTTTCAGGTACGATCCCACAATGTTTGAACCGCACTCTCCAATTCCAATGGCGAACACCTCTGCAGCTTTCGTTGCTTCATCATCAAGCCTGATTGCGCTGTTTGATACCATCAGCTAATTCTCCTTTCCTATCCTCTTTTCTCCATCATTGTCTGAACAATCTCTTCAAGTGCCCAAGTCAAATATGTGCTTATGTCCTCTCGACTATATGTTTCTTTGATTTTTCTCTTTGCATCTTCCATGAACTTAGCTCTATCATCAGCACTTGCTGATGCACTGAATCCACTCATGTACATTCGAAGCGTCTTGTGCCATTGGTCCATGGTAGACGCTTTATCCATCCAGTCTTCTTTCATTTTCTCTAACTCATTGAAGTACTCGAGTGCCTTATCGAGTCTCCCTTCTTCAGATAGATTTTCTTCAGTTGACAACATCTTGGTCATTGGGAAAATGTGCTTGCTGAACTCCTCTGGATGCTTCTTATATACTCGCATAATTGTTGAGTAGTAGTTGCTTTCTTCCTTGATTTTCGTTTCATATTCTTCTCTGTCTTTCTTTGCAATGTCCTTAATGACACCCAGCATTTCATCTTGGATGTTAGCTAAGGTGAGACATACATCTAGCGCTTCAGTCACATATTTTGATTCTTGCTCCAGGGTCTTTGGGACCTTCTCCAATAGGGCCTTCAGGCGTTTTACAAAGTCGGGCATTCCCTGTTCCTCGAAAATTGAAACAGCATCCTTGATTTGCCTGTGTGCTTCATTTGCTCTTTCAATGATCTTTGTCTGAATCGATTCAGATGTTGTAAGGGCTGACAATTTATCGAAAGCATCTGCGGCATCCTCCAGTTCATCGGGAGGATTCTCCTGTAGATTATAGAGGATTGCCAACTCTTCATTCAAGTCCACACCAACTAGTGCTGCGCGTTCAAAAGACTTTGTTAGTTCGTCAACCTCTTCATTGAGTTTATCGATTACCTTTCCAGTGATTTTCTTTTCATATATCTCAACCATCTTTCGGGCTTTTGCAGGAAGACTGAATACAGTGTCTGCTACTACTCCAATATTGTTTAACTCACTGATAGCTTCTTGGACTTCTGGAGGCATCTCGACTCCCGCACCCATGAGTTTTGCAGCTGCCAGCCTGATTTTTACTCCTAGTCTGTATCTCAAATTCTCAAGGGCATCTTTCGCATCTGCAAGAATCGAGTCCTTGATAGTTCGCATTTCACTACGGATTTCAGAAAACTCATCAAGCTTCTCAATGCCGGCTTTACCTTCATCCAGTTTGACTATTAATGGCATGAAGATCTCCGCATATGCTGGTTTGATGGTCTGCAAATCCTGGATAATTGCATCAATCTCCTGTTCACATGCTTCCCTAAAGGTAGCGACACCGCTTTCAACTGTGTTTCTTAGATTCACAAGTGACTGGTGCAAATAGATGACTCCTCCCTCGAGGTCCTCGACCTTCGGAGCTTTCTTGGAAAGCTGAGCGTAATCCAATACTCTATCAGCAGAGGTAGCAAGTTCATTGAATCTCGTCATATAGCCCCTGATTTCTTCTGTCAGGTTCTTTCTGTAGGCTTCTTGGCGCTTTTCAGCATCGATATATATGCGGATCATGTCTTCGATGCCCGCATTCTCAAGCTCGCCTTTAGAATCCGCAACAAATTGTCTAACCGCAACTATGTCATCTATACCTGTATCTTCTGGATAGTCAGTAGCTTTCTCGACTTCATCAAGTGTTTCCTCAACCTTATCTTTGAGGGCAATCTTGACTTGCGACTCCCACTCAACCATCTCTTGATAGGATGATAATAATGAGGGAACATCTTGATCCTCCGTGGAAACCGCAGGAGGTTGAGGTATTACATCCGAGCTAGTGGGAATCCCTCCCTCAACGATACTAGAGGTGACTTCGTGTTTGCTATTGATAATCCTATCCTGCAAAATACTGGCCATCTGGAGCCGCAGAGAATGGAGCTGACTTTCCAAACTCAATAGGGATGTAAGATTTTCCGCCTGAGAGGAATCTCGAGCTAGTACTCTGATCTTTTGGGAGAAATCCATTGGAAGATCGAGTCCAAGTTTGGTTGCTGTATCAACCGATGCTTGAAGTGAATCGATATCGCTCATAAGAGATGCACTTAGCATCCTTCCGACTTCGTCCTTTCTTCCGTCTAGATAGACTCTTTCATTCTGAATCTTCTCCATGAGGATCATCAATTCAGCGATAGCAAGACCGACGACATTTTCAGTAGAGATTGTTGTGGAAACTTCTCCACGGTCAATTGTCACGTGTCTTTCATAAGTTTCAACTATGCGCTTATTTTCGTCTAAGAGTTCCTTAGCCTGACTTGCCAAGTCCTTGTGCAACATTTTGTATAATTCGGAGAAATTCTTTGCAAAATCATATAGGTTCTGGAAATCTGTTAGATCTCCCGCTCCAATCGACGGCATACTCATGGTCAGCAGTTTCTTTGTTTCAGCTGGTTTGTAGGACTGTAGTTTTTCTCTGATTGATAAAGTTCTGCGATGTTCCATTCTCAGTAATTCACCAAAATCTCTGACGATTCGCATGAATTCTTCTTCTAAATTCTTTTCAGCGTCCTCGACTTGCGAACTGACCTTTCGTTTTTTGAGAAATCCTGCATCCTTGAGTTCTTTTTCCAGCCTAGTCAACTCTGCAAAGATATCATAAAGTCCTCTGAGCTGTCTGCTAGTCTGCTCCTCAAGAGCAGGGTTTAGAATGACAAGCATGCTTTTCATTTCGGAGAGGCGGTCAAGCTCTCGTCTCCATTTGTTGCTATCCAAGGAAGTTCCTCCTTATTTTTAGTCAAACAAATCTTGTTTGTCTTCATTGGTTTTAAGTCTGTTCTGCCTCTATATAATCCCTTGCTGTTTCGATGGAGTTAAGTGGCGAAAATATGCCTCATGAAATGAAAAGCCGATTTTTTGCTTACCACAGTAACTTTAAACAGGTTTTTCTATTCCTCCAATAGACGAAAGGAGTAGCCACAATTCGAATTACGGTTGAAAGAATATGTCAAATGCCCAACCAACGAAGGCTGAAGAGCTGCAGCTAACCTTCGAGTCAATAGCTTCACTGGATGTGGACGTTACATACTTGAATCAAGATGAAGAATACTTGTATGCTGCATGCTCTGACTTGAAGATTCGCGCCTGGACTAAAGAAGACTGGGAAGAAGAAGTAGTGCTGGGAGAAACCAACTCTGCGCCCCTGGCCGTGCACGTTGATGAGGAGCAGGTCTATGCCACTTGTGAGAACCGGGTTTACGTTTGGAAAAAGAGCGGGTGGGGGATGACAGGTTGGTTTGAACTTGCTTATGATGCTGTTACTTCCGCTCTGAGAGGTGACTATCTATATGTAGGTGCGAAAGAGGGCCGGTTAGTATCGATTAGAAAGGACAGCCATGAGACTTCTAGTTGGCAACTTTACAAATCGGATGTTACTAGTCTCTGGGCGGACAAGAATCTCGTTTGCATCTCTACTGCCAAGGACGATGCACGTGCATACCAAATGAAGGAAGGAGAAGCACCGGTCGAGCTTGCAGTATTGGAACTCAAAGATAAGGGAGCTGTTTTGACTGGGAATGAAGAATTAATCTTCTCGGCGGTCAAGACCGGCTCAATAAAGTTATGGGATCGCATTGATTGGACAGAGGTAGGTAAGCTAGAAAGCAAGAATGATAACACAATCATCTCTATGTGGGCCAATAGCCTCTTCTTGGTTACTGCTTCAGATTCTTCATTCATCAGCATTTGGGATCTTCAGAGCATGTCACGCTTGGGACGAATAAAAGTAGAAGACGCTCGGGTACGCAGAGTCCTTGTTGATAGGGATTTGCTGATTATTGCCACTGATCGAGGTATCAGTGTAATTCGTCTGATGGTAGGTGAGACCTCCCTCGATTTGTCTTCCATTGAAAACAGCAGATTGGGAGCTACCATACTCAAGACATCACCTTACGATGTCCTTGAAGATGCCATTGAATTACAAAAGGAAGCGGAAGCACATATTGAAGAGAAAGAGTATCATGAAGCGGTCTCTGACTACGAAAATGCTTTGCAGTTGTTAATCGACAATACCCATGCTCTCTTGGAGGTTCCAGATGAACGGGAACGGATGACCACCGACCTAAACGAGCGACTGGGGAGGGCCCTATTAAAAGCAAAAATCGTGGAATTGGAACATCTAACTGAAGAGGTTTCAGATGTTTCAAACGAACTGGACAAAAAGGGTCGTCTGGAGCGTGAAGACGAATATGTAGAGAAGCTTTGGAACAGAGTAGGAAGAGCCGTTAAAGAAAGTCGGGTCCTATCAGATGCACAAGAAGGGCACATTCTGAGCTACCAGCTGACCTATACCGCAGATGAACTGGAATCCGCATTGGAATCTGCAAAATCAAAGCTTGAAGCTTACAGAGAAAAAGTAGGCGAAATTCATTCATTAATCGAGGGAATCGATAATGAGTGGAGATGGATAGAACGACGGCGAACCAGGCTATCAGATAGATTGGATTTCTTGAATAATCAGATAGAAATACTTCAGAAAAAAAGGGAAGAAATTGGGGATGAAGAGGAAATCGAGTCCCTTGTTACAACAGCAATTATGAAGTACGAAGAAATCAAGGACCAAATTTCGAGAATCATCGAATCTTCTGAATCCAGCCAAGTGGATGTCTTGAGCAGTGAAAAAGAAGCACGAGATGCAATAGCTGGAATACTCAATCTTGTGCCCAAGAAGAAGGAATCCATTAAGCAGATGACAAATGAGGAAGAGAGAAAGAAAGCAATATCGCGATTAGAAGATGCTATTCGAGAAGCCGAATCAATTGCTGAGGATTTCGAAATGAAAGGCGAGCTGGAAGATATCAGCAAAATCCGTGAAGAGATTGAATCTTTATCCCGTAGCAAGAAATCTCAGGACTAGCATTAAATCTATCCTGAAGAGTTAATAATTCAACGATGTTCCATTTAGCCTGCTGAAGCCATAAAGCTATCTAGCGATATGTTCATACTTCTTTCATCTCTAGCAAAATCAATCCAGTCGTCTGCATATTGTTCCAAGCCAGGATTCAAGGAAAAGGAGTACTCTGCGGCCGCAATCGCCTCTTGATTCTCTCCCATTATGAATTTGCAGGCAGCATAATTGTACCAGATGATTCCTGAGTTGGGATTCAGCTGTATCGCTTTTTCTAACGCAGAAGCCGCCCTATCCCATTCCTCTCCTCCCATATATGCCATTGCCAACAGCTGCCAGCCGCTAGCATTTCTTGGATACAACCCAAGGCTATTTTCTAGAGCTGCAATGCCTTCATCTACTTCGCTTAGCAAGAGATGCAAAAATGCCTTATCGGCCCATACCTGGCTCTGATTTGGCTCAATGGATAGCATTCTGTCTAGAGCTATGATGGCTTGCTTGGGTTTTTTCAGTTCAATATTGCAGGCAATGACTTGTTCCCATAGACCCCTATTGCAGGGGTAACGGTCAATAGCTCTCTCAAGAGTTTGTATAGCCTCGTCGAATTCTGAATTCTTCATGAGTAATGAAGCATGATTGAGAATAGAGCCTATATCGTCATTTCCTTTATTTCCGCAATCCATTGAGAATTTCCCTTCCGATCTGAATTCTATATGAATCAAGACCTTAAGAAGCGCCCCAAAATCTGAGCAAAAAAGTCTTGCTTTGATTGCAATATTGGATAGATTGAGGAGGGAGTGCTCTTGGCCACTCCCAACCTCTAATTTTATTCCCAACCAGTCATCTCAATTTTTACAATATTGCCCAGATTTCGATCTCCATCCTCAGATACCAATATGATTGGCCAATCTGGTTCACTGAGTAGATCTCCATGGGCCCAGGCTGCGAGAACAAGGCTATCATTATAGGCGACCTCGTATGCATTGAATGATACAGAATTCTCTAGGGAATCGTATAAGGTGACTGTATAGTTCTTTGTAACAAGGCTTGAGTTGAACTGGAAGTGTTCGTCGTCTGCTCCATCCATTGCAGAAACGATTGTCCAGAGAGCGAGTCCTTCATATTCGGTCCCGTTATTTGTGACTGCTTTCCTATGATGTGTACATGATGCAGCTGAATAGAATACATCATGGGACATATTGAAGGATTCTACTCCGGAAAGTTCCAGCTGCCAAGCGTTGACTCGGCTTAGAACAGTAATATTCACAACATCTTGGATATAGTAGTGTCCGTCAGTGAAATAGCCTTCGTCATTAAAGAAGGCCATGCGTATCGGCCCTCCATGCGCTAGAGGTTCACCGTCTTCGTAATACGCCAGAACAGGGGTGAAATTACTCCGACCGACCACTTCACCAGTGGTTGAGTTGTATGCCCGAAGCTCGCCTTGTGCCTCGGTGCTATTGAAATATAAAGTATAATCATCTGAGGCAACGACCTCTAGCCCATACTCTGGTGGCAAATACTCGGTCTGGTTAAGGAGATACTCCAATTCAACGCCTGTATACGTGAATGGGCCTTCAATAGTCCCAGTTGATTTGACATATCCAGCATCCCCAGTCACCGAAGGCATTTCTTGAATCTCTTCCATTGTAAATCCTAAAGTTTCTGACTCTGTCTGTACTGTTAACGCGGGAGGCGCAATATTGTTGACTTTGATGGTTTCTACGCTGCTAACGCATTGTGGTCCAGCAGAACCGCCAAAGAGTTCCTCTGAAGTTGTCGCTTCAGCATCAGAGTTGTCATAATACCCATCTTCAGGAACGAATATTACTCTGTAACCATCTTCCCAATCCGGGACAGTAGTTCCGTTGTATTCGAAAGCCAAAATCATATCTCCCTGGAGGTCAAGGTTTGACCCTTCAGGATACACTTTTTGATACCCGTAGGTCACCTCGTAACCGTCAGTCGCATTCACAACAACCCTATCCTGTTCCTCCATTCCGCCAACCAGCTCAATCAAATCTGAGATTCTGACGCCTGAATAGGTGCCCTGTCCTCGTACATTTCCGAATGAATTCTGAAATGATGTATATCCACTTACAATGTGCATAGCTCTCATTTCTGAAAGACTGACTTCCTGTTCGGTGCCATCTGCACCAATCACGGTGATCGACGGCCCACCTTCTTGGGGTTGCATTAGGTAGATTGTGGCCAACGCAGCTCCTGCCACTATAATGATCAGTGCTAAAACTCCGTATAGTTTTGTTTTTGACCCGCTCATGAGTATCACATTTTTCCACATTTTCATATGGCGTTATGTATCGCAGAGCATATCGGTGGCAGATAAAAATCTTATCGTATGTCGGTGGAAGGGTCAATTCAGGTCAATCGACTTGAGAAGAAGCACGAGAAAAAAGCCTGCATCATCTCTCAGGTTGTAGATGATGAACGGCTTACCTTGTAGCTGTTGCCTGAATCTCGATACCTACATCCTTTGGCAGCCTTGCCACTTCAACTGCTGCGCGGGCTGGTGGATCCTTGGTGAACCATTTGGAGTATTCCTCATTCATCATTAAGAAATCGTCCATGTTATTCAGAAAGACTGTGACTTTCACCACTTTCGATAGTGAGGAACCAGCCGCTTCCAAGACCGCTTTCAAGTTGCTTAGACACTGTTTTGTCTGCTCGGTTATGGTGCCGTGAACTAACTCACCAGTTTCAGGATTCATGGGAATTTGTCCTGAACAGAAAACGAGGTCTGCTGTTGCGATTCCTTGCGAATACGGTCCAATAGCCTTTGGAGCGTCTGCTGTCGATATTACTTCTCGCACCATTTTCATCGAGCAGACTCAGGCAGCCCGCTGTATTAATCTATCTCTCCGACTGGAATTGCAGAATCGTTGGCTAACCTACAGGCAGAAACACTAGCGTCTTTCCGGCGGGGGCGGGACTTGGTAACCTCTTACAATCCGTGTACCTGTTTCTCCTCGTAGAGCCTTTGTGATATTTAGAGGATCAGTTATTATGGCCATCTCTCCACCCCGCTGGATAAATGAAATACAGGCCTCTACTTTTGGAAGCATGCTGCCGGCTGCAAAGTGTCCTTCTTCCATATACTTCTGAGCTTGAATATGGTCCATCTTGTCTATAGGCTCTTGGTCGTCAGTACCGAAGTTCAAGTATACTTTTTCTACGGCTGTTGATATGAGAAGTACATTTGCATCCAGACCGTTTGCGAGCAACGCGGAGGCTCGATCCTTGTCAATCACGGCAGCAACACCTTCAAGATTGCCCTTGTCATTTTCTATGACAGGAATGCCGCCTCCCCCGACTGCATAGACAATGATTCCCTCTCTTATGAGCGCTTCAATCGCTGGTAACTCTATAATCTTCTTTGGAATTGGTGAAGGCACAACTCTTCTCCAACCTCTTCCAGCGTCTTCAACCACTTGCCACCCTTCTTCTTTTTCTCGCTTTTTAGCTTCCTTCTCCTCCATGAATGACCCAACAGGTTTTGCGGGGTTCTCAAATGCTGGATCTTTTTTATCAACAAGCGTTTGAGTGACCACGGTTGCCACTGATTTGTTCATGTTGCGTTTATTGAACTCATTGTACATGGCTCGTTGTATCATGTATCCTATAGCGCCTTGGGTATCAGCCCCGCAGTAGTCAAGTGGGACCTCATGCAACTCATGAGATGCCAACTCGGACCTTCTTAGAATGAATCCTACCTGTGGACCATTTCCTGATGTGATTACAACATCCCATCCTTGTTCAATCATATCAGCAATATGTTTGCAGGTTTCTGCAGCTGCCTCATATTGGTCTGGGACCGTACGATGATTCTTGTCCTTAATTAGTGAATTTCCGCCTATAGCGACTACTGCCTTTCGAGCCATTGTGAAAGCTTCCTCCTTAGGGAAAGATGCGAAGGTAACATTCCCTCTTAAGCTAAATGGTTTCAGAAAAACCTCAGAATGAACAATATTTCTGATATGGGGGCGTTTATAGGTTTTAATACCAGACTGCAAATGGGGCAAGTGGTGTCATGAAGAATCATAAACCAGAAATCAATATTGATGATGTTCAAAGCGTAGAGAGGGCAGAAGAGGCAGCTGAAAGACTGCGCGATGCTATCCGTTATCATAATTATAGGTATTATATTCTGGATGCTCCCGAAATATCTGATGCTGAATACGATAAGATGCTGATTGACCTTTCAAGACTAGAGCAGAAATTCCCTGAGATCCTAACCGACGACTCGCCTACACAGCGTATTGGAGAAGAGCCTATAGAGGAGTTAGGTCTTGTTGAGCATCCTTCGCCCATGATGAGTCTCAAGACAGTATATGAGAAGGATGATGTCGTTAGATTCGATGAAACTTGTAGGAGAGATCTTGAGAAAGACTCCATTGCTTACCTGGCGGAACCCAAATTTGACGGGCTGGCAGTGGAGTTGATTTATGAAGGTGAAAAATTAAGCGTGGCGTCTACCCGGGGTGATGGACAGACCGGTGAAGATGTTACAGAGAATATCAAGACCATAAGAGAGGTTCCTCTTGTTTTGGAGAAATACGGTGATGTGCCGCCTCCTAACTATCTGGTATCACGAGGTGAAGTGTACATGGATATTGAGGGTTTTCAGGCTCTCAATGACCGTAGGGCGGATGAGAATCAACCATTGTTTGCTAATCCGCGAAATGCTGCAGCAGGTAGCCTAAGACAACTCGACCCTCGTGTAACGGCTGAACGCCCACTTAGGATATTCTTCTACGGAATTGAAAACGCGATTGAACTCGATTTGAGCACGCAAGAGGAAGTATTGCGCCAACTTCAGACCTGGGGTCTCAAAACGAATTTAGACTTATCGAGAATTTGCCGAAATATAGGGGATTTGCTGGACTATCATCAAGAGATGGAGGCGAAAAGGGATGGTCTTCCTTTTGAGATCGATGGTGTTGTCTATAAGGTGAATAATCTTGACCACCAACAGACCCTTGGAACTCGAACTAGAGACCCTCGATGGGCAATTGCCTACAAATTTGCGCCGCGTAGGGCTACAACCAAACTTCACGATATCGCTGTGCAAGTCGGCAGAACCGGCAGGGTTACTCCAGTAGCAAAGCTTAATCCAGTTAGAGTGGGTGGTGTCGAAGTCAAAAACGCATCACTTCATAACTTGAGCGAAATTGAGAGAAAAGACATCAGAATCGGAGATTCTGTATTGATTGAGCGGGCAGGAGACGTAATACCCCAAGTTGTGAAACCGATTGAGTCCAAACGAACGGGAAACGAGAAGCCGTTCAATTTCCCAGAACAGTGCCCTGTTTGTGGAGCGTCAATTATAATGAGCGAAGACAAAAAACAGGCTCATTGTCCAAACGCCAAATGCCCGGCTCAGATTCTAGGACGGATAACTCACTTTGCATCCAGAGAAGCAATGGATATTGAGGGCTTAGGTGAAAAGCGAGTTCAACAGCTAATTGATGCAGGTCTTCTAAGTGGCATAGGCGACCTTTATCAGATCAATAAAGAACAGCTCGTGGCTTTGGAGCGATTCGCTGATAAATCAGCTAGCAATCTAATCCAAGAAATCGAATCTAGCAAAGAAACAACTCTCCCCCGTTTCATCTATGGGCTGGGAATTCCCAATGTAGGTATCGCTACAGCACGACTTATTGTTCAGCATCTCAATACACTGGATGAAATACGTTCAGCTGAGAGGAGTGATTTCCTTGAAATTGAAGGTATTGGACCTGAAATTGCAGACAGCTTGATTGCATTTTTCAACGAACCTCATAACAAAGAACTCATTGATTCGCTAATGTCACAGGCATTTGACCTCACCAATCCTTTCGAAGGAAGTGAAAAACCGTTGCAAGGTTTGACCATCGTATTCACGGGGTCGCTTGAGAATTTCACAAGAGCGGAAGCAAAAGAAATGGTAGAACGCTTAGGCGGTAGAGCGACTTCGAGTGTTAGTAACAACACCGACTATGTAGTTGCTGGGCCTGGAGCTGGTTCAAAACTACAGAAAGCAAAGGAACTTGGCATAGATACCCTGACGGAGAATGAATTCTTAGAACTAGTAAAATAAAGTTAAGCATTCGTTTCTATGAAAAGGAAGCATCTGGCGCCCCTTCCGAACCTTTTAATAAACCGATTTAACTATATTAAATACGAGAGTAGAATCTAATTATGATTGGAAGATTAGGCGACCCTGATAGATTTGAAGTAGAAGCATCCGATGGAAAAATCGGCAACCTTTCTGACGTTTATGTTGATGATTGTGATTGGTGCGTTAGATATCTGGTCATTGATATTGGCGATTGGATTTCTGACCGCAAAGTATTGATTTCACCAGAAGAAATAGATAAAATGGATTGGCAAAATGAGAAATTGAAGCTCAATGTTCCGAAGAAGCAAGTGAAAGAAAGCCCAGAGCCTGAAGCAGAAAGGCCTGTGTCTAAAAAACACCTGGTGGCATTGCATAATTACTATGGATGGTCAGCATATTGGCCTGGCGGAATGCCAGCTGGACCACCACCAACAGGAGTGCCCCCACCAACTCCAAGTGAAATGGGTGAAGTAGTTTCAGAGAACTTGGGTGATGAAGAAGAGCCAATGCATCTCCGTAGCGCTGAAGAGATCAAAGGCTATCATATTCACGCGACTGATGGGCGCATAGGACATCTGGAGGACCTGTTAATTGAAGATGAGGCGAACGTGCCAGAAAATAGATGGATGGTACGGTACTTCATAGTAAACACGCGGGATTGGCTTCCCGGACGTGATGTTATTGTATCTCCAGAGTGGATTGAAGATGTCGACTGGCTTAGTTCCCATATTGGCGTGGATGTATCAAAAGAGGATATTAAGAATAGCCCCGAGTATAATCCTGAGCAAGAATTGACGAGGGATTATGAAGTCATACTCTATGAGAATTTGGATAAGACTGGTTATTGGCTTTAGGAACAGATTCCCCAATTGAGGTGTGGTGATGGGTGCAGATGACAAATTGAAGGAGTATAAAGAGAAACGCGATTTCTCAAAGACTCCTGAACCGGAAGGCGGTGAGAGAGAGTCTGGTGATGAACCCATCTTTGTTATCCAGAAGCACGACGCAAGTAAACTCCATTATGACTTCAGACTTGAAGTTGATGGCGTTCTGAAATCATGGGCCGTTCCAAAGGGGCCTTCCCTCGATCCATCAGTTAAGCGTTTGGCTATTCCAACTGAAGACCATGCACTAGAGTATGCTGACTTCGAGGGCGTAATCCCCGAGGGGGAGTATGGGGCCGGTACAGTCATGGTTTGGGACATTGGAACCTATCGCAACATTCTGCAGGAGAAGTCTGATGATAACGCAACCATGGTCGAGACTCTGGAGAAGGGCAAAGTTGAGGTTGAACTCAATGGGAATAAGCTGCAGGGTGGATTCGTTCTTATCCGGACTGGAAATAGCGAGGATTCAAGATGGCTTCTAATAAAGATGGATGATAAGCATGCCGATGGTGATGCAGACATCGTACAAGAGAAACCCAAGTCCTCGAAAAGTGGAAAAACATTAGAGGAAATAGAAAAAGACGGTTGACTCAGCAATGTCTAAGCAAGTTGCAATTGTTGATGGCTCGAATGTTGCCTATCTTGAGCTATCTGAAAACAATAAACCCAAGATTGACAATCTTCGGAAAGTTAGCAAGAAGCTAGAGACCAAGGGCTACAGACCTGTAGTCATCATTGATGCGAGTCTCCGACATGAGGTAGATGACCCAGAATTACTTGACGAATTAGAGGATACTGGTTTTCTTCATCAGGCTCCAGCCGGTACCGATGCAGATTACTTCATAGTTGAAACTGCAGATAGAAAAGATGGTATCATTGTTTCTAATGACACCTATGAAGAATATGAAGAAGACTATCCTTGGCTTCCAAACAGGCGAGTTCCACTGATGATTGTTGAGGGTGAGGTTGAGCTGTATTTCGAAAAGATGGACTTCTAGTCACCTGCAGACTCTGGTAAATCTGCTTCGCTATTGCGTTTCTGCCAGTAGTCGATGAACTCCGGATCAGATTTGATTTCTTCCGCAGAACCCTCAAGGATCTCCTCGAGTGCGTCTTCAACAACACGGGACAACCTGATAACTGCATCTCGGTCAACATCCCGACTAGCCACCTGCAGTACGGAATTCTGCATTCTATCAATCAAAGCACTGATTTCTCTTTGTGTGTTAGAAAATCGTTTGCTGAGCTTTCTTCTTGTTGACTCTCTGCGCCACCAAAAGGATTCAGGATTATATTTCTCTCTGCCAATATCCATTCCTCGATATACACTTGGCACGCTAAATGAAAAGGGGAAATAAATGCTCATGCAAGGGTTAGAACTCCCCGTGAACCAATGAATTGGATTCTCATCTAGCACTGAAATCTGACTTCCCGTGGTCCTAAATGAGTTAACGTGACTAGCATGTTGACAAATCGCAGCGGATTCCTGTGTCCAGGGGGTCCAAGAATCCGGATGACTCCTCATATGGTTCGCGATGAGCGAAAAATCGAGCTGCCCTTTATGCTTCTGCAGGTATTCCTTCGAGCAGCTTAATCTATCATCGCAACGAGCTATATACCTCATCGCTTCATTCTCATAAGCTTGAGCGAAGTCGAAATCTGAATCCTCATCCCACCAGCCCTGTTCAGCCGCATAGTCTTTGATGTCATGAGACCCCCTATCCCAAGACTTGTGTATTGTATACCCATTTGAAATGGCTCTTACATTTTCTATCTTTTGAGCGACCCATCTCTGTCCTGAAGTCTCTAGTACCCACGCAGCAGATGGATCGGCAATCAGGAAGCTATTGTGATACGTAAGAACACCATCTCTCTCACAAGTACCACCTTGCCCGTGTCGTTCCAGGAGCTCTGTCATCGTGTCAAGTGCTTCTATCGCAGTTTTTCCCCGTTCAAGTCCGAGGCGGAGCAAATCCATTCCCAGCAATCCTGATTCTGGGACGGGGTCCTTAGAATACACTGCTTCATTCCCGATGGCTACGCCATGTTCGTTGGCCCCCATCTCCGCACCCCAAATCCAAAATGGTTTTGATAAGAAGAGCGCATTTACCTCTTGAACCTGGGGAATTTCTATGTAAGTACAATGAAGGTCTGTACCGGATTCAAATTCTTGCCTTGGAATGTACTTCACTACCTGAGCTTCATTAGGTGGTCTATCACTATTCTTGGCAAAAATGGTGTGATTCAATTTCGTAGAGTTACCGAGTGCTACGATTGTATCGCACAATCTTATCCCTAACCAAGCGAATCAAAGTACTGCTTATTACTATTCTTTATGCTCTCGCAACCATTCTTCTAAGTAGGTCGCTTCTAGTGCCTCTGCATCAGCTATGGTTTCACCAGCCATTCCATCTACTAGGGTCTTTGTTCGCAGAAGAATGAGTTGGTCCTTTTTGAGAAGTTCCCTTGCGAAATCCATGGCACCATCCATTAGTTCATCCAGTTCATATAGTCTATCTGCAATTCCTAATCTATAGCACTCACCCGAGGCTACCATTCTTCCAGTCAGGAGAATATCTTTAGTCCGAGCAGGTCCAACAAGGTGAAGCAAGTTTGAAGCGGCACCTGCGCCCGGAAAGATGTCAATATCAATCTCTGGAAGCCGAAATGCTGCATCTTTCGAAAACAAACGGAAATCGCATGCACAAATGATCATTGCTCCAAACCCAACCGCATATCCATTTACGGCAGCAATAGTTAGGCATGTTCTAGCCTGCCTTATTTTTGAAATTGTCTTCTCAATTCCTTTGAAGAAGTTATAGTGTTCTTCTCCCTTAAGAGATTGGATCATATTCAAATCAAAACCAGCACAAAATGCCTTTTTTCCGTGTCCTGTGAAAACTAGAATAGAAATGTCCGGATTGTTAGTGAGATTGGATACTGCCTCGTCAAAGTCTTGAAGCATTTTCGCAGTCATTGCATTTAGCTTGCCTGGTCTACTCATGGTTATTTTGCCTATTTCACCATCAGTTTCAACCCTAATTTCTCCTTCCAAGGTTTTTTCCACATCCACACGTTGATTAACAGAAGATAAAGTGTGGAATAAAGCTTTCTGGGCAGTATCTCATCCTATTACTTGTGAAGAGAAAATTCCATTGCTTTCCATACTATGTCTATTGTCAATGATGGATTCTACAAATCCTTGCATGCAGCACAGTTTTCCTTTACATGGGCACAATACTCTCTATGAATTTCGCAGAGATCGCCTCTATCTCTCAAGAGCGCAATAATTCTGTTTATCTCTCTTGTCATTTCTTCATAGACGACCTCACCTTCCTCTTTATCTTTCCAAGCTGCGATGATTTTCTCTGCGGAATTCTCGATTTCTGCCTTCATCTCTTCGTCAATCTCAACTTGGTCTCCCCTCGACCGCTTTGATTTCTTGAGTTTGTATTGCGTTACTGCGGGCTCCGTGACTCCAAGCATCTTTGCGATATCTTTCTGTGCTATGCCCTTGTCAATCATTATCCTGGTTAGCTCTCTTCGTATTGCTGGAATGACGTACCAAACTTCAATCTCCTGTGGCATGAGCCAAGTTCTACGCTTTCTACGCTTTTTTGTTTTTGACATCTACATTAACCCCTGAAAAGGAACCGCTTGTACATTCACTATAGTGAAGATGGTGTACCTAATAAGATTGTCGGCGTCAGAACCATCAGCATAATTCGATGCGGCAGCAAAACTATAGATAAGCATATCCCATTCATTAACTACTGAAAATTGATGACTTCCCAGTTAGACGATATAGTCCACGTAATGCGAAGGTCAGAATACATTGTTGCCTTAACAGGTGCTGGTATCTCAAAGGAATCAAACGTACCGACTTTCCGAGGGAAGGACGGACTCTGGCGAAATTACAATCCCATGGAGCTTGCAACACCTCGGGCATTCGAAAGGGATCCTGAGTTGGTTTGGGAATGGTACTCATGGCGTCAGAACCTAATTGGCAATTGCGAACCTAATCCGGCTCATAGTGTCTTGGCATCGTGGGAGGATGATGGGCTACTTAAATTTATCATAACCCAAAATGTGGATGGGTTGCACATACAAGCGGGTTCTAAGCGTGTTCTTGAGGTTCATGGAAATATCTGGGCAGTGAAGTGTACCTCTTGTTCATATACATCGATACTCATGGGGCCAGCTGAAGGGGCTCCTCGATGCCCAGAATGCACTGAGCTTCTTAGGCCAGATGTCGTCTGGTTTGGAGAAAGCCTAGATGCAGATATAATGAATCAGGTATACGCTGAATTGGGAAAAGCTGACGTCTTGTTTGTAATTGGAACATCAGGAATGGTTCAACCGGCTGCTTCTTTTCCGATGATAGTAAAAAGGAATAATGGAACGCTGATTGAGATAAACCCAGATACAACGGCTCTCTCCAGATATGTGGACATCCGCGTTGGAGGGAAAGCTGGTGAAGTTGTTCCGAAGATCGATGAAATGTATGATATGCCCTATTCTGATTAATCTCCTGTCTTATTCACGGCATGAGTTGCTGTTGAGAAGAGAAATATTGTGAATGAATGCCATTTCAGCAACGCTGGGGGAACAGATAAATGTCAGTGGTAATGAAACGATGAATAGGTGACTGGGATGCGAGTGCTGATCACAGGAGCTACCGGTTTCATTGGTCGAAGATTATCCGACTACTTGGATGAACAAGGGCATGACCTTGTGGCATTAGTTCGTTCCACCTCAAATCGTGCTGGGCTTCCCAGTGGCATGACATTCAGAGAGGCTAATCTACTTGAACAACAATCACTGAAACCATGTGTTGAGGATGTCGATGCTGTCATCCATCTCGCTGCCTATTTTGATTTCTATCCTAGCGATGAAGAACTCATGTTTCAGATCAATGTAGATGGGACTCGCAATTTAATGGAGGCATGTGTGGATGCTGGCGTGGAACGTTTCATTTACTGCTCGTCAACTGAGGCAATTGGTCCTGTGGAATTTCCGCCTGGTAATGAAGACACAGTCACAAATCCAGCGTTTGCCTACGGGGAAAGCAAGGTCGAAGCAGAAAAAACTGTACGCAAAATTGGAAAGGACCACGATATCGACTACATCATTTTGCGCCCCACAGGAGTGATGGGTGAGGGTGATTTGTACACTGGATATGAGCTCATCAAAGCTCTCAACAATAAGGAAGTGCCTGTTTTGCCTGGTGATGGCGAAAAACACATCATGTATACACATGTTGATGATATCGTCAGAGGGTTCTCAAAGGCTCTAACGTCCAAATCAGCATTGAATGAAACTATTATTCTCTGCCCCGATGAGCCAGAGAAGTACAAAGACCTCATAGAATACATCGCTGATGTCCTAGGAGTTGAACCGCCCACACGATATGTTCCTACGAACTTTGCCAAATTCGGCGTAGGCCTTCTTAGTCCATTCAAAAACCGCGGCAAAACAACATTCCTCTGGCATATGCAATCAATTCAATCAATGGATGAAGAACGCTGGTATTCTAACGACAAAGCCAAGAAACTACTTGGCTGGTCTCCTGACGTAACAATGAGAGAGGGAATCAAGCGTGCAATTGACTGGTACTACGAGAATGGCTATCTTGAGAAGAAGTAATAACGCATGGATCCATCGATTGACTTCATTCTGATTCTCTTACCCGTGGTTCTGGCTTCTATCCTACTCAATTTCTTCCATCGTGCGGCCGACACGATAGGCGCTATAGTTTGGGTTATCACTCTGCTGATTGCTGCGATTGCATCTCAAACTCCCTCTTTGGTAAGATAGATTATTATTATGCATTCTATAGGATATGATACCCACATTAGTAATATTAGCAGTATCCAGTTTAACCGAATTTACACTATTAGATATCTATCTCATCTATTTTGGCAGCAACAATAAAGTCATTCTTATGCAAGCCACCTATTGCATGTGTCCACAGAGTGAGTTCAACCTCGTTCCAGTGGATGCAGATGTCCGGATGATGCCCTTCTTCCTCTGCGAGGTCTGCCACTTTATTCACGAATTTCATCGCTTCTGCGAAGTCATCAAACTTGAATTCCTTCTCAATGTGTGGTTCATCCTCTTCATGAAGCTCCCAGCCTTCAACCTCACCGAGCATGTCCTTAGCCTTATTCATTTCCAAAGTTGGTTCGTTTCCACGACAAGGTACACATTTCAACTTGGTCAAATCTTCTTCGTTTGACATGATAATTCTCCTAGTTTCTTATGTTTACTATTGTTAATGAATTGCTATTAATTCTGTTCATTCAACATGTCATTTGGCGATTTGACTATGTTGCAGCCTTGTGAACCCTTATTTCCGATATCGAACTAAGTCAATTCTATGAGTTCTCTAGTCTACTGGAATAATGGGACTCTATATGTGAATCCCACATCTAGATGCAGCAATGATTGCCTTTTTTGCATTCTAGGATTCAATGATGGCGTCTACGGGTTTGATTTGAGATTAGATAAAGATCCTACACCAACTGAATTGACCGCAGCGCTGAAGCATGTGGATCTAAGTCAGTACAATGAAGCGGCAATCGTCGGTTTTGGAGAACCATTATTGAACTTGGATGGGACCCTCGCATCTGCAGAATACCTTTCATCACACGAGCTCCGAGTTCGAATCAATACGAACGGTCATGCGCGGCTATTCTATCCGGACTGCAACGTAGCAAAGGAGCTATCGGAGTCTGGGGTTTCAGAAATCCAGATATCGCTGAATGCTCCAGATGCCCAAACATACGTGAAATTATGCAGGCCCTCTCATGGGGCTGAGGCTTTCCTCTCATTGCTGGATTTTGCTGAAGACTGCAACAAATACATGAAAGTCATTTTTTCCGTTGTTCGAATTCCCGGGATTGACATTAATGCCTGCCGTGAGCTAGCCCGCGAATTTGATATCGAGCTACGTGTTCGCGACTTCAAAGGCTCCTTTGAACTGATGCAAGAAATTGCTGCGATCCTTGACGAATAATCAGAATTCTATATTGGTACTAAGAGGGGCAAGTATATGAAGTACCCAGATAATTAGGAAATCATGCCTCTCGAAAAAGTCACTGATCATATACTTGCTGAGACTAGCGGTGAAAACGGCGGTAATATGGGTGTTGTTATCCTGAACGACCAAGTTGTCATTATTGACTCGGGCATGTTTCACCAGAAGACAAAGGAGATTAGAATCGAGCTAGAAGAATATGAGCTGCCCATCAGGAACTTGATTCTCACGCATGCTCATAGTGATCATGTCTTTGGCGCACAGGCATTTGATACCGCGAGCATCATTTCTTCAGAGGGTACACGTGACTATTGTGTCAAGAATCTGGAAGACCAATGGGATAGAAACCGACTTGTAGAATACGCAGAATCAGTGAAAGCAGAGCGACCCGAGCTGTTCGAAGCTATGCAAGACCTGAAGATACGTATTCCTGATGTGGTTTTCAAGCGACATCTATCTGTTGGTCCGGACATGGAGTTGAGAATCGAACATGTTGGAGGACACACTGCTGGTTCCACTATTGTCGCTGTTCCATCAGAGAGGATTTCGTTCGTCGGTGACCTGATCTTCAACGGCAGTTTTCCATATGCTGCAGACCCAACATGTGACCCGGAACGATGGATCATGGCGCTGGAAAAAGTCCTTGCTGGTCGTTATGACTTGATTATTCCGGGTCATGGCCCGGCCTGTGGCGATGAGCAAGTAAAATATCACATTGATTTTCTTGAAATATTTCGTGACCGAGTTATTGAGGCAAGTGATAAGGGAATGACTCCCAACGACTTCATAGAAGCGGGCTTGGTGCCAAAAATGGATTTGGAGAAAGCTGATCAACGAGTAGAAACTGCAGTTACCCACTTTTTCAAGTATTATGGATGAGAATCTCGGTTAGATTTCTTCTTGCTAAGACGGATAGCCATATGACCTATTGATGACACAGTGTCTTCGAGTGATTTCATATGGAATTCGACGGTCTCGGTACGCCATGCCTTCTATATTGCGGATCATGCCGATACTTCATGAATAATGAGTGTAAAGGCTGTGGTACAGCGAGTCGCGAGGGCTGCACCATTCGTGAATGCTGCGTCGAGCAGCAAGGTCTCAGATTCTGTTCGGAATGTGAGGAATTTCCATGTGAAGTTTTAGAAAGGAGTGTCGGTGTTCACCCAAAGTGGCTTGAAGACCAGGCGAGGTTTCCAGCTAGGGTTTGGGACTAAGGAAAAAAATCCGTTACACAAGTAGCTGCCTTGGCGCATAATCTTATAGGTTATCCCACTTACAGGCCTCTAATCACGGATTTTGGAGAATCAGAGCATAGTGTCATTTGGCGGAAATACCAGAGTAATTAGTTACCCAACCTTCACAGAACTCGGCGAAATTCTCTCTCAGAATTTTGATATTATATCGAGTTCAATGGAATATGGAATGCCCACCTTCCTATATCGGTGGAAGGAAGAAGAAATCCCTGATCCTGAGCAGCAACGAGCTGTTTTCGACGAAGTTACAAAGAAAGCGGAAAATCTTCACGTGTGGCCCGTAGTACGCTGGCAAAATGAAGACGAGGGCATTTATTATACAAGATTCGTTCCTGAAGAAAAGCAGGATAAGGGGGATGTCCGGATAAACTATGCATTGTTCGTTGCAACACTAGGAACCATCGGAATTGGTGGTTTTCTCCAAGCTACTAGTCCAGTATTCTTGACACTCACTTATCCGTTCGGGTGGACATTCATTGATATCATTTTCACAACATTTCTATTCGTGCTTGCTCTCATGGGAATCATATTCACTCATGAGCAAGGTCATTACCAAACAGCAAAACGCAGGGGCATTGATGCTACGCCACCCTATTTCTTACCAGGATTGCCGCAGATAGGTGGTACTTTTGGCGCATTCATCCAACAGAAGAGCCCACCTAAGAATAGAACAGACTTGTTTGACCTTGGCATTGCTGGTCCCATGGCGGGATTTGCTGTTACCCTGGTCGTTCTTGTTGTTGGGTTTTTGCTGTCTGTTCCCGTAACTGCTGAAGAGTTGGTCGCCATTGACGAAGCATTTCCGGGGATGTCAGGTTCGCTTCCTGTACCATACATCTTCGTAGTGCTGGAAATGGTTTTTGCAGGTTTTATCCCCGCAGGTGGAACAATATACCTGCATCCTGTTGCTTTTGCGGGCTGGGTTGGATGTCTGGTAACTGCTCTGAATCTATTTCCAGTGGGTCAGCTGGACGGGGGTCATGCCCTGCGAGCCATTATCGCTGACAAGAAACACAAGTATATCGGATACGTGGCTGTGGCAATAATGTTTCTAATGGGATTCTACTTAATGGCCATATTAGTAATTGCCATGTCTGCCCGAGGTGGTCATCCAGGGCCTCTAGAAGATACTGTCCCTATTTCAAAAAGCAGGATAGCCCTTTTTGTGATGGCGATGGTGATACTTGCACTGTCAATTCCGCCATTGGGTTTCTCCATCTTCTGAGAGTCAGTATGAGTAAGGTCCATAACACTTTTGCTAGAAGACAAAAGAATCGAAAAAAGGGAAATGAAGAGCCTGAGTAATGATTTTCCTACTCAGGACTCATATGGTTACTATGCGCCAGGCGTCCAGTCTTCGCCTTCTGGAATTCTAATGACACCAAGTTCCAGAAGTCGGTCCATGACTTTCTCAGCTGCCTCGTCAATCTGAGGCTCGAATTTGGCTCCAGTGATAACGAGCTTGCCAGAACCGAACAACAGAATCACCACTTTAGGATCCCTCATTCGATAAATAAGGCCTGGAAATTGCTCAGGCTCATACAAGGTATTCTCTAATGTCATAGCCGCCAATTCGAGATTCAACTCAGCACCAAGACTGGCGCTCGCAACAATATTCTGAACTACAATAATTGGCTTTCCAGTTATTTCTATTCCAGCTTCTTTTATGTTCTTCACGATTTTGTGAACCGCTCTTTTCGCTTCCTTTTCGCTCTTCGCACCTGTGCAAACCATCTTGCCGGAATTAAAGATCAATGTTGCTGTTTTAGGTTTCTTCAACCTATAGACAAGACCTGGAAATTGTTCGGGGTCAAACTCGACGTTTGGCATAGTTGCTGCAATCTCATCCAAGTCGAGTCTTTGGTTGAGAATTACTGACGCAACCACGTTCTCAATCTTTGTTTTTGGTTGAGGTCGGGGCATTTTCCTGATACTCCTGTCCTTTATATAGGACAACTAATTAAGTTTCAAGTATATAAGCGCCTTTTTAAAGGTGACGTACTCGCAGTGGGAAAATAACTCCCGCCATTAACACTTTGGAGCGATTTTTCTCTGAAGCACAATTGAAAAAAGGCGGTTTGATATGTCTACTTACTGAGTCGATCATTTGGGTGGATGAATTGATGCAACATGAAGAAAGCAGCTACACAGGTCATGACGGGAAGAACATGTTTATGCAATACTGGTTGCCCGAGGATGAACCTATTTGCGTAGTTTTGGGCATTCATGGACTGGGTGGACACAGTGGTGAATTGACGTTTATTGCTGAGTACTTCTGTGAGAAAGGCATTGCCTTCTATGCTCCGGACCTGCGAGGTTTCGGTAGAAATGAAGGCGAGATGGGTCATATTGACAACTTTGATGAGTACACCAAGGATATCAATTCAGTAGTGAGTTACCTACAATTGAAGTATGATGATACCAAGCTCTTCTTGTTTGGGCATTCCTTGGGAGGGCTTCACGTTCTCCGTTATGCAATAGCTTACCCCGAAGCAATCGCTGGTATAGTTGTCACTTGTCCTGCGGTTTCAGAGAGGCTAGAAACTTCGCCATTCATTCGCAAGATTCTTTCTGGGTTGTCACGATTGAATGTGAAAGCGCATTTTGACTCCGGCCTAAATTTGGATTTGGTTGCGAAAAATCCGGAGGTTGTGAAGCGGCATAAAGAAGACCCTCTTCGCGTCGAAAAAGTCACACCAAGATTTGCCAAGGAGGGTCTTGAAGCAAAAGACGAGATGTTCGAATCCGCAGGCGAACTCGAAGTGCCAATTATGGTGGCGCAGTCAGGGGATGATAGAATTTTAGTTCCCGAAGAGAACAGAGATTTCTACAATCGAATTGCATCAAAAGACAAGACGTGGAACCTGTACGAGGGCTTCTATCATGAACCATTTGAAGATGAGGGTGGAGAGAAAATGCTAGATGACATTTATGGATGGTTGGTTGGCCGGCTGTAGCTTTTCATCAAGAAATAGTACAGTAATTAGCATTTGATAACCTTAAATTGGGGACTAGTACGCCCCTGACAGGACAGGCCAAGAGCGGGCTGTGTGAATGATTGGACAACCAGTCATCAGCTTGATGCTAGAATTCAGCTGTACGCTGGGAAATCCTTTTATGCAGGACACAAGTTCGAGGCCGTTAGGAACTGAGATGTCAGAAGTTAGGTTCATCTCAAATATCCGAGAGTGACATTGCATGAAGAAGAAAGCGCAACTGCTTGCATCCATTATTATCTTGCTATTCGCAACTAGCTCAGCTATGCCATTCCTGATTGATGATGGCCCAGCGACTACTATTGATGACATCCATATTCCTATGACACTGAGTGCAACCGATTTGGTCGTTGAGAACAGGACTTTCAATTACAATAAAGAATTCAATGATGATGATTTCTTCTTTGAAGTCAATAATGGGACCCAGCCCATAGCCGGAGCAAATGTATCGCTCTATAATGCAACTGACGACACAAAATATGATACGCTTGCAACAGTTGGTGATGGCTCTGCAGTCTTCTACAATGTACCACAAGGAACATACAAGTGGAATGTGACTTGGGATGAAGCACCTGAGGCTGTTGAAGAAGGCGTAATGGTTTCGGATGGACCTGAAGCATTTGCTGATGTAGAGATAGGCAATCTTGATTGGGAAAATGATGATGATGACCTTAATGCCACTGTGGTTGACATTGATGGTGATCCTGCTGAGGGCCTGGATTTCCAGATTGTGTTCCGAGATAACTCTACCATCTGGAGTCAGCAGAGCTTGGATGCAGACGGCGAGGCTAGTTTCACCGAAATTCCTATCCAGAACTATACATGGAAAGTAGTGGTACCATTCGGAGACTACGCAGGGACAGAATTGCTGGCTGAAAACTTTACCGCAGATGGAACCCAATTGCTTTCAGCACAGAGGCTTGGTCTTCTGGGTGGTGACCCCGAATATTATGACTTAGAGGTCTTCACATATTATGAAACAAGTCTGTTTCCACTCTCAGACGCTCTAGTCAATGTCACTTTCAAGAATGGAACTGAGATCGAGTCAAAAACCACACCCTCTAACGGGACAGTACTGATTCTTGACCTTCCAGCTGCTTTTGTGAACTGGTCAGTAATCTATAATCTCGAAGAATTGGCAAGCGGATATCAGAATCTCAGTGTGTCAACATCGGACCTTAGAAGTCCAGTGATTGAGTCTCCTGGAGACATAGATGTTCTTTATGATAACGCAACTATTACCGTAACTTGGCAGATATATGACGAGTACCCAAGCGAGATTGTAATCCTAATTGATGGAGGAGTGAATGATACTCGTACCTGGACGAATGAAACTGAGTTCACCTTCAATGCAACAGGTATTGCGATAGGAACCTATGAAATCACCATCCAATTAGAGGATCAGAATGGCAATTCTGCAGAGGATACAATATCGCTAAGAGTCTACGAAGACACCCCCCCTGTAGTTGAAGGTCCCGATGATGTCGAATTCTACCGTTTCGAAGCAGGATACTCTCTCAGGTGGAATGTATCCGACGATTATCTTGATTCCTATTGGATACTGAGAAATGATGAAATGGCAAAGAATGGTTCAATTAACCCTGCTCAACCATTCGTGACAATCAGTCTGGATAATCTTGGTTTGGGTGTCTACAATTACTACTTTGTTGTCAATGATACGAGTGGGAATGAAGCGTCTGATAACGTTACAGTGACCGTGAAACGAGATGATGTCGCTCCCGAGATAATTTACTCTCCAGACACTGTGATTTACAATAGAGGCGATTTGAATGTCATCCGAAATTGGACTGCAGAGGATGACTATAAGAAAAATTACACAATCTCCGTAGACGGATTCATCGTGGAGCAAGGAGAATGGACTTCAGAAAACATCGAATTCGACTTCGCGGGTTTGGCCGACGGTGTCCATTATGTCAAATTAACAGTCTATGATGTTGGTGGCAACTCAGCCAGTGATACCGTAGAAGTGATTGTTGGACCTCCGTTAGTTATACTGGGAATCTATACCATTGTTGGAGTTGTTGTCGTTGCACTGGTTATTGCTGTAGTTTATTGGTATGCGAAAATACGCTGATTGGCTGATACAAGCCGTCAGCCTTTTATCCATAATCGTACAGGGCCTGTTAGCTCATTCAACAATTGAGTTGATTAAAACAGCCTGAAGTGATATTCATGAAAGTGTTCACTCCTATACACGAAGTGCTTGATGGAGAACATGATGGAGAATCCATTTATCTTAGAGGATGGGTGCATCGTATCCGAAAGCAGAAAAACATGGTCTTTGTTATACTAAGAGACCCATCAGGCGTTGTTCAGGCCGTAATCAAGGAAGGAAATGTGTCTCAAAAAGAATATGATGCAGCTCAGTCGATGCTGATTGAATCGCTCATCACCATTCATGGTAGTGCAAAAGCTGATGAACGTGCACCGGAGGGATATGAGATTCAAGTTAACTCTCTAGAAGTTCTTCATTACGCAGAGGAATTCCCTTTGACAGAAAATCTCAGCATTGAATTGCTAAATGATTACAGGCACCTTTGGATGCGATCGAGGAAGCTCACAAACGCTCTCAAAGTCCGGGACGAGGTATTCAGAGCAGCAAGGGAATATCTTCGACAAAAAGGATTTTACGAAACTACCTCTCCTATGTTTGTTTCTACAATCGGAGAAGAGGGTGCTGAGCTATTTGAAGTGGACTACTTCGGAGAGAAAATATATCTGACTCAGACATCACAAATGCATCTTGAGCCGCAGTTGTTCGCTATGGAAAAGGTATTCACACTGGCTCCATCCTTCCGGGGGGAGAAATCAAGAACTCGAAAGCATTTGACAGAGTTTTGGCATCTTGAGGCTGAGGAAGCTTGGTGCGACCACGAATGCAACATTAACCGTCAGGAAGAACTCATAACTCACATCTGTCACTCAGTAGCTAAAAACCGGCTGTCGGAGCTTGAAGAACTTGATATCTCGCCCGATAGACTGCTTGATATTCAAACTCCTTTCGATAGAATTACATATTCGGAGGCAATCGAGATGTGCCAAAAGGAAGGTCTAGATATCGAGTGGGGTGATGACCTACGTACAGAGGCAGAAAGTGTTTTGACCGATGACAGAAAGAACTTCCTGTTTGTTGAGTTCTACCCAAAGGAAATCAAAAGCTTTTACATGAAACACAATGAAGAGGACCCGAGAACCTACAAGAACAACGACCTGTTAGCTCCAGAGGGTTATGCAGAGATTATTGGGGGTAGTCAACGAGAGGATGATGTCAACAAGCTTCTGGAGAATCTCAAGAGAATAGGAGATGACCCTGAAAAATACAAGTGGTACATCGATATTCGCAGATATGGCAGTGTTATCCATTCAGGTTTTGGAGTAGGCATAGATCGGCTAATTACTTGGATGCTAAAGCTTGATCATATTAGGGACGTTGTTCCTTTCCCCAGAACCGTATCTAGGATTTACCCGTAGATTTGTGGGCATTAATAGAACTGTGTGATTCGCTTTTGCTAGTCCCATAAATCCTTAAGATTCGGTCAGCATGATATACTTGAAAACTGGTCTCTGTTTCACAGGACTTGCCTTAGAGTCTTTAGTCGGAGGAGAACACACCAATGCAAATTCTTGAATTTCTGGAAGATCCGATTGGATTCATTATTTCGAATCTGTCGCTGGTGCAGCCATTCCTTTTACTTGCCGCTGAGCTGATAATACTGCTGATTATCTACGCAATTTCGACCAGAGGTATCTCAAGGCGTCTAAGACAATACGGACTCTCTGGAGAGGCCAGAACAGGCATAGTCATTGTTTTCAGACTTCTCTTCGTTGTGGTGGCAGCAATATTGATTGTAAATTCATTTGGTCCCGATTTGGGAACTCTTGTTTCTTTCTCTACTCTTATAGGAGCTGCTATAGGTCTAGCTGTTGCACAAGCTGTGTCTGGCATGGTGACTGGGCTCTACATTCTGATTGCGCGGCCATTCCGGGTAGGGGATTATGTTCGAATAGGGCAAGATGAAGGCATTGTCACCGGCATCACACTGAATTACACAAAGATTCTGAAGCCCGATGAAACTCGTTTGAGAATCCCAAATACAAAGATAGTAAATAGCGACATTGTAAACTTCAGAGTGGAACTGAAAGATGTCATAAAGGACGTAGCCCATGACCGTTTCAAAACGAAAGAAGTGGAAGAAAGGCGACTTCTTACCACTGCATTAGCTAAACTGAAGGGCATAACTCATACGGAGATTGCATATCGATACACCTTCGATTTGACTCTGAACTTCCAATTTGATCACCTGCGTGCGAGGGACAATTTCGATGAGATCTGCGAGGAATGGGCGGATACCTTCGTGGGAGCTCCTACTTGGCAGGTATGGGATACAACTAATCAGGCAATTATCTACAAATTCACTGTATTGGCTGACGAGCCACAAGACTTGATTGAATACATATCGGATTTCATGGACCAGCTGCTTTTCATATATCGCCATCCTCCATCAGCTGAAAAACATGAACATACAGAAGAGGAATTAGAAGCAGACGAGGAATCAATGAGGGCACCCGAGTGAGATAAGGAAATGGCCTACTATTCTTCGGACCTTTTTTTGGGATATTAGCTCTGCTTGATGGATTTTCACCATTCTTATAGAATAGATGAGTCCAACAAATCCTCCAATAGTCGGGACTAGCCATAGAGGACTTTGAAGAGGGTGCGGGAGCCACTCGGTGAAAATGTACATATTCAAAGAGAAGAAGAATAGTCCAGAAGTTCCTATTGAGGCATAATATGACCAGGGTAGCTCTGCTTCATCCAATGAATACCCCCTTTTGGTGAATACTGAAAATCTATTTAGGAGTTTTCAAATCGATGCGGAGTAATACAGCAATCATTCTTCTTCATTTTCGAAATTTTCTGTATCTAGTGGCTTGATTAAAATGCCTTCAGATGTGGCCTGTAGTACCACCCGCTTTTTTATGCCTGCAAGGCGTCTAATGGTGTCAGGAAGTACCATTCTGCCTTTTGCATCTACCTCACTGATATCACCGTAAAGCGTGTGCTGCTGGCCTTCTATGAGACCATCCCGGATTCTCAGCACTCTGCCAGCGTAAGCAGCCACCCTAGGATTATGTGTAACGTTGATAATTGTGGTCCCAAACTCCTTGTTCATCTGTTTCAGAGTTTCCATTACAATTTCAGCAGTTTCAGTATCCAGTTCACCAGTCAGTTCGTCCGCCAGCAATAATTCTGGTTTATTAGCCAATGCGACGCATATTGCTGTTCGCTGATTCTCGCCACCAGACATCTGGTGCGGCTTGTGGTTCTTCCGTGGAAGCATTCCTACTGATTCCAGCAACATCTTTGCACGTTCCTCTGCTTTGTCCTTAGGTGCTCCTGCAAGTTTCATGGGCAGCTTGACATTCTCTATTGCAGTGAGTCCGGGAACAAGATTTCCCGTTTGCCACACAAAGCCAACCTTCTGTCTCCGATATAGCATGGCTCGACGATCATCGAGGAGAGTGACACTATGTCCATCAAACAATATTGTTCCTGCAGTTGGCTTATCTAAAGCTCCAAGCATTTTCAGAAGGGTGGACTTCCCTGAACCAGATGGTCCGATAATGGAAAGAAATTCGGATTCCTCAACTTCAAAATCCAGACCTCTAAGAGCAATTACCTCTTTCATTCCTCTACGATAGACCTTCATCAAATCCCTTACTACAAGCTTATACTCTTCTGCAACTTCTTCGATATTTTCAGTCAAGTGTTTCACTCCATATATTGAATGTCTTCTGCTATGTTCTTGTCTAGCGTTCTTCGTATTACGACATAGGTAGCTATCAGCGAAAACGAGAAACTCGCAATAATGATACCGCTCAAGACCAAGCCGGGTATTACTATGGTCACCGGCAACCGAGCCCAGAGTCTAGCTGTTTCTGCTCCAAAATAGACAATGGGCATATTGATGATGAATCCTGAAAGGACAAAGCCCAGAAATGCACCAATTACTGCTGCAATCGATAATCCAATGCTCGTATCTACAAGGACCGAGGCTGTGATGGATCTATCTTCGGTACCCAAAGCCCGGAGAATTGAAAACTGTTTGCTCAGGTTGTTAGCTCTCATCAATGAAACAATGAACATGCCAGCTGATAGGAATATCAGAGTAAATACCACATTCATTGTGTAGATTCCATGAATTGATTGCCCAGCATTTGATTCAATTGCGGCATTAATATCGCTATAAGGCGATTCAATGGACGAAAAGCTGTTTGGCGCGAGCTCATAGAGTCGATCCATAACCGTTTCATATTCTGAGGGGTCTTCTAGATTGATGAGAAACCGTGTCACTTCTGTTGTGTTCAGGCAGTCGTGAACATAGTCAAGACCCATGACGACAAACTGACGAGTATTGGGCATTCCGGGCAAGTAAGTTGTGGAAGTATATACTCCTGGATCCGCCATTATGTCAACAATACTACATTCGGATGTATTATACCATCCATCACCCTTTAGCCGCACAGTGATGCTATCTCCGTAAACTGGCGTATATCCACTATATTCCTCAACTGGTCTGAATGAAGAAAGAACATTGGTATAGTTTTCTGACATCAGACGTAATGCTTCCTGTGGGGGTAATGAATTAGTGAAATATGGCAGCCAGAATCCAGCATCATACCATGAGTCCGGTTGCGCGGCATAAACAGTTATACTTTCATTCCTCCATCTTCGGAAGTTGTCTTGATCAGCAGTGTAATACGTAACCGCACCGGTGACAGTTAGGACCGCACTTACGTGAGAGACCCCTTCAACTGAAGAAATATTGCCAATGACGGCGGTAGTCACGTTGTTCAATCCAGTTTTCACATCGACTGTGACATCGGAGCCCACTTGGAACTTGAAAGTTTCAATCATATGATTATGTCCAGTATAAGCGGATACGGAGGAAAAGACGCCCGCAGCAAACACCATTGCAACAAACATTACGCCCATGGACTCGCTTTTCTTGAATAGCGCTACAGTCCTGCTCATTACTCTTGATCCTACGCGGAATACATCCAATTTTATCCTCTTGAGAACCTTTTCCTTGATAGAAGCCACTGGTCTGGATAGAAGCCTAGCAAATCCCACGATGAATCCTGCGAGAAACGGAACAAGTACAATGAGCATGCCAAGAACCGAAAGTCCATAGTAACTGAACATTGATGTATACATTACAGTCTGCAAGGTGGCGTAGCCGGAGATTGCTATTACAACCAAATCAATCCATGGGCTTCCCATTTTTTCTTCTTCGAGAAGTATTTCTCGTTCAATTGTGCTATGGGCCTCGGTTGATGACATTAGAAATGACTTGATAGCTATTGGTAATGAAACCAAAATACCGACACCAAATGAAAAACCGAATACTATCGCCAGAGATTGAGGATAAAGCAGGAATTCTAGACCGGTAAGCTGTGTCAAGTCAAATATGAAGAATAGCTTAACTGCACTAGATAGATATGCCGCAACAGCACCAGTTCCAATAGCACCGAGACTCCCTATTGTTGCTGTTAATAGTGAGCTACTAATTATCCATTTGAATGCCTGCCATCCGGACCCGCCTCTCGTCTTTAGGGTTCCAATGTCCTTCCTTCTCTCATCAGCCAATAGGTTTGAAGTGTAGTATACCAACATCACTCCCATGACAATACTGGGGATGGAAAATGAGATTGCAATAGCTCGCATAGCAGTTGCCCATGCAACGTAATCTCTTACGGCGTCAAGTATCTCATAATCTGAAACATATGCATATGGCAATGCTGCTTGCTCTATGCGTTTCCTTAGATTATCGAGTTCCTCCATGAGAAGAGCAGGGTCTTCGCCGAGTATCCATGCTTTGTCGAGATTCAGCCAATAGGCCTCTCGTATTCCTGAGTATTCACCGTAAGGGAGCTCGTCAAATCGTGAGGCTAGACCTTCAGTAGTTGTGAGCATCTGAAGACGACTAATTAGCTCCTGCCCAGAATACCACCAATACTCATCCATGAAGATATTGGAATCGAACGCTCCAACAATCTCATACGTTTCACTATACTCAACTCTACCTACGTCCGGTGACCAGTAGGTCACATACGCGGTATAATCATCACCAATCTCGAGTCCTAGTCGGTCCATCGTGTTTTGTTCTACGAAGCAGGTTTCATCAGTAAGCAACGAGTGGTCTGCATTTGTTTCAATAGCATTCGGAAATTCTTCGAAAAATGATTCTTCTACTCCAATGTAGATTCGGTTTTCGTATCTCCAATCGGTATAATCTTCATCTTCATAATAGGTATCTATGAAACTGACCTTCTCCAAATCATCGACAATAGCTTCAGAGGTCATCGAGCTCCTGACATCGTAGATGGATGTGGTGTTTTGGTCATAGAATGACGATGTAATGGAAACCTCCATGTCAAATGGCGTATCCTCAGTGAAATTACCCAGCACATCTGGGGCAGCATTATCGACATAAAAAATCAAGCCGCCTAGTACCCCTGCTGATAATGAGAATATCACGAATGTAGCTAACACCTGTGGAGCTCTAGACATTAGCCGGGAGATTAGAAACATTTACTGCTCACCCCATATGATACCCGTTTCGGCCCATGCAGCATTCAATGCTTCAGATAGCTTAACCCTTGTACTTAGCGCAGCTACTGCTATGATGAATATGCTCACCATTGCAGTGAAGAATATGAAGATAATTCCCAATTGCAGGTAAGGAATCACAGCATAGATGCTCACAGGGAAAATGAATGTTGTTGTAGAATATGTCATCAATGTATTTGCGATAAGAAGCGGTGAATATCCAATCAAGAGAATTAGTCCAATAAACATTAGCACCAGCATTTCTGCTGCTTGAACCTTAAGTACATCTCTTCTGTCTGCTCCCATAGCTCTCAGGAGAGCAATTTCCCTTCTTCTATTTCGGATTCCCTCAAAGGCATAGATTACAAAGCCTCCTAAGATTATTGCAGTGGTTGCTACCGTCAGCATCGTATCAACTGATCTGTCTATTTGAAATGCAGTCTGAGATAGGTAGGTCGATACTTCAAGGGAAACAGAGGCAAATCCGTCTGGGCGAATCGGTGGACTAGATGACATATTGAGGATATCGTGCATAACAGTCGTTGTATTTGCCCCGTCAATGACTCGAGTACACAGGATATTTTGCGAGTTATTCACAAGGTCGTATTGACTCATCATATAGTCCCTGTTGACCCAGATGGTCGTAGCTCCAACCTCAGTTGGTCTCCACCACCAGGGGTCATCCTGGGCTGTCCCAGTATCAGTCAGTGTTGCATCGGATAGAGCTGCAGTGATGCCAATGATGGTGAACACAAACACTTGCTCTACATCTTCTCCCGTAATTGTAAAGCCTCTCAGTGTATCTCCAACAGATACTTCATAATCTTCGGCTATATCTTCAGTAATGATTGCTCCAGTAGATGACGAACTCAGAGTATCTAACATTGGTTTCAATGTGGAATTCTCCAAGGGAGCTCCCAAATAGTCGTAACCAACATTCAGGTAGCTATCTGGATTCATTGCAACGACTTGGACCTCATCCGATGCCCCCGCAGAGAGGTAAAGATTAGCAACTGATAGTTGAGATACTGCTGTGACCTGGGGATGAATGGAAACATTGGCTGTGAAATTGTCCCATGATGTCTGATAACTGGTGTCAAGATGAAATGAAAGGTCGCCGCCAAATGCAAAACGTGCATGGTTTTCTTTTGTTACAGGCAAGGATGCACCAATAACCGAATTAGTCCAGGACAAGCTAATAGCTAGAACGAGGACAAGAATCGCTGGACCTGCTGATGAGGCACCTCTTCCGATCCTTCTTACGCCAATATTCGCAGATATATCACCAGCCAACTTGTGCATGTGTCTTGATAAGAAATCAGCACCTTTCCTCACTAGTTTGATAGTAAGACTTCCTAAGCTGATGAAGATGGTGAGCGGGGTTATGGCCAAGATCATGCCAAAAAATGGATTATATTGGACGCCAATGTCAGATGTGTAAACCAACATCATGAGCAGAATGGAGAGCGAGAGCAGTAGGGCATCCCACCTTATCATTCGAAGCCCCCTTGACAGCTTTGCGAGCTTTCCTTTGCTTTCTGTGACCACATCTCTCATCTTGTAAACCATTCTATAGAGAATGTAGGTAGCAACTGGTAGCGTAAATCCAATCAAGACAGCTATGATTATTGAATCGACGGTAATCAAGAGTGGTTCAGTGAAGAATAATATTGGACTAAACTGAAAGAATCCTGTGGCCATACTTGCAATTCTACTGAATATTGCTCCGACACCTAAACCTAGCCCCGTGCCTAACGCAGAGAGAATCACAATCTCGCGGAAAATGATTTTGTTTAGGTCTCCTTCCGAGGCACCTCTTGACACGAGCATATTCATCTCGAATTTGCGTTCGTTCACATTGTGCCTAATAGTTAGGAACAGCACTAGAATAAGCAATAGAAATACGCCGGTTGTCCTTCCAATTTGGCTTATTCTCTGCATCAAGACCCAACTCATGAAATAGCTGATTCTGCTCCCAATTCGGTTGTTTACATTGTAGTCCGAGTATCTTCTATGTTCCGGATACCAGTTATCGAATCTCTTGATTTCCTCAGCAATATTCTGTGTGAATGTCAATGATGCCCGGGCGTCGAATGGTGAAAGCTGGCTACGATCAACATCAAGGTCAACTCGCCTTTCAATATTTGTTCCAAATATATTGCTGTCATTGACTAGTGCTAATGGGCTGTTGTAGAAGTCAAAGTAGTAGTATTCGGAGCTGTACGCGTCAGTGTAATGTGAATAGATACCCACAATCTCAAGTATTTTGCCTGCTCTTTCTCGTTCCCAGTTACTACCAATCCAGTATGTGAAATTAACAGCACCCCCTAATTGCCAATCCATTTGTTCCATCGCTGCCTCATGAATTGCGATCTCACTGTCTGATTCCGATGGGCGACCTTCGAGGTATGTAAACGCATCAGGAAATGCTTCAATATACGATTGATTGGGTGCTTGAATGAGCCCCCAAATGCCTCTTTCGTACTCATATCCGTTATTTCCGGACACATTTACGTCCAGCAACTCCGTGTGGACTCCCCTTATAGATTCTGCAACCGTGACCCCGTCGATAGCCTTCACTTCGTCAACCATCGCGGCGATTCCCGGACCTTGAACTGACATGGCGATTGGACCCACTTGTCCCATCTGATTATCCCATTCATAAACTGAGTAAGAGTCGACGTAGACAAAAATGCCCATTACCATTGAGGTGGCTAGAAGTATGCTTAGGAGCGTAACTCCCTTTCTTCTCATATTTGAAAATGCTTCATATCCCACTGGAACAGCTGACATATTCTACCCTCTTATTTCACATCCACAATCGCACCATCACGAATCGTATAGACTTTGTCCATCCTCTCTGCCGCTTCAGGGTCATGAGTGACTGTGATGAGTGTTCCCCCTTCTCCCTTTGTGAGATTGACCAAATGCTTCATTACACTCTCTCCAGTTACCTGATCGAGATCGCCCGTCGGTTCGTCCGCAAGAACAACAACAGAACTAGTTGACCCGGGCGGCTTTGCAAGGGCTCGTGATATGGCAACCCGCTGTTGCTCCCCACCACTCAATTCATCAGGACGATGATCAGCACGCTCTGTAAGCCCGACAAGTTCTAAAAGATAGTCAACCCTTTCTCTCCTTGCGTCTTCTTCCACACCCGCAATGAGGAGGGGGAGCTCTACATTTTCATAGGCTGTTAACACAGGAAGGAGGTTGAAGAATTGAAAGACAAAACTGATTTTATCACGACGGACCTTCGTTAGCTGCTTCTCCGTCATTTTTGTTATATCAACTCCGTCAATCATGACCTGACCTGTAGTTGGCCTATCAAGCGCTCCAATCAGATTGAGCAATGTAGTCTTCCCGGACCCACTAGGGCCCATAATTGCAATTGCCTCTCCCCGATTTACCTGCAAATCTACCCCACGAAGGGCATGAACATCTACTTCGCCCATATGGTATACTCGAGAAACTTCTCGCAGATCAACAATGAGGTCGTTGGACATCAATTCCTCCTCCATGATTGCTTATACTCTTCATGCTAGGCATTTAGTCTTTTCTGATAGAGCACCCATTGTACTAATATTCTCTCTCGGCGGCAAAGAAGGAACTGAGAGTGAGTTTTCTATGAATAAACAAAGCTTTATCTGGTGGGGATATTCTCCGTTCATATAATAATCGGAGAGAGTTGAGCCGGCAGTGACAGACGGTATTATGTCAATGAAGTATGAGTTCTTCAGCTGGAGGGGCTTTTTCATTGGCGCGGCTAGTATTGCACTTGTCCTCGTAATTCAGTCCTATGTGTCATTTCCTGTCGGCTGGGTAGAGCGTGCTGTTCCATTCGCATTTCATGTTGTAGGTTCGTCATTGATTGTTGGAATTGTTTCTGGAAGCGTCTTGGTGTTCTTATTTCCGCCACAGCAAGATGTAATTGGATTAGCAGGTCTTGGTAGTGATGATGCCACTCAGCATA
>SDNP01000026.1 GCA_004524445.1 Candidatus Thorarchaeota archaeon | reverse complement strand
TCTCCTACCTGCTACGAATAAGAATCAGGTACATTTTATTATTTACCCTTTGCACTCCTCTAAGTTGTCTGTCATCTCAGTGGCCAATGAAGCATGCATCTCATTCTGTTCGATGAGCGATTTTCTATATTCATCGTTCTTAACGGACACGGAAAACCGACTCGTAGCTCTGTCGATATCAATGAACTTCAAATGCCTTTCCAATGCCCTGGGATAGAATCCATACCCAATGATTGCGACTAGAGCTATCAAAATTCCAGCCAATGGAGCTGCCACGGGAATCAATGGTCGCTCATACTGCAGAGCGGTGATGACTCCAAGAGTATAGAACAAAAGCGGATAGAACACAATCATGAACCCGACGATGGACATTACTTTCTTCTTCGTTGTTGCCACGGACCTGCTACCGTGAAACAAACAGGTGGGTATCCAGAATGTTACTGCTCCTTTTGTTTCTGCAAGAAATGGTGCAACTTGATCCTTGCCCTCTGAACGGACAGTAAGATACCTCCTATCATCTTCTTCTTTGTCATAGATACTGATGGGAACCAAGTCTTCAGCTTCATCAAGACAAACTGGGCAGATTTCAGGAAATGCAATCTTGTCCATCCGTGCTATGACTACTTTGTCTGGGTGTTTGCCTATCTTTAGTTTGCTCTTTTCCGGAAGCAATCTGGATTTCTCCCTGTTTCTTGGATCATATTCCACCTCATTCAGGCGGGATAATAACAATCTGAACACTTGTCAGTGGTCTACCGTCTTGACCTTTTGCTGCCTCAAAAGTATCAAAGGCCATTTCATACTTGAATCGCCCTTCTTTTTTCTTGATATCATGAGCTATTCGCACACCCAATCCTATGCCCTTGAATCCGTACCCTCGAACTGCAACCATCTTTCTGTCATCCTTCACGAGACCATAGATTGTGTTTGCAATCTTTGGGATGTTCAGTCGACCTGTATCAGGTGCTATCTCAAGCATGACATAATCGTTTGTTTGGAAGACTTCCACATCTTCCTGCAATGAAATGGCGACGAGCTCTTCTCCTAATCGAAGCTTATCTGGAATACGATCCCGAACTGACATGATTAAACCTATTGCCACCATCCACTATGAACTTGACTATAATCTACCTCAATGTTAATCCTCATATGTCCTATTTCCCTTCATAGGGCGTTGGAGAACACTTCCATGGAGAGAAACCAGAAATTTGCTCTTGTAGTAATAGTACTTGTTGTTGGCTCGGTCGGTGCTTTTGCCCTGTTGAATACTGCACCGGCTCCTGATGTCAGAATTGGTTATCTTTCACAGGATTTGCATCAGCTTGCCTTACGAGTTGCAGTTGAGAAGGGATGGTTTGAGGAAGCGGGATTGACTGTTGAGTTATCACTCTACCAAAACGGTGGATATGAGATGGACGGTTTCCGAGCTGGTCAAATTGATATGGGGTATCTGGGTGCGGCTCCCGCGCTTGTTAAGAGCATTAACGAGGGGACGGCTGTGACCATACTCGCTGCTGTGAATCTCGAAGGGTCAGCTCTTATGGTGCTAAAATCCGCCTACGATAGCGATGAAATAACTAACATCACTGATTTATCTGGAAAAACTGTATTCTATCCTGGTCCCCCTACTGTTCAGAGTTTCTTGCTTCGATTAGCCCTCAATCAGTCAGGAATGACAATAGATGATATCACCCCACAGACAACGTCAGTGACATATATGGAGGACTCCCTATCCGAAGCCTCGCCTGCGTTCATAGCATGGGAACCTTTTGCTGCAAAGGCTGAAGCATCTGGAGCTGCGGTCCCCCTGCTTCTTTCCGAAGATATTTGGCCTAATCACCCCTGCTGTGTTGTGGGCACATCGAATAGTTTTCTTGAGAGCAACCCAGATGTCGTTCAGAAGGTTGTGAATATCCATAAGAGAGCGGAAGAGTGGATTGTAAGCAATCCTGCTGAAGCCATTGAGATTGCCATAGACTGGCTCGAAATGGATGAAGGAATTGTTCAAACTGCATTTGAGCGAATAATATACAGCTACGAGCTTGATAGAATCGGCATTGAACGATATCTAGAATTCCTTATCGATGAAGAAATTGTGACATTAGATCATTCTGAAGCAGAAGCATACTTGGATGGGTTCATCAACACAACTTTCATCGAACAGGCTCCATAGTGTAGCAGAATCGACAGAAACAAAAGGTCTCTCTTCATCAATAGCATCGACCACTATGGCTACTCACAAAACGATTGTAGAAGAAAAGATAGATACCAAGAGCACTCGTCGTTTTTCTGCAGAAACGGAAAATCCAATCTTCAAGATAGTCACACGGTTTTTGGTTCCGCTTATCCTTCTCATTTTGATTTGGAGCATCGTCGCCTGGATATCAGGCGGCATTACTCTGGTAGATGTCGCAGATGCCTTTGTGCGTCTGTTATTGGTTGGGGACAGCGAAGGAAATACCCTGCTTCGCCACACGGGTCAAAGCCTGTACAGAGTGCTATTGGGCTTCCTGGTTGCCTTGGCAACAGGTATTCCTCTTGGTATAGCCATAGGTAGATACAAGTTGCTTGACTCCACAATCGGCCCTGTAGTGGAGGCTATGCGACCCATTCCGCCCATAGCATGGATTCCTTTGTCCATCTTATTATTCAGTCAAAGTTTCATTTATTCTCAGGTCTTCATCATCTGGATTGGAGCATTTTTCCCAATCCTCATTAATACCACCGCCGGAGTGAAGAGAACCAATCCGGTGCATATCGATGTGGCAGAGACATTCGGTGCCTCCGAGCGTCAAATATTGGGTAGTATCGTGGTGCCCTCCGCTGCTCCTGAGATATTTGCTGGCCTCAGAGTCGGCTTCGGAATAGGTTGGATGTGCCTGGTTGCCGCAGAGATGATTGGTGGAGGTTTAGGTCTGGGCTACCTTGTACTCATAATGCAGCAGGTTGGAAGAACCGGTGCCGTGATCACGGGTATGATTGTTATTGGAGTTATTGGCTTTGGATTAAGCTACCTTTTCCTATATATTGAACGTAAGTTGCTCGTCTGGCGGCAAGAAGTATCTGTATGAATCCAGCCAATCCCCTACTCGTTATAGGACGCTAAATTGGTGCTCTCCCTTCTCGATTCGTTCCATGGCTTTTTGTTGCTCAACCTTAAGAATCTCCAAGATCTTTCTTCGGTATTCGATGAATTCAGAGTCAGTTCGCTCTCTCGGTCGTTGCAGATTAACATCGAACTCAGCAATGATCTTGGCAGGAATATTGCTCATGACCAGAATTCTATCTGCCGTATAGACCGCCTCATCAACGTTGTGAGTGACAAAAAGAATAGTCGAGCCAGTATTTTCCCAGATTCTCAGGATCTCATCCTGCAAATGGTTACGTGTCTGCGCGTCGAGATTGGATAATGCCTCATCTGATATGAGAATCTCAGGACTGGTTACAAGGCTGCGCGCCATTTCTGCTCTGCGCGCCTGTCCCCCAGATATCTCGTGTGGAAGGTTATTTTGGTATTCGTGCAAATCCACCAATCTCAGGATATGTTCCAGACGGTCTTCTATCTGGTTCTTAGCAACGCCTTTGATCTTCAGTCCAAACTCAATATTTTGCCTCACTGTCAACCATGGGAAAAGGCTTTCCTGCTGGAAAATATAACCAACATCGCTCTTTCCCCTTTTGACCACCATGCCATCAATCGTAATCTCTCCTTCATCTGCTTCGAGTAGACCCGCAATAGTCTTCAGGAGTGTGGTTTTCCCACATCCCGATGGACCAAGCAAACAAACAAACTCACCCTCCTCAATCTCGAAGGAAATACCATCTAGAACCTCTGTTACGCCTTGTTCACCGTTAAAGAAGGATTTGGATACATTCCGAACAGAGAGCTTTGGCATTTTCCACACAAACAAAATTGCTCTACTCCCGTTAAATAGTGTGTCGTTCAGTTGCATTCCATGAAATCCTAACAAAGTACAAAAAGGCCCTTTGAGAACCTAAATATGACATACTGACTATTGCATCAGGCTAGAACTTATAGGTAAATTGCGATTGGCAAACTCTGCAGAGTCAGATAGGAGATGAACCCAGTTGGGATCGCCACGTGTGCTGTTTAAGGTCAACGATGAGATTAATACAACTGCAATAGCAGTCGGAGACGTTACGGGCTCTGGTCAAGATGAGCTATGTACAGGTGGTAGAGATGGCCTCATTCGATTGTATGATGCCAAGAATGGTTCAACTGAGTTATTGGCTCAAAAAGATATCACTGGAGCCATTCTCTCCTTGAAAATTGCTGATGCCAATAATGACGGAATGATGGAACTCGTTGTTGGAAGGAGTGTTGGTCCAGATGAATCTCCCGGCTCTGCAGGAACGCTACAAGTCTATCGCTACTCTCCAAGTGGGACACTCGACTTATTGGCGGAATCAAACATTGATGCCTTTGTTACAACCGTGGTCGTTACTGATGTAACTGGAGATCATAAGAATGAAATCATGGCTGGAGGCAGTGATTCAACAGTTCGTGTGTATAAGATGGACACGGACAATAATCTAACTGAGACTATTCTTCACAAGCTGGATGACATGCCAATTTCGATTGGCACTTGTGATGTGATTGGCGATGAAATTGATGAAATCATCATTGGCAATCGAGATAAGACATTGCGAGTCTACAAAGTCAGAGATAGAGTGCTTGAAGAAACGGAAGTAATCGAGCTTCCCTCTCCCATTATCTCAATAGCTGACGGGGACATTCTGGGTGATAGAAAGATGGAACTAGGCGTGGTCACCCATGATGGATCTCTCCGCATCTACAGGAACGAGGAGAGCAGACTACATCTCTTTTCGAAACTCGAGAATGTAAGTGCTCTATCAATACGCATTGAAGAACTGAATGCAGATCACTTGGATGAAATTGTGGTGGCTGGGAAGGATTTCAAAATCCGATTCTATAAACTAGACCAAGGCGAACTCAGCGAGATTGGAATGGTGGATATTGGCTCGAAGATTCTCTCAATATCTGTTGGTGATGCCGCTGCTGATTATAGAAAGGAGATTCTCGTGGGAGTGTCGGAGGGTCCCTTGCATGTTATTGAGGGACTCTATCAGTTATTGCCTGCATTTGATGTCAAGAAGCACGAGGAAGGAAAAGAAATTCAAGGCAGTCTGACTGTGGTTAATGTAACTGACCAGCGAATAGATGGAATTTCGGGAAAAATCTATCATTTTCCAAAAGATAGCCTGGTTATTGAACCTCAGCAAATCAAGATGGACTTGGGGCCCAAGGAAAGTAAGACGGTCAATGTGAAATTGATGCCAAAGGCAGAAGGCAGTGTTATCATTCGACCAATCGTCCTGATGTGGGCTGACGAAGATGGACAAGTCAAACAGGTCACTACACCCGAAACTGCGTTGCTAGTGGACAAAGATTTCGTTGATGTCGCACCTGCAGATGTAGCACCCGTAAAGGTTTCCAGTGAGGCTGCTGCTGCTGAAGAAGCTGCGGAAACAACAACCGGCTTCGGAACAATACGGGAACACGCAGGCGAAGAGATTAAGATTGAAACCTCCAGCGGAACCACAGAATCGCTAAAGGCTGCAGAGGATCTCTTGGATAAGCTCTTTGGTGAAACACCGTCGGTACCCCCTGAAGGAATTGTAGACACAATGGAAGAAGCCGTTGCCGAAGCGGTTTCTGCTGAGCCTGCTGAAACAATAGAACCTGAACCAGCAATCACTCCAGAGGTACCTTCTACTGTAGAAGAATTTGAACCTGTAGAGGTCGAGAGTGAAAAAGTAACAATCATCAAGAATAGGCCCCCCAAGCCTCCTCGCCCCGGTGCTGATACGGACGAATACTCCTACTTGTTTAAGGTCATGATTATTGGAGAGGGCGCCGTTGGAAAGACCGCCCTCGTCAACCGTTATACGACAGGGTCTTTCTCTACCGATTACAAGACTACAATCGGTTCTCAGTTCGCCGTCAAACTCACCCACATCTTCCCACCTGAGCCCGAATTCGCCGTGGGTATCAAGGTCCAAGTCTGGGATGTGGCCGGTCAAGCGCGGTTCAAGGGCGTTCGAAAGATGTACTATAGTGGCGCTGCAGGATGTATCGTAGTCTTCGATGTCACGAGACGCAGGACTTTCACCGAATTAGAGAAATGGATACAGGAAGCGGATGCCGCTGTCGGTACCCGCGTTCCAATGATTGTTGTTGGAAACAAGATTGACCTTCCAGATAGAGCAGTAAGTTCCGATGAGGCAAAGGCATGGGCTGAGAATAACGGGTTCTTGTATATGGAGAGCTCAGCAAAGACGGGCGAAAATGTTGGGGATATGTTTACAGTCCTGTCTGAACTGATGTGGGATGTGGCACGCATCCAGACTGAGGCGAAGAAGAGATCCAGGCAATGAGTGATGTCCGAGATCATGTTTTTTCTTTAATCGTATCAGAGATACCTCTCTGAAATGCCTCCAAATTGGGATATCGTGAACCGAGCAGACAATCGATGCTTTTCTCTATTGTATCTCTATTTAGAGGTGTGATTTCTAAACCAATCATTACGCCTATCATATATGAATTCAAAGTTCGGACCGACCCGATTTCTTCAAGACTCTTCTCCGCATCAACTGCGACTGCATCTTTACAAATGCTACTCATGAGTTGTATGATATCTGACATGCTGGGATACTTTGCACCGCCGGTAAGTGACGCCAACGTGTCCAATCGAGTTTGGCTAAACACTACCCGTGTTTGTTCTCCTCCATACTCCACACAAGCTCGTAGCGTTTCAAGTGCTTCAAGGCCAAGGATCAAGTCGGGTCTTCCCTTGGGAATAAGGGGCCCTACGTTTCCATCAGCTATCCTGACATGAGTGAAGACTGTACCTCCCCGTCTAGAAGCGCCAAAAATTTGCCCAATGACTGGAGAGTATCCTTGTTGGATTGCCGCATGTGATATCACTTCACCACACACAAGGTTTCCCTGACCGCCAACTCCAGCAATCAGTAAGTCGAAGAAATCTCTCATTATTGAAGGCCTCCTTCTATCGCATCATGGGGACAAACAAACACGCAAGCCCCACACCGAATGCATAAGTCATCCAGTATTTTGGGATATCCTTTCTCATCGTCCCACGCGAGCGCGACACATCCAAAGCCACTCACACAAAGTCTGCAGGAATCGCCTCGACATTTCTTTTTGTTTATTCTTACCTTTGGAAGGTCGTCATATATCCCCTGAGTTCGACCCTCCTCAAGTCTACATACTCCCTTTGTTATGAGGACTTTTATCCCGGGTTTTTGCACAGCATTGTGAATGGAATCAATAAGCAGTGAAATATCGTTGGAATCTACGATCTCTAGAAGGTCCACCCCTATCCCGTTAACCACAGAAGCAATCGTGACTCTTCGATGGTCTTCATCTCTAGTTAGAATTCCGGGATGTGGCTGAAATCCCGTCATCGCAGTTGAGCTATTATCAAGAATCAGAAATGTTGCATCTGCACCCTTATGACGCGCATTGATGAGCGCAGGTATGCATGCATGGAAAAATGTTGAATCTCCTGCTACTGCAATTACCTTTGAATCGATGCCAAATCTGTGGAGTTGTCCTAGTCCATTTGCTGTCCCTATTCCTGAGCCCATTGCCTGCATAGTATTCATTGAATCACCATAAAATACACCAAGGCTATAGCAGCCAATATCCCCTGCAACAACAAGTTTGCCAGAGAATCTTTTTCGAACCTGACGAATTGCCCAGAACACATTTCGATGTGTACAACCAGGGCAAAATGTGAGGGGCCTGGGGATGAGAGCATTCAAAGCCTTCTTCACTGCCTTCTGATCTCGCTTATCGGACGCCCTCTCGATAAGACCAATCTTTGACATACTAAGGAGGATTTTATCCGCATCCATTTCCCCATATAGCGGTAAGACGCCGTTGCGTTTTCCGTGGATATCAACCTTCTTCATGCTCTTGCTATGACGCAAAATGGCATCCTCAATGAAGGGGTCTACTTCCTCTATAACGAGAGCTTGGTTAGAGTCAAGTAGATATTCTCTGATGAACGAGGCGGGCAAAGGATGAGTTGTGACTAAGCTCAGAAGTGATGCATCCGTTTCTGATATTCTAATGGCCTCCTTCGCATAGCTCCTACAAATCCCGGATGCAATAATCGACACATCGGCATCTCTCACATCCTCTATTATGTTCCATTTTGATTTCGTGAAGTCGTCAGAAATTCTCTCTAGCTTGTTTAGCAGATCCCTGTGTCGAAGATGGGGCTTTGGAACATTATACAGCGATGAAGGCAGCTCGTCAGATAGTTCCCACGAAATATCGGGCAACTCTCCCAATCTGACTATTCCTCTTGAATGGCTGAGACGAGTGGTACTCCTTACTAGAACCGGAATTTCGTATTTTCTTGATAATTCAAATGCAAAAGGAATGACGTCTTTTGCCTGCTGGAATCCTGTTGGCTCCAGAAGTGGCAGATAGCTCGCCTTTGAGTAAAACCTAGAATCTTGTTCGTTGCTTGAGCTGTGGCCTCGTGGGTCATCGCAAACTACAACAACAAGTCCACCTTCACCTGTGCCTGACAGATTCAAATTCAGTAAGAAATCGGCCGCCACATTTAGTCCCAATGATTTCATCGGGCATATTGCAGGCACCCCCATCCAGCTTACTCCGGCACAGGCCTCTAATGCTACTTTTTCGTTAATACTCCACTCAACATATAGATTCTCATCTGCGCTGCTTTTCATCAATGTGGATGTTATTTCTGTGGATGGGGTCCCAGGATATGATGCGCAGAACCCAATCCCTGCCTCAAGTGCACCTCGTGCTATCGCTTCATTTCCGCTTAACATCATGTTATCTTTAGACTCATCCATTTGCGGACCGCCATGGAACAAGACGTGCATTGGCTGAAAACAATTTCGTAATATCAGATATTACCGTGCAGTAAGAAAGAAAAGTGGTACTGACATGGGCAACAGAGACCACAATGACAACAGAGACGTCAAAAAAGAAGAAGCGCATGGAGTCACTATTCTCGATTTCTCATGACAAAGATGTGGATGGAATTGCTTCAGCCGCCATCGTTTGGAGATATGCGAGGTCTAAGAATCTTGAACACAGTCTTCTGCTCACTGACTATGGTGGTTTCGATCAGGCATTCGCCAAGGTCGCGGCAATGAGAAATACCCTGATTGTAATCACTGACTTGGGAATGGATGAACCAGCGATGAACCATGCCATGCCCTCGCTCTCTCAAGCAGCATCTCAAGGGTGCAGGATTGTGTGGTTGGACCATCACCTATGGTCACCAGCTGCAATCAAATCGCTATTATCTCTGGAGAATAACCCCGTTCTCAAAGTCAATCCAGAGTATTGTGCAGCGGAGATTACTCAAAAAGTGTTAATGCCTCGTGATGAAACCAGCAAAGAACTCGCCACTATAGCACATGATACAGACTTCAACCTGAGAGAAATAGAGGCGGCATCTGCCCTTACCGATGCTGTATCTGTGATTCGGTTTTCTGCATTAGACAAGAGAGAGGACATTACAGAATCTCTCAAGCCAGTAGTAGAGGCTCTTGCCAAAAAAGGTATTGAAGGAGTCTGGGACAGCGAACGCGGTAGATTTAGAGATACCCTGCTGCAGAAGCAGGTCGCTTACTATCAAAAAGAGCGATTGAAGAAAATGAAAAAGGCTCTTGTAGGGCACTGTGACCATTCTATTCAGGGCCAATTGGTGAGAATTGTCGAGATTCCCTCTGGAGTGACTACTACTGACTTGGGCACCTTTCTTGCAGCTGAGGACAATCTCGAACTTGAGGGACAAAGAATGCCTGTAGCAGATCTGCTTATCACTGTAAGCCAAGGCGGAATGCTGGGGTTCAGGCGCGGAAGCGAACATGTCCTCTGTAACGAAGCTGCAAAGCTATTCGACGGCGGTGGTCATCCATATGCCGCTGGCGGAGAGTACGGAATGTACAGTGATTTTGATGCTGTATGCGATGACATTTTCCTAACACTATCGAAAAACACTAAGTGGATAAATCAGGACCAATCCTGATATGGGCCAATTTAATGACAATCATGTATTATCGAGAAAATCGTACACCATCTCATTCAAATCTGTTGCCTGTGTCCATAACTTATCGAATGAGCCAATGGCATCATCTAGTAGAATCGATCGATTCTCACGAGTGAACAATGCAACTGTGTCTGGTTGTTTTGTGCCAGTAAGAAAAAGCAACATTTTTTCCGAATTTAGGCTGACAAACTGGTATGTTGATTTCTGAATCGGTATTGCTTTCAATTCTAGATATCCTGACTTGATAGACTCCATGATCATGTCACGCATACGCATGAAGAAATCCACATTTTCTTCTAGCGCTTCATCTATCCTATCTTCGACAATTTGAATCAGTCCTCGAATTACTACCCCTTCAATCGTCTTTTCAATTATCTTTAATTCAATGGATGCCTTCTCTGGGTCTTGCAATTCAATGAAGCTAAATCTGCCTCCAAGTCTTATGATATCGCCTCGGTTGCAAATATCAAGTATCTCTGTTTGAAAGAGATTTCTGACACTAGTAACCCCCTGTACAACTATAGGATTACTCCCTTGCGATTGTTCTGTGAAAGTTTCAACCAATCGATGGGCCAATCTATTGGGCTCTAAGGATTTCAGCTTTTGAATATCTTCAGACAGTTTCCTTTCTTCTTCATCCAGCTGTTCGGATTTCTCACTCTGTGCCTTCTGCAAACCTGCTCGAAGCGTAACAATACTGGCTACATATTCAGTTGGGTTCTGAGGGAAGCCTCTTGCTGCTTGAATCAACCCTGCATCCTCCAAATTGGACAGACATTGGTATATCCATTGCTTTGATATTTTCGAACCCTCCTTTTTTGCAAGAACGTCTTGGATATCGCCAAATGTGACTGAGCTCTGATTCTTACATGAATCAAGAATTGCTGCTAGAACCTTTTCCTCACTCTTTGACAACGCGACTCCGAGGCTATCTAATAGCATTCTAACTCGTTCTCCAGCCACCCTTATGCCTCCAACAAATCAATGACATCCTCTGCTTTCTCAAATTCGGCATCATAACTATGTACAAAGCTGTCGACAAGTTCTGCATTTTCAGACCTCGGGACGTATATTGCAGTGAGGGGGCGCTCGGTCACAATAAGGAGTATGCTATCCCGATTGAGTGATAATCCATCGTAACTCTTTGCCTCCTTTCTTGACTCCCTTAGGGAGATGTTGTTGAACTCTTTTCTAATGCTCCGGTAAGCATTCTTTCGGCTTTCCAATGTATCGAGGCTAGGAATGGAATTCAGCCGATACATAATTCTGTACTGTGCACCCCTGGCAACAATTCTCCTGATTGCATCCCATCGAATAGATTCCATATTTTTGGGAATGTCTACCCAATCAAGTGTCGCCCTCACGATGTCTCCAGTTTCTGCCAATTCATAAAAGACGGATTCAATAACATTATGTATTGCCTCAATTCCTTCGATGACTCTGGGCTGTTGTTGGAGTTCTTTCCCTGTGAGCAGAAGTGAGAATTCTCGAGATAACCTAGTTATTGCTATCTCATCCAACTCCTTCCTCTCATGCCCGATTGTTTTTAGCCTCTCTTCCATGTCCTTTTGCGTTGCCGCCTTAAGCGAAATCAATGACTTACCAATATACTGCACATTGGTTTCATACCTATTACGATATTCACTTCTATCCACCGCGATAAACCCTAATTCTTCCATTTCTGTAATATAGCGGTAAATCTGTGGTTTTGCGGTCTTTTTTCCTTGTCGCAGGTCAGTCAAGACTTCGTTCAATTGAGTGAAAGTAACACTTGAGCCACTCTTTCTTGAGGCAAGTGCTATAGCTTGGAGAACAAGAAATCTAACCTCATTTATATCAAGCCCAAGCAGGTCGAATTCTTCATTAATACTAGGGTCTTGCATATGCCCTTATCCCTCTCAAATATATTTAGTCACTTGCCTTCATTTTTATCCTTCGGTCTCAAGCCCAGCAAGTATTTTTCCAATGACCCCATTCGGATCTATTCTTAGCTTCTCTAGGTCTTCGCCTTTTAGTTCAAAGAGTGAAATGGAATTATTCCATAAGGCATCAAAATTATCAACTGTGTTGTCAATAAGCTCTGCATTGAAATCGCGAGTAACATATGTTGCAGTCAAGGGCTCATCAGTTATTATCATCGCCAAAGCATCACGATTAAGAGATACGTGGTTATAAGCCTCAGCACCCCTATGTATTCTTAGATCAAATGACATCTTGTTCCTTCTTAGTTTAAAGAAATCCTGGAACAAGTGCGCAAGTTCCTCCGATGGTAATCCGCTTTTGATTTTTTGCTCCATTTGAAATATCCTGCTACTAATCATCCATCGCACTTCAACTCCTCTGCTAGCTGCTTCGATGTCCTTTCGGATCCGGTGGTGCGAGTCTTTGGCAAGGGATCCAAGCCAAGTCATATTTGAACGTATAATGTCGCCTTCCTCTGCTTGGGCGTGGATATTGTTTTTCAAGACCCGATGCAACTCCTCAATACCTTTGATGAATCGCGAACTCAGAGTCTGTTTTTTCCCAGTGAGGTCTTCTATCAGGTGCTCAGCAATCACGCCCACATCCAATTCTGAGAATGAGGACAAGTCCTTCTTGAGCTTCTTCAGTTCTTCTTCCAGCTTCTCCTCTTGTGCCTCCTTTATTTTCTCCAGCCCATTTGCAATTGAATTCACATCTGCAATGTACCTGTTTCTAGGGGCTTCAGGTGACTCAAGTCGAATCAAACCATCTTCCAACAGCGATTTTAGAAGGCGATGAACCCATGCCTTTGATGGCTCAAATTTGTCATCCATACTCAGAATTTGATCGTAGATTTCCCCGAAGGTGTGCGGTTCCCCCAATGTGTCGGATGTATTCAAAATCGCACGGAGAACAGTAATGCCTCTGCTTTCCCGTTCATTTCCCATTTCCAGGCCCAATTTTGAGAGGGCATCATGATACTCGAATTTGCTCATTGCATTTCATGTCCTTTGCAGATTGATTAAACGCACGTTTCAATATCAATACTAGATAACTTGATGAAGGTTTACAGGAATATGTACTTTTACATCTTATGCACAAGATATCTTGGATGTCAATAACCCCACATCTCTTAGGCAGGTGGACCTAAGTCAAAAAGGCATCGTTCGAACAACTAGGCGAGAAGGAGAGGGGGGACCCTCTCATTCTTCTGCTTTCTTTCTCATCTTTGATCTGTAGCGGAGACACGAAGGACGACATAAAAAACTCCGAGTTCATGTACATTGCTACAGATAGTAACTTGATATACATTGAATGAGGGAATTTTATTAAGGGGGCACGCTCTATATGTGGTTGCCTACAAATAGTATCTCACGGTATCCGTGATTTCGGGGGCTTGTTACAAATAGGCAAAAAGAAGCAGGGTCGCGGGGTGGACCCTGCTTCAACACTTTTTTGTTCTATTCAATCACTCTATGATTAGAGGCCGCTTATCGCTATAGCTCTAAGATATCCTAAACCTATATTCATGACCATGGGGAGGAATTCAGAGACTAGGGTGAGGTAGGTATTGATTCCGGCAGTTCCTTGAATGAGTTCATTCAGCGTTCTGGCATCTAGCTCGTCCAATACAATTTCTGCAGCAGAAATTGGATCATTATGCATGCTGAATTTGGAGACCGCCCACATCCCCTTGCCGGTGTTGACTATGTTGTTTGCAAGCTTGGTTCCTCTATACTCCTTCTCGTACTTCCTGACACTCTTTTCTGAATAATCATCATGTTCTGCCATTCGTTTGGCATGCTTTGCCAGCAAGATGCCAGCATGGAAACATGTCGTCACCCCACCACCAACAATTGATGAGACCTGCCCTGCAGCGTTGCCACAAAGGGATACGCCTGCATCAGTGAAGCGTGGTATGAGCCCTGCACATGGGACAACACCGCCATTTACACTTGCTATTTTGGCGTTCTTAGTTTCCGGATGTGTCTTCATGTATTTCTTGAGGACATCTCTCATGGGCTTAAGTTCCTCCCATTTGTCCTTTGATGAGGGAACACGTCCAATGCCAAGGTTCACCTCGGTTTCACTTCTGGGATATAGCCAGAGATATCCAAGGCCCACATCTTCGCCAACGTAAAAGTACGCCACATCCGGGTCTACATTCTTGCAGTTTTCTAATTTGAATCGATATCCATAGGAAAGCAGCCACTTGGGGTGGGTGAATCCTGCAGTTTTTGAAACTCTGCTGAATGAACCATCAGCACCTACCGTGAGTCCTGCCCTCGCCTCCTCGTCGTGATTATACTTGACACCGATCACTTGATTGTCCTTCTGAACCACCGATTTCACTCTGGCGTTGTAGCGAAACTCCGCGCCATGAGCCAGGGCACGGTCCCTCATTAGTTCTTGACATCTATCTTCATCCAGCAGGTACGAATTTCCAAGAAGCGTACGATCAACAACGATATTCGCCCCCGTGTCTAGACTCTCTCCAACTATCTGAGTGAACTTATTTCCGATGTATTCAGAATTGGGCTTGACTCTGAGAAGTCTGAGCGCCTTGTCCGTCACAAGCTCACCCATGAGTGAACTGGTGACATCCTTACGTTTCTCAAGGATTAATGTGTCAAGTCCTCTCCCGGCACATTGTTCAGCAGTCATAAGTCCAGCAGGACCTGTTCCAGCAATCACGGTGTCAAATTCTCGAGTCATTGGGTTGGCTTCCATTATGTCTGAATGAGTATGTTGCGACTTGCCTATAGTCCCTCTATATCTGTTTCTGCTGTCAAGAAGGTTAATGGCGATACTTTCAAATGTACCAACTCCCGAGGAAGAAGTAGTTTCTTCATTCGTGTGTGTCATAGATGAAATTGAAAACCTTAGCCTACAGTGCATATATGGTCCTCTCGCTCCTATTCAGTCTGACCTTTGCCTCCGTACCTGCTATCCTATTCTTCTGGTTCTTTTATCAAAACATAGACTCGATTATCACTGGCTTTGGCGGACTACTTGACGGTCCTCCTGTTCTTGCACAGGCTTTGCTGGGAGATATGCTGCCGCTCATTGTATATGAGAAGTTCTACTTCTTCACGTTATTGGTCCCCATCTCGCTATTCTGTTATGGTCTTTTCTTGGGTGTTCTGCTGGGCTTCTTCAAACTATCTGCTCGTGGCATCCCCTTCCTTGAAGATGGATACTACCCTATGGAATCAGAAGATTGGTTGCTCTATGAATACCGTGTGGTCTACTATAATCTCTTTCCGTACTTCGCGTGGTTCTTCTCAATCTTTTTGGATACAAAACCACGTCACATGCTTTTTGGAGCGAAAATTGGAAAAGCAACTGTTGTGGGTAATGGACGTCTCTTTAATCCAGAGCGAACCATAATAGGTGATGAATGCTTCTTTGGTTATGACGCCATCATGAGTGGGCATGTCTATGAAGGTGATCGGTTATATCTGAAGACTGTCGAAATAGGCAATAATGTAACCGTCGGTGCCAATGCTGTAATCTTAGCCGGAGCCGAAATCGGAGATAATGTGATTATTGGTGCGAATACTGTTGTGCCAAAGAATAAAGTCATCCCGCCGAATACGATTTGGATTCATGGAAAAGCAATTCCTCGGAAAGCTGTGTCCCCTGTATCAAGGAAGTATGAAATCATTAATGGACAGGCAGAATTAGATAGTGATGAAGCTGAGGACCACTCAGCAGAGATTCCGGAAGAGGGGGAGCATATCTGACCAGAGTATTTTCAAGGATGGTCATTGAATTCCACCAGCTTAGTGAGTAATTGATGAGTTGAATTAGAGTGCGTCTCTTGATGTTTCACGTGGAGAGTTTCTGGTACCGCTCCCACACTGCAAGTCCTGATGAACCCGGTGTCTTCTTCGATGAATCCCTTTTGGTTTGGATGCAATCTGAACCGAATGACCGGGACGACCGACTGAAGGTTGCAAGAAAGATGTATAAGAATATCAAGTGGCTTGCAAAGAAAAACAACCTCTCCACGATTGTTCTACATTCTTTTGCTCACTTGGGCGACAGGAAGTCTGATTCGCAGTTTGCTGAGGGGTTGATAAGTGAACTTGCAGAACGCTTTGATAAGAGCGAGTTCAAGGTTCATATTGTTCCATTCGGCACATTCAACGAATTCAAAATGCACGTAATGGGGCCATCGCTTGCAAAAGTATTCAAAAAGATATGAATGAGTTTACTTGCCTGAGATAATCGCGAGCTGAAGAAATGTCAAAGACCAATCCAAAATACACTCCCCGAGGGTATCAAAATTACATTCTCGACCGAATAGAGGATTTACCAGGTTCTAATCTCCTCTTAGAGCTTGACTGTGGATTGGGCAAGAGATTCATAACTCATCAACTGGTTGTAGAGCGGTATCCTGAACTCAAATTCCTCATCGTAGTGCATTCTTCCTCCTCACTTGCAGAAACGGTTGAATATTTGCGAGGCGATTATGGTGGTCTTGAAGACGAGCTTGGTGAAATCTCGTCTAGAGTTCGATCTCCTATCCGTCCTTATGTAATGAAGAACAACCGGATTGTTGTCTCAACTCCCCAAGTGCTAGCTGGAATGATAAAGAAGGAACCTGATACTGTGGGGCTCTTCGATGTTCTACTCATCAATGAGGTCGATACGCTGATAAAAAGAACTGGTAGACGTCGAGCCCTGACATTTCCCTGGCCAACCATCCTGCCCTTCTTTGATGAAAAGCGAGTCATAGGCATGAGTGGAACATTGCGGGATGAACATGCTGTTTTCACGCGTGAGCAGCTAGAAATTAGAAAGGAACTTCGAACACTGAAACAACATATACCAGATGCGCACGTCATCTCAATGGAAGATCTCTATGGAACGGACATCGAGGAGTTCTTGGATCCCACCATGCTCAGGATTGAACTAGTGAGGGATACAAAGATTCAGAGTATCACTCGCGTGCTGGATGAACTCATAAGAGATGCGCGAATTGAGATCATGACAGAACTTGCAGAAGATGACAATCTGGAAATGGTGGAAAATGATCCCAGAAGAGTTCATCTCATGTTGGAACGACTTCCTGTTAGTGACGACCTTAAGGGCCGATATTCTAGCCTTCTGATGTTGCGCAAATATGTGTACGCTATGCCACCCCGGCAGTTCATCAAGTTCTTTTACAATAAGCACGTGAGTCGTTTCTTCAAACCGGATGACCTACGTAGTGCGCTTCCTAGACTCTCATCAAAAGCGGCAAAGGCTGTGGAAATAGCTAAAGGGTATGAGAAATCCGTCATCATAACCTCATACTTGGATATGGTCTCACAAATTGAAAATCTATTCAAGAATGCTGGAATGTCGGCACTAGTCATCACGGGACAGACACAGAATAAGGGTGAAGTGCTCAGAGAATTCAAGAGCGACGAGAATTTGCGTGCCCTCATAATGTCCCCTGTTGGAGAGAGAGACCTAGATATCCCTCAGGCTGATATTATGCTTATCTGTGATACCATCAATACTACGAAGACCATGTATCAGAAATTCAAACGAACGCGTGGAGGTGTCGTTCTTCTTTTGGCATACAAAGACACTTCAGAAGAAAGGAAGGCGAAGAGGCTAATTCAGAGAATCATGGATCGTTATCCATGGTCAACCTCTTCGTGCGGCAACTGATTCATGCCAGCACCTATTTCTGAACAAGAATCTCGGTCATAATATTGAACAATGGAGCATGAAATTCTGGGGCAAGCTCTCTGTAAATATGGTTGATTAACTCAACGAAGATGTTTGTTCTCTCGTCGGCATCCTTTCCTGCTCCCAAGATATCGCTGGTCGTCTTGGTTAGATGCTTTACAACGCTTTTTGCTTTCCTTGCATCAGCTAGAATCTTTTCTGCTTCCTGTTCCACTCTTTGAATATGGCTCTTTACGCGAATATCTGCTAAATCGTCTCCACCGTACTTCTTTATGGCATCCATCAAGACATCAAGAACACCATTGTGCAACCCTGCTACGAGAGATTCAACTTCATAGGCCGTGAACTTAACTGTAGCATTACTCCCGGTTATACTCCATTTGAGGTCGCTGGTTCGTTGCACGGTGATTGAGCGGCTTCCAATCTTGACTTTCTCTTCGAAATACTTCCCATCAATGCTAGAAACGATAGATTTCTTGATGAGTGCAGCATCGGGCAGCTTCAATGGCATTGATTGACCCCCATTCATCAGCTCTAGACAGAACCCGTTTTTTGGCTTCCTCTTCTTAACATAATCTGATGGGGGAGCAATATCAACTGGCGGAAGGTGCTTCAGCACCTCAGAGAGCTCTCGCATCTCCTTCTCTGTACACATGTATTCATTTCCATCCCCCTTTAGAATGATATCACCCTCTTCATTTCTCTCGAATTCTATCTTATTGCCTCTTCCTACATCCGTTGTCTTCTTGTAGGTCTGCTTATAGCTTCTAGCGGTTTGAGCCAGTTTTTCTAGAGCAGCGGCAATCATATGCGCCTCTCCGTACCCAATTGCTATCTCATATGGCCCCTCTGTTCCTCTTCCAATTCCGACTGCGCCATCATCTCTTATCTTAACATACACATTAAAGCACCACTCGTAGATGAGAGGAGTATGAAGAAAACTATTGTGGGTGCTGAATCTTAGCTCTTAAGTAGTCATGAGGTACAGGATACTTGCTGGTGATTTATGTGAAAAAACGGATGGAAATATCCTTCATTGCTATGTTGCTTTTCGCCCCTCTAATGCTGTCTTTTGCAGCTCCTTACATTGCATCACAGTCTGTGGAAAACACAATGCAATTGGCTGCAACCAATACCATTACCCGAGGACCATTGATTGAAAGCACGACGAATGAATCTACCACGATATACTGGGAAACAACTGAATCTGCTCCTTCAACAGTAAACTATGGCAAAAACACAAGCATGCTTGAAGTCATGACCAACTCCACAAGTGATACTGTTCACTCTGTGAAACTAACCGGCTTGGATCTAGATGCCAAGTATTTCTATGAAGTAGAATCTGGTGATGCCCAGAGTGAGATGTACTACTTCTTCACTGCTCCTGCCGATGGTGGGAAATTCAGAATGGTAATACTCGGGGATAATCGCCCATCGAGCTCAACAGCTCCTGAACAGCCCGAGGTATTCTCTGAAATCATTGATTTGTCCATAGGTGAGGATCCTCATTTGGTTATAATGACCGGAGACTTCGTTTATGGCGTAACAGAATCGCATAGTCAGAATCTTGTTGCTTGGGAGAAGTTCACAAATATCACAGACAGAATTAATCATTATGCTCCGATCATTGGGGTCATTGGAAACCATGACACGGGAGCATCAACAGGATCTCGCCTTCTAGAATACTATTTTGATGCCTTCCTGAACTTTGGGCACTCTACAACATACTTCACATTTACATACGCCGGTGCTGACTTCTTCATATTGGATTCCGAGGAGTTCGGACTTGAGGGCAGAATTACTGGAGAGCAATATGAATGGCTGGAAGAGGCTCTTTCCTCCAGTCAGAGCCCATTGAAAATAGTGTCTGCTCATAGGCCGCTTTACTCAATTAGTCACATTGGAAGTGCATTAGATGTCAATATAACTGAACGTGATCGCCTTCAGAATCTGTTCGAAGATGAGAATGTGACATTTTTCACCGCTGGACATGACCATTCCTACAATAGAATTGTCGTGAATGGAGTGACCCACATAATCACTGGAGGCGCCGGGGCACCTCTATACAACACTCCATGGGGCGGAGCGTACAATCACTATATCTCTTCCAACTTCAGCTATAGTGAGATTGACTACTCAGTAATCAAACCCTCTGGGGTTGTAAGTGAACACCAGAAGATTCCCTCAGAAGGACCCATTGAAATCTTCCTCAGAGGATTTGCGAATACAAGCCGAAAAGAAAATGGCACTATTCCTGAAATATACTTCAGTGAAGTTCCAGTAACCAAGTACTTCTCTTGGGACGGTAATGACAATCAGACTGAACTCACAGGCTTGCCCGATGTGGAAGGAAATCATACTCTTGATGTATATGCAGAAAACGAAGAGGGCCAATGGGGACATGTAAGATATCTCTTCGAAGCCTACATCAGAGACACAACAGGCTTCCTACCACCAGATGACACTGCTGATGGCGGCATGTCATGGATAACCAATATCGCAATTGCCAGCATTGTAGCTGGAGCTGCTGTTGCAGTAGTGATAGTCTTCTTGTTACGAAGAAGAGGGAAAATATAGTAAAAATAGCTTAATGCGAGGGGGAAACTTCCCCTTCGCAATAGTTTATTCTATAACGCATCCTTGACATCAAATGCGAGATTGCCTGCTTCTTTTGTTTTAAGTGAGATATCGATTTTGTGTTCGCCTTCTTCAAGCTGATCTCCTTTCACATGGATAATTACCTCTACACCTACCTTGATTGGAAATGAATTATCCTCTGAAATTTCAGATGCCTCCACTTCAACATCTTCGGATTTGACTACGGTGTCCTCTAACGGATACTCATTGTCATCTACTTTGAGTGGCTCCATGCCGATAGCGGTGCCCGGTGAAAGTGAGTTCTTAATCTTAAACATGAATCCGTCATCTGCATTTTCAAGGCTCCCCTTGACATACAGTTTTCTTAGCAGGAATGCTGGGATTTGCATTTTCTTTTTCTCCTCCAAAATGGTTTGTTCTCTATTGATGAAAGATATTCGAGTTTTTATTTGTTCCGAAGCATCAACAGCTCGAGTTATTTCAATACATTCTGATTTCCGGAATGAGATACCTCATGGCTGCAGAATTACTGACAAAGATAATAAGGCGATATGCTTGGCTCTGCATAAGTCCCACTCAATTTAAGGTGAAAATCAGTTGCAGTTCTTTGATCCCTTTGAGTTCATAAGTACATTCGGAATACTATTTGTAATAATCCCCATACTCATTATCGTTATCTCCGTTTTCGTATGTATCAGAATCATACAGGGCTTCAGTCAGTTACAGAAGGGCTTTACTGTCACCCCTCCCTCATTTGTTATTCCCGAAAGATACCAAAAAGGTGGTCTGTCTGATAGTAGCAAAGTGAGGACGGTTAGATTACCCGAAAGGTGCCCCTCGTGTGGTGCTTCGCTCACTCATGAAGATATTGACTGGACCGGCCCACTAGAGGCTCGGTGCAATTACTGTGGTGGTACAGTACATGCGAAGTTTGAGGATATATGAAAAGGTGCAGTATATTACGCATATATCATACAGGTATATATCAAAGGTTTAAAGCATAAATCAATGGAAGCTGACTTGCGAGTTAATTCGAGATTAATTCATATTCAAAAAAGCTCCAGCAATAGGTGCACCGATTATAGGTAGGACGAATCGATGGCTACAGCATACCAGATGCATGATGACGGAACCACAGAGGAAGTCAAATTTGAAAAAAGTGGGCTTTCGGATGATGGAGTTTATTGTATCGTAGATGACAGTTCAAAGAGCATTTTTCTCTGGAAGGGTAGGAATGCTGATGTCAGGAGTAAGTTTGTTGGTGCCCGAGCCGCCTCTCAAATTCGTTCACAGCATGGAAATGGCTACAGAGTTCATCCTATAGATGCAGGTGAAGAGCCATCGGATTTTTGGGATTCCTTCGACTGAAATCGCAAGATTCTATAGCACTGTGTTTTCCCACGACATAGAGGTCTGTGATTGAAAGCACTGATGAAAAAGAAACGCGGTGTAGGAAACATCGAACTTGTAGATATCGAAAAACCGATGCCTGGAGCTAATGAAGTGCTTGTAGAAGTAGAAGCGGCTGGTATTTGTGGCACAGATTTGCACATCAAATCAGACCATTCATTCTATACTCCGCCTGTAGTCCTCGGTCACGAATATTCAGGACGGGTTGTTGAAGCTGGATCTGCTGTTTCAGATTTAACAGTTGGAGACCGTGTAGTTTCACCAGCAACAGCATATTGTGGGCATTGTTATCATTGCAAAACTGGCCATGTTAATCGCTGTACTTGCGAAGATAAGAGGATTCTTGGCGTTTCCCTTGCGAATGGCGGTTTTGCGAAGTACGTTGTAGTGCCTGAATTCATCCTACACAAAGTTCCCCCATCTCTATCCCTTGAAGAGGCTGCTTTGGCCGAACCTACTGCCTGCGTTGTTCATTGCGTTGCAGAGCAAACACCAATCTCACCCGGGGATGTTGTGGTAGTGCAGGGACCAGGGACCATGGGATTGATTGCTCTACAAATCGCCAAGGCGATGGGTGCTGCTGAGGTCATTGTAACTGGTGTAACATCCGACAATTGGCGTTTCGAAATTGCTAAGAAACTTGGTGCTGATATGACATTGGATGTACAGGCTGAAAGCGACCCTGTGGGAATTGTATTCGGCAAAACTGACGGTATCGGTGCAGATGTAGTTATTGAAGCTTCGGGAGCGGGTCCTGCACGCGGTCAAGCTCTTGAGTTCGTCAAAGTAACTGGACACGTTTCTCTGTTAGGAACACAGGGAGGAGATACCACCCTGTATCTTGACCATGTTGTCGAGAAGGAACTTTCAATGATTGGTAGCTGGGGAACCATTCCCTCAAGCTGGGTCCTTACTCTCCGAATGATGTCATCTGGGCAGATCAATGTGAAGCCTCTGATTACACATCGTGTGCCACTGACTGAGTGGAAGAAGGGATTTGAGCTAATGGAGAAGAGAGAGGCAATTAAGGTTCTCTTCACCAGTTTTGAGTGATTGTTCTCAACTGCAAACATGCTTCAGAATCTTCGATTATTCCCCTATCTGCTATCTTGGTGCCCATTTGTCCAAGGCATCCTGTACAGTGGCAATATGGGCCGCTGCTGGTCCTCCACCCATGACTATGGCAACACCACAAGCCTCCATGATTTCTTCTCGTGTTGCGCCAAGCGATATTGCTTGCTTAGTATGATAGACCATGCAAGATTCACATGGATTTAGAATCGAGACTACAATACACATCATCTCTTTGACTTTAGCTGACAATGCACCATCCTTGTGTACTGTCTTCTGCAAATCAGAAAATGCGTTTCTGGTTTCGGGAATGTCCCGATTTAAAGCTCCAAAATGTTTCATGAAATTCTTGCGTATTTCCTCAACGTCTTCGCCTGTCATATTCTGGATCCTCTACATTCAGGTTTCAGTTTGGGCAAGAATGCCCATGTTCCATTTTTCCTGACTGTAACGAGTCTGATATAAAGACTCTGAAGCTGTCATTTCTTCATCTGTTACGCTTCCAGCATGGATTGTATCTGCACAGAATTCCTCAAGACCCGCAACTATCGCTTGTTTGATTTTCTCTTCAGAGGGAGGGCTCTCTGTTCCATTAACTACATTTGTCACTCTGTCCCTCTTTGATTTGATGCAACGAATTCGCCTATTGTCCCTCAAGTAGACAGGTTGGTTTTCGGGCACATGTAAGCAGTCAGAGAGCAATTCGAGGTCGGAATTGATGAGAAGTGTTCCATGAACAAAAGACACCCCGCTCTTTATCCAGCCTGCCGTACCTGTTATCTTCTTACCATGAACACGAATGCAATTGCGATTTGGGTCGAACCTTGCTGGTATTCCCACTGCTCCTAGGCCGGAAGCGATAACCCCTATGAAATTCCAGTATAACTCGTTGAGCGTTCTTGGCACACAGAGCTCGCTCTGATCAAGACAGAGTGTGAAGTTCAAGTTACCTGAATCATGATAGACCGTCCCCCCGCCTGTGAAACGTCGAGCTATTGGAATACCATGTTCATGACAAAACTCCATGTTCACTTCCAGATGAGGGCATTGAAATCTCCCCATAACCACGGCTTCATTGGATTTCCAGAATCGTAGTGTGTTGACCTTTTCCTCTGATTTGGCATTTACTCTAGCTAATGCTTCTTCCAATGCCAGATTTCTGAAAATATCTGGCTCACTTCTCATAAGTAAACGCCAGGTCAAGATGGTCACCGAACATTCATGAATATCATATAAGATGAAATAATATAATGCTATGGATGGGTAATATGTCGATATTTCTTAGTTTAATATGGAAAGTGAGAAGCAAGAAAAAACTTGTCTAAGGCATGAATCTGAATGAGATTGGACCAACCAGATCGGTACCTGCAACCAGAGTCGCGGATGATGAATGAGAAATACTCATCATCTCCTAATCACAACAAAGTAGTATAGAATAATGAATAGCAGCATGCCAAGAACAGCTGGAATGACTAGGCCAGTCCAAACAGTGTATCCTGTCCAGAATGCCGCTATAAGAAGGTGGCTTGAGGCTAGTCTGGAATCTAGTTGGGAAATCTGAACTGATTTGCCAGAGATAGTTCCATGAAGAATGGTGCTTGCCAAGGTAGCTGTAAGGAACCAACCTACATAGTTTGAGATAGGAATCCCGTAGTAAGGACCTGGATAAGCCCAAATCCATATCTCCAAGAGAACAGCTGCAGGGTCAAGTAGCAGGTCGGTCCAGACTAATATCATTGCACTGAGAGGAATCGCCAGTCTTGCGTCATCAGTAACATAACTAGCCAAAGAGAGGCTTCCTAGAACGAGAGGTGCAAATGCAAAGGCTACACTCCATGGCACTAGACCTAATACTTTGTAGCCTAGGTTTTCCGAATAGTAGAACCAGCCGTATGGGAATCCTGTCGTTATCCCTACCGCCTCTATTGCAATGGGGAGAATCGAAAACACAACGAGAATTAACAATGCTAACCTCAAACCAACCCATCTGTAAAGGAAAACGTAGGAAGGTATGGCGAGGATGACGATGAACAAAGCAGAAACCCAGATAACATTCTCTGCAATTGGCACATTTGCAACGAGCCAACTGATGAAGAAGAAGACAGCCGGTAATATTGTGAAGAACAGCTGAAATGTATCAAATCTCTTCTCTTTGACCTTCTCTTGGTTTCTTTCAGGAATCTCTGAATCACTATCAGCGTTACCTTGATTCATGTTGCATTCCTCCACCGACAGGTGGAAAAATTACAACCATATCCCCTTCTTCTAGATTCCGGTTGAGACTGCTTACTCTAACCCCGTTAAGCATGATTATCCTGGCCTTTTCCTCCGCAATGCCTAGCTCAGACAGCAAATCTCCCAAAGTTTCTCCCTCAAGATCCACATGGAATACACCTCCAATCTCGGTATCTTCTGGCGCATATTGCCTTAGTGTGGCATAGAGTTTTACACCGACCCTCATAGAATCATCTCTAATAGTAATCTACTTCGTGATCTCTTTGAGTGTAACCATGCCCTTTGAGATGTTGCCCCCCGCATAACAAGACCATATTATATGGGAACAGCCCAATTCGAGCATCATCTTGAACGGTATCATCCATCTTGGCTAGCATGCCATCTATGAAACAGTCTCCGAGATCCTTTTCATCCAAACCAAGATATCTAACGATATCTCGGAATGTCATTCCTTCTTTGTATGGGATCTCAATAACCGTGTCTTCGCACGCATGACTGTTTTCTACAAGCCGTCTGAGTTGTCCATAGAGGTGTACTTGGATCATGATTGCAGGCCATCTATCCTATAGCCTTTAGTCTGTTTCGTTACTGCATAGCTAAGGTTTTTGATTAACATGAAGCTTGGGTTTGTTTCTTCCACGAAATGTGGTGAATCTTGGGAGGAAAATCGGTTTACCCCTCTCAAATCGAATTATTTAACTATCTAATTGATGTAATATACTATGGAAGGAGAATCCCCGCATCCGATGAAGCTAAGCAAGATTGACTCAGATATTATTCGTTCATTTGGCTGGGCATTGGTTGAGCTTGAAAGAACGCTCTATGAAAGATACTTAGTGCTTTCTCCAAATCATTCTCTTACAACAATTGATGTATTTCGGTCTCATCTAAAGAAGATGGAGAGAAAAGGAATTCTCTCATCCCTGACACTGCATGGACAAAAGGCTTACCAGAGGGAGAAAGGGATAGAAGCGACTATCTCCAAGTCTTTGCCTAAGAATCCACTCGACGAAATGCATTTAGTGATTGGAAGTTTGAAAGCAAAGCAGAAGGAAGAAACATATCGATAGAAATGGCATACTGAAGAGCCCACCATACATCTAGTTGATAATCCGTCCAAATGTGTACATCTCTAAAACCAGTTGGGCCGCTTTTTCATTCGAACCCTAAAGCCAGTCTATTCTCTTTGGGACTAAGCTGCTTAGTCAAGAAAAAGAAATCTTGAGGGGGCTTACCCCCTCATTGCGTATTGTACTTACATGTCTTCGTAGACCTTGTCAATTTCCTCTGGTGGCACATCGAAGGTGACGTTGTGTGGGGGAAGCTGCTCGGTATGGAAGAACTCTGGCAGCCTGTCATCTTTGTTTGTAAATCCGGCAGCCTTGTTGAAGTTGCGTTCCATTTCTAATACATCAAGTCCGTACTGAGCGACATCTATCTCCTTACCCAAGAAACCATTCACTGTGTCCACCATTCCATTGAATCCGTCATCATCATCAAGGATGGCGAATGCAATGAAGACACAATAGCCCGATGAATCGATGTATGCTGTTGTGGCCTGGAAATTACGAGAGAGTTCTGCTTTCTCAATCTCGCGAGGGTCGGAAACTTTGCCTTTGACGCCCAATATCTCTGCTGCTATAGTATACCCAGATGTATGGTCGGCACCCATGGTCGAGGTAGCGTATGTCACGCCGATGCCGCGAATTGCTCTGGGATCATAGGCTGGAAGCGATTGCCCCTTGACAACTGGAATCCTGCTGACTCCTAATGTTTCACCAACTACTTTAGCACCACTGCAGACTAATCTCCCTAATGGAGAGCTTGCGTCATAGGCCTGTTTGAGCGCCTTTATCGCAGCTGGGCCATCTCCATAATCAATCATTCCGCCTTCCATAAGCATAGCTAGGGTGTTTCCTGCTTCGATTGTATCTAGGCCGAGATCATTGCACAATCGATTCAGCTCAGCAACATCCTGCAAGTCACTGATTTCCAAATTGGTACCTAACGCCCAAGCTGACTCGTATTCTAGAGGTGATACATGTGCCTTTCCAGTGTCTTCATATGGAACTATATTGGAGCATGCCATTACACACCCAGGGTGACAGGGATGTCCGTATTTACCTTCAGCCTTGTCACCGAATTTCTTGTTCGTCTTATCTACCAGTTCGTGTACAGCTTCGCCAGAGACCTTTGCTGCGTGGTCAAAGCGTCCGCTCTTGAAGCCTCTTGTGGGAAGGCCCCCAGCTTCATTTATGATGTTCATCAAGATATTTGTACCATAGTTTTTCAGTCCACCGTACGGATTGCCTTCTTCGTCTTCGAGACGACCCGTGACGGGGTGATTGTTCAGCGCTTTAGCAAGTGCTTTTCGTCCTTCTGTGAACTTGTCTTCGTCCTTTGGCTTTGGGGTATCACAGCCATGATCGTCGCTTATGATTGCAACAATTCGCTTTGAGCCCAGTACAGCTCCAAGACCTCCTCGGCCTGCATAACGACCGGGGTCAGTATTCTCAATGTTGTTTCCAAATATCCCTGCGCTCTTCAAGAGACGCTGTCCTGCAATACCACAGCCAATGATGCCAGGCCTGTGGTCATAGTCCTCCCCGATTTTTTCAATCAGGTCATAAAGCCCCATCCCCGCATAATCATTGGTCTTGACAATTTCTGCTTTCTCCTTCCCGACCACTATGCTGTACCAATCATCAGTGTCAGGCATACCTTCAATGACAATTGCTCTTATGCCAATCTTGCCGAGTCTGGTAGCTGTCAGACCTCCAGCGTTAGCTTCCTTTATGCCGCCTGTGAGTGGTGACTTGCCACCTACACTCAGACGTCCCGAAGATGGTGCAGGTGTTCCCGCCAGTAGCCCGGGTGAAATAACAAACTTGTTTTTCTCCCTTAGTGGATGACAAGTGGGTTCTACCTCGTCGTGGACAATTGCCGTTGTAAGGGCACGTCCCGCCAAGGTTTCGTACTTTTTGGGTAGGTCCTCCCATTTAGTACTCATATCGCTCATATTGACTCTCAGAATCTTGCTCAACTTCTATCATTCCTTGTTGATTTGAATTATAATACACATCCCCGTTATTAATACATTTGCTCAAATAATTATTATCGTTATGTTCGAAAAAACATATCGTGCACTTCTGCCAGAAGATACACAGAAACTGTTCTGCTACCATAATAATGGCAGGCCCACACTGAAAAACAACACGATACCAAAAATCGCAGTATAGTACGGAAAATACCAATACAGTCGTGCAATGTCAGCACTTGGGCGTATGAGAATGTACAAGGGAATGGCTGGATACATCAACATCATCAGGTTCCAGGGGCTATTCCATTGGGTTACGAGTATGAGAATTCCAGCGAAACCAGACCAGAAGACAAAGCAAAGAAGAAGTGATGCCTTTTCTCCAATGGCAACTGCTGTGGTCTTGATATTGGCCTTTTTGTCTGCCTCGATATCGGGGATGGCAGAAAACAATTGCATGGCTGAAGTCCAAAGAAATGCTGCGAAAAGAGGCAGAAGTGGCGGGAAGGCAAGCCTTACTTGATAGAAGGCGAGAATAGCTGGAATTACATACAGAAAATTGGAGGCGAAATCGACGACTGGTCGCGCCTTGAATCTGATAGGTTCAACACTATAGGCGATTGAAAGCACGAGCCATGAAAGAAAAAGAATAGATGCCATAACATCTGCCTGCCACACTACAAGGGACAGGCAAAAAGCCAAAGAAACTCCGACAAGTATGTATAGCTTCGTTGCATCTGAATCCAGTACTTTGTATTCCTTGTCGCCTTTCTTTGGGTTGAAAAAATCAGTGTCCTTGTCAGAGATGTCGTTAATACCATAAAGAATGATGTTTGCCGGCAGCATGAAGAAAAATAGATGCACAATGAAGAATAGGTCAATCAATTCAGAAATCGCTGAGATAGCAATTATGTAACCGATCAGGTACGTACCACCAAGGTAAAGCCAGAAACGAACCCGCGAGACCTTGAATGCTAGACGTAAGATATTCGTCATTGTGTGTCCATCGCCCTATCATAGTCACTTGTAATCTTCTTCTACAAGGTCAGCTACGATTTCGGAGGCTATCAGAGCCATAGGAACTCCAATTCCCGGATGTGTGTATTGCCCGGTATAATAGAGATTATCCACTTTCTTGCTGGTATGCCGTGGTCTGAAGAATGCAGATTGCCGGAATGAGTGGGTGAGACCAACAGCTGTGCCCTTGTAGGCATTGTAATCGTTTGCAAAGTCATTCAGAGAAAAGATGCGCTTGACAACGACAGAGTCTGTCAGAGGTTCACCAATGACTTTCTCCATATGTTTGATCATCTTGTTGTAGTATTCTTCTCTGATTTCGGGTGTGTCTTCTATGCCGGGTGATATTGGAACAGTCACAAAGATATTTTCGTGACCCGGTGGTGCAACTGTGTCATCCTTTTTTGATGGGCAACAAAGGTAGTATGCCGGCTTGTCTGGCCAAGAAGGCTCTTCGAATATCTGTTCGAAGTGCTGAACCCAATCATGGTCTAATATGACATTATGGTGAGTTAAAACGTCAATTTTCTTGTTCAAACCCAAGTACAAGACGAAGGCTGATGGAGCAATAGTCTTACTCTCCCAGTAGTCTCGATCATATTGCTGATATTTCTCTGGCAGCAGGTCCATCTCGCTATGAGGATAATCCGCATTGCTAACAACCACCTGAGGCTCATAGCTGCCATCTGTCGTATCTACAGACACTATCTTCTTGTCTTCGACGTTCAAACCAGTTACTTCAACTCCGGTGTCAATGTGGACATTATACTCATTGCAGAGTGATTCAAGAGCATCCACAATCTTGCCCAAACCACCATACGGATACCAAACTCCAAGATTGAAGTCAATATGAGAAATCATTGAATAGAGTGCTGGTGTATTTTTTGGATTCCCACCCAGGAATACGATTGAATACTGGAGAATCTTCCTTGCTCTCTCGCTCTCGAAGTACTTCTTTGTCAGACCGTCAATGTTGGATAGAATGCTGAGTTTCCAACCGGCGGCCATCAGCTTCGGATTGAACATTGACAGTATTCCTGAGAGGTCCTCATACATCAAACCATCGAGCAAGTACTCATATTTGTCTTGAGCCTGATCGAGATATTTCTGTAGCTTTTCTGCCCCATCCTCTTCAAGCCGGTCAAAGAGTTCGAGATTGTCCTCCAATTTCGCGGATATGTCCAAAGTGCTTTCCGGAAAGAAGATTCGATAAGAAGGGTCAAGCCTAATCAGCTCGTAGAAATCCTTGACACCCCTCTCGAAATGCTCGAAGTAATGCTCAAAGACCTCTGGCATCAGGTACCAAGAGGGACCCATATCAAATACAAACCCATCCTTTTTCCAGACTCTTGCACGGCCGCCAATTTCCAAATTTTTCTCAAGAAGAGTCACATCATGACCATTCTTTCCTAGTAGTGCCGCAACTGAAAGACCACCAACTCCAGCACCTATCACAATCGATTCCATGGTAATTCTCCCTATCCAAGGCATTTACACTATGCGGCATATGAATGATTCGGCGGACCTCCGGAAAACCTCATATCAGTTCGCTGAAACACGAATTAATTTTCGTTTATTCAATAGGGGAACTATCCAATGATTTAATAATCTGAAAATATTTATCGTGTAAAATTAACCATAACCTTGCATTACCACACAAATACGCCCCTGATAATTTAAAAGGCAATTGATGAGGTATAGAGTATCTGTGGGTTTTGCGATGACAAAGGCTGGGGAGAATCGATGACCATAAACTATACGACCCATCACAGTACGATTCCTTCTGCACTTGAGATAGATGAAAATCCTGATGCTGGGTCTCTTGAGGTTGCGTATGACTATTGCATGGAGATGTTCAAACTCCATGCGAAGTCATTCTACTTTGCTTCACGCTACTTGGAGGATGATGAGAGACGCTCTTTTGCAGCCCTCTACGCCTTTTGTAGACTTGTTGATGATTTTGCTGACGAGGTTGACTTGCCAAAAAGGCAAATTGAGAATGAACTTGACTTGCTAGATTCTATTGTAGAGAAATTATCTCGGGGTGTGGTTTTTGATGATCCACTCTTCCGGGCTTTTGGAGATACAATGACGAAATACAGCATTCCGCCAAAGTATCTCCAGGAGCTCATCGATGGTGTTCGAATGGATATCAATTTGACTGAGATTGAGACTCTCGAAGAGTTGGAAAAATATTGCTACCATGTTGCATCAACTGTTGGAATTATGATGTGTCATATTTGGGGTGTGACTAATACTGAAACCCTTGAACGAGCAGCAGACTTAGGTCATGCCCTGCAACTAACCAATATTTTGCGTGATATTGCCGAAGACTATGAAAACGGACGCATCTATATCCCACGGGAGACGCGAGAGAAATTTAGAGTGGATATCTCCGACTTCGAGAATAAGATGGTTGGTCCTAATTTCAAATGGATGATTAAATCAGAAATCGCACGAGCACGCTCAATCTACGCTGCAGCTGAGGTGGGTATACCTGATCTGCCGCCTGGTGGTCAGTTCACAGTCAAGGTAGCAAGTCGGGTCTATGGCGAAATAATGAACGAAATCGAAAAGATGGATTTTGAAGTCTTCAGTAAGCGGGCGGTCGTTCCTAAGTGGAAGAAGCTCTGGATAGCATACGGGCTGCGAAGGGAATACAAGCGCGAAAAGAAGGCGTATCTTGAAAGACAAGAATAATGATGAAATGACCTCAAAATGATTCCAAGAAAGGGGGATCCTGGTACAATGAATAGCAGTAATTCTGGTAATAGTCGAGAAATCGTAATAATTGGCGGGGGTATCGGTGGACTGTCTGCATCCATTCGATTGCAAGCTGCAGGACATAATGTCACGCTCCTAGAGAAGCGAAATCAACTTGGGGGTAGAGCAGGTGTTCTCACCAAGAACGGATATACTTTCGATACAGGACCTACCATACTAACTCCACCGTATTTAGTTGATGAGGTATTTGAAGCCGCGGGACGCAAGAGGCAAGACTACATCGACCTAGTTCAAATATCCCCCAAATACCGCTTGTATTTCAACGACGGAACGCATATGGATTATGCTGGATACGAGCATAATCTTGAGGAAATAAAGAGATTCAACGAAGAAGACGTAGAGGGCTACAAGAAGTTCATCAAGCAAATAAAGCCAATATATGAGCTGGGCTTTGAGAAGTTTGGCTCCACGACTTTCCCGAGCCTGTGGAGCATGGCTAAAATGGGACCCGCTGGAATTCGATACAAGGCGTACAAGAGCGTCTACGGGATGGTTTCCTCTTACTTGAAAGATGAGCGTATGCGTATGGGTCTCTCTTTCAATCCACTCTTTATTGGTGGTAATCCATTTACAGCGACGGCCATCTATTGCCTTATTACCTACATCGAGGAAAAGCATGGAGTCTGGTGGGTTAAGGGCGGTACTCATAGGATGATTGAAGCCATGGCTGATGTTTTCACTGAGATTGGAGGCAATATCAAACTCAATTCGGAGGTTACGCACGTTTCTGTCACTGGCGATAAGGAAATAGAAGGTGTTGAAACTGGAGATGGCAACTATTATCCTGCAGACATCGTGATTAGTAATGCGGATGTTGCCAGAACCTACATGGATCTAATTGATGAGAAATACAGAAAGAAGAATAGTGACAAACGTTACAAGAAGGCAAAATATAGTATGAGCCTATTCATGGTCTATTTTGGTGTGAAGAAGAAGTATCCTGATATGGAACAACATAGCATTGTATTTGGACCAAGATACAAGGGCCTCATAAATGATATCTTCAAGAATCATGAGGTCCCTGATGACTTCTCAACCTATCTTCATATCCCCACACGCAATAATCCTGAATTGGCCCCAGAAGGATGCGAGGCAATGTATGCATGCACTCCTGTTTCGCATCTTGAGGCAGATGTAGATTGGGAGGAAAAGAAGGAGCCTTTCAAAGATCATATACTAGCTACTCTTGATGAACGTGTACTGCCTGGGCTTCTTGATAATCTAGATGTGGTAGAAGTATTCACACCAGCTGATTTCAAGGCAGAACTCAATGCGTACAAAGGGTCCGCCTTCTCATTGCAGCCATTGTTACTTCAGTCCGGTTACTTCCGCCCTCATAACAGATCACGTGACATCAAGGGATTGTATCTTGTCGGAGCTGGAACTCATCCGGGTGCCGGAGTGCCTAGCGTAATGATGAGTGCTGATATAACAAGCAGTCTAATCCAAGAGGATATCGCGGAAGGCAAGATATAGCATATCATCTAATTCGGTTTGCTTGAGCCTTGTAATATAGGTTGAATGTCAATCAGTACTTCATCATGTAGGGGTTCTCAAGGGTTTCTTTCAGAACCTGTAGAAATTGCCCTGCAGGAGCACCATCCAAGACACGATGATCAACAGCACAACTTGCCATCATCATATTCCTCACAGCAATCATGTCACCGATGACAACAGGTTTCTTCTTTATTTGACCAAGCGCAAGAATGGCTGTTTCTGGAGGATTGATTACAGGAATAAACAAATCCACTCCAAATGGACCAAGATTAGACACTGTGAACGTACTTCCCGTAAGCTCATGGGGCTCTAGTGCATTCTCCTTTGCTCTCCTTCCAAGGTCCTTTGTGATCTGAGTTATTTCACTAATTGACTTGCGATTTGCATGTTTCACAACTGGCACGATGAGCCCGTCATCTGTTGCCATGGCAACCCCCAAGTTAATGTCCTCAAATATCTGGAGGTCATTTCCTTCGAGTCTGGCATTGAATTTCGGAAATTTCTCTAACGTGTCTGCTACTGCCTTGAGAATGATATCGTTGAATGAGATTCTTAGACCCTCTGTCTTCTCGAACTGTTTATTCAATTCTTTTCTCAGTTCAACAGTTTCAGTCATATCAATCTCTGTTATCATGGTGATATGGGGATGTTCCCAGCTACCACTCATTCTTCGTGCAATGGTCCGCCTCAATGGTGTAAGGGTTTCAACTTCAGAAATCTCTCTATCATCCTCGGCAGTCATAGTAGGAGCGACTTGTTTCTCTGCATTCAGGACGTCTTCCTCTATTATTCTGCCGCCTGGTCCGGTGCCTATCAATCGCCGTAAGTCTATTCCCTTCTCTTTGGCACGCATTTTAGCCCTCGGAGACGCCTTGATTCTACCTCCTTCCAATATAGAGGGGGCTGACTCAGGTGTTTGAGCTGCCGGTGATGTATTAGCCAGTTCTTCAGGTTTTTTCGTTGCGCTTGGTGCCTGGTGTTTCTGTTCATTGAGTTTTCTTGGTTTGACTTCGGGAATCTCCTCACCCTCTTCGCCAATTACGGCAATCGGTTCACTTATTGGAATCTCATCGTCTTTTTCACAGAGGATTTTGAGAAGCACGCCATCTGCTGGAGCCATCAATTCGAACTCATTCTTCTCGCCAAAAATCTCGACTACTGGTTCGCCCTTCCTTACTTTGTCACCCTCTTTCTTAAGCCATTTCAGGATGACACCATATTCCATCGCAACGCTCATGCGCTGCATTATCATTGTGGTTACCATTTTTGATACCTTTTGGATCTCTTCGTTAGGATTCAGTTTGTCTAGCAGACGGAGTTTGATTCCCTTTTTCCCGCCAATGAGGTATTGTGTATATAATGGTACTGATGGCTATTATTGCTCCACTTGGAATTGGGACGCTTTGGTCGCGATGGGTTTTATTTCACGGGGACTTGACGAGATACAACAATATCAAATAAATTTCATAAGGGAAAAAATACACTCAATGAGGTGAAGTTGGTGGTGGATCCTGTCGGATATTCAAGACCAGAAACGATACGCGGTAGTCTGTATCTTTCTTATCTTCATGGTGTTGGGGACTATGATTGCATCGAATTCGGTGCTATATTCCGATGCATCAGTTGATATCGAGAAGCTGTCTTCAAATAATGGTGCTCTAGGCTTTGAAATAGAGAGAACTGGGCACGAGTCAACACGGAATGTTTCATTGTTGGATTCAGTACCTTCTCCGCATTCTCCTCTCTGGACTTTTCGGGCGAACACACCATACATTGTCAAAGAATCAGAAAACAAACTAGAACTCAGCATGCAAGTGTCTCCTATTCTCGGAGGCTACATAGAATGCGGAACTCTAGTCAATCTTGCTATTGACAGCTATTCCACGCTTATCTATTATAGTATGATTAGTGTTGAGCATGGCGTAATTGAAGCAACATTAAAGGTATCATCGGCAGGATATCCAAATCTCAATCACATTCTCTCTGAGAATCTTACTCTTGCTGCTGGAGATTGTGGCAGAATCGTTATTGATGACGCCCTCGCCGATTTCCAGAATCAAGTCGAAGCATCGTTTTTCCAAACATGGGTATCGCTTCGCATAGAAACCTCTTCAGATGCACAGTTTTCAATTTGGAATGTGAACGTACATGCATCTACAGCACAGAATCTATCGTCATTAGTATTTGATATTCGGTCTCCTGACGGAATGCCGCTATCGGAGAGTGGCTATACTAAGTACATGTACGATTACCCCGTCGTGAACCTTACGTCACTAATGACCAATGAGAGCCGTCGCTTTATGCTCTATTATGGAACTGGCAAGGTGTTTCTCAGTCCCGGCAATTACTCCATAGCAGCAGCATGGAAGAGCGTGTTTAGATCAGATTTTCATGAACATACCCTCGAAGAACTTCTCATTTCGCATATTACAGAGATATCCCCACATGAGGAAGTTAATTGCCTAATCAGGCTACCCTGTAGCAAACTGTATGTTAGCATAACACCCAATATTCCAACCATTAGAGTCCGTATCTATTCCTATTTCTTGAACCGTGAGTGGGATGAAATATATCAGATTCAAAAGAAGCCCATCCCTGTGGATGCCCTATTCTTCATACCCACCTATCCAAATACTACAGAATTCCGAATTTGGGTTTCCCATGATCATCATCCACTTTTTCGGTATCTTCCGCCCATTCCCGATATTTCTGGTGAACTTAATCTCAGCACTGATTGTAGAGTAAAAATCACACTATCAGAAGCTTCCTTCATGGGTATTTTGATTACTCCCCTTGAGATATTTATCGTAATTTCCAGCATTGGATTAATCTTATTGATTACTCCCGCTTTCTATGAATTTTTGAAGAAATCAGATACAGAGATATTAATGTCGCAGCCCACATTCATCCCCTTTCTGTTTCTTTCACTAAGCATTGTACTGCCTTGGGCTACTTATTTAGATATCAGCAGCCATTTCCAGGGGACGCAATTTGTGTACTATTATGTACGCAATGTGCCGCTTGCCAGCTATTTAGTGTGGGCGGATGGGTCTGCAGCGGTGTTCATGCCGGATCTTAGCGCTCTTACCATGGTTGCACATTCAGAATCATATTATGCTGTTAGAAATCTATCAATCTCATTCCTATTATTCTGGGTTCCCTGGATGTATCTTGCAATCAGAAGCATATGGAAGCGCGACTTGGGCTCAAGATACATTGATAGCATTGCAATAGTGATTCCAATGACGAATATTCTCTTCGTACTTCTGCAGCCCGGAATTGTGTTCGCATCCATCTCCTATGGGGTGATTCTGGTCTTAGCATCTCCAATTACATATTTCCTGCTGCTGGCAATACAGAAATATAGGCCCAATTTGCTGATTGCTGATGAGAATCAACTCCAGCAATAGGTATGAGATTTCGGGGTTTTATTTTAATGCCTGTAAGGAATCATGATGAAATCAACGAATTCCAAGAAGCATTAGGATCCGGCTACTGCACAATAGACCTGACTGCCTGTGCAATTCTATTATTGTCAGGAATGAAGAAGTCCTCTAGTGTTGGACTGAATGGAATTGGGGTATCAGGTGCATTAACCCGCCTAATGGGTGCATCCAACCAGTCAAATGCCTCTTCCTGAACTATTGCAGCAATCTCTGCTGTAGTTGCGCCAGTTCTGGTTTCTTCGGTTACAAGCACCAGTCTTCCAGTTTTCTTAACAGATTTGATGAGAGTTTCCTTGTCAAGAGGAACTAGTGTTCTAGGATCTATAACCTCGGCGCTGATTCCTTCTCTTGCTAATTCATCTGCAACTTCGAGGGCCTTGTGAACCATTAGAAAGGTAGCCCATAGCGTAACGTCGGCACCCTCACGTCGTATTTTCGCTTCACCAAGGGGAATCAGATACTCTTCCTCTGGAACTTCTTCTTTCTTATCGTACACAAGCTTGTGCTCGAAGAACATCACAGGGTCGGGGTCTCTAATCGCAGTCTTAATGAGGCCCTTCACATCGTATGCAAAGGCAGGCACTGCGATCTTCAGGCCTGGTGTGTGCATGAACCATGCCTCAAGGCTCTGAGAGTGATGCGAGGCTATGTTTTTACCACCGCCAAAAACCGTTCGCAAGACCATTGGAACAGAGGTCTGCCCGCCAAACATGTAGCGCATCTTGGCAGCCTGATTGCAAACTTGATCCATGGCGAGAGTGATCAGGTCGCCAAACATAATCTCGGCAACGGGTCGCATTCCGGTAATCGCCGCTCCTACAGCTGCTCCTGCAATTGTGTTCTCCGAAATGGGTGTATCTCGGACACGTTCCTCTCCAAACTCCTCTGCAAGCCCTTTGGTGACCTTGAATGCTCCACCCCAATTAAGGCCGATGTCCTCGCCCATAAGGAATACCCGATCATCACGTTGCATTTCTTCACGGAGTCCTTCCTTCAGCGCCTCTCTATAGCTTTTTTCCGCCAACTAGGCCACCTCCGCGAATACATCTTCAAGTGCTTCCTCGGGCCTGGGATGCTCCGATTCTATTGCGAATCTGGCCGCCTCATCTGCTTCCGTCTGCAATCTCTCCCTGATTTTGATTGAGGTTTTTTCATCAAGAGCTCCTTGTTCTATTGCAATATTCTTGATTATCTCAACAGGGTCTCTTGAGAGCCATTCTTCTTCTTCTTCCTTCGGACGATACTTGGCGGGGTCAAATCTTGAATGTCCCTTCATCCTGTAGGTCCTACATTCAATTAGTGATGGTCCTCCGCTATTTCGTGCTCTCTCGACCGCCTCAGCAGCAGCCTCGTAGACTTCTAACGCATTGTTTCCGTCTACGACTTTACTGGGAATGCAATAGGCTTCTCCCCGCTTTGCTATATTCTGAGTCGGGCAGGTTGTTTTGATGGGGGTGCCCATCGCGTAGAAATTGTTCTCTACCACCCAAATAACGGGCAATTGCCAGATAGCAGACATATTCAATGACTCACCAAAAGTCCCATTGTTCGAGGCTCCGTCCCCAAAGAAACAGGCAACGACATCCTTAGTACCGCGCATTTTGCATGAGAGTGCGGCACCTACAGCGATTGGAAGGCCTGAAGCTACTACGCCTGTTGCTCCTAGAACACCTGCATCGAACTCAGTAATATGCATTGACCCACCCTTCCCTTTGCACGAGCCTGTCTTCTTACCTAGTAGCTCTGCAAATGCTTTCTTTGGATCTGCACCCTTAGCTATTACATGTCCATGCCCCCGGTGAGTGCTTTGTATCCAGTCTGTCTTTTCTAATGCCGAAGTGACTCCTGCTGCTACGGCCTCTTGACCAAGGTACAGATGGAGCGTGCCCGGAATCAGGTTTTCACCAAAGATATCCCATACTTTCTCTTCAAACAATCTTACCTTGAGCGTTTTCTCATAAAGCTCTTTGAGGGTGTCCTTACTGACTGCCATTGCGATTCTCCGCCTACTATATTTGCGCTCTACGAGCGGGAGCATTTTCTGAAACTGATAAACCCTTCGTACTGACAATGCACCACTTCGAGCGATATCCTATGACCGCACTCAAATGAAGTCCATCTTATTGTTAACTGACGATGACATTCCGAGCAGGTCTACTGAAATTTGCCGTAAGGGAACAATCATATATTACTAAGTCGGGCATTTTCGCTATAGGATTGAAGCAAAAAAATGCAGAGCGAGATGCAGGATTGGCATAGAAAGACTGCTGAAGATACCTTGAAGTATTTGGACACTTCAAAGGAAGGTCTAAGTAGTGAAGAAGCAAAAGATAGGCTGGTTGAGTATGGACCTAATGAACTGGAGGAGGTTGACAGGGCCGGTCCGCTCAGAATGTTTCTGCAGCAGTTTGCAGATCCCATGGTCATGATTCTGATTTTTGCCATTATCATTTCAATCGCAACAGTATTGCTCCACGGTGGTCATGAAGATGAAGGCTTTATTGATGCTATAGTAATCTCTGCCATTGTTATCGCAAACGCCGTGTTTGGATTCATCCAAGAATTCAAATCTGAAAAGGCATTGGAAGCTCTAAAAGACCTTTCGGCCCCTACTGCGATTGTACACCGTAATGGAGAATGGGTTGAAATCGAAGCAAGAGATATTGTTCCAGGGGATATCATATCATTAGGGTCCGGTGACATTGTTCCCGCTGACGCACGTCTAGTGAATGCAGTTAGCCTAGCAGTAGATGAATCAGCTCTAACAGGCGAGTCCTTAGCTGTACAGAAGAACATCAAGCCAATAGAAGCAGAGAAACCCCCTATTGGAGATATGATTAATCTTGTGTTTCAGGGCTCCGTCGTAACTGCAGGAAAGGGCACAGCAGTTGTGACAGCCACTGGTATGAAGACCGAGTTTGGTAAAATCGCACAAATGGTGCAAGAAAGCGAAGAAGAATTAACACCTTTACAAGTAGATTTGGAAAGCCTTGGAAAACGGTTAGGGGTTCTTGTTCTTGTTCTTTCCGTCTTAGTGTTTATAGCGCTTGTGTTTGCAGGTTCGACCAATGACTGGAATGAGGCTCTATTTACATCGATAGCGGTTGCTGTTGCGGCTATACCTGAGGGCCTCTCTGCTGTCGTTACAGTGACTCTATCCATAGGCGTTAGTCGCATGGTGAAGAAGAATGCTATTGTTCGTCGATTATCTAGCGTGGAAACACTTGGTTCCACGACAGTAATCTGTTCAGACAAGACCGGAACGATCACGAAAAACGAGATGACGGTGCGCTACATTTCTCTCCCCTCGGCTAATGCCAAAGTATCAGGAACAGGTTACAGTAAGGAGGGACAATACTACTATGCTCCATCCCGTGAGAATTGGGATGATTTTAGCTCTACAGGTGAGCCGTTCGACGTTTCAAATAGCAATGAAATGAATATGCTATTGAAGGCAGGCCAACTGTGTTCCTCTGCCTCGTTAGCAAGAAATCCAGATGATGAGTCAAGTTGGAGAGTTGTGGGCGACCCCACTGAAGGCGCCTTATTGGTTGCCGCTGAAAAGGCTGGAATTACAGCTGACAAGCTTGAATTACAGTATGAAGAGATAACCGAGTTCTCCTTTGATTCAAAGAGAAAACGTATGACTAGCATCTACAGAGATGATGAAGGTCAGGTCTGGGCATTCACAAAAGGTGCACCTGAAGTGATTCTTGAAAGGTCAACTCAGGTTCTCGTGAATGATGAAAAGAAGACACTCGATCATACAAAAAGAAACGACATTCTCGAAGTAAATATGGCTATGGCTGCTCGTGCAATGAGGGTGATTGCCCTGGCCTATAGACCGCTTGACAACACGGTGGGGGACTGGAATGAATCTGAAGTAGAGAATGATTTAGTCTTCCTTGGTCTTGTGGGAATGATTGACTCACCTCGTGAAGGTGTCATGGAGGCGATTGCCAAATCACGAGAAGCGGGTGTACGTCCAATTATGATTACTGGGGACCACGCACTTACTGCGGTTTCAATTGCACGGAGTGTTGGTCTAACGCAATCAGATCAGCCTGCTGTGACAGGTTCAGATCTGGCTGAAACCAGCGATGAAGAATTGGAAAGATTGGTTCTAGAACGAGATGTATTTGCTCGTGTGGCACCTGAGCACAAGCTTCGGATTGTTCGCGCATTGAAGAATCAGAATCATGTTGTGGCCATGACGGGGGATGGAGTTAATGATGCTCCTGCTATCAAGAAGGCTGATATTGGTATATCTATGGGGATTAGAGGCGCTGGCGTAACAAAGGAATCTTCAGATCTTATTCTTACAGATGACGATTTCAGTACCATAGTTTCTGCCATTGAAGTGGGTAGAGAAATTTACGCCAACATTCGTAAATTTGTTCGATTTCTTCTATCAGCTAATGCAGGTGAGGTGTTGCTGGTATTCATTATGGCGATGATTGGACTACCCATTCCTTTGACGCCGATATACATTCTGTGGATTAATCTTGTTACTGACGGTCCTCCAGCGCTTGCACTTGGCTTCGACCCGCCGCCAGAAGGTATTATGGAGCGTCCGCCTCGTGAACCAAGTAGCCGGTTATTAGATAACAGCATGGTCAGGATGATTATTGCTGGAGGTGTTCTTGTGACCTTTACTGCTAGTTTCGTCTACCTATTTGTTCTCTGGGAGGCTCTTGGATATATTCCTCAGATTACAGGTGCAGCAATAGATTGGTCATTAGCTGAAAACGCAGACATACTTGTTCGAGCTCGAACTGCTACATTCGCAACAATGGTGCTATTCCAACTCTTATGGGTTTGGAACTGCAGGGATGAAAGAAATCCAATTTGGCGTACAAATATGCGTGAATCCAAAGGTCTGTTCATAGCAGTTGTAATATCATTCTTGCTCACTCTTACAGTGATTTACACTCCCCTCTCTGTTGCCTTTGGAACGGTTCCTCTTAGTTTGATGCATTGGGTTTTGATATTTGCTGTTTCGCTCATTGGTTTCCTAACACCGGTCTATCGCCTGTTAGGGAATAGCGACCATGACTCTGACTGATATAGGGGGCGACATAAGATGCTGGCGCATTGCCAGCATGCGTTTGAGATGGACGCTAGCTCTTCGGTTTCCTAACAGCCTATGGAGGTAGTCAACTCTAAAAACTCCCTGCTTGATTAGTGAATGAGGTCGCATTCATGGTTTATGATAGTCGTCGACTCGATAAGCTTCGTGAAGGCTATGAGAAAGCTGCAGAATTCTATAACCTCTTTGCAAGTAACGATGATTTGCCATTCTACTTAGACTATGCAGAAAGGAAGGGCTCTCCGATTCTCGACTTGGCTGCAGGTGCTGGCCGTGTTTCTATTGAGTTGGCAAAGCATGGATATCGAGTTACGGCCGTCGAGAAATCCATCGCAATGATTAATGAATTTAGGAAGAATCTGGTATCTCTTGAATCGGAAATATCTGACAGAATCACGCTAGTAGAAGCTGATATGACGGGTTTTGCTTCAGAAGACGAGTTCTCACTTGCTGTCATTCCTGCTTCCTTCGGGCATGCTATGACAACCAATGAGCAACTAGCAATTCTAAGGAATGTCCATTCATGTCTGCAGAACAATGGATTTTTCATTCTGGACCTCTTCCCAGGGGGTCTGCAACCGGAATACTCAACATTTTCTGAGCCCCCAAAAGAATTGCCAGATGGGAGAACCGTTAATCGGTCTGGTGTTATGAAGGCAAATCCTGTCACGCAAATTCTTGAGTTAAAACTAAAATATACAGTACGAGAAAAATCAGGAGAAGTCGTTCAGGAAATTATCCAAGATTCTGGAACCGCTCT
>SDNP01000049.1 GCA_004524445.1 Candidatus Thorarchaeota archaeon | reverse complement strand
TGAGCACGGTGAACAGCCGCGGACTCTCCAGGAGCTGATGGGCTCCCTTGTGTGGAGAGTGAGGACCTCCGTCGAGAAGAGGACGTCTTCCCTCGGGCTTTCGGCGGCGAGCTCCGCGCGATAGCGCTGGCCCACTCACCTAGTCCACTACTGAGTGTGACTGAACCCATTTAAGCTCCTAGAATATTCATCCTGACCTAGGCAAGGGGGAAATCTGACAGAACTCTGACACTTTTATTGGACACTTTAACTAGAAAGAGAATGATATTCTATGTTTCCAGAGCCATACGTGTGACTGCAAAAGATGAGACCACCATGCCCACCAGTGTATAGGACACCTGGAAACTCTCTGCATATGTGGGGAGAATAGGAGCAACCATACTCAATCCTAGGAGCACCAAGAACGTGACCAGGGAAAGATTGAGCACATTGAATACACTTCCTTCTTCATACAAACATGGTGCATCCTCCTCAGGTAGAGGTATGTGCTCGGCGGGCATTAGCAGCAGTCCCTTTTTGTGATATGACGGGATGCTGCCTTGTTAAAGTACTTTCAGTGTAGGAAATGGGAGAATCGGTTCGGAGAGTGGCAAGCGGATATTACAGCAAAAGAATCCAATATCAAGTGATGGGAAATTCCATAAATCGCGGGTGATACGCCAATCACAAGTCTGCAGCTAGTAGATTGGTAAACAAGCTTTTAACAACCTAGAGAGAGAAACTCCCTTGACCATGAGTACTCAGAATCCGTTCCAATACCGGAATGCCACAGTACTCCATGGTGACAATGCCAAGATAATGAATCAGGCTGAGATTCAAGCTGTGAAGGATGCACAAATAGCTCTGACTTTTTTGGACCCTCCCTTCAATCAAGATAAAGAGTATGAGCGATTTGATGATTCAATGGATGAGGACGAATACTGGGAGTGGCTGGAAAAAGTCTGTTCATCCGTGTACCGGTTGACGATGGATGGCGGTTGTATCTATTTCATGCAACGCGAAAAACGAGCAAAAGAAGTTCTAAGGACACTAGAAAGGACCGGATGGATTCTACAGAATCTGATTATTTGGAAAAAGACAACGTCAGCAGTTCCGCAAAGATACAGGTATGGTAAGCACTACCAGATTATTGCATTTGCCACCAAGGGTAGGAAGCCAAGAATATTCAATCGCCTACGAATTGACTATCCATTACAGCCTAATCAAAAGATACCAAGGAAGAATGGGATATTTGTGACTGATGTCTGGGATGATATCAGAGAGATGACTTCGGGTTATTTTGCCGGGGATGAGGCGCTACGCGAGGAAGATGGCGAACGCGTTCATAAGCAGCAATCCCCTGTAGCATTGCTTCAACGCATAATTCTATCTTCGACCCGTCCGGATGATGTTGTGCTCGATCCGTTTGCTGGCTCAGGTACGACATTAGTGGTATGTAATCAGTTGAATCGAGTGAGTATCGGGATTGAGATAAGTAAGAAAAATTATAGTGTCATTATGGAACGGCTGAAGGCTGAAAGACCAGCAGATGCCCTGGATATGCATTATTACAGATTCACGAAGAATCTTCAGAAGATAGTAGGTGAAGGTCTCAAACTTGGACGCGGATTGGAGCAGTATAGTGAATAGATTGAGTGCGTCATATTTCTGCAAGTTGATTTGGGTCAGTCAATCATTGGGGTAACCGAAGTCTGGAAAAATCGCCTGTAGGTACTCTTTCTCACATTTCATCTCTGAAGGTACATTCATTTCTCCACAGAGAATCTCTTACCACAATTCTGGCAGCTGACTTGTGATTTCTCGTCAATCTCGGAATCTTCATAGACATAGATTGCTCCACATTGTGGGCACTCATGTCCCTTGAACTTGCGGGGGGCGTAGTCAGTTTCCCATCCATGGTCTTCTGCCAATCTGAGCCATCTTCCAATGGATGCATCGAGAAGGGTGTTCTCTAAGCCTTTCAGGCACATCCCTTTATTGACAAAACTTGTTACGTAATCTACCTCCAACTCGCCCGCGGCGTATTCAAATGTGATTCCAAAAGCAGCGAGCTCTGATCCACCGAGAGAGCTATAATCGACTGCAGAACCTATGGGGTGGAATCGGAAGAAAAAGCCAACAGTCCTAGTTCCACAGGACCATGTCTTGTGCAGCCCCGGGCTAAATTCCCGCTTCATGTGCTCCAAAGCCAAGTGTAGATCGTCTTCGGGCATCTTAATGGTCAGTTTCATTTCCGTCAAGAGTGTTCATCCTATTTGTTTGGATACGCATAGGCCTCTTTCCTCTTCACCTCAGGCCGCACCGGTGGTTGACTAGTCCACACTGCTCGTGCTGTTAGGAAATAGATTGAGAGAAGTGTAAGTGCAGGAAGTAAGAAGTAGGTGATGGCGGACCCTAAGAGTGATGCCCCCGCAGTTGCCAGTGTAAGCACCTCAATTCCGTGATCATCCCGCGTTAGGATTATCAATGCGCCGCTCAGTGCCAGTGAGATGAACAGTCCCCCCTCAAAGACATACTGGGAGATGATGTAGATTGGCGGCGTAACCATATCCCAGGAGCCTGGAGGGCCAAGGGTGAGGTATAAGTTCAGATAAATCAGTCCACCCAAACATCCTATCAATGAACATATGGCTAAGACGAACCCCCATTTTCTGTCCCAGTTGAAATACAGTCCGATGTACCCTACTGAGAGCAGGGCAAGACCTAACGATAGGAGAGAGTATCCACTCACAACCCAAGGATAGGGAGCTGGTGGAGCAAAGCTGAAAAGACTAGCTAGAATGTATCCGATGCTTCCCACTGCAGCTATCAATGCGCCTATTCCCCCGATAATGAAAAATAGAGGACTGGTAAATCGCTCTTGTTGCATCTTCGCTTTTTCTGCGCATTCTTGGCAGGAAATGGCTCCGTGATACCGAACTATCTCATCTCTCTTCAGAGGTTTTCCACAGAATATACAATTGGCAACGGCTTTATCTTCTTGTTGAATTGATTCACTCAATTAGATACCCCCTTGGTACATCTTCCGGCGATAACTGACTGAATATCGCATTTTCAAGTTAAAAACTATTCACTCATAATCTGAGATGTTCTGTCCCAGCTGTATATGTGCGAATCTATATCTTGGAAATATCAAAGCATCGTATGAAGATCCATCGGAAACCACAAATCGTCCAGATTCTACTCTCATTTTTGATACCACTCGGAATAGCCCGGCACTTGTTGATTTATCCGAAATGCTGCGCGCCCACCATCTCCTCGGACACTCTCTGCGCACGAGGATTAAGACGCAGAAACTCCCCAGCATAGTTTTCGCTTTTCAGTCTCACAGTGACCGTTCCTCCCTTTCCCGAATCCACAATGAGCATCATCTCTTCAAGCTCATTGGCTGGAGGCAACTGGTGATAAGCGACCAATAGGACTACAACTGGCACTAGAGCGAAGTAGAGCCAAAGAGGAATCGCGATTTGCTGAACCAGAAAAAGGACTGATTGGATAGTGAAGTAGAGGAAGATAACAATAGCCATACCGAGTAGCGCGGCACGAAGACTCTTGCTGTTCGCAATTTCGTTTTCTGTATAAGCGTGGTCTTCACACGTGGGAATCCGCAGTTTATCCGGGTTCAAAGATCTTATGGTTGGAATAAGAGCATCAGCATCATATTCGTACAAATAAATCCAACCAGTTGCATCAGCCGGAGCACTACAGACTGGACATATGTCAGGATATGTGACCTGCTTGGAATCAAATCTGATGAAATATCCATCTCTGGATGACTCACTCAACCAAATCAACTCACGAGTATTTACCCATAATAATCATAAAAGCATTTGTACATGATTTGCCGCTTGTCGTAGTTCTAATAGCTTTGCCCATTTATGTGGCACTCATGGCAACATTCATTCAGCAGAGAGAGTGACAGAAATTTGACATCTGCTAGATTTCAAGGAAGTACCTCAGGGTTTCCAACTCCTTTGTCTTAGGGCTTCTTATGACAATCGGGGACACTGTGATGTTATTCTTCTCGGTGACAGCTACTACGTCATCCGTGCTACCCAATCCCTTCTCGCCGCCCTGAAGCCAGTAATAGGCACCACCATAGGGGTCTTCTCTCTCCTCGATACGGTTCCGTACTGGAGCGATGGTGGGCTCGGTGACAATAATGGGAGTATCGTTGGTCACTTCGTCGGGAAAATTGAGATTCAGAACATCTATACCCTCGGGAAATCCTTTGCGTTGGACCAGTTCAATGACTTTCTTGGCGTGCATACAGATACTATCGAGATTGATTTCTGTACCTTCACGTGTGAACCAGTATTTTGACTCAACATCCTGAGATATGGCAATCGCTGGATATCCTTGAAGCGCAGCCTCCATGGCAGCTCCTATCGTTCCGCTGGTGAGCATGCGATGATAACCAAGATTTGCCCCAGGATTGATACCAGATACGAACAGATCAAAGTCTTCTCTTTCAGAGAGTGCGATGGCAACTGAGTCTGCTGGAAGACCATCATGAACAATGACTTTGTACTTGCCTGTATCGGAGCGGTCAAGAATACGTATGGGACGACTCAGAGTGAGAGCCTTCCCAGAGCCACTACGTTGGCTGTCTGGTACAACTACAAGAAGATCATGGTTCTCCCCCAAGGCAGCAGCAAGTTTCTTCAGACCAACACTGGCGGGACCATCATCGTTTGTTAGACATACTTTATGCATTCGCAATCTCTCCAAAGATGTTATTGATTCGATTATGGTTAAAGTCTGTTGATAGAGCTTTCCAGTTCAAAGAGTTTCCCTCAGAAAAATCACTACTTTTGTTTCCGCCCAATATCAAATTATTAGAACACGTGTTCTAATTTCTAACAACAAAATCAAACATGAATTGAAGCTTATTTTGCCGTACATTTTTTCGAAAGGTGGATAGGTGAAGATCGGCTTGATTTGCATCATATTTCGTGTCAATTTGGGAGCTTGTTGTTGTCAGGCAATTCCTGCAATCCAGGCATCTATTGCTTCAAGGTTTCACTCGGCGCTCCAAGTGACCAAATATCTTGGTTGGAAAGGATGAGCGGATATATGAAGAGCTGACAGTTAGATGTATTCATTTCTAACTACTGACCCAAAAAGAGGAATGATCACCAGCGTGCCCCTAAGGGGACATTCCGCTTTGGAAACCATTGTTCGTTCTCGCATTAACACGCCCATGTTCCTGTTAATTGTAGCCTATAGGGAGCCTATGACTTTATATTCCCTGAAATTAAGTAATTTGTCAGGAAAATGGTTGAAAGTCAGGTGAATGACTATGGTTCTGACAACTGAGAGTAGAATCGGAAAGAAACATACAATCTATCTTCCAAAGGCAGTGGTTGAAGCATCCGGAGTTGAGGTGGGGATGGATATATTGATCACGGTGGAAGGAGATAAGATCATCATTGAACCAATTCCCGATCCTATTTCACTTGCCATTCATGGAAAGAAGTTTGCATCAACGAATTTAGAAGAAATAGAGGAAATCAGCCGTGAACAACAATCAGAGAGTACAGAGAATTCTTCTTGATACATCGTTCCTGCTTCCAACTCTTGGAGTCGAGGTCGAACATGAAGTGATGGAGGTCATTCCAAGACTGAATCATGAGGAGGTTCAGCTCTTCTACTCTCACTGGAGTCTGCTTGAGAGTAGCTGGTTCGCGACAAAGCAAATCAAACAAGACACCTATCAAAAGACCCGCTTCAGAAGAGGGCTTCTGAGTATAACGAAGACCGGTCACTATAATGCGGTTTCAACAGGCCCCGATGATTATATGATAGCTCTTGATCTCTTCCAAATGGGACATTCAGATATGATCGACAACCTCCTCTATGCAACAGCTCTTAGAAACCAGCAACAATTTCTAACCATTGATACTGAATTCTCCAAGTTCGTTGCCAAAAATGAGATTGAAGATGTTCTGCTATTCCCGAAGGAGCTTTAGTTAAGGCCGATCCCCATAGCCGACTACTCTTTGTCGAGAGACTCGAATTCCTCATTCTTGAAGATAGACTTTTCTCTTTTTGCAAACTCCCGCTTTTCATACCGTTCTATCAGTCTGCGAAGAACATCACTGAATGATTCATCAGGACGCCTTTCACTTTCAAGCAGGTCATATGCCTCTTGGGAGATTCTTATTCGGTGCGTCATCCTACTGCCCTTCCTGACGTTTGAATATTCATTCCATATTTGATTCTAACCATTTTCATATGTATTTTCTGGAGATCCAAGAATCAGCACTCAAAGGAGATTGGGTGCTCAACAGCACACATGAAAGGGAAACTCCGTTTTCAGGAGCAACCCGAGTTGCCCCGCTTAACTCATCAGAGGTATGCACAGAATTCTGCTTCCTGCCAAGACATGGCAGATATTGAGATGCTAAGCAATCATACCAGTTCATTCGAGGAATTCGAGTCTATCATTCAGTAATCCCTTCTCTATAGCTGATATAATCTCAGCCTCTTGGCGAGCAAACATTGGTCGCCCGTTCAATATTCTTGCTGCTGCGATGGTAAAACAGTCCGGGAGAGAGATTGGAACCTGGCATTTGATGCTGGCGGCCTCTCCCCAGACCATGCTAGTCCGAATGATGCGCACAACTGCCGAGCGGAGCAAACTTTGGGTCTTTTCCCAAGCAGATGTCCAATCAAGTTGTCTGCATAGAATATAGGTCAGTTCACTGAGAGCCAGCTCCGTGCATGCATACTGTTTTTGTTCTGATGGCATCTCTCCAACAAGAGCTTGAGCAGATGCCTCTCCCAATGCCAAGGCAAGCAAGACCCCTCCATCGAGAACAAAGATCTCGGGTATATCACTCATTCTCGTTACGCCTCTCAAGGATGAGCCCCTCATAGGCAGTCTTGAACTCTACGCCTTCAACCGGCCTGGTGAACTCTGACCAAGCATCCAGATCAAGCCGTTGTGTTTCATAGACATCAATCAGCGTCTGAATGACCGTATCAAAGTCAACTCGTTCCTGTGTCCTCTGCTGAATCTCGCCTGCTATGCGCAACAGCTCTCGGCGTGTTTCTTCCTTGATTGAAATGGTCGTCATATTCTTATCTTACTGTATTTATTGTAATAAACACAGCGATTATGTTGTACATAGAATATACAACAACTGCATAAGTAAATACGGCGTGAGTTGAAAATCGAATGAGGCCCTCCACAGCATGATTTTGAAGGGAGACGCCATTTCAGGAGCAACCCACGTTGCACCGCTAACCCATCATCGCCCTATACCTCTCGCATTAGTCTCTGTAAGGCACAAAGCATATCATGTGATCATTAGAAAGCCAAGACGTTTCACTTCATTTTTGATCCTATACGTAGGAAGGGCCTTGGAACACAACAAAAAGGAGAATATATGAGGAGTTATTCAGATTGATAGATGATATTGAATGAAGTCACTAAAGGAAAGGGCTAGAGAACGTCGTGAGAGAGACCAAATTATCACAGCTGAGAGAGCCAGACGTTTCACTGGTCTTGAAACCTTGGCCCTCGGGATTAAGATGACAAATCTAGCTTTGAAGCTCGCAGGTGCAAGAGATAGTGGATGATTTTGTTGAAGTGCTGCGACTTGTGTGCCGTTACCTAAATGACCATGACATGACCTATGTCATGGTCGGGGGGATTGCGGTGATGTACCATGGCGTGCCACGAACCACAGTAGATATTGTCTTCATTCTCAAACTGGACGACCATGAGATTGAGCAGTTCACCACGTTCCTGAATTCCGAGAACTTCGATGTTTCGAAAAAAGACCTGGCTGATGCCCTGAGAGAGGGCACTCATTGCACCGTCTTTGTTGGGGACGGTTTGCTCAGACTCGACCTTCAAGGGATAAGCTCCGAGTTTGACGAAATGACCCTTGAGAGGAGAATCTCTGTGGAGTTTGCAGGGGTTCAGATGTACATTGGCTCCGCAGAGGATACCATTATCAACAAAATACTCTTTCAGGGAGAACAGGACCTCCGAGATGCACGAGGAATTCTAGTCCGAAATGAGGAGGACTTGGATCACGCGTATATTGAGATGATGTGCAAGAAACTCGGAATCTACGAAGATTGGATTGAATTTAAAGAGAATCATCCTCTATGAGGAATGGATAGATAGTTCAACAGCACACATGAAAGGGAGACTCCGTTTTCAGAAACAACCTAGATTGCTTGCATCATTTCAAAACTGAGAACGCCAAGGTAGATTACGTTCGAACACTTGAATAAGTAGGAGTTATCTTCAACCAAACACCAGAGAAACGAGTCCATCAAAGTCGGAATCAAAAGTTGCTAAGTACTCAATATCATGCTTTTCCATGAAAGAAAGTATGCAAGAGTCAGTGAAGCTCAAGGGTTTCTCGGGCCAGCTGGCTACCTTTTCCCATTTTTCCCAGGCCGAGTCGAAAATATCAGATTTGACATGATTAAAGCGAATGAACTCGGGAGTGTGTCTAATGAGTCGGTATGCCTTCTCCACTCCGTCTTTCCGGCGGGTATGCATCCACAGAGTTGTCAATACCTCGTCGAGGATATAGTCAATTGTTATTCGCATGCCATACTCTGGACGCTTCAATTTCGTTAGTAATTTCTTAGCGGCGGAATGATTTTTGTCACGCGAATTGAGTAATGCAATGATGACATTACTGTCTAAGAGGACAGTCATCTTCAGCTTCCACCATATACAATGTCGTCTACGCTTGATGAGAGGTCTTCGCTACCCGGTCCTAAATCCTCGGCCAAAGAGAGTATTTCTCGAATCGTTTCATCGCTCAGAGGAATGTCGCCGGACTGAACTTCTCTCACGATAAGATCGTAGTTCTCCTTGCCGATTCTAAATACCAGTTCCAAGATCTCTTTCTTGCTGAGTCGTTTCCGAGTATCAAGGTAGAGCCGAGCCTGCAGCTCCTCCAAGTCATCTTGCAAATCGAATTTAACGGTCGACACTGGCAACACCCAGTTACTTGGTTACCTCGTCACCATATAAACTTGTACAATGTCAGTGGTGCGGTGGACACCAAGCAGAAAGGTTACTCGTGGGATAAAGGCAGTCAGCAAACCTTAGTACCTAATCCTCTCCAAATATGAAAAATATAGGGTGCTCAACAATGCGCATGAAAGGGAAAACTCCATCTTCTGTGCCAGCATAACTCATATCGTAACCTGTTGGTTCCCGTGCCATTCATGCTTTTGCATCTGAGAGTTCTGATGGTGAAGCAAGTACAGCAGAGTGTAATAGCTATTCCCCATGAGCATGGTGTCCAGTAACGTTTTCATAAAGATGGTGAGAGAATAAGACAAATTCCAACATTGACTGTACATATTCTCTTGCTGCATCAACATCATCACTATCGTATTGTTTCTTCGACATGGCTCTTCCAAACCGTCTTGTAAGCTCCTCTTCAATAGTTGTCTTCAGGAACTCAATGGTTGCATCTGGGTTCGCTCTTTCAATGTCCTCTTCGGCTTTCGGAACCACAGGGCCCCAGTCTAGTCCCGCAGGTTTCAATCCTGTATACGGTGCGCCTTCTCCTTCACGATGCATACGAACAGCTGTTTCGAAAAACCAATAGTCTGCCAATTCTGCAGCATCCGCATCGAGGTTCCTCACGTGTAGCACCTTGGTGAACGCGTTTTTGAGTTCATCTTCGGCACTCTTTGGAACCCAAGGTAATATGAGATTCACATTCTCTGTTTGCAGGGCCTCCTTGCATGCTGCAACGACAGGCCCATCCAATGTATCACAATGGGGCGGCGTGAATAAACCTCCAGTAACTATGCTATACACATGCGGACGTATTTGCTTTGCGAACATTGATATTCCCTCTCTTTTTGTTTGATACGTCAACAAGAATTGAAAGGGTGTGCCAACAGCCACACCAAACTTGGACAAACCTAGACATATATGGGATGACAGTTTACACAATGAGTGGACTTCAGTGTGGTGTTTAAATACTCTGCTTCGGAACTCTCATCTGAGGTCATCCCCCGACCTCAAGGAGTTCAACCCAGTGCCGTTTCTGGGAGGGCAACGCTCCTCTGTCCAAGATTGTCCAACTTACAATGAACGGTGCTCAGAGGCCTGCAAATAAGGCGGTTTCCATTCTATTTCTTGGTATCCAATTCAGCCAGTGATACCATTCTTTTGAAGGTGGGCATTTTAACTAGAAAACGGGCGATATTGCATTGCTCGAGAACTGGTGTTTCGTCCCATAACATTTGCCAACGTCTATTTCATTAATTCGGAGATTACTCTAGAATACAGTGAGGGAGAGATTCTGAAAGAGGTCGATTCAACCAGAAAGTTGATTTTAGCGATTGACTCCTTGTTTGAGAGAATACCTTGTGTTGAAGCTCGCAGTATGACGCCTACCGTCCCAGTCAGTTGCATTCCAAGAGCCCTAACGACTTCTCTGGCTGCAAGATCATCAATAATCACTACCACGTTGTTGTGCTCTTCCTTTTGTCGAAGAGCCAAAGAAATCACATCAACCTCCCCCTGGTGGAGCCCCATTTCTTTCAGATTCACTGAGAGTGATGTTTCTACATCATCTGATACCGCCAGCCAATCTGAGAACGCATTTTGGAGTGCGGGATACTCGGGAGAAGCTTCGTCGAGTACCTCTTCCTTCACTGTTTGTACTGTAATCACCTTAGGAAAGAATTTGTTCAGCAAGTCAAGCAGACCCAGCTTTCCTAGGTATATGAGAGGGGATGAGTTTACAATCCCAATAGGCTCATTTTCCCTCTGCAAAAAGAAGGTCCTCCCGTAAGGACTGTTCATCATACATCGATACCCCTCGCTTCGCGAGTTCGCTCATCATCGACCTGAGAGAGATTCCAGCCATTGATGCCGCTTTCCACATGCTGATACGTTTTGCAGCTACTTCTTCAGACAGGTAATCAAGAAAGTCCTCAGTCAATGACCGATCGATAAGCCGTCTAATATATGCGGACCTATCTACGATTCTTCTCTCTTTCATTAGAAAGGTAAGACGTCCTTCTAAGTCCTTGTCTATTCTCACAGACAATACGTCGCCCATGGTTATCTTGTATACTCTGTATTACTGAGTATATTAAGTTTGTTATGCATAAGAAGCATCTCTAACAGCCCACTGTGTTGTTCGTAACCTGAAAGGATTCACGAGAGAAGCCTTGTATCCACGCCTTATGGGTTGAAATGTGAGAAATGAAAGGGCGCTCAACAACATGAGTGTAAGGGAAACTCCGTTTCCGGAGCAACCTACGTTGCACCGCTAACCCATCAGGATTCGCATCCAATGATTCTCACTAATATTCAGATTATCGCAACATTGGCGGAAAGTAACGTTCACATTTTAGTATTACAGACAATGACTCGTGAATCGCTCTGGAATCTTCTAGTGTGCCTCTACTTTCATAAACCAATAACTGGGAGCAAGTAGTTTTCAGCATAATAATGAATCAATTTAGCTACCTACGGCTATTTTGATTGAAGCCCGTGGCTGTCCGATTGTTAAGAGAATTCTCCTACTGAGTTCCCATTATCGCGGAGTCAATAACTAGTCGTGACAAAGTCTTTCAGAATTCGGTTAGATGGCTGCTAGACTGAAGAACACAGAGTTGGTCAGGCTTTATTATAGAGATTCGCTAATCCCGTTCATGGACATATGTCCAATTCGTAAGAGGGGAAATAAGAAATGAAATTGCCAAAAAGGATTGTATTCTTTTCTGTTCTGTTCTTGACTATTTTCATATTTGCTCCTGAACCTGCAGCGGCTGGAGGAAATAATGGGGACCTAGAATCAATCCTACCAACACATGCAATCAGATATTATAATGCAGACGGAAAACTCATTGGTGCTGCAGTCCAGAATCCCAATGAAATAAGCAATTGTGAACCGGTGAATGCATATAACGCATCAGAATATCTACCATCAGTTAGAGCCAGAAGGATTCCAAAGGGCTTGGAATTTCAATTGATAACCGATGACCGTATTGAGAAGACCAAGGTAATAACAGAATCTCGACTCAGTCAAATGTATGGATCAATATATGACTTCGATAAATGGTTTGAAGAGGAAAAACTTCAGACTGTAGCGACAATGAATAACGAGAAAGCACAGAATGCATCAATTGAATGGATATTTCCTACTTATTGGTGGGAAAAGGAATATACAGAAGTACTAGATCATCAGTGGACAAACATAGCGGAGCTGTATTCTGGAAAACTACTAAGAAATCATCTACGCCTAAAAATGACTTCAGGCACCTATACTGTTACGCGATTGGATTTCGGGCCCCTTTCAAAGGGTTCGGAAGTCACTTATGCTAAGACTTGGGTAACAGACCTTTACGCCCAACCATGGCAGACATTTACAATAGAAGTCATGATGGATTATACGTATGAGTACTGGGTGCAGTATGTGCGTTTTGGCGGGAGTCCGGCAAGTGTCTTGAGTGAAAAGCAAATCTGGTGGTGTTCACTCTTGAGAGGCGGGACAGTGGAGCTGACGTACCCCTATCCGGATATAGATAGAGCAAAGACCTACAGTGATGATGCTGTTTCGCTTGAACCCGGAGAATCCAAGGAAGTAATATACAACGAATTCAATTACAAATCCTTTGAATTCGATGTTGGTGTGCATTTGAAGAAGAAATGGTTTCCAAACAATCTAGTGGAGTTGGATGTTCCCATTATCTCATATACCAGCATAGAAGGCCATTTCACTAATTACGAAGCAGTATATGAATTAACTAGCACAGCAAATTATTTCCATATTTGGGATATGTATGAATTTGGAAAGAATTATGGAACAACATCCGGCTTTGTACCCACCTTTGAGATCTACCAGTAGAACCCAAAAGGGGATGAGAACCGTAGAATGAACTGTACTGAAGAGCAGGTAGAAAGATCCAGATATGGCAAGCAAGAGAGCAATAAGGTCGTATCTGTATTATTCATTTTGCTACTTCTGAATCCCTTCCTCTCTGTTTTTTGGCATGTATTGCATGAGTCAAATGGTGGATTACATTCCAAAAATAAAAATTCGGAGGGGGCGGTAGGGTCTTCAAATAACTTGGGGATGCTACCTAGCTCCACCAACTCTATCATGATATCTGGCGGCGTCATTGGAAGCTTCATCAATGCAACTCTAACTTTCTGTTTCAAAGAGAGCATATCTGATGAGTCATTCAAATTGGGGTTCAATCAGGAGTATTTAGAAATACGTGATGGCCTATTCAGTTCACCCGTTCTAGGCCTAGGCTATGACGAGATGCGAGAGTATCCCTACTTCTACACTGAGAGTGGAGAGCTCTTCGATTATAGAAAAAAGCCAGCGCCCAGCTGGGCAAGTCGTAGATTCTATCCCGCATGGACAGAGGAGGCTAAGGCAGGGTATTACCTTGGCCCTATCTCAGAGGAGAACATTTCAAGAGCCACTTTAGCCGGGGATGTTGTAGAATTTGAAAATCTCACCGTGTATTATGCGGACTCAAGTTCTCGGAGAGTGGGTCCACAACTTATCACAGTGGGGGTGGAGTTCTCACTTGAAGATGGGGACTGGTCCATTGAGCACATCGTGAATGCATCCGATGATGTGGGAGTCATTATAGAAACACAACAGATCCATGTTCCATTGCAACATTTCGAAC
>SDNP01000048.1 GCA_004524445.1 Candidatus Thorarchaeota archaeon | reverse complement strand
TTGCTACCAGCAGAATTTTCTTACTTGCTCTTTCATGAATGCGTTCTATCATCACAACCAACAGGTATCAATCTGAATCCCCTCTCTATAACTCATTCCTTTTTTTTCAGCATGCTCTCTGAAAATAATATCTCTTATTACAGACCTCCATTCTTGTTACGCGATACCAATGATGCAACTTCTCATGACCGGTGCGTTTCTAGGGATTCTTCTGGCTATCATGACCTCCCTAATGTGGAACATCGCCCCCATCATCCAGAAAGAGGCTCTATCCACCATGGAGAATATAGAGGTTTCCGGTGCCTTGAAGCAGACCGGCGCATTATTCAAGAACAAGAGATGGCTTGCTGGGTTTGCAATCTCATTGCTTGGAGGGCTGACATATCTGCTGGCCACTCAAATGGCAGGGATCGTTGTGGTCCAGCCGCTCATGAACGTTGGACTCATCGCACTGGTCATTCTCTCGCACCGCCGTTTGGATGAGGAGATTGACGCTAAGGCAATAATTGGCGTTATCATGCTGATTTTGACGCCCGTGTTCATTGCTTTTGGAGGAGTCACAGAACCGATAATGTTCGCATCTTATGATGGCATTCTATTTTACACAGTGATTTTGCTAATTGCAGTTAGCACTATGGTGCCTGCAACCCGCCGTCTGTCTATACTCTGGGCACCGATCACTTCATTCCTGCAGGCATTGGCATCACAATACACCCAGTGGTTCACCCTTTCATTATTCGCAGGAACCGACATTATTGAAGGATTCATCAATGCCCTGATTCCTCTCATCTTGCTGGGCATCTTCACATTTGCGGCCGGGGTCTATACAATCTCTATTGGACTGCAAAGAAATCCTGCTGCGCGCTTCAATGCGATCACTGGAACCATTAGTATGTTCGCTGTGATATTTGGTGGACTCTACATATTTGGACAATCACTGAACAATACTCTACTCTATGCTCTTGGGCTGGTGTGCGGAATAATTGGAGTTATTCTTCTGAGCAGATTTCAGGACAAAGAACTCTCGGTTTCGGAACCAAAGATACTCGATACGGGTGAGATCGACAACCAGTAGATTCCTTTCTTCGGCTTCATTGGTGTCACCGATTAATCAATTCAATCCATTGCCGTGCTTATAAAGAGCATTCGCAGCGGAAACATAGAAATGCACTAGTTTCTTCTACATCCCATATTCGCTTGGGATGGAGATGCAATGGTTAGAGATGCTGCGCCACGCATTAAGACACGTCAATTGAAGAACTACCAACTTGATACTCTAAAGCTGGGTCTATTGGCCTTTATGCTTTTTGTACTCGTTTGTCCTATCATGTCTGGAAATACTAGGCATGAGAGCTCTTCCAGTACTGATAAGATAGTGAAGAACAATGCTATCGCTGATGAAGACTATCTGACTATCCAGCTTACAGCCCACTCAGATTATATCGCCATGGGTAACGTCAACACCTACCGGGGATTTGCATACTCTGATGATGCTGCAGATGTCCTCAGGTTCGTTGATCCCATTAATGACATCACCCTCAACCAGACAATTGAATCAGGAACTCTCGAAGAAAAGACCATTACTGGAGCAGACATTGATAGCGACGGTAGCACTGAGTTCTTGATATTGAATCACAACGGAACTACATTCAATCTTCTGATTGTTGATTTCAACGACGCAACAACAACTCTCTACAATCTATCCGTCAGCGAACCAACGGGAATTTCCACCGGGCACTTCAATGCAGATTCACACTTGGATGTGGCGGTATTCCTGCGTCTTGGAGTAGTTACACTAGATGTTCAAACACATCAAATGCTGGGCAATTTCTCCTTTTCTGGTTTCGAGATAGATTGCTATGCAATCGGTAATTTCCTTGAGTCTTCTCAAGATTCGATAGCAATGGGTCTCTATACATCCACTAAGGATGGCAACCTGACCATCATTGGTGGAAACGGGACCATATTGAGAACCAAGATGATGCATACCGAGATATTCGGTATTGCAAAATTCGAGTATGGAAGTGGACTCGATGACCTTGCGGCTATGATGTTTGATGGAAATCTGACAGCCATAAATCCCGACACAATGGCCTCCCTATTCAACACTACAGGTCATCCTGAACGGAGTTTTGTAACAACTGGTTTCCTCAATCATGATGGTCAGGAGGACCTGGTTATTGTGCCTACCCAGACCAATTACAGCGTCTATATAGACGGGACAGATGGAACAGTAATCCGTCAAACAGTGGAAATCTCAGGAGCTATGAAAGGCATATCCACAGGAGACCCACCCAGTCCCCTGTTAGACTATGGTCTTATTGATGCCGACAACCTAACTGACTATGCACTTTTGACTGCTGATGGTGGTGATGTGGGTTTCCTCAGAGGAGTAGATGGCACATTTGGCTACGAGGAACCAACAATATCCACTAAACCAAGTCAAATCCTCACATACGATGTCAATGACAATTTGCGGGATGATATCATAGTCCTACAGAGTCAAACGGTCTATGTTCTTCTTAGTGACATTCAACCACCCATCATAATTCCTGAGCCTCTATCTCCTCCTCATCCCACAATCCACGACGACTACATAGAAATCGAAGTGAGCGTGGAGGATGATACATCGATTATTCTCGCAGATATTTACCTGCGTTACGAAGGGGGCAATTGGACTCAACCCATTGAAGAAATGCAGAATTCGGGAAACAAATACTTCGCATTCTTGGTCGGAATGGCTGAGGGATACTACGAGTACTTCCTAGAGTTTCAAGACACATACTTGAATTTGGCATCCGTAGGAAATGCAAGCCATCCCATGAATTTCACAGTGGCCGGACACTTGGCTTGGACTGCATCGAAATACGAGGATACCGGTCTCAGCCACCATCTAATGGATATAGGCAACAACTCAGATGGTGGAGAGGTGATTTACACGCTTGACTCTATAATGAATGAAATCTATCTTGACCGGTATACTCCTCGCGGTAATAATGAAACATTAGCCTTGGTAGCAAATCGCACATTCAGTGATTTCTGGATATACACCGGAATGATGGATGGTGACAATGTTCTCGATCCTGTCGTACTCCTGTATAATAGCAGTTCGAGAACCATCAATGTATCAATATATCATGGCTCTTCGGGCTCGTTATGGTGGAGCTCTCAACACCCATTGAATCTCACTTTTCCTCATTCACCACAGACATTCGATTGCGATAATGATGGAGTTGAGGAATTCTTCTTCATCTCGGAGCACTACTTCAATTGGAGTTATGCCCCGGCTTATTTGCTACAACTGGATGCCAGTGGGGAATGGTCTAATGTGTCATTGACTGGATCCGATGCGGAGAACTATGGATTGAGTCTGGCAAAGACAATCAATCAGAACTCGGTTGAAGCTTGTGTATCGGCGAGCACAGGTCCGGTAGACATCATAAATGCAACCAGCATGACAAAGATTTCAACACACAACGTGACATCTGCTACCCATTCCGCTACAATTCCTGTTAGTCCATACGCTTATCATAATGGATCCCGAGAATCTACGAAATTCTTACTCTATCTCTATCTCATTGATGAACTTGGATATTCAATGGGCTATCATGTCTTTGATGGTAGCACACCAAGAATCAATGAGACCCCCCTGTTCACTATCCGAGATATCGTATACATGGATCCCACACTGATAGATGTGGACAGTGACGGGACTGATGAAATCATAGGCCTAAATTACTTCTCAGATGAGGTTTCGCTGATAATAATTGGAAACCCAGTTGAAATCTCTTGGAGCGTTCCTGTCAGCACCTCTGACTATCTCAGCTCGGTTGTTGTTGATTTTGATGGTGATGGCGAAGAGGAATATGGGGTCTTCACCAAGCAGGATGAGCAGCTGACAATCGTGTCATTAGACGGGATTGTTGAACGAAGAATGGCGGTTGGTCAGGGTTATGGTTCGATGCCACTCAGCAATATCGACCTAGGATATGGAGAGGAGATTGTATCATACCCGCTAGTCCAGAATGGGGTCACGAAGATAGGAGTGATTCGTGACATAGTGCTGATTCGGCGTTTGAATGCATCCCTGGCATATTCAACTCGTGAGGTTTTGCAGGGTGACTCGCTTATGGTCTTTGCTGACATCACGAATATCTATTCTGAAGTGATCAGCGATGCTGAGGTATATGTGACAATACACTACCCATCTGGTGGCTCCATCATCAACCAAACAAAAGCATTGATTTTTGACACCGGAGTCTATTCGACATCCATAACAGCCAGTTGGCCTATGGGCATTGTGAATTTCAGTGTGACTGTTAGTCATCCTCTTTATGATCTGGCGGAGGAGTACTATCCTAATGCACTGACTGTACGAAGCCCACTAGAGGTTATTGTCTATACACGAGATATCGTGATGCAGAATAGTACGTTTTCTGCCAACATTACGGTTGTTGATAGTCTTGGCGTAAGAGTTCCAGATGCTATGGTGGCCGTGGATCTTGATGGAACCGAATATCCGGCTGTATATGAGGAAGCGCAATACCGCCTATCTATCCCGAGTATAGACTGCATTCCTGGTGAATATGTGGTAAACGCCACTGGTTACCATCTCTATGCTTCAAGTCCTGCATCTAGTACAGCGATAGTCAGGGTAGAAACTGATGCTGTTCAGATTAACAGAGATATGCCTGATATCGTAGAACAGGATGAGGAGTTCAATGGCTGGCTCAATATCACTGATATCTTTGATAACCCATTTGAGAACGCACAGGTAATCCTGCGTGGAGGGGACCTTGAGCTAGTACTAGAAGAACTAGAATCAGGATGCTACCATCTGAATACCACTGCATCTCTGGCTATAGGAAATCATTCCTTTGATATCTATGTGGAGCATGAATTCCTCCAGGATACAAACTTTGGCGAATTCAATGTAGTGACAATGGGGAGCCTAAATGTTGAGGTGCCAGAGATACCCCCTGTCACTGGCGGGGAGATGTTCAATGTCACAGTGTTTGTCAGCGACAACTATGGAGCTGTGCCCAGCGACTCGTGGGTAACCATTGAGATTGATGGAAGGAATGTCACGGCAAGTCATATGGGTGGAGGTAGGTTCCGGGCACGGTTAAATGCAACCTATTCTATGGGCAAATGGAGCGTTATTATCTTCTATGGTTCCCACTTCAGCAATGATGGTTTTGTAGTTAGCGACCTATTCGTTATGTCTGACCCCGTTATTTTGAGAATGCCGCCAGATGATTGGAACGTAGACCAGAGTCAATCAACAAACATTGAAGTAGAGATTGCAGACTGGCTCATTATTCCCGCAGAAAATGCCATCCTAAGCCTGTTGGTCAGAGGTACAACGTACAACCTTGAACCCGTCAGCGGAGGTATCTACCAGACTGATATTTCAACTGTGGGTTGGCCGTTTGGAGTGCATACCTACTACTTGATTATTGAACATCAATACATGTATCCATTTCAAACAAGTGGGAACCTGACAGTTGTTGCTGATCCAACAATCAGAATAATGCCCTCCACAATGGAACCGGTGCAGCAATCAGTTCTCACCGTGGACATTGAAGTTACAGACCTCTACGGGAATCCGATCTCGGGTTTGGATGTGATGGTCGAATTCGCATCGATGCAAACAAATGCTGAAGAAACTGACATAAGAGGTGTATATTTCGCCGCATTTGATGTTGGAAACACCTATCATAGTTGGTACAACATTTCGGTTACCATAGAAGGCGAGCTTTCCGAACCACACAGTAATCATGTGCCTGTCTTCGTTGAGGTTTACACGCCAAGCTTGGAGTCGCTTAGCACCAGTCAAATTTCAATGGCTGCTAGTATTTCATTGCTTCTGAGCCTCATTGGCATGATGATATTCGTGAAGGTATCTTCAGCAATCTCCACTAAACCTAGGAGAGAGGATGATATCAAGAGAAGCATCACGCAACTTGATCGCGTCTATGCTTTTCTGGTTTCATTAACGGGATTATTGTTTGTGCATTCGTGGTTCTTGTATATGGAAGGACAGTTTCTGTACTCCTTGATTGAAGGCATCATATTACTGGGTGCATCCGTTCTACTCTACGGGCTTTGGCTCTATCGAGACGCATACAAATCGATTCTCCTAGATGGGAGTCTTAGCAAGAAGCGCACGGCCTTGGGCGTTTGGCATCTCCTCTTGGTCCCGTTCATTGTGTTTCTTATCTTCACCTATGGTGCTTATCTTGAACATTTCCAGAGATACATCTTGGAAGTACCACAATTTGTTATTGGAGAAATCAGTATTCCGCCTCTATTAGCAACAATTCTAGGTACTTACCTCAGCAGCATTGTAGTTGTGGTGATCAGTTTCTATAGGGACAATCGGAAAGGACTAAACAGGATTGATGAAATGGTGGCAGCTGGCACACCACACGACGTTGTAGAAGAGGAGCAAGCTCTATTGATAGGTAGAACGGGGTCCTCTATACGCATCAAGTTTCTCATGTTCTTACTCATCCTAGGAGCAACCACGATTATGCAGCTCGATTTCCTGCGCAACTACTCAATGGCAGCAATTGTTCTCATTCCAGTTGTGTTTCTCATCTTGATTCCATTTGTTTCATCACGAATTGTCAGAGGAGTTCCAAGGGCAGTTGATCGGTTGAGAGGCCATAATGAAGAGGAATCAGATTTGGGCATGCTAGACTAGCTCTGCAATGAGGGGAACCTGCTCATCTATTTGGAGCAATCCTGTGGAGGAAGGCTCTCCCCTTCTTTCCAGACACTTGGATGAGATTCATCTTTCTCAGAGTGTAGGTGACTTTTTGCGCGATCCGATTCTTGATACCAAGCGCCTTTGCAAGCTGTTTGTTTGTGAAGGGCATATCTAAGCCATCAGGAATCAGTGCAAGTAAATCCTCTTTCTCTTCGAATCGATATCTCTCAACAATATCCAACATTTGCCGATCTACTATGCTCCACCCTTTTCTCTTCCAGCTCCCTTTGGTATCATTCACCCAGATTTCTTCCTCTTGAATTAGAACTACTTCCAAATCGAGGCCTCTTATCCCGAGCAGCAGTGGCGCATGAACTAATTCCTCAAACAAGTTGAAAACATTCTGCTTTTTGGGCGATTTTCTTCGGCTTAGAACTTCACTTCTGTCCATGCTCTCTCTGACTATCCACTTCTCCTTGGCTATCGGATGGACAATGGTGATAGTATATCTCTTGGCAAGTTCTTCTAGTTTGTTTTGAAGGGCTGCTAGATTCTTGATCTGAATTTCTATGATATGTCCTCCTCTGAGAATGTCAGCCACAAAATTACCTACGCTAGCCTCGATGAGATCGCCATCCCTAGCATATTCCTCTTTCAACTGGGAATGGAGTGTACTTTCGCTAAGCGTCCCAATATGGTTCTCATGCTCAGAGGAGCTCATATATCCAAGTGCTCACTCACAAGTATAAAACTATACAATATCCAAGCAGTATTTCTCTATTACCGCCCGGATATTGATTCAAATTGATTTTACTATTCCACGAGTGTGAGTTCTTCACCGCAGCAGCTAAATGTGCAACCGCATTGCCCATCATCACCGCAGCATTCCGTGCACTCGTTGACTATTTTGATCTCAAGTCCACACTCTTCGCAGGTATAGACCTGTCCCTTTTTCATGTCATGACAATGTAGTCCCATTTTTCTAACATCCTGTTTATAGATTTTGGATTCTATACTGCTTTCCAATATTATTCTTATTATTTATACCAATTGCTTTTGAGTTCCTCCGCAATCCCATTCTATATCAGTCACTTTGTATCTGCTACGTCAGGCCAAAAGGGTGAAAATCAATGCCGAAAAAAGCAAGAGCCGCTGTTGTTCCTGAGCCTAATGCTGATTTAGAGATTCGTGAATATGAAATCCCTGAACTTGTTTCTGGTTCTGCATTGCTGAAGGTTGCTAATGTTGGAGTATGTGGAACCGACGTGCATCTATGGCATGGGAAGTTGTCAGGGGTACCTTATCCGCTGATTCTGGGACATGAGGTTGTCGGCACCATCGCAGAAGTTGGCCCCACTGAGGTTACGAATATCGATGGCGATACCATCAAGAAGGGCGACAGAGTCGTCTTCCATGACGTCACAAAAACGTGCTATTCTTGCTGGCATTGTTTAATCGCAAAAAACCCTACTAAATGCCCGAATCGAGAAGTCTATGGTATTACGCGAAACCCAGAGAAGTGGCCGCATCTTCTTGGCGGTTATGCTGAGTATGTGTATCTCACCCCTGGAACGCACATTGTTAAACTCCCTAATCATGTCAGCTTTGATGGTGCGAGTGCTCTCGGATGTGCTATGCCAACTGCTGTTCATACAGTAAACCGTAGCCCAATGAAATTCGGCAAGAACGTGGTTGTTCAAGGTGCAGGCCCAGTTGGTCTTATGATTACAATCCTTGCAAGCATTAGCGGTGCGTCTACAATTGTTTCAATAGACCAAGCTGAGAATCGCTTGAAACTGGCAAAGAAGTTTGGTGCAACTCACACGTTGGACCTCTCAGCAACATCTCTGGAAGAGAGAATCCAATTCACTAGAAACGTCACACAGGACCATGGTCCTGACATAGTTTACGAGGCCACCGGCAATCCACTGGCAATCCGAGAAGGCATCCTCCTCGTCCGAGAAGGCGGGGCATACTCTATCTGCGGACAATACACTGATGGCGGGGATGTCGAAATTAATCCCCATCTTATGAATAGAAAACATCTGGATGTCAGAACCGTTTGGGGATCCGAAACCAAGCACCTCTATGAAGCAATACGGGTTCTCTCATCCCACTATGACCGATTTCCGTTTGAAGAACTGGTCACTCATACCTTCAGCTTAGATGAGGCTCAAGAGGCATTAGAAACTCAGGAACGGAGAGAGTCGGTGAAGGCTGTAATAAAGCCATGGGACTAGATGAAGATATATTGAGGTCTATGATACTCAATGTAGTGGCTGCACCCTAAAACGGCACTAATATGTCTACTAGCGCCGTATTGAGCTATTGCATATTAAAGCACAACCTTTTAATTGCCTCGACCGGGGACGAATTTGATGTTTATTTTACCATAAAGACAGCAGAATTGAATGAGGCTGTACCTGTGCTTAGGAAGAAGATACTCAAAGAACGTGTAGAGCTATATACTCTAGGGGCTATCGTGGGAACTGCTGCTGGGCTGATGTCTGTCGCATTCCGACACCTCGTTCTATTATCAAGTCACCTCTTCACTATGATTCCTAAAGTCATTGGAGTATTCGGCTGGATAGTGGCTCCTGTAATAGGTGGCCTTGCTGTGGCTCTTCTTACCTTGCGCTTGGCACCTGAAACAAAGGGACATGGTGTGCCTGAAGTACTGACATCATATGCTCTTCAAGGCGGGAAGATGCGATCTCGAGTTCCTTTTGTCAAGACTATTGCATCTGCATTGACAATCTCCTCAGGTGGTTCGTGTGGTGAAGAGGGCCCAATTGCTCAAATAGGAGCCGGGATCGGAGCTGTCATAGCGAAACAATTTCACCTCAACAAGAAGGAAAGAAAGACTCTTCTTGTTTGTGGCCTATCTTCGGGTATTGCCTCCACGTTTAATGCACCACTTGGAGGAACCTTGTTTGGAATTGAGGTTATTGCCGGCGGTATTGTTGGCTTTTCAATTGTTCCTGTCATCCTCTCATCGGTAATCGCAACAGCAATAACATATTGGATGATAGGCCCGTTTCCATCATTCACGGCCCCCCTCTTTTCATACCAACATCCCATATCATTGCTTTTCTTTCTGTTCCTTGGCCTTGCTTTTGGAGTCTTAAGCGTTGTATGGAACAGAGGATTTTACCATTTTGAAACTGGTATTGAACACTTACCAACATCGAAGTATATTTTGCCTGGCCTTGGCGGACTGCTAGTTGGAATATTGGGCATATTGGCAATACATTTCGAACAGGTATTCGGCTATAACGGGAGCTTTGGATCTGAAGAACCGTATTTCCCAGCTATTATGGGCGCGGGTGGCCCGTTCATTGATGCTACACTGCTGGGAACTGTAGGTATTATGTCTCTGCTGGTGTTTGCAATTCTAAAAGCTATTGCAACATCCATCACTCTCGGTTCAGGTGGCTCTGGTGGTGTTTCCGGTCCCATCCTCTTCATGGGCTCCGCTCTCGGTGCTGTCTTTGGGCTGGGTCTTTCAGCTATCTTCCCTGGAATTATTCAACAACCAATGGCATTTGCATTGGTTGGAATGGCTGCTATGCTGGCTGGAAGCGCAAAGGCACCTGTGACGGCTATTGTTATAATAATGGAAATGACGCACGACTATATCATGATTCTTCCTCTTATGGCTGCGGTTTCAGCTTCCTATCTGATTTCATCGCTAATTGATGATTCGAGTATTTATACGATAAAACTCACTCGGAGAGGAGTAAACCTACAGCGGGGTGTTCATGTAGGTGCATTGAAAGCAATCGAAGTGGGTGAGGTAATGACCAGAGATCCCACAATTCTTAGTCCAAATATGACACCTGAGATGGTCTTGAAAATCATAGACAATACGCATCACACTAAATTCCCCGTCATCGGTTATGATGGCAGCATCATAGGCACAATCATTGCAGAAGACCTCTTTCATGAAACTCAGTCTGATGGAAATATAGTAATACGAGATATCATGACCACAAGATTTCTACGGTTATCGCCTGACTGCAAAATGGATGGCGCTCTTCGTGCTATGATGGAACAAGATGAAGGACATGCAGTGGTCACATCGCCCGAAAATCCCAACAAAATGATTGGCTTCTTAACAAAGACGGATGTACTGAAGGCATACGAGCTCTCCATCATCCACCTCCAAAAGCAAGGAATGGATATTGAAGACATTGGTGTACCCGATATTGTTGACGATATCTGATAACAGGTGCCAACGGAGTTACAGAAAACCGCTATAGACTGTTGGGCCAAAACGGCTACACTACCTATTAGCCTAGTTATGGGTAACCTCCACGAATTCAATTGGGAAACATGTGACTATCAAATTCTCATCTATTCGATGATTAGGATGGCATCGACAAAGAGTTCATATTCTTCATCTTCGTCAAGGTTCACTATTAGTGCTTTTTCTACTTCTTCTTCTCCACGGATTTCAAGCAGTCGTGATTCATAAAGCACCTTGACAGGCGAGTTGCGAAGTTCTTGTTTCAACTCATCGGTTGTAACGATTCTTGGTTCTGGGGTCAATAGAACTACTCTGTCAGTTACATCAGTCAGCTCAAGTGCAGCTTCAACGGATTCATCGCCGGTGTGCAATACAAGAGTTCGCTTGTCTTCGAATTGACTCGTATCCATCCAAGACAGGTAGACGCCTCTGTCCAGGAATTCATCCTTCCCCACAACACATTCGGGTTCCTCCTCTTTCTCCTTCTGTTCCATTACGACTGCTTCGCCTTTGCCCATCTTGTAATTCTTGATGGCCTCGTGAAGTGCTTCAGTCGCCAGATTTGAACAGTGCATCTTGATTGGCGGCAGTCCGTCTAGTTCATCAGCCACATCGGCGCGAGTGAGTTCCAAGGCTTCGTCTATGGTCATGCCTTTGACCATCTCCGTGGCCATGCTTGTGGTTGCTATGGCTGAACCACACCCAAATGTTCTGAATCTTGCATCCTTTATGACATCGTCATCAATCTCGAGGAATATCTCCATGATATCCCCACACGTAGGATTGCCCACTTTGCCGCGTACAACATTATCACCTTCAAGTGTACCAACGTTCCTAGGGTTTCTAAAATGGTCGAGAACTTTTTCTGAATATTCTGTTGATTTCATCTACTCATCACCTTTTCTTTTGGAGTGTAAATAGGAGATAGCTCGCGTAGTCGTGATACAACTTTAGGAACCGCATCTATTACCTTGTCTATGTGGTTATCTGTGTTGTATCGTCCCACAGTAATTTCAAGAGAACCATGCGCCTCTTCATGAAGTAACCCTGTGGCAATGAGACAATGCGAGGGTTCAAGGGTCTTTGAAGTGCATGCAGATCCTGTGGAGATAGCAATACCCAAATCTTTGAATGAAAGCAATATCGACTCCCCCTCAATCCCGTCAAACCTGAAATGAGCGTTGTTTGGAAGTCGCTCCTCGGGATGCCCATTTAGATAGCTGTCAGGGACTTCATTTAGGACGCTATCGATAATTCGGTCACGATATTTCTTGAACCGCTTTATTTCGTCATTCATTTCCTTTTGGATAATCTCGGCTGCTGCGGACATACCGACAATGGATGCTACATCTTCGCTTCCTGACCTTAGTCCCCTCTCTTGGCCTCCACCTATTATGAGTGGATTCACTCTATACCCCCTTCTCATGAATAAGAAACCTGCTCCCTTGGGACCATAGATATCATTAGACGACATTGACATCAAATCAATATTGTCTGCCTCAACATTAATGGGTACTAATCCTTCAGCTGCAACTGCGTCTGTATGTAGCGCGGCTCCATGGTCGTGAACAATCTCTCCGATTTCTTGTATCTTCTGAATAGTACCAATCTCATTGTTTGCATATTGTATAGAAACAAGAATTGTATCATCACGGAGTCTACTCTCAAGTTTTCCAAGTTTTACCTGTCCGTATTGGTCAACTGGAACCCTTGAAACCAAGAATCCTTCTTTCTCAAGATACTTCGCTATGTTTCTGATAGAAATGTGTTCCACTTCTGAGATGACAATATGCTTTCCCTTCCTCTTGTTTCGTAAGGCAAAGCCAATAATCCCTAAATTGATAGATTCAGTCGCACCAGAGGTGAAGACTATCTCATCCATGTCGGATCCAATGAACTCGGATACCTTTTTCCTGCTCTGCTCCAGTGCTTCAGTTGCTATATCGCCGACATGATGCAGAGAAGATGGGTTGCCAAACTTCTCAGAGAAATATGGGGTCATCTGCTCTAATACTCGTCTATCCACAGGTTTGGCTGATTGGTAGTCCAGATACACCTGCTCGTCTAATGCGCCACTCATTCTCATTCGCTCTTCTTCTTTATTAGAAAGACCTGAACTCCATCTCCAAGCTTATCATAACTGAGGAGCTCATGACCTGTCCGCTTGCAGAATCTCTCAAGATCTGATTTTGCTGCGGGGTCGTCTGAAAGAACTTGCAGAACCTGACCTGGTTCCAACTCATCAATTGCTTTCCGCGTTTGAAATAAGGGTTGTGGACAGTATAGACCTATACAATCTAGCTCGCTATCTACTTCTTCTGAGTTCATCTCCAAATATACACCTTTCTCAGTACACAATAGTTAATTATTGACTTATAATTCTATTCGTAGGAAGAAAATTTTCTTGCCTATAGAGAACGATTCTCTGCAAGCTCATCCTGCATTATTCTACATCTGTCCAGCCAAACCTTTTGGTACGTCCTGTGATCAACGACCCTATCTTGAAGATCCGGTATTGATCCAATTCCTTCGGATTTGCACCACTCAACACAGATTCCATATGCTTCCCATTCGAGCTCCATAGCTTCCACTTCAACTGGCACTTTTTCGTATCCATTCAGATACCACGCAAGCCCCCGTGTATGGCCGTCTGTTGAGACAAGTTCATCATCCAACCTCTTGATTGGTATTGGCTCCAATTCTTGCTCTCTAGCCTCATCAAAGAGGCTCAGAACCGCGTCGAGTTTCTTCTGTGATATATAGAGCTGACTCGGCTGAATCCTGTCGGGTTCTAGTGATGAGGGAAGGTCCATGCTTATGCCTCTGAA
>SDNP01000047.1 GCA_004524445.1 Candidatus Thorarchaeota archaeon | reverse complement strand
ATGGGATGACAGAATAGACGGCTCACAGATTGATGTGAAAGTAAAGGGCAACAAAGTAATCCTAAGAGGATCTGTTCCCGATTATGACGGAAGAAAAGCCGCAGAAATCAGCACATTTGCAGTGTATGGAGTACATGACGTTGAGAACAAACTGACGGTTAAGTTTCCCGAGGGATATTCTCCACCAAAAGACGAGGAAATTCAGGCTCACATACAAGATAGCCTTGATAAGAATGTGACCATAGATAAGACAGATCTTGAGATAATCATCCAGAATGGACATGTTACTCTGGAGGGCGATGTTGACTCATATTGGAAAAAAGAGAGAGTTGAACAAATCGCATCCGGCATTGGCGGAGTTGTGGATGTCACGAACAATATTGCAATCGTACCAACCGACGATGTTATTGACGAGGAAATCGCTGAGGGCATTGTAGAGGCACTAAGACGTGACACCACCACTATAGCGGAAGACATTGATGTCGAAGTAAGAGACGGAATAGTGATTCTGCGCGGCGAAGTCCCTGGATGGGTTTCCTATAGTTCTGCTGTGAATATTGCGAAAAGAACTGCTGGTGTGAAGGGCGTAAAAGACGACATCAAAATCGAAACCATATAAGAAAAGCATCGGGGATCTGACCCCCCGTTTTTGGTTTAGTAATGAATCTAACCACCGGGTGTTTTTGGAGCGATGGCTTGCTCTTCAAGTACTTCAAAGTCTGGATCCAAGTTCACCTTGAATAACACAAGAACTGCAAGGAAGATGAAAATCGCAGAAATTGGGCCCCAGTAGATATAGCCCAGTGTCAGAAAAGTGCCAGGTGCGGACGGGACGGGCAGTACTTCCGGTAGGCTGAAGACAATGCCCCATATGAATGCGGATAAGGCCTGAGACAAATTGAGGGGTATGGAAGGGATGCTTGTATATAACCCGGCATGACCTTCTCCTGTTTCTAGCTCATCCTTTTGTGCGAAGTCTGCATAGATTATGTAAGGAAATAGATAGTAACCCGCAACTCCAGCGCCAACCAATGCTATCATTGCAAATCCCTGAATAGAGCTGGTGATGAACAGAGTGAACGGCAATGATAGCACGGTCACCATCATGGCAGTCTGAAGAGTGATTCTTTTGCCTTTGTTCCTAATCATCCATCTCCAAATCACAAAGAAGATGAAGACAACGATGAGTAACTCCACGCCAAAGATAATAAATTCAGTATCGGAGAATAAGAGAAAATCGTCAATATATGGAAATGCTGTCTTGATTATCATGGCAAATCCAATTGACAAAAGCCCCTGAGCAGTCATCCATCCAACAAAATCAGGGTTCTTCAGCGCATGCTTCAAGTCCTCCACAATATTCGGATTTGCAATGAATTTCTCGCCCTCATGTAAGCGGGCTAAAGGAGCAATGAATCCTCCCAGCTGAATACCCACGAAAACTAGTATCATCATAAGAACTTCAGTTGGGAGTTCCCAAGTTTCAGGACGTGTCGCCAGAAGAGTAGTACCAAGGATTCCGGCCACAAATCCCATGAAATTGGCCACGTTTTGCCAAGATGACACTGAGGGTCGCTCTTCGGGTTCCGTCAGTTCCGGCATCCATGACTGAAAGGGGGTCATGGTCATTCCATATGAGACCTTGAACAAACTCATGGTCACAAGAGAGTAGAGGAATAATGCAAGGACATCACCCTGAGCGATGAAGAGATGAGGAGTGAATACGAAAAGAAATGAGGCGGCCATGAATATGGCGCCCACCATAATGAACGGCTTCCGTCGCCCAAATCTATTTGGTGGTATCCTATCGCTGAGATTGCCAAATGTGACCTCTGAAACCATTATAGCCACATAGCTGACTGCAATTGAAATGCCTGTGTAAATTGCAGGCAATTGCTGAATTGAGAAGTAGAATAATGCACTGGCTAGATCCAACATATCAAGCATAATGCTTGGCCCCAATCTCGCCATTCCGAAGTACATTTTTTGCAGCTGACTAAGCAAATCCCATTCCTCCAAGGACTGAATCTACGAATTAAGGATTCAAACCTACTATTAAGAGCTACTTTCTCCCTTTTTGTTCTGAACTCACGCTCAATGGAAGATTGATCCTGCAGAATTCGTCCCCATTTACTATACTCCGTGCAAATCAAAATAATCAAGAGTTCTCAGTCTTTTGCTCTGATCTCATTTTCGAGCTTGAAGTAGAAATGCGAGAATTGCCCAACAAACAGTAACACCGCCAACTACTAGGAAGACCACATTTAGATTTGTGTAAATCAAAAGAATTCCAATAGCAATTGGGGCAACAGTCATGCCGATATATTTCATGGTATTGAATATCGAGATCACGGCCCCGGTGAGGTGTGGAGGAGCTAATAGAGTCACACGATTATAGATTGTAGGGGAAACAATTCCCATTCCGATTCCAAAGAAGATGAAGCTGAAACTCACCATGAAGCTCCCTTGACTCCAAAATGGCAAAAGAAGAAAACTCATACTGATAATCGCATAGCCCAAGGCGGTTCGTTGCCGCCAATCCAAGTATCTGGAAACAAACAAGGCTCTTGAAGCTAAAAATGCTGAAAAGAGAGCGTTAATAGAAATAACTACTCCGTTAAAAACTTCATCGAAATTATGTGTCTGCATGAGATAAGTGGGGGAATAAGCAATCAAGGCATATAGAAGAAAATACAGAACAAAAGAATGGCTTATGACATTCCGAATTTTTTTGATTTTCAATGCAACAGAAAGAGAGGAGATATAACCGATAACCGATGCGCGATTGACTCTTTGCGGTTGTTGTTTTTGTGGTTGATGGGCATAATCTGAATTCTCCAGCATTTTTCCGTATAATTGGGATGCGAGATTCGCGTCTTCTGGCATTTGTGCCCTAATCTTGGAAACAAGCTTTGATTTATCCTTCCCTTGCTCAGGTTTCGTTTCTGGAAGTATGAAGTAGAGGTATATTGCTAAGAGCAATGAAAAACCATAGACCAAAAAGACGTATCTCCAATCAACGGAGGCAAGGGCACCACCAATGAGAGGTATAATGACTGCTGCCATTGAAATACTCGCAGAAAGGAGTCCTATGACCTGCAGCCTTCTTTCGCCTGAAAAAAGGTCCCCTATTACTGTCATGGCGACTGGAACTAGGCCTGCGATTCCTATGCCTTGGATAAAGCGCATCATCAAAAAAACCGAAAAGGATGGAGCATAGATGACAGCAATGCCTGTTAGTCCATCGATGAGAAGGCAGGTGAGCCCAACCTTTTTTCGTCCAACAACGTCAATAAAATAGCCAATAAATGGAAGACTAATCGCCGCTGCAAGTGTGTAGATACTCAAGATCAAACCTATCTGTGCTTCTGGAGCATCGAAGGCAGCACCAATAGTAGGCAGTCCAGGAGCAACCAACCCACCACCCATTACCCCAAATGCGCCCATTAAGAGTAAGAGGACTAGCACAAATTTTGACGATTTGATAGTCTCTATCACATCTCCGTTGGTTCCATTCATGGTTTAGGTTTCCCCACCCGATTTAAAAAGAAGGTGAAATAATACCAAAAGGAGTTTTCGGAAGATTCAACCTTTTTATGGAGCGGTGATAAGAATCCGTGTGAAATTGAACGAATCACAGATAACAAGCTGCACAAGCGATTGCTACATCGAAATCCAGCACGATGAAGCATTCTCTAATTTCTTCATTCAGCTCGGTCTTTCATGCCCGCGGCAGCTGGGAGAAATGACACTCCATGTAAATCTTCGCATACCATCTTTGGGTTTCTCAATAATAGGCTGTGATGGTCCTTGCACGCCATTTGTAGGTTATGAAGAATGTTGAGAAACACCATATGAGATACCGCTGAGATCCGACTATCCATTGCCTTGTTCAGCCTTCTACCTCGCACTTGCAGACTGCCTGTTCATTTCAAGATAGTTGGTCATAGGGATAGTACTTAAGGCAGATGAAGAATCAGTAATTCTATGGTCAGCCTTCGTTGAATAGGGTTAGGTCTGCCATTTATTTTTTCTTTGATTACCGTTTCTTAGTGATCGCTAAATCTTTCAGGATCTTTGTCGAAAACAGCCTTGCAATGTGGATTACAGAAGTAATACCTCTTGTCGTTATGGTCGGTATATAGCTCAGCATTCTCAACATCCACTTCCATTTTGCATATTGGATCTATAGCAATCTTCTTCCGGTCATCATCAATAGCCATAGCTTCATGGTCGATATATTCTTGTGGACTCTTCTCGAACTCGTCTTTACAATATTCTGCACAGAAGTAGTATCGCTTCCCTTTGTAGTCTGTATACAGATCGGCAGTTTCAGTGTCAACCTCCATCTTGCACACAGGATCAATTGCAATTGTCTTTTGTATTTCCTCTTCCGTTTTGGCGCTCTTTTCATCCTCTTCAGTAGGGTCAAACCGATTCAACAGCAAGGCATTACTCACTACCGATACGCTTGACAGTGCCATGGCAAGTCCTGCGAATTCAGGTCTGAGAACCAATCCAAAGAACGGATATAGTAATCCAGCAGCGATTGGCAATAGAGCCATATTGTATATCAAAGCCCAGAAGAAGCCCTGTTTGATTTTTTCCATAGTTTTCTTGCCCAGGCGAATTCCGGATACGACATCCATCAGGTCATCACGAACCAAAACAATTTCGCCAGTTTCAACTGAAACATCAGTTCCAGAGCCGAGGGCAATACCTACATCTGCCTGAGCAAGGGCAGGAGCATCATTGACGCCGTCTCCGACCATACCGACAACTCTGCCTTCATTTTGGAGTTGTTTGACTTTGTCTGCTTTTTCCGCAGGAAGCACCTCTGACATGATGTTTTCAATTCCAACTTTATCAGCCACAGCTTTTGCAGTTCGCTCCTTGTCGCCAGTTATCATCCAGACTTTCAAACCCATTTTTGTAAGGGAGCTGACTGCTTGAATCGAGGAGGGTTTAATTGCATCGGCAATCCCCAATAGCGCTAGTGGCTTGCCATCTCTTGCCGCGTATACTGTGGTTTTGGCTTGCTCTTGCAGCACTGTACTGTGCTGTTCTAGTTCTGAGATGTTTATACCAGTAGATGTTAGGTATTCATCTTTTCCAATTCTAATCTCATGACCGTTGACAACAGCAATGACGCCACTTCCTTGCTCATATGTAAACTCATTACTAGAAGGAATAGCAATTCCTTCTTTTTGAGCATACCTTACAATGGCCTCTGCCAGGGGATGTTCGCTGTTCTTTTCAACTCCTGCAATCAATGAAAGTGCCTCATCCGTTTCGACTCCCGATGCCGGCACGAAGTCAGTAACGGTTGGACGCCCAACTGTCAAGGTTCCGGTTTTATCGAAGACGATGGTATCCATTTTTGGGATGGTTTCGAGCCCAGCACCAGTCTTGATCAAGATGCCTGACTGAGCACCCTTGCCCAATCCCACCATGATTGCAGTAGGAGTGGCAAGCCCCAATGCGCATGGACATGCAGCAACCAGGACCGCAATGGTGAAACTCAGAGCAAGGGTCCATTCTGCCGCGCCAATAAACAACCAACCAAAGAACGTGGCTAGACCAATTACGTGAACAAAGGGGACAAAGACTTCTGCAATGGCATCAGCTTTACGTTGAATTGGAGGCTTCTCACTTTGAGCTTCTTCTACAAGCTTGACAATCTGAGATAGCACGGTATCCTGACCCACTTGCGTGGCTTCAATTCGAAGGACACCGTTCTTATTAATAGTTGCACCAACAACATCATCACCAGGTGTCTTATCGACAGGGATGGATTCACCAGTGATCATCGACTCGTCTACTTTAGACTCACCTTTGATTACCTTTCCATCCACTGGAATTTTCTCACCCGGACGTACTAATATAGTATCTCCAACTTCAACATCTTCAATTGGTATTGTAATCTCTTCATCATTTCTTACAACAACTGCAATGTTGGCTTGCATGTCCATAAGGCCTCTAATGGACTTAGAGGTTCTTCCCTTTGCAATGGCTTCCAAGAACCTTCCTAAAACTATGAATGCAATTAACCAAGCTGAAGTACTGTAGAAAGGCAGGAAGTCGGGAAATATGAAAGTTGCAGCAACAGAGAAGAAATATGCTGCGCTAGTACCAAGCATTATCAATGTATCCATATTGGTCTTTCCGTGTCTCAAGCCTCTGAGACCGGATTTGTAAAATGGATAACCAGCAACAAATTGAACCGGTGTTGCTAGCAGGAACATGAATACATCTGGAGCAATGAAAGGCTGAATAAATGGTGTCAATATTCCAAATCCTGTCAGCGCAACCGGGATTGTAAAGAACAATGAAAATACAAGAAGAGATCCATAATAACGAATTTCTTCCTCCCTTGCAAGGGTTTCTCTGTCGCCTAGACCTTCCTTGCTGCTGACAGCGTCAAACCCTTCTTCTACGACTACACGCTTTATGGACTTGATTGTAACTCGATCGTCATCATACTCAACGATTATCCTGCCAGATTCCGGAAATGAGCGTGTTGAAAGAACACCGTCAACTGATTCGACAGAGTCAGATATTGATGCCCATTGTTCGATTTCTGGTTTTGGAGTCAGAGTCAAGGTCATTGTTGGACGCTTTGGCTTGTATCCAGCGGACTCCACGGCCTTCTCCAATTTCTCGCGGTCCACTTTCTTAGGATCATACTCAACAACAGCTTTCTCATCAAGGAGACTCACTGTTGCTTTGAAGACGCCATCTTCATTGAGCAGTGATTTTTCTATTGTCGCTACACAAGATGCACAATGCATACCTTCAATCTTCATCGATGCCTTGGTCTGTTTTTTCGTTTCTTGGCTAGTCTTGCTCATTGTCTCGTACACTCTCTCCTGTCTAACCAATGGGTGGTAACAAATAGAGGCTTGTTAACTATGGTTATCTTCCGTCACTACATCCACATTTATAGTTAAAACTCTGTGCATACCGGTTCTGGACCAAGTGGGTGAAACATAGGTCTTGACTAGCCAATATACAAATCGCTCTCTTCGGATTCGGCCTCACCCATCATTGTCAGGAGGTCCCTAAATACGCTCTCAATATTATGCCCCGTCTTGGCGGAGGTTTCGAAGAATACAGCAGGCACTTCCAGCTTCTTGATGAAGTATTTCGTGAATTCTTCACCCTCCTCAGTTGTAACCCGTTCTTCTGGAGAAACACGGTCGCGTAAGTCAGTCTTATTTCCTACAATCACAGTGGGTGGCAGTGGACCCATATTCTTGTATGCCTCTACAAGCCACTTGCTAGCGTTATCGAAGGACTCTCGATCCACGACTGAATACACCAGTACAATACCATTGCAACCGTGGTAATAATGCCCACGAACCTGCTCAAAGGAAGGTTGCCCTGCTAAATCCCATATGATAAATTTCACAATTTCATCATCAAATAGAACTCTCTTGGTTGCAAGGTCAACTCCGATGGTTGCGATGTGCCCCTCTATGAATTCATCACCCAAGTAGTTTCGGCGGATGCTTGTCTTTCCTACTGCGCCGTCTCCGATGAGTACTGCCTTCATTACTTTGCTACCATCATCTTGGTCTCTCAATTCTACTCCAGCACCCCTTTGGTGACTTCTAAATTAAAGCATTCTTAATATTTCTTATGCGACATCATAAGTATCTGCCGACTGCAAAATAAGGTTGTTGCAATGACAGGATACCGCGCAAATACGGGTAGGAAATCAGTCAATAGACCGCTATTGCCTTACTAGACGAAGCAACTATCTCGGTTCCGAAAGGCCATGCTTTTAATTAGCGAGAAACTTCTTTATCATACTGAATTTCTCGGTTTATATGTGAACCAGTAATTTCACGTTGGATGTAATGAATGATGGCCGATTGGATTATTGTTTTCATATTGATCCTGTTGCTGGGTTTGATCAGCAAATTGGTTGATTCGACCATGGGATTGGGCTACGGCACTATGAGTGTGCCATTATTGCTAATTGTAGGATATCCAATCGAAAGAGTAGTTCCAGCGGTGCTGATTTCCGAGTTTCTTTCAGCGGCTCTTACAGCGCTCTTTCATGCAATTCAGGGAAACATGCGCATCGAACAAGAATCGAGAGATGTCAGGGTATCGGCAGTATTCTCAACGCTTGGAATCATAGGTGCCTTTGTGGGCGTTTTAATCGGTGTTACAATGTCCGAGCTTTTTGTTACCGTTTATGTTTCAATCACGATTATTATTGTTGGCACTCTTGTTGCGCAAGGATTTCGGTGGTATTTCTCGTGGCCAAAAGTTACGATTTTTGGCTTCTTGGCTGCATTGAACAAGGGATTAAGCGGGGGCGGATATGGCCCCCTAGTGGCTGGTGGGCAGATACTGTCTGGAAGGGACGGTTCGAGGGCAATTGCAACAACGGCAGTAGCAGAAGCAATAGTCACAGCGGGGTCCTGGCTTCTCTATTGGTGGTTTGGTACCGCAATCTTGAGTTTAGAGTCATTCATGGAACTAGAGATCCCTCTACTCATAGGGTCAATCATTTCGGCGCCCTTGTCAGCTTACCTTATAAAAGTGCTACCGCATGAGGAAACGACTCGGCTGGTTGGGATAGCCGCTGTCATTCTGGGAATCTACACACTTGGAAAAACAATCTTTGGTGATACAATCTCGATAATAATTACGCTTCTAGTGGCAATAGCTAGTGTAGTGGCAGCGGCGGTTGTGACCCTCAGAGAAATGCAAAGTATTAGCAAAGAAAAAGCAATTGACGGAGATGAAACCCTTCCGCCCGTGTAAATTCTTCATTTTAGGAAGGAATTTGTGCGTGTCTGTACTTAAAAAGCTTAGACCCTCAAAGTTAGTCAAGAGCAGATTTATATTGCCCTGAAACTGGTTGCCTCAAGTTCATCGTTACGTGTAGTGAAAGTAAGTCTGATAATCTAACAAGAGAGAAACAAGAAAATGATGCAGATTGTTGCTGTAATAGCCATTATTGCATTCATTGGCTTCTTCAGTAAATTCGTTGACTCGACTTTGGGACTTGGATATGGTACCATATTGGCACCAGTACTGATAATAGTAGGCTACCCAATATATCGAGTTGTCCCCGCCGTATTAATGTCTGAGTTCATGGGAGCAGGACTAACCGCCCTTCTTCATAGATTGATGGGAAATATTGACTCTGAAATCCAATCTGAAGACTTCAAAGTGTCCACACTTCTTTCAGTCTTAGGCATAATTGCCGGTGCCACAGGGGTACTCATCGCAGTCAATCTCAACGAGTTATTTGTTGCGACATACGTGAGCATTACGGTAATTGTTACAGGAACCATGGTTGTCCAAGGGTTTCGATGGAGGTTCTCTTGGCACCGACTGACAGCGTTTGGATTCATCGCTTCATTGAACAAGAGTATCAGCGGTGGAGGTTACGGTCCCCTCGTCGCTGGAGGACAGATCCTCTCAGGAAGAGACAGTACAAAGGCAATTGGCACGACAGCAGTAGCAGAAGCTGCTGTCACAGGTGCGGCTTGGCTAATGTACTACTATTTGGGCATTACCGATTTAGTCTTAGACCCGTTTCTGGAATTGGAGATTCCATTGGTAATCGGAGCTCTCATTTCAGCTCCAGTTTCAGCGTTGCTCATTAACCGTATAGATGCAAAGACTTTGACCCCATTAGTAGGTTCAGCAGCCGTCGCACTAGGAGTTTATGTGCTTCTCCAGATTATTGTGGGGGACATCTTTGCTGCAACTATCACTGTAGCCATATTTCTGACACTGATGCTTGTGATATCAGTGATTCAGTATAGAAGACGCGCATGGAAGGATGTACGGAATTTTCAGGTGCCCGGCGGCAGTGGTGGTGCCTAGCTTCAGAAGAGATAGAATCAAATGCAAGGCAATCACCCAGATGAATGAGAACCATGGTTGAGTTGATATTTGGGGAACTGAACACTCTTGACTTGACCATGGCAGTCACTACCGGTGTGGTTGGAGGCATCGTGCTACTTATTTCATACAAAATGACAATGTATGGAATAGCAAACTGGAAGGCAAGGAAGACAGTCCACATTACCATGGGAACGATAATAGCTTTGACAGCACTAAGATATTCCAATCTGAGCGGACCTTTCTTGGCTGCAGGAATCTTCCTGACCATTCTAATTTACGCATGGGCGCATAAGAGCAATTTAATCACTATTCTGCTCGTTGCTGGAACTAGAGAAAGCGAAACACGATCAAACACCTTTGCCTCTGGAATTATGGGCTTGGCCGGTTTTTCAGTGGCCTTCATGCTTTCTGCAGCACATTCTAGCGTATTTGTGGCTGCAATTCTAGCGGTAGCATGGGGAGATGCTGCTGGTGAGGTTATTGGAAGAAGCGTTGGAGGAAAACTTGTTCAAAAAAAGTATCGAAAGAAATCATTTGAGGGGAGCCTAGGCGTATTCATCTTCGGTATTCTGTCAGTTCTCGTAGCCCTTCTTACCCAGCTTAATGAAATTTGCCCGATATGCGTTTTACCTCAAATCCTAGTGGTTGCAGCTGTAATTGCCGCTACTGAGGCAATTAGCATAGGATGGAGCGACAATTTTCTTATCCCCATTCTAACTGCAGTTGTAATGATTTCTCTGATATTTCCAGGAGATTGGAGTATTCTGTTGCCAATATAGATATTCTATTCCCACTCAATGCTCCTTTCGATTCCTGATTCGCCCAGCTCGCATACCAGCTTCAGCTCGGATAAGATGCTTGCCCAACCTATATTGTAGCCTACAACATCCTCTGGTTTTTGGAAATCAAAATGGTGTAATGAAACTAGAGTGTCTTCATCGACCTCCTCGAACCTGATATTCACTTTGGTTTCTGCCTCGTCGCCATAGACCCAGGTGAACTCAATTTCCTTTTCTGGCTCCATCTTTGTAAAGACAACCGGACCTTTTCCTTCAGCCCACCATGTATAGATACCAGCATATTGCCTATCAATGACAGGTTCATCAGCACGAATGAAATGCCTTAGTTTTTCAGGATTAGTGAAGACATCAAATGGAAGCTGCGGTGGAGCCCTAATTAGCACGCTATGTCTGACTTCTGTCGGGTCGTATCTCGTCACCCGTAGAGGACGATAGTCTGTGTAGTCAAACCGATATGCTGGTTCTCCAAGTTCAACAATGGATTTGAAATTAGTAAGCAACAACGTCCAGTGGTCTGATAGGTGCAGCTTATTGGCGGAACTAGGAATGGGTCCATGACGGATATCCATGATTGTTCCCGCCGGCATCTCCTTAAAGCTCAAGAGAAACAGCGTATCGACACCAACGAGGCCCCAGCTGAGGAGCAGAGCTCTCTCCTCCTTATAACGCTTCAAAGTCCAAAAGTTTTCCATCTCGGCGTTAGTGGGGGCGTTTTTCCCAGAAAACCGGATCGTCCCACCCTCGCGCATATCTGCTGATATCTCATTTCCCAGCCATTGCGTCATGAGAAGAGGGTCAAGGAAATTCTCCCAGACCTCATCTATTGGGCGGTAGATTCGAACGGATATTCGAAGTATTGGGAGTTCATCTTTCTTGATGCTACGTTGCACATCTCCGTCCTCTCCTACAAATAGTAAATATCTCCTTATTTGCGTGCCGATTGCGCCACTGCTCTAACGCTTCGATTTCATCATGATAGAGGGTTGCCAAGGAGGGTCATTTGAAAGCGTGATTTCGCTCAGTAACGTCTAATGCCCTTTGCGCATGACAGTATAAACCAGAACCACGACGACAACGGCAGAGGAGGCGGCAACCATAGATAGGACTAAAGCGTTATCAGCAAGCCAATCACCCTCAGCTGTCGACAACGAATGGTTTGGTGCAAAGAAATAATCAGGCCGGTAAGTTAGCTCTGTGAAGTTGCCATCATCATAGTCTGTCAGATTGAATGGACCAGAAGTCACCCAGTTTTGCATCCAATCCTCTTCACCCACATCAGGATAATGCATCCGGAGTTCATCTGGATCCATATCTGCCACAATATGCTTTGGGAAAACGTACAGATAGCTGAATTTGTGTAGATTCCAATATGACTGGGTGGAGAACTCCAATACAAGCTTAGTTGGATTCGGTGCGTAGATAGCCGATAGGTTTTGCAAGTTGTGCCACTGTGGAACCACTAGGTTGTTCTTGTAGAAATTGAATGTGAATGCTACATCATCGGCAGTTAGATGATGACCATCCGACCATGTCATGTTGTCAAGCAGCGTCAATTCGTAACGAGTATGGTTTTCCGAAATACTACTATCATCTTCATAAGTGTACACCTGATATTCTTTGACCATCCAAGGCAAACCAGTCCCATCAGGTCTTTGGACAAACAGGCTGTCATACATTTGATAATCCAGTTGAGACGGATAACATGAGCAAACTCGCAATGGATTCCATCTCGGATGATGCGATGTCGCCCACCGCAATGTCCCCCCAAACGGACCGCCGTCGGATTCTTTCAAATGAACCTTCAGGTTATTCCACTTCGTCATGATACCCCAATCTGCATCGCTAAGAAACCCAGTCAACCTGTCTGTACGATATACAGACGCATACATATTCTCGTAGCAAATCAGTAGCGGACATTGCTCAATCCAAATCTCTTGCATTCGTGTGGCAGCTTCACAGATTTCATCATGGTCAACAGAAGTCATCAGTTGCTGAGTCCATTCAGCATAAGTTGCATTGTGCCATCTGGCGAAGTTGCGGTTCATCCCTTCCCAGTCATAGGATTCTCCCTCAAATTCAGTTAGAAATGTTAGATCGTTGCTACTAAAGCTATTACCCACGAAACAGAGGTCGAAGTCCCCTCCATAGTATAGGCGAGTAAGATACCGATAGAAATCGGTAACATTCAATGTACAGTTGATGTTAAGAGAATCGAGAGCTTCTTTGACGATTTCACCCGCATTTATTGCAACTGTAGAGCTCTCGGCTACCTCAATATTGATGTGGAAATCCCTTCCTGCTGGCGTTTCTCGATAACCATCCGCATCATTATCCCTGAAACCTTCATTCTGGAGCAGTTCACGGGATGCTTCCAAATCAGATTCATAATAGTGGTAGTCCATTTCTTCTTCAATAGACCACGGATTGCATTTTGGTACCATCGAGTCGAGTGGCTCAGCCAGTCCGTCCCAGGCTTCCTCACATATCTTATTCTTATCAAGTGCCATGGCAACAGCACGTCTCAAGGAGCTGTGATTTAGGGGGTATTTCATGCAATTGAAGGCAAAATAGCCATATCCATTTCGTAGAAAGTAGTCGATAGCAACATTCTCTGCGTTTTCTAGTTGAGCTAGAAAATCCAAGGATATCGCATCGTCTATGGCATCAATCTCGTTATTGATTAGCGCCTCTATTCGGCTCTCTTCACCCTCAAACGCCCTTTTGATGATCAATTTGTCTAAGAAAGGCCCTGTCTTGATATGTCCTGCGGGGCCGACCAATTCTCTCGTTCCGATTGCATTTAGCGGTGAAACAATAAATAGACCGAAGAACAGCCACAGGAAGACAACTCTTGATATAATCCGTTGCTCCATCTCCATTCCACTTCTCCAAGTGACACCTATTAGTTAGCAAATCTACTCTAAAGAAGTCTTGTGTCTTAGTGCACACATTTCTTTAAGACTCTGGTACGCAAAATAGACTCTGTCGAGAAACAATAGCGCAAAAGAGTTGGATAGAGAATATACTTCTCATGTGAAAGGTGACAATGGGAGGAAGTTATTCCATTCTCATGAGTGTTACAGTGGCAGACCCATCAAGTACGACTTTTCCCATCTGATTCATGCATGTAGTCTTAAGTTTAATATGTTTTTTTTCGTCGTCTTTAGAGGCAACTTCAACTCTGGCTGTAATTGTATCTCCGATCCGAACGGGT
>SDNP01000004.1 GCA_004524445.1 Candidatus Thorarchaeota archaeon | reverse complement strand
TTCTTGCTCTCTAGCCTCATCAAAGAGGCTCAGAACCGCGTCGAGTTTCTTCTGTGATATATAGAGCTGACTCGGCTGAATCCTGTCGGGTTCTAGTGATGAGGGAAGGTCCATGCTTATGCCTCTGAATAATCATTGATTCATGACACTCGTTGCCGCTCTTAGTTCGGTACTATTTGCTTTTTTTCCTTCCAGAAGAGAACCGTAAGAATAAAAATTCCAGTTGAAATGCGGGTTCAATGTGGCAATGGAAATCAAGAGAACAAGGCATCCATATCGGCAAGAGTCCGTTCTCAATCCTGAGCCCCCAATTCAATATCGGGATTTTCCTTATTTATCTAATTGTAGAGCCCAATGAAGAAATAACATTTTTAACCGTTTCTGCGAAATGTGCAATCGCGATAATCTCATATGGAATACACCTGAGAATACTGGTCAGGTGCTCTCTTCTAAATCATGAACATAGTCAGTTGAATCTAAGCTAATATTCGGACCTTCTCCACTATCTTTGGCAAACGAGCCACGAAGGGCGAATTCAAAATACCTCTCGATTGTGTAATCAAATTCACTAAATCGATTGGTTCTATTGGGTTCGGTTAATTCGAAAGCGTACGCTGCTTCAAATTCGGACAGGATTACTTCCAGCAACAACTGGACTAGGCGTGAGCTCTTTCGCGCAAGAAGAATACCAAAACAAAAGAGGCCATCACATACAACGACTTCACTATCACCAATCACGATTTTTTCAATCTCTCCGGCAGCTATTTCCTGTTTGACAAAGTGTCGGATGCTTGTGAAAAATGCAGAAAGAACCTCTCCTCCTTCTCGCACTTTCCGATTCCCAAAACTGTAACTATACTGAGGGAGGCCACTGCCTGAATCAATGATATATAGGTCAAGAATGTCATTTATGGTTGAGAAGAGAATTGTGGGGTGTTTGGAAAGCAGGATACCCACCCATAGTAGGAAGAAACCAGTCACAGTCGTAACTACTTCAGGATACATAAGGATAGGCGGAAGGTAGGATAGAATATATCCCTGCCCGTACAACGTCATGGTTATTGGCAGGAGAACCGCGAGAATGGCCATCGGAATTACCAGATACTGGTCGCTTCTAATCGAAAATGTCAGTCGCTTCCTCGCTCGAATCGCTAAAGGCAGTAGGGCCGCAAAGCAGAGCAGTACCATCATTATTCTGCCCAGTAAATACAGAGGATGGAATTCCTGTACCCATCCAATAGCAGTCCAAGTTAGCGTGAAAGAATCCCGGTGGAATCCTCCTGCAATCATTATGCCGGCAAGCAAGAATGAGATGTCTTCAAGAAATGACCTCTTTGATCCTTTGACACTCTCAGTGGCAGATACAAGAAATGCCAGTCCGAGGTATAGAAATGGTGAAAAGATAACGTGTGAAATTGCGGCCGTCACATATCCATCAGGATAGCTGTGTAGGGATTGGATGATAAATCCCGTTAACCAAATCGTTGTGCATAGATGAAACATAGCACTATTTTTGAAAAAATCAACCTCAAGTCGCCTATGAAGTTTCTCAGACACGAAAGTGGCAAATACCGCACAACATGCTGCAAATAAACTGGTGATCATGAGTGGCGTGTCCAAGATTAGTATCCCCGAACATTCTGGTGGCGAGAAAACTATGGGAAATTCGCAAATAAATCATTTGAGAAACATGGCCATTCATGCTTTTATCGTTCAAGTACCTCTTCCGGCCTAGTTAGGGCAAACTGAAAGACGTCGCGAAGATACATCTCGAAATCATCAGCATGAGCTTCTGAGAAACTGCTCGGATCATAATCATTCTCAAATTTCTCCGCAGTAAGCTTTAGGAGATTTTTGAACAACTGCGAACCTCTTATTGTGTATAGTAGTCCGGTTGTTTGTTCACCCTCGTATACCAGCACCTCTCCTTCTTGCACACGTATGCTTTCCAATTCTTCAGAGGTGTCCAGCAATTGCCGAAAGACCTGTCTTATTGTGTGATGTGCACCAGGAACCAGACTCCTTTCCTTTGCACTGTGTTCATCAAAGCTAAACCGGTATGTCATTTCATTGCTATCTTTCGAAATAATCTGTAATTCTATCAGGTCATGGGTTGATACAAAGAATATGGTGGGATAAGAAATCAACAATTTGTTTGTCAGGCCGACCACAATTCCTATGAATGGGGCAAACAAGAAATAGCTAATTGAAGTGAATATGTCAGGGACCCAATGAAACACTCGCGATGCTATAAGATATGCTCCAACCAACGCGGCGCTTAGGAAAAGAAGCGCGAATAAGCTCCTCACCCACATTCTGTATCTATTAGTTTGCTTGATTCTGGACCATGCTCTGTAAAACACGGGAATTGTATATGCTATGGTGACTGCATAGAGAAGAATGGAGAGTACAATAAGCCCCATTCCATAGTGCTGTTCCCAGCCATTCTGAATCCAAACCACATCATATTGTCCCGGCAAGAATCGTGTGGCTATAACTGCCCCCGCCAGAATGAACACAGAGTTTACTCTCGATTCCTCTGGTTTCTTCTTGAGGTATTCAAACGCCCGCACCATAAATCCTAGAAATGCCAGGCCGAAAGATGCGAAGAAAATCTGCCATCTCAAAACCATGTCTTGGTATACGCTCGCATTGTAGAGGGCTGCGAACATATAACCGATGCACATCAGAGATAGGAAAACGAATGCAATGCTTAATTGCTTGTACAGATCGGCACCCAATCTTTTCCATTGATTGAAAGCAATAATAACTGCTGAAACACAAATACTTGTGCCAAGCAATACAAGGATGAGGCCAATCAGATTAATCTCCAAGACATGTCCCCGAAGATATATCTCTGAGTATCTTAAGGGGTTTGTGCGTAGAAACATCTACTGTCCGGCAAGAATGCTGTGATAGGTCGGAGTGCCTTGCAATGAAATCTAACATATACAAAGAAAAGAACGAACAAGTTCAGGGAATTCTATCGGAGCTGGATGTTGACTCGTGGTTGATTTGGGTCAGAGAAACTTCCCAGCTCCGCGACCCCGCACTGGATTTGATATTAGATGGAGACTTGGTATGGCAGTCAGCTTTGATATATACGAAGGAAGGAAGCCGCATCGCTATTGTTGGCAATTTTGACGCAGATGGTCTTAGAGAAAAGAAACTGTTCGATAGGATTGAGCCTTACACGAAATCCATCAAGGAGCTATTGATTGATGAGATACGAGAAATCAACCCCTCGAAGATTGCATTGAACTACAGTAAGAACGATGTTGCTGCTGATGGCTTGACCGTGGGAATGTACCGCAGTCTCAAAGAGCTTCTTCAGGATACCGATTTTGAGCAGCGATTCATGAGTGCTGAAGACATCGTAGGTCGTCTTCGAGGAAGAAAGACCAAGACTGAATTGGATCTAATAAAAAAGGCCGTCCAAATCACAGAGAAAATATACTCCATCATTAGAGCGGAAGTTCGACCCGGTCAAACCGAACTAGAGATCTATCAACGTTTTCATGATCTTATGAGGGACAGTGACGTGGGTCCTGCATGGGCACCAGACCACTGCCCTGCGGTTGACGCTGGGCCCAACAAGGAGTTCGGACATGCGGGTCCTACGGAAAACAAGACGAAGGAGGGTCATCTACTTCACTTTGATTTCGGCGTGAAATACTTTGGCTATTGTTCTGATATACAGCGCATGTTCTTCTTCGGCAAAGAAAAAGACGTTCCAGACCAAATCAACTCCGCATTCAACACGGTCCGTGATGCCATCCAACTTGCTGCTGACAAAATAGAACCGGGAATGAAAGGATACGAGGTTGATTCGATCGCCCGAGATTACGTTTTAGACCATGGCTACGAAGAGTATCAACATGCTCTTGGACACCAAGTGGGGCAGCATGCCCATGATGGTGGTGTTTTGTTGGGCCCTCTGTGGGAACGCTATGGTGACATTCCAAAAGGCGAGGTGGAAGTTGGAAATGTCTTCACCCTTGAGCTGTATGTGACAACTGAGGACTATGGTCAGGTGAGTCTAGAGGAGGATATTGTCATAACTAAGAAAGGATGTGAGTTTCTGTCAACTCCACAAAGACAGCTGATATGCATAGATGAATAGAGCAGTCAGAGCCATTTGAAGTGAATACTGTGAAAACCTGTTGTAGAGAAAAAGGCAAAGGAGTTAGAGGATAAGTCGAGTTGTTCACATGATAGAATACAGAACCGCGTTGATTGATGACAAACCGTTGCTCATCAAAATGTATCTAGAAGAAATAGAAGATAATGTTGAACGAGCAGCTCGGTTTGCAGACGATCTGATAGAACACACTCGCACTATTTTATCCACAGATGGTGAGCAAATATGCGGGACTGTATCATGGGAAACAAGGGGCGGTCTTGAGGATGGAATTGCTGAGATAGTGTCACTTGGCGTGAGCGAAGAATACAGGCGACAAGGAATCGCGACGAAACTAGTCGAAATATTGACGAATCAAGCGATTGAATACTTCTCTGAACATGGGCATGCTTTGCGTGTGATTTTTCTTTTTATGGAACGAACAAATGAAACAGCACGAAACTTCTACAAAGGCATTGGTTTCAGTGAAGGTGCGGAAATTGCAGGATTCTATCCTGACGATCATGCAGTGATTTGGATCAAGCATTTATGATATCTCCACTTCCTTGTTACCTGGTCCTGCTAGTCATATGGGCCATTATCAATAGAAGCTTGAATTGGGGGCAGCCACTCAAATACTGATTTTCACATTCTCTAATGAGTGATTATATGTCTGGTGGGCGAACGAAAGCATCAAAATATTTCAAAATAAGTTTCCTTAATGTCTTCATCCTGATCTGCGGATTGATGTCCTTTGTAACAGGTACCGCAGGTTGGCTAATTCCAATTCCTTTTCTTTTCATCGCTATTTTCATGTCAATCTCAAATGGAAGAGAAAAGAAAGAAACAGTATACCCTGGGAGAAAAAAAGAAGTCCGCAAGTCTGTTTATGACCTCCCAGACAAATGTCCGCATTGTGGTGGCAGAATCAGCATGGAAATGGTGAGCTGGGCGGGTCCAATGACCGCACTTTGTCCTTACTGCTCAGGTACCATAAAATCAGAGTTGCGAGATTTGTAAAGAGGACCTTTCGTTTATCCTGCCATTCTAATCATCACATAAGGGCTCGTCCATGGCCCCTGATCTGTATCCCTTCATATCAAGTGTGATATACTGAAAGCCAAGAGATTTCCCTATTTGATGGATGTCATCGAGAATCCTCTTGTCAAAGAATGCATCACGTTCTTCAGGCGCAACCTCAATTCTGACAATTTCATCATGATATCGAGCTCGTAACCTACCTACGCCGGTGAATTCCCGAATCTTCTCCTCAAACTCGTCTATTTTTCGGAGCAGGTTCTTAGTAATTTGTGTGTCATAAGGAAACCGTGTAGCCAAGCAAGCCATTGAAGGCCGTTCAGCTATGGATAGATTATGTTCTAGAGCATATGCTCGAAGATCGGGTTTTGTTAGCTCAGCTACAAGAAATGGTGATGTGATGCCCTCCTCTCTAAGAGCCTGTTCTCCTGGCCTTCTTCCAGACATCTCTGTCGCCGTTGTTCCCTCCACAACCATATCGAGTCCAAGCTCATTTGCACGTTCTTTCCACAGTTTCGCGAGTGCCTTTTTGCATTGATAACAACGGTCGATTGGATTGCTTGCGAGATTGCCTTGACTCAACCAGTCAAAATCAATAACATCGAGGTCTAATTCCAGCTCACTTGCAACGGACTTGGCGTTCTCAATCTCTTCACTTGTGACGGTTTCACTACTAACTAGGAGGAGGCTGACTTCTTTTGCCCATCTCTTTGCATTATGTGCTAATACTGAACTATCCACACCCCCACTGAACGCTACTAGTACGCAATGACCGGTAAGCAAGTCACGTACGATTTCAAACTTGGACTCATCTACCGCCATCAGTCGTCACCAGACATGTAGGGATCCTCATCTATATCAAGACCAAAATATCCCACGTCTTCAAGGATTTCCTCCATGTTTTGGGCTCCAGCCATCCAGCGTGTTTCCCATTTTCCATCCTTATCAAGAAGAAGCTCAACGTCAGGGAGGTCTCCCAGGAGATTATGGTCCATCTCAATCACATCTTGGTACGCGCCTGTCAGAGCGATAACAAAGTGAGAGCCTTTCACATTCCCTAGTTTTCCAACAGGAATTCCAACACCCATTCGTTCAACCGGCATTGTGAGTGGCCTATAATCTTGGGTATACCATATCTCTCCTGTGCCCTTTCTGTGAAATTGGGAGATTTCGCCATCGGAATCGCAGGTAATATCCACGAGACGCACTGTTGTTTCTGGCATTACATGGAGGTCTCTCACAGGCAGGATGGGGAAATGCTGCTTCACAAGCACATGGTCTCCCGCGCTGTTGAAGACACTGAAATTCCCTACAACAATATGCTCAGGATGCCAAAGCTCCTCAACCACCGGGTTTGCAATGACTGAATCAACACCCAAGTCTGCAATATGTCTCCGAATCTCAGAACGGAATGCCCCACGCAATTTCTCTTGTTCCTTCAGCTCAGATAGAGAACGGGCCTCTGGCATCGATTCAGAAAGGAATTCCTCCCAAATATCTAATATCTCTTTCAATGAGGTAGCGGCAGTCAACTTCGATATCCATGCTTCAAGGTGTTTTCTAAGCTGAGGCAAATCATCAACCGACGGATATACACATCGCACTTCGAGTGCCTCAACGAGTACAAGTGAGCTCAAGGCAGTTATCCCTCGTCCAGACTCTATCATAATATCTGGAGCTTTTCTTTCGCCGATCTGATTATTCATTTCATCCATGATTCCCTCGATGATGGCTGTTGCATAGAGCTCCATCATGTTCGGTGGATGACTGCTTGTATAATCAATGGGCAATCCTCCACCAAAATCAATGATGTCTAGGTTCCCAAACCCCATATCCCGAATTTCGTAGAATGTACGGGTCATGAAGCGCGAGAATTTCCTGAAATCCTCAATTGCTGTGATTTGAGAACCCACATGCCCAAGAATTGTCGTCACCGAATTTTCAAAGCCGTTGCTTTTCAGGAGATCAACAACATCGAATAGGTCGTGAATGCTGAGTCCAAACTTGGAGTCCCTTCCAGCAGAATGTGACCAGTGCCCGCGTACTGTCAGATACGGTTTAAGGCGCAACACCAAATTAATCTCATTAGGCTCGAATATATCCAAGACCCGGTTTGCCTCATCTACCGATTCGATGCTGATTCCTATGTTGTAGCCATCTCTAGTGAACTCCTCGATTGTTGAGAGATACTCGGGGTCCTTTGCACCATTACAAATGATGAGCCGATGTTTTTCTTCACCAACGACCTCTCGAATGAGATGTAATTCTGCCTTTGTACCCGCTTCTATTCCGTAATTGGGATCTGACATAATGACTGGCACTACGCAGTCTTTTCGTTGGTTGACCTTCACAGGGTATATCCCACAAAAATCCCCCTCATAATCCAAATCGTCAATAAGTTTCTGGAAACTCCTCTTCAACTTCAGGATTTGGTATGTGATCAATTGGGGCATCCGAAGCGTGAAGGATGAGGTGTATCCCTTCTTCATTCCGTCCTCGTGGTGAACACGGTTCACCAAATCTTCTATTGTGATTCTTTTTCCATTAAGTTCAATGCAAAGATTCCCCTCTTCTGTTATGTTGAGGAAATGTAGGTCATTCTTATTCAGACCGTACACTACTTTGGCATCATCTGTGGTCCAATTCTGCATATTCTGCATCTCGCGTTTCTGAAATTGGTCTATTCCTCGCTCTCCTCTTCTCGAATGGTGTCGAGCATCCCTTGGAATGCCCGTGCTAATTCACCAATCTCATCATCCTTTCCAGTATAGACCCTATCAACTTGGAGGTCAGTAGTATCTAGCCTTTCTTGCTTTATCATGGCAGATACATTCCTGTTTGCCAAGTCCATCAAATATTGTAGAGGGCGAGTTATTTGATTGGATACGACTACTGCGACAGCCCCTGCAACCAATATACCACCAACGGTAACTGCAATGATGAACGTCGTCGCTTGAAGGTCTGCATTTTGTATTCTGGCCTCAAGTGCAGGGATTGCTGCAAGAGCCTCCTCCCTTGGAACGATGATAATGCAGATGTAGCCTCCAACGCCAACTGGTGTGTAGGCAAGGATATACTCTTCCCCATCCTTTTGGAATGTCGTCGTGCCAGTGTTTCCTGAGGTTATCTGTGCGATCTGCGCAGGTGACAAATCAGAATTGACCTCGAAATCTTCCAGTGGTGGGAGCTGGTCGTCGTATAGCCCATAGTGCCTGTCTTCCACGTTCGGATGTGCAACGATTCCTCCTCCTGAAGTTATGAGTGCAGCGTACCCTGTTTCCAGAATCTCCACATCAAGAATCTTGTTCCTTATGTCATCTACTGTGATATCCCCTGCAATAATGCCCATTACCTGACCGCTCTCATTATAGAACGCCCTTCCGATGGATATGAGTAGAACTCCATCTATCGGGTCATAGTATGGCTCTACGAATATTGTATCGCGACCCGCAGCTCTGAGCTCTTGATACCATCCCTCCTCTGATGCCTTGAACTGCAGCGCGGGATTATTACGTTCAGAGGTACTACCTCCCACAATGCTTCCCGGGTAATTAATCCATAAGTCGTTCTCAAAACCTACATAGAGCCATCTGAACTCTGGCATCTGAGAGTGAATGTATTGGAATATGTAGTCCATATTGGAAACCCTTTCTAGCTTCGCCGACTCAACAGCCTCGTAAGCTTCGTAGTTGGTGGAGTTAGAGCCTGGAATATACCAACTACTGTAGTTCCATGAAACATTGATACCATACTCCTCTTCATAATGGACATCAGCAGGATATGGGCCTTCTGCCGTGTTCTGGAAGAAGTAGTCGTAGTAGACCTCTCTAGGGAAATATGTTGAATCACTATCGAACAAAGCTTCAACCTCTTCTGCCATGGCGTTGACCATGCCCTCAGCACTCTCTAGCTTTTGCCTAACCACTAGTGAGTTGGACTCGGCTGTCTGCCCCATATTTCTCTCAATTTGTTCTTGGAGTGCATTCGAGCTTTGGTCTGTTGTGTACCCTCCCGTCAAGTCCACGAATGCAAGTGAGATCAGACCAGTTACGGTCATGGATATCACTGCGATTGTGAGGAAGGTCACTATTACATTTCGTCGAAAGCTGCCTTTTTTCTTAGTTGTCGCCATTCTTCTTGCACCTCCTAGTAGTCGTCCGTCATTCCTCCCATTTCCAGCTGCGCCATCATTACGCCTACCTCCTGAAATGCCTGTTGAATGTCCAGATGTACATCCTTTGTATCAACCACGGAGAAGTACTGGCCCTGCGGGATAGACTCACAAACCGATTCGAGAAGCTCTTCGAATGTCATCCGTCTTCCCGTATCTGGAGATCGGATATTTGCTTCTATAGGCTCTCTAAGCTCCTCACCAACTCCAATGATGATCAAGAAGACATCAAGATGATTGTCACGGATGTAGCCCTCAATAGTCAGAGGTCTACCCTCCTTGTACCGCTCCTCCTCTGTATCTATTCCCTCTAAGGCATCCAACGAGTACTTCTCTGAACTGTTATCCTGCCCATCAGTAAGTGCTATAATCCATCGATGCTCACTGGACTCTATCTTGTCGAGATCCTCCAATGCCTTGCCTAGAGCATCGTAAAATGCTGTGGCATAATTAGGATGTCTGAGTGATTCAAGCGCTCTTACTATTTTGCTATCTCTCGGGTCGTCATGTTCCCCCCTTCTCGTCAGAGGTAGAATTTGCCTGTACGTATTGTTGAACACAATAATACTTACACGGTCTTGGGGATTCACTTGGCTGTTCAAAATCTCCTTTGCACCGTCAACTGCAGCTCTTATTCTATCTTGAGCCCTCATACTACCTGAGTAGTCAATTACAAAGATGACGCTTTTCTTGAATAGTATTGACCTTCTCAGCTTCTCTGCTCTTCGACGGAGGTCATGTGTGGGTTCATCAAGATGGTCAAGCGTATCGGCCAATTCTTGCATTGCATATACAACCAGCCAGTATTCCTCTGTATGTTCACCAAGATTAATGGCGGTTTGATACTCAGATTTTGCCGAATTCCAATTTTCTCTCTGTGCGAACAATTCACCAAGATGATAGTGGATGTAGGCTAGAGTCCGGTCATACCCTTCCTTCTCAGCAACAGTCTGCGCTTCTTTGAACTTGGATTCTGCTTGGCTTTCTCTGCCTTCTCTCATAAGTACAAGACCCATGGCATCTGCTCGTTTTGCCAGTCCTCTTTGGTTGCCAAGAGTTTCATCAATCGCTCTTGCGTCTTCAAGCAACGTGATTGCTTCATCATATTCTTGCCTGTCCATCCTTACTAGTGCCATGTTGTGATAAGCAGACGCAACTCGTACCATGGCATCTGTTTCATCGGCATCACCCTCTTTTGCTTGGAAGAGAAGCTCTTTAGCTAATGCAAGGGCTCTCTCATAATAATCGAGTGCGTTACCCGTGTCTCCCCGTTGTCGAAAGACATTGCCAATGTTTAGGAGCATTGTTTGCTCGCCGGCTTTGATATTCAGACGTCTGCTAATCTCAAGGAGGTTCTGATAGTTGGACATTGCACGGTTCAGGTCCCCCCTGATGAATGCCTGGTTACCAAACCTACAAGCCTCCTGGAAACTAAGTAGGGCGTCAACCGTTGTACCTATCTCTTCATACATAGCTCCACTCGTGGACACGCTTCGCGTGAAGTCCTGCTTGGACATCTTTTCCACAAGTCGAGTCATTTCCTTGATAGGTTCAACAACCGCTTTGCCTCTACGGTAAGCAACTGCGCCAACTAGCACTGCTACACCTGCGAGAATACCGCCTAGGACGATGGTCAAGAAGGTCGTATTAGCCAATACTTGCGAGAGGATATTGGCTGCGGGCTGAATGGCTTCTGATACCGGAACTACAACCGCGAGGAGAAAATCTGTGTTAGGAACTTCCTTGTAAGTGATAAGCCACTCCTCTCCATCCTTCGTGAATGTGTCTTGACCTGACTCACTGGCAAGGGCATCTGTCAGGATATCACTAAACGCTTGCGCCTCACTACTTGTACTGTCTTCGAATTCTAGATCATAGATAGTTTGACCTTCCGTGGTGAATTCGGGATGAGCAAGCACAGCACCATCCGATTCCAAAAGGTACGCATATCCGCTATCGAGGACTCTAATATTCAGCACATTGGCAAGAACCGTATCTAGTGTGACATCCGCTGATACCACTCCGATGTAATCGGTCTCATTCACATAGACAGGCCGTCCCATCGATATGACGAGCCCTGTGGATGGGTCCCCATAGGGGCTTGTGATAGCCACACTGTCATCATTAACTCCCACTGATGCAGCGTTTGTGTACCATTCTTCAACTTGTGGGTCATAATCTTCAGCGGGCACATCGCCAAGGAAATACTCCAGATTATCATATGGATAGTTTCTGAAGAGATGGCCAGGGGCAACGGCCTGGTCAAAATACATGTAGAGCCAGATATAATCGGGACTCATTTCATGTAGCGCTCGATAGATATTATCCATATTGCTTGAAACATTCAGATAATATTCAGTATCTTCGTCAAGTGTGAATGGGTCTCCAGGAGTTGGGTAATATGGTCTGGGCATGTAATAGCAGCTCACGTCAAAGGAGATATCATACGAGTCGTAATCCTCCTCATAATCCGGGTCTATTCCCGGAATAGGATGGCCCCTTGCCTCCTCAATGTCTGGGTCCCAATAATACGAATATGTCGGAGTTGCATTGATTTCCTTGTTGAAGAGGGCCTCAGAATACTCTTCCATCATATAGACACCATCCAAATAGTGCTGCATGCGTTCGTCAATAAACAGGGCTGTATCACCGGCAAGACGCCTTAGATTCTCGGTTTCTTCATTCTCTAAAGCTGCTGCCGCATCATTTGCATTCTCAGTCGAAACATTGTATATCGTGACCGCTGATAATGCTGACATCACCAAAATCGGAATTAATGACACAGTCACGAATGCGATTATTATACGCTTACTAATTTTCATCTTCTATATTCCTCCAATGGGCTTACCACGATTCTTCATTATTATTTTGAAATAGATTCAATCTCTTCTAGTAACTTGCTGACAAAGCTTTCTATCTCTTGACTTTCTTCAAGAATAAATTCATTGTCACTCATTCTGCCTTCTATTTCCTCATCGCCTAGAAGGATTAGAAGTGATTTTCTCAAGACAGATCTGTCAATGCCTGTCTTCTTCTCGACAAGTTGGATCTCGAAACTCTTCTCCTTCTTGAGCAATGAGAAAATGACTTCTGGGAGTCTTCGAATCTCATCTCTCCTCGGTCTGTTTGAGCTCTTAATCTTCCAGGGGCGCGTCCGCACGAAAACATTGCCATCGATATGACCTTCTACGATTCGCTTTTCAATCATTGTCTGAAGACTTCGCCTAAGGTTATATGATGCTGGTTTCGGCAGAGTTCGTCTAAGTATCCTGTCTAGTTCTTTGAGCTTAATCTTCTCATGCTTCGAGGTAATGGAATCCAATGCCTCACTTATGTACTCCTGAAGTGCATATTCGTCAAGAACCTCGAGTATTGCACCACATGATTCGCATCGGGACGACTCGGGAGAGGTTGGAGCTCCGCAATTTCCACATCTTATGGCTCTTCGGTATAGAATCGTCTTGGTTGCTTCAATCTCTTGGAGGGTTGTCTTCTCTGAATCGGAAACTCTTGTCTTATCACGGATTTCCCAGAAACCAAGCCGGTTATCCTCTGTGCTGACAACAATATACGCTAGGTCGGTTTTTTCAGCTGGAACTCCTGCCGATATGGCTGAAGGCTCACCACTTAGTTTCAATTCATTGATTCTTCTTCCTTTGATATCCCAAATCTTCAGAAGCTTTGAGTGATTTCCCGTTACAAACAGCTTTTTCTTCCCAAACCTGATGACCGCAAAGACCGTGATTGCCTCTCCGAGTTCAAGCCTCATCAATTCATAGCCTGTTGATGTAAGAATGACAACATTTCCCCGCCTGTCTGCAACAATTAGCTCGAGTTCGGAATCATCCGTCATGTCCTCAAGCCAAACATCAGCTATAGGAAAATCCATTTTACGAGTGAAAAGGGCGACCTTGTCATCATTCCAGAGTATGACACGTTTGTTCCGAAGAGCAACTGCAACCTCTGCTGCATCATCGCCATCAACATCTCTTGCGTCACAGGCAATGACGTTACTCTCAAGGTCAATCTTCCACAATAGACTACCTTGATGGTCTATAACTAATATTCGCTTTCCTACCCCTCCCACAAGCGCATCATGTCCCTCCCCCTCAACATCTCCCACTGCAATACATCGAACCTTGCTGCTCCAGTTTCTCGATGATTGTAGGGACCCTGAAGTATCATACACCTTCAATTGATCTCCATAGTCCAGTGAAAAGACCTGGGGATTTGCCTGAGTCCTTTGCCTTACATAGAGGCTGTAAGCATCAGAAGAAATCGGCACCTTCGCTATCTCTCGAAGCCTCAACTAACCGCGCACCGCGATTCTTACGCGCGGTACCCATATAAGTTTTCAATACTGCGCTGGCTCAATGAATGATGATCCCTCCCATTGCTCAGTTGGATTCATGTGGGACCCAAAACTCGAAACGTTCGATTTTGGAGCCCGTCATCCAGTACGAGTGGGACGTTTCCAGATGGTACACGACTTCTTGCTTGAATCTGGCATTCTTGATACCTCCCCTATCGAGATCATTAACCCTGAACCTGTATCGGATGAACTGCTGAGAAAGGCACATTCTAAAGACTACATTCAGAAAGTCACGGAGATCTCGACGACTGGCAAAGGGGATATAGACATTGACACACCTGGATTTGTTGGCATCCTCGAAAATTCCCTCCTAGCCTCTGGAACTATTATCTCGGGAATTCGAGCTATGCACAATCGCCGAATTGATCACTTCTATTCGCCTACCGGAGGCTTTCATCATGCTTTTTACGACCATGGAGGCGGCTTCTGTATCTTCAATGACATCGCCATGGCAGTCATTCTTTTAAAGGAACTAGGCTACGAACGGGTTTTAATTGCAGATTTCGATGTGCATCACGGAAATGGAACTCAAGATTATTTCTACAATGATTCTGCAGTCATGACCATTTCATTTCACGAAGATCCCGAGTGGATGTACCCTCATGATGGTTTTGTTGAGGATATCGGGTCAGATTCTGGTAGAGGCTATAACGTCAATATGCATTTTCCAATGGATGCCGGTGACGATGTGTACCGCTACGCTTTTGATGAATTGGTCCCGCCGCTAGTCCACTTCTTCAAGCCGGATTTCATACTACTTCTTCCCAGTTTCGATGCACACTATCGAGACCCTTTGGCTCACCTGAACCTCACATTCAAGACTATCCATTATGTCGCAGAATGGTTTCATGAATTCTCACATCGGAACTGCAATGGCTGTTTGGGAGTTGTTTCTGGTGGCGGATATAATCCTGAAGTCTTCAAAACAGGAGCCAAACTAATTATTTCATTATTATCCGGACTTCACATGGAAATTCCTGATGAAGAACCTCCTTTTCGTGATGATGAAGAAATTTGGGACATTACTAGAGAGAACGTAAAAAGAGTCAAAGATTGCGTATTTCCCGAGCTATCATTGGATTACGATTGATTTCACGATCCTGTGCTTACAGTTGGATTCACTGCTCAAGAGAAGGAGTTAATTGTCGATACTCTCATGATGCCCAGACCGGGTGTTAGCATGGAAGTCTTGGTTCCCCTATGCAAGAATGGTACCTGTAATAGAGAATGTGTAGATGCATGTAGAAGCATTCACGGCGAAGACGCCCCTCTTTCATTCTCCGTTTCCAAAGGGTATCCTGTTATTGATGAAGCCAAATGCACTGAGTGCCTGAGCTGCATCCGTTCCTGCCCTTATGGTGCTATAACGAACATTCACCTCCACAACCGAAAAAAGCATCAGAAGACGCGTTTGAGGGCTTCAACACCTCAGAATAAACCCTATGAGATTTCGGAGGATTATTCCCGTTTTTCTGAATCTAATATGATTTTTGCAAGAGTCCGAAATGACTCAAGTTTTGAGCACTATGGAAAGGACGAGTGGCATGGTGCGGAGGCCATGATTGAAAGCAATATTGAAGGCTACGGGCGGTTCGAACATGAATTAGCTGTTGCCAACTGGCACCTATACGATGCAAGAACACTTGTCACTGGTGTTCCCCAAGAGGAAATTACAAGACCCAAAAGAAATCGAACAATACAAGCCGCACCAGCTGAACTAGCTCTTGCCATAAAGCGTGCTGCCAGATTCATAGGTGCAGACCTTGTCGGCATTGCCCAGCTTGATAGAAGATGGCTATATTCAGAAGATCGAAAGGGAAATCAGTATGATATACCTGAGGGATTTAATCGTGCAATTGTCATGGCTATCGAGATGGACTATGAATCCATTGCAACGTCCCCATCCTTTACTAGTTCTGCGGCAACAGCCCTAGGCTACTCACAGATGGCTTTTCTTGAAATTGAACTTGCAGCCTTCATTCGAAGACTCGGATACTCAGCGGTATCCTGCGGCAATGATGTTGGCTTGAGCGTGCCGTTAGCTATCGATGCGGGTCTTGGGGGTTATGGCCGGCATGGTCTCCTGATAACAAAGAAGTACGGGCCAAGGGTTAGACTGGCAAAGGTTTTCACCGATATGCCCTTGGAGCCGGATCAGCCCGACACCAAATTTGCAGAATCTGTTATAAGATTCTGTGAAGTATGTGAGAAATGTGCTGAACATTGCCCGTCACAGTCCATCCCCTTTGGACCTGAAAGGACCATAACAGGAGAGACCAAATCAAACAATCCTGGAGTAAAGAAATGGTATATCAACCCCGAAACCTGCTATGGTTTCTGGATTGAAAACGGCTCAGAGTGTTCTAATTGTCTACGTTCCTGTCCTTATAACAAAGAAGACGGCTTACTGCACAGGCTAATCCTTTGGATCGTAGAAAACATGCCTTGGATGAATTCTTTGATTGTGAAAATGGATGATATCGTTGGTTATGGGAAACAGAAGCCGCCATCATCTGCTTGGGCGAGATATGACAAAACCTCATAAATAGCAGCTACGAAATTTATATAGCATATGACATTGGTAAATATCTGTCGTATATCCCCGTGATTGTTGAGCAAATCGGCTCTCAGCGGCTGTTGCAGGTTAGGACGGGAATTTCACAGTCCTGGTCATCATCGTCGGAGATAGAATGAATGAATTCGAGAGACCAGAAAACGGACGGCACATCTTCAAGTGACACAACTATGCAGTTAGGCAAAGTGAGGATTACACAACCCATACTCGAACATCTCATGAAACATAGCCACGAGGCAATCATGATTGTAAATGAAGATTATAAGATAGATTATGTCAATGAAGTCGCACTGAATGTTCTCGGGAGACCTGCTGAAGGATATATTGGGCATGATTTTCGAGAGTTTCTTGCAAGTGATGTGGCTTCAAGAGTTTCGGAAAAGTTTTCAAGACGTCAAAAAGGGGATATTGGTCCCGGTGCATATCGCATAGAAGTCACCCGGTTAGGTGGGGACAAAGCAACTCTTGACCTCATAGCATCAGTTGCTCCAACAGATTCCCAAGGGAAGAAGACTGTCTTACATATTTTGGATATAACACAACAGGTTACAGATAGGAAGGCTCTCGAGCAGAGTGAAGAAAAATATCGCACACTCGTTGAAACAATGAATGACGGGCTGTCAATTGATGATGAAAAGGGGCGTATCGTCTATGCAAACAACGCCTTTTGTGACATGCTTGAACGTGATCCTGAGGAGATTATTGGACACGGCTGGATTGAATTCACTAAAGAAAAAGATAGCAAGTTTGTCGAGAGCAAACGTGAGGAACGTAAGGCTGGCATTTCTGATCACTATGAATTGAAATGGGAAACTAAGTCTGGGAAAGTGGTTCCAACAATCGTTTCAGCTATGCCGTACTTCTCTCCCGAGAATGAGTTTCTTGGCACCTTTGCAGTAGTAACTGATATATCCTCCCAGAAGGAAGCTGAGGAGTCGATTCAATTTTATCTTGATTTGCTTACTCATGATATAGCAAATCAACTTCAGGTGATTATGACATCTTCAGGGCTTCTCGACGAAGAACTACCTGATTCTTACATTGATGATGCTCGTATGGATATCCAGGATGCGGTGGAGAGGTGTAACCGACTGATTACTAAGGTGAAACGTGCTGGACAGCTCCGGCATTTGCCTACAGCAAAAGTCAATCTCACAGAAGTAGTCGAGGAGAAAGTGTCGGTTGTCCGCCGCGTACATTGTGCGCAGGTCAAAGTCGTTGGGCTCCAGGATAAGATCATTGTTCATGCGGACGCTCTTCTAGGTGAGCTTATCTGGAATCTTCTTGAGAATGCTGCAAGACACAATCCCAAAGATGAGCGAAAAATCTGGGTGGAAATAAGGCGATTAGGTGATATGGTAGAAATAGCCATCGCTGATAATGGCCCTGGAATCAGTGACAGTAGAAAAGAAGCCCTATTCGATAAGTCTAGGCGGGCTGGTGGAGTGGGTCTGACCTTGGTTTCACAAATGGCCACAAAATACGGCGGAAAACTTGAAATCTTTGACCGTGTGCCAGGACAGCCCAGCATGGGTGCCAAGTTTGTACTGACACTCAGGCTTGCTGAATAAAGATCCTATTCGGTTTTTCTCTCGATTCGTTCATACAAACCTTCATAGAAGTCCTTCTTCTTTGTTTTACCTTTGTTGATACTGAAGAAGCTGGTATCTATTTTGTATAGCTTTCTTTTCAGTTTCTTGTAGCTTGGCATTCCATTCTCATCAATCATTTTGTTGAATACTTCCGAAACCGCTTCTGGAAAGTCATCAATGTATTCACAGCGGTTGATTTGAATGTGAAAAAGAGTGCTCCTTAGAATATCGTCTTTTGTTACGCTTAATTCCGCCATTTCTGGTCCCATTATTGCTAAATGAACTTAAATTAATAAGGATTCTAGAAAAATCATTCGAATGATTACCCTATAATATATACTATCATGATTTTTTTGAGGGGTTGTGGTATTCACATTTCAATATCGATGGACATTTATTGAGTTGTGAGATGGAAAGTGATTAGAAGATGAGAAAGTGATGCGAATCGCTTCAATCATTGATGTAAGTCTTGTTGACGTTCCTGGCATTCCTGTTACGGTCATCTTTACTGCTGGTTGTAACTTCGATTGTCCGTATTGTCAAAATGCAAACATAATTCCTCTTAATTCAGGAATGGAAATGTCTGTTTCTGAGGTGCTCTCTGGTGCAAGCGGTCACTTGGTAGACGGCTATTGCGTAACTGGTGGGGAACCAACAATCCAGAAGGAATTACCTGATTTACTCAAGGCATTAAGCAAAAAGGGAGACTTTCACATCAATCTAAACTCTCAGGGATCTGTCCCATCGGTACTGGAGGAGTGCATCCCATATCTAGATTCAGTTTGGCTTGACCTAAAGGCCTCGCCCACGAGATATGAAAAAGTCTGTAGAACAAAACACAGCCCTTGGCCCAATGTGAAGAAATCAATCGACCTGCTACTAAAATCGAATGTCGACCTCTGGCCAAGAACTACCTACGCAGGGAATCTACTAAGTCCTCAAGATATTGTAGACATTATCGATATTCTTGAAGAACTGGGGTTTGAGGGGCGCTATGTAGTTCAAGACTATGTACCTTCATCTGGAGTTCGGGAAAGCGAAGCAACGAATTTAACGCGACCCAAGAAGGAGGATTTGGAAGAGATAATTGATGAAGCGTCTGGGGGCGTTGAAGTGGATCTACAGTTTCGCTAGCCCAAAGCTATCTGCTCCAAAGCCCGTATCTCTATGCCAGTTGAATACTTTTATAAACTGGCTTCATGTGTCGTTCTACTGACCATATCGTTTTCGGGTCCCATAATTGCAGAGAGTAGAGTTATCATGTTTCCAAATCAATCGATGGGCTACGACAGAGCTATCACGGTTTTCAGTCCAGAGGGTCGTTTGTACCAAGTTGAATATGCCACAGAGGCTGTTAGACACGGTCCCTTGGCAGTTGGAGTGAAGGCAACAAACGGTGTGGTACTTGCAGGAGAAAAGCGGACCCCCAACAAGCTAATTGACCTATCAACTCTCAAGAAGATTCTCTTGATTGACGATCATGTTGGCACCGCTATTGCCGGACTTCATGCTGATGCTCGAAAGCTCATTGACCAAGCTCGGGTCAGATCCCAAGTGAATAGACTCTCTTATGACGAACCCATCTCAATTCAATCCTTAGTTGTTGATATCTGCGATACTAAACAGATGCATACCCAATACGGTGGAGTGCGTCCATTTGGTGTTTCGCTGCTTGTCGCAGGAGTGGATGATTTCGGGCCTCAACTCTATTCCACCGATCCTTCAGGTTCTTTCTGGGGATGGAAAGCACATGCGATTGGAAAGGATGCCGATGTCGTGAGGGATTTCTTTGAGAAAGAACTTGCAGGTAAGAAGTTGCCAGATTTAGACGGAGCAATTGACCTAGCGCTCAGAGGTATTCGTCAATCTGAGGCGAAATCCGAAGAGGAAGACGAAGAAGATGAAACCATTGACATAGGTGTCATCGATACTGAAGATAAGGAGTTCAGAATTCTCCCTCGTGATGAAGTAAAAGCATTGATGACCAAGAAGGAATAGATGGATCAGTTCACTGGTTCTTTTTCTAGTCAGCCTTCAAGAAACACTTTAGGTGATTTGCTCTTCTAAGAGCATCTCGAACCTCTTTTTCTGTAGGAATTCCATTTAGAATGCTATCACATACCCGCACTGAAGGATATGCGTATACAGAATCGAATGGCAAGCCTCCGTGAGGATCCTTCTCTGGAACACGGTTTACAATCTCCCCTCGAATGCCCTCCGCTATGACTGCATGTCTTACTATTTCTTCAATATATTCGCACATATGGCAATCTCTGCTGGAATAAACTGCTATGCATCCTATCCGCCCACAAGGAGTGGTGTAGATTGACCCATTTTTCTTACTGTCATATGTGGTCATCAGTGCTCGAGCGAGCCGCTTGGGTTTGATTTAAAAAATTGCCTGATTGCTGCAATTAACAAAAAAGCAAAGCACCAAATCATCGCTTCGCTTTTTCAACGAGATGGTCAACTATCATATCAGCAACATCCAAGCCAGTCACTCTGGATAAGGCACTCCATGAAGGTGATGCGTTGGCCTCTATAACCACGGGCCCGTTTTTTGACTCCAAGATATCTACGCCAGTATAATCCAGTTGGAGAACTTCTGCTGTTTTTACTGCGCATTCTTCATATTCAGCTGACAGACTTGCAGCTTCTGCTCGACCACCGCCATGCACGTTTGTTCTCCATTCGTCGTCATCGTCTTCAGGAAGGTATCTGTACATTGCGCCAACCAGCTCGCCGCCGATTACAAATGCCCGAATATCTCTGTCAGGCTTGTCTATCATCTGTTGAACATACAAGACCTGCCCAAGCTGATGAACGAATTTCATTGCTCTATAGGTGAGTTCCTCATGCTTGGCTCGGATTGAGCCCAGCCCTCTAGCTCCAATGAGCGGCTTGATTACGACATCTCCCACCTCCTCAACAAATTCCATGGCTGCTTCAAGATTTTCGCCGATGAATGTTTTTGGGACCGCTATGCCATTCTTATGCAAGGCTGTGAGAGTTGCGTACTTATCCTTTGCCCGACGGAATGAATATGCTGGATTCATTACATATATCCCTGCATCTTCAAACTGTTCAAGCAAGCTAATTCTGAATGTTATCTGGTCTCCAGTGCCGAATCCTATCGTTCTAACAATAATGCCAGCAAGATTGGTCACATCATCATCAATATGGATGAATCTGCTAGGGATTTCAGCACCCATATCTGCTAATCTAATGGGGACCGCATCATGCCCTTTCTTCTTCATGGTGTCAAGTAAACTGGCTGTCGCCCAGTTGTTCACGTTCTCATGGTATGAAATCCCTAATCGCATAATATAGAAACAACAATCAAGGTTAAAAAACCGGTCATTGGTTCAGAGACACATGGTTAAGAAAAAATTGTGGTTACAATACTCAAATCTCCTTCAATGAACATCCTGCGATCATTAGTTTTGAGAAAAAGAAATACATCGCTTCAGAGACTTGCTTATATGCCCTACAACCCTACACTATACAATAAAATTTTCAGATGCGTTTGAATCTGAATGCTAAGACATCTGAACCATGAATTTGGGGCTAGATGTGATTTCAGAAAAAAGCGATTAAAGAGTGGTTTATGTTTATGCAAGAATTCTTTGCTCTACTCGTCCAGTGGGTTGTTCAATTGGGTACTGTGTTTGGTGTTGGCTTGTATATTGCGACTTCGCCCTGCTTATTTCCACTGCTCCCTCTATTCCTAATTAGGAATCTTCAATCAGAGGATAGTAGAACGAGAAGTGTTCTAGTGACTATTGTTCTTACTGCGGGGATCCTTATTTCACTGGGCGTATTCATAGCAATCTCAAGTTTTATCGGACTTTACTTGATACAAAACTATCTCCTAATTCAGGCTGTTCTAGGTGGTATCATCATCGTCTTCGGAATTTTCACGCTCTTCCCAAAACTTCGTGAGATGACTGGAATAACAAAGATCAATATACGTAGCGATCCTGGCAATCCCAAAGGTTTGATTGGAGTGTTTGGTGTTGGATTTGCATACGCACTGTTGGCTGCACCTTGCACTGGCCCGTCGATATTAGCACTGGGATTTATTTTCGGCTCTCAGATTGACTTACTCATGACTATTCTCATGTTCGTCATGCTAAGCATTGGGGTACTAACGCCATATCTTGCCATTGCACTCGTCACTGGCGAAAGCAGAGACCGTCTTGCTTCTAAGATGGCCAGATCTGCTCGAACGATTGAAATCATTGTGGGCTGTCTATTAGTCGCTCTTGGAATTTGGCTCATGCTTCCCCGTTTTGGCTTCTACATATGATTTGTCTACTCAAGGGAAGTATGTCTGTCATGGAAGGATTACTCATCAGACATAGAGGTGCCAGTAGATTATCCTAATAGCGTGATGAGAATATGTTAGCTTTTTAGGTTAATAACGGCTCATATAAACCACGTTGTTTAACATTTGATAATGGCTCTCACCTGACGAGGTAGGGATTATGGTCAGCTATCTACGAGTTTTTTAGGCATAACATATCCGCCTGCTGGAAGTGGTCATCACAATGCTAAATCGGATTGCTACCATCTCAGAAGACCTAGCGAAGTCGCGAAAAGAGAACCCTGAACTAAAACGACTAATGGATATTGCTGCGGAGGGTCAATCACCCCGTTACTTCCTTATTTCACCTGTTAACCGTTCATCACAAGATCTTCATCTACTACAATTCCAGCAAGGTGATGCATTTGGCGGTACAAGGGTTCCCGGGATGGCGCTTCCTTCTCCAAGAGAATCACCGATTCTTTTTGCGGGGCCAGCAGCGTACACTTCAAACTTCGATGAACGCAAGGCTGTCATCATTACGTTTGACCAGGAGGAATCTGATGATACAATCGAAAAAAGTCTTGATTCTATCAACAAACATCCAGCCCTGGCAGGAGTCCCAATTATTGCTTTGAGAATTGATTATCTTAGTGGATATGCAACAATATTCCCGCATGGATATGAGAGAGCTTCAGAAGAAGAGAAATCCGTTCTGGGACGGATTAGACATCCAAACTACCTAGATGACCGTCTGCTTACTGTTTTGTGTTCCGATTCTAGAGTGCGCCCTCCTGAATCTCCACTTGGAGTGTCTATGTCAATTCAGACGCTTGGTGCATTTGTTCCCCAATATCATTCATCAATCACCGAATGTATTCAATTAGATTCCTTCTTTTCCAGTTGGCTCTCAGGTGGGAATATTGAACAACAAATACTGGTAGTCATTCACGGAAATCTTGAGGGCACGGGACCGTCTTGTGGTGCAGGCTGTGCTTCGATGAATCTCGATGCTATAGAGGATTCACATCTCCACTTTGCTATAAGTGCCCTATGTGAGAGAGTAGAAACCTTCGAACGCGTCATTGCCAAGAGTCCAGAAGAACGAGTTGTCAATGTTGGAAGAGCTACCGTAGAAAATCTCTCAACATATCCAGCGATCCAAAACCATCAAGAATTGCTACCCGGAGATCATCAGTTTATTGAAATGATGAAGATGGATACTGTAACCAATGTTGTAAGAGAGATAAATTGGCGTTGCTAGAGTCTAGTCTGGTTATATTGAACCCCAAGAATTCCAGTGAATGATTTGAGTCTATCCTCGAACATTGCATAGTTCAACAAAAATGAATTGAATTTGAAGACTGGAACAACTGGCACGCCATCATGAATTTCTACATCCTCAATGAGCCAAGTCACAACCATGGGTCTCATGACGTATTCGCCCATTTGCATATTATGAACTTTTTCAGCAAGCTTAGATAGCTCACTGCCTAACCTGTGTGTTCTTTTTGCTTGCTTCTCCGCCGCAGCACGAAGAGCAGATGCTTTCCCTCCACGAATGCTCCACATCTTGGCGTCAACAGAGACTATCACTCTATTGCGAATGCCTATGACATCAATTTCCATACCCTTTCTATCGCTGTTTCCCACCTGGCGGAAGCTCTCCACGCATTCATAATTATGTTCTCTTAGGATTCTCGCAATGAAACTCTCGAAGTCTTTCCAATTCAAATGGCTGACCACTTGTTCTATCTCTGCACCTAATGAAACTGCCATGAGTGCTAAATCTATCCGGCCACTTCTATCGAGAACCCATCTGTTATCATCAGATTGTGTTGCATAACCATGCAATATGGAATATGGAATCTCATTTTCAATTGGCACCAAATGTGATTCTTTTGTTGCCTTCAGCATCTCTAGGATTTCACTCAATTGGGGTGGGTTCATCTTGTTCTCTTATACTGCACACTACTTTATATCATGCGCTGTAGAATATCCATAACGATAGACATGTCTGAGACCGCTGCAGCATGGCACAGAGTACTCAGTGCATTTGATGATTGGATTGCATATGAGAGTACAGAGTTTATGCCTTGGACTACGTATTTCTCAATGGATAGCCTGCGAGATTTGACCAACCAAGAGCGAGTGGGGTGGATTACAAATATGATAGATGACGTCATCCCAGGAAGAGTTGACATGTGCCGGGCGGCTGGAGTCGCCTTGGAAGATTTTCTTCCACACATGCCAGACGAGGCTGCAATTGAAACAGTACGGTCCATGATTGAGCTAAATGACCGTGTAGAAAGCATGATGCTCTCTATGAGTGACACCTTCAGCATCATGCTTGATGAGTACAAAGAAGGCGGCCTGGATAATATAGTGGGACAACTAGGAGATCTTGCTGATACTGAAGAAGATATCCGGCACCACATGAGTCTTTATAGTAAAGGATTCGCACGACTCAAGAAACTAGGATTGGATGTTCCATCCGAGATGGAATAGCATTCTAGCGGGTTTTTACTCTTCTGAAAAACCTTAAAAGCACGTTTTTGAAAATAGCTTATGACCCTATTAAAAAGAGGTGAAAAAACAAAATGGGTACTGAATCAAAATTCGACGAATTAGATGCCCATCAATGTCGGGTCACAAGCTCCCAAGGTGAGTATGAAATTACTCCCCGAGGTGAATCTGTTCTCCAGTGGCAGTGATATCTGCCGCTACTGCGATATAGGTTCGAATTTGCCTTCTTTCAGAGGATTGCTCTCTGCATATCTTTCTCTGGCAGCGTATAAGCTATCTGAGACTCAGAAAGAGGTTCTGCGGGGTTGCGTGCATACGCTGCATTGGTGTGAGCAAGACATGACATTGACTGCGTTGGCCGATCAAGTGTCAACGAAGACTGGCATCCCATATAGCACAGTGAAATGGAATATGAGAGTCTTAGTTGATTTAGAACTCTTGCAAGGTGGCAATGCAGATAATCGTGGATGTCCCGCAGAGTACACAGAAGTTGCAAGACTAGTAGTGAACGAATTGGACTCTACGGAAACTCTCTAGTGTGAAACATGGCACAACGGGATTCATTGCTCTAGTACATAATCGCAGTGAAGAGGGTACTCATGCAGTCCCTCTTCTACGATTTTTTCCGACAAGAGTGCAGGGTGCTGCCCTGTGCTACTCCAATTCTGCATTTGCTTTACGAATTGGCATCATCGCAATTTCTTATCGAATAGTTCTAATCCGTCTGGAATGAGCTCTATCGCCTCTTCACGGCTGGATCCAATAGACAAAAGCAAATCAATATCTCTGCTCTCGTCTGGCGGAATATGACCAAGATTCCATTGCAGGCCTACTGCAAGGTCTCTTGGCCCTTCTTCTGTGTTGCCTGGAAGGTCGCGTAAGTCCTGTGTTATCTTGAGATTGATAGGAGATTTTATTCCCCAACAATGAGGCTCAGTTCTTGACGTCATAGCAACAGCCACGGGATTATCGTCAAACACGACCATCACATGATTATTGGTATCGTATTGTGCTATGTCATCTTTGTAGCTGGTTGGTCCCCCAACATCAAAGTCCATAAGAGCATACACTCTCAGATCACTCACCTTGCTATTACTGACGTTTTTCGTACTAAAACGCCATAGCAGATATGGCTTGTTTTTGCTCCAAAGGGTATGCTTGAATTGCAGCACCGCTTGGTTTTCGCCTTCAGGTGTATGATTAAGGACAACACGAAGCAAACCGTCCTTTTCAGTCTTTGATTCGACCTTCATGAGCTCTTTGGGCTCCGTGGATGCCGTATAGCACGTTCCACGATCAGTTTTGAAGGAGGTCCAGAAACCAGACTTGTAGTTTGCAGGATTCCTCAATACCAGTCGGTCGTTTTTGTCAGGGTCAATCAGACTGAGCCTTTTGAGATACAGGCCATAGCGACCTTCTCCTCATGAGGCACACTCTACGGCATATGCCATGTCAAGCCTGGGAGCTCGATTCCCAGTTTCCAAGATTTCTGCCACAATGACCACTTGTCCAATGCTAAGTCATGGTCACTCATCATCTGATATAAAGAATGGGCTCTGAACCAAGAGTTGGTTGCAGTAGTATATTCACTCTTGTTTCATAAAGTTGATAAAGTGCTCACGGAATTCTGGCTATAGAGTGGGTGCTTCTGTGCAATGAAGAAATTAACAATCCCTGAACTCGAAGAATGGTATCGGAACCGCCTGCAAGATGAGTCTAAGGACTTCATTAAGGAAGCCGAAAAGAGCTATAAATCGGTTGAGCGGTCACTTCGAGATGTCGATTCAATAGCCACACAGCTAAGAGATGAGAGCGAAGAAGACGACGAAGAAGCACTAGGAATTGCAACCCGATTTGCTCTCAAGATTCGGGAAACTGTTGATGATTTTGAAGTAAAAAGCGACATAACCTACGAAAGCACAGAAGAGATGCAGGAAGAGATTCAGGATTTCATCCAAGAACTATGGGGGGCGGGAGCTAGATGGATAAAAAGGATGGATAAACGTCACAAGGGTACCATCAAACAACTAGACGTCTACATGAAGGAACTAGCTAATGAGATGAAGAATCTCAGCAAGCTGCTCTTCGAGTATTCATGGGTCAAAGACCTCGAAAGAATTGGCTCAAGGATCGATACGCTGAAAGACCTGACTTATGGCAAAGAGCAATTTGAAGAACAGATTAGACAAGTAACCATGAAGATGGAACAGGCTCGTAAAGAGTATGACGGATCAAAGCAGACATATGTTGACTTCAAAGAGAAGTCTAATGTTTCAGATCTCTTGAATTTGGATGAGGATGCTGACCATGTTGCAGTTGTCTTGAAGATGAAACTGAATACACTCAGAAAGCCTGTGAAGAAATTTACACAACAAGATACAGGGGTCATGGTCGGGCCCTCGGGTCAGAAGGCGCTCAATGACTACTGGGAGGAGCCCTACACGGCAATAGTTGAAGAGCCTGATGGACATCCCGCGCTTCTTGAGGGTCTTGCTGGAGTAGAGAAGGCAGTTGAGAAGGATACACTGAAGATAAAGGATCGTTTAGCCCGAAGAGCAGTCGAGGAAATTGAGGCAATCCGAGATGGCATGCTCCTGGACTTGCAGCAGCAAGCAAAAGAAATTGAGAAAAAACGTCGGGAATATGCTGAATCAGATGTGTACAGGCGTGATGAGAAACTCCAGGAAGAAGTGAACGAAGCTAAGAAGAATCTGGAATATCACAAGAATGACTTGTTGAGAATTGCGGATGACATCGAACGTCAGATGGAGAAAATCGAAGTCTTTAAGCGAAGAATTGAGATAGAAATCAAGAAGGCATTTGATGAGAGAGTTCACATTGAGATAGAAGACCATGGACTGGAGCCTCTTCTGGCGAAATGTCGCACGAAGGCGAAAGAGGTGCCTTCTTGAGAGTTCTCGTCACTTCTGAGAAGGATATCGCAAGTCTTACAATTCGGAAAATACTCATAGAGGAGTTTGGATTCGAGGAAACAGGAGAAACATTCGATAGCAATCCTATATGGGCTATGAACAAACATACCAAGCTAGTAACCAGTGCCCGTGATTTGATTCTTACAAATCATCTTGACAAACATTTCGAAGCAGAGGCGTATATCTTCTGTTCCAGACATCGGTCAAAATCTGGAAAGCCAGCCCTCCTAACACATAGCACGGGTAATCTCGGCTCAGAGGCAAGATTTGGCGGCGAACCATCAACGTTATCGATTTCTGCTGCAAGCCTCGTGTCAAGAGCCCTCAAGTCCCTCAACGACGCTCAAGAAGACAATGACTTGGCTGAATTTGACGTGTCTATGGAAGCTACTCATCATGGTCCTACATCGATGAGCACTCCTCTGGTGTTCGTAGAACTTGGAAGTGATGAAACATACTGGAAACATAGAGGCGGAGCCAGCGCCGTAGCAAAAGCCGCAGTTGATTGCAGTGGCGAACCCTTCTCCAAGACTGCTTCTATAGGAATTGGGGGGACTCATTATGTCAGCAAATTCAATAAAATGGTGTTAGGGGGCGAAGCAATATTCGGCCACATGGCTCCAAAATATGCCCTGGAAAATATGACTGAAGAAGTCGCAAAGCAAATGATAGGTAGGTCACTTGAAACTATTGAGTCAGCTATTATCGATTGGAAAGGCACCAAATCCTCACAGCGTAATAATATTCTCCCCCTTCTCGAGAAATTCGACATAGAAATAATACGTGCAAGAGACGTTTGAAAATACGGATTAAAGGAAGGAACACACCCCCGAAAGCCTAAATAACTTGTTCACTTTCACAAATAACCAACAGCGCCACAGTAGGGGAGCATATGTCAGGCGAGAGTAAAAAAATCTCCGAACTCGATGAAAAGATTGACAATCTCGGTAAGGAAGTTGCAGAGATGAAAGACGCATTGGAACCTCTCTCGACTCTTTCCGACATTGATGAAAAAGTCAGCTCCATGGAAGATAAGATAGAAGCTGTTTCTTCACAGATGGAATCTGTATCCAAGGTCGATGATTTGCTGAAGTCTGTTGACGGTCTTGAGAAGGCAATAGATGAATCTGACACTTCAAAAGGAATGGATGCCATTGACAAGAAGGTTGATGGACTCTCAAAGAATTTGGAGGCACTTGATAAAGAGGTTTCAAAAATTCTGGATGCCAAAGAAACTGAGGTTATGTTCAAGAAAATTGATGATGTCCTGATAGCAGTGAATGACTTGAAGGCAGATATGAACGCACTTGCTGAAGCGAGCGAGAGTGACGAACTTGAGAAGAAGACAGATAGTCTGCTAAAGAAAATGGAATCCGTTGACGAAGGAATCAACGAGATTAAAACCCAGAAACTGGATGTCTTGGAAAAGAAGATTGAAGATATGCAGCAGTATGTTGCTGGTCTATCTGTTCTTGAAGAGCGCCTAGATGAGATGTCCGTATCATTTTCCGAAACCAAAGAAATAGTGAGCATAATCGTCCGTCAGCTTGACGATATAGAAAGAAAATACAACAAGACTATTGAGGACTTATCGGACGCTCTCGACAAATTGGATGAAGCACACAATGATTCCACGGCATCAAAGAAGAAACCTGTGCAAAAAAAGACTTCTTCTGAAGAGAATGGTGAATCGGAATCACCCAGGCCCGACGAACTACCCTCAGATATTGATGGATTGATGGCAAACTTGAAGAATCTGGTAAATCCAAAAACTGAAGCAAAGGAAATGGCAAGGGCTCTTGAGCAGGTTAGGGATAAGCTAACGACATTAATTGAGGGTCATACCCCCGTTTTATTTCAGTTTGGAAAGCGCGCGCGTGAGCTGAAGTCATATCCGCCAACTGCTACCTTGAATGAAAATGATATTGCACGACTCAACAAGGATCTTCGCGACTGGTCTAAAAAGCTGCAGAAGGGCTAGTTTCCTCTTTAGAACTGGATTTTTTGCGGGTCCGACTTCCATAGGTTTATCATAGTAAATCTCCAAAATTGATTCGACTGCAATCAGTGGTCATTCTATCAAGTATAGTTCTGAAAAAACACAGAATCCCTGAAGTAGTCTAATTAGGAGATGAGTCTGGTATGAGAATTGTTGAACATAAGGGTGATTTGGCTGAACGGATAGATATTCTGAATATCGAAGCTGATAGCGAATTGGCCAAAGATATGATGGAGTTGTACTCTGTCAAGTGCCAGGCATGCCAGGAGGATCGTCTGAGCTGTACTGTCCGTCCAGCTTGTAAAGATCGGAACTTCCTAAATGTATTAATCGAGCTAGGGGTTGAACCCCAGAACCTACCCAAGTTCTGCTATTCGCAGTACCTCGACCAAGTACGTCGGTATATTTTGGACCAGAGGGGTCGGGTTATGAAAGATAAGAGACTCCCCATTAAGGACCTGTTATCGACACTAAGAGTAAGCTCGATTAGGCACTTCAATTCCAAGTTCAAGAAGGAGTGGGAAAACTATTCCAAAGTCAACGAGAATAATGTAATGTTGGTCGCTGGGAATGGCAATATTTTCCATTTTGATTTCGAAAGAGGCATCGTGTTGATCAACCCGCTAAATGAAGCTATTTTGGATTTCAATGCGTTCAAGCTATATTCCAATCTCTTTTCAAAGTGGTTCAATCTGGACGCCAGAGTGAGTGACTTAACCACGAATTGGTGGATTCTTACTATAGAAGCTAAAGGGACGTTCTCCAAAGAAGAAATAGGTCCTCTTAAGAAGAATATTTCTCGTCTGTTTGAAGTTGCCATTGCCAAGAGCGAGAAGGATTCATTGATTGTAGAGGTTGAGGCTGTTGTTGACAACATTCAGCCTCCTGTGAAGATATCTTCACTGAAAAATCTATTTGAGTTGGTTGCAGGTCTTGTAGAGCAAACCTAAAAGTCTGGGAGTTATCTCGGAAATAGGCGGTAGATTCGATTTGAGCAAAAGCAAAAGTATTCGTGCAATTCCGGTATTGAAGGAAAATTTAGGACTGTCAAAAACTGAAGCCTTGGTGCTCCTCCCAGTAATAAGAGGAGGGAACATGACCGCAGGCGGAGTGGCTCTTATTTTGAATGAGGGTCTGGACAAGGTCGAACGAGCCTTGAAACGGTTGGAAAAGAAAGGGCTTGTTGAACCAATAGAGGGAGTAGTCACGATCTATCGGGCAATCCTCCCACTTACAGCGATCTCAGAGTCGGTTTCAACATTGATTACACAACTAGAAGAAATCTCTGTATCAAAGACAGAGGAGTTGAAATCTCATGCTGAAAAGACCGACCAAATGGTAGAGAGCCTCTTAGATTCTTACGAGGCAGCGGATAGTGAATTGCAGGGCATCTATACTGATTATGAAGAAGGTATTCTCCATAAACTGAAGAGCACAGTCGATGCTGTTGTTTCATCGACCAACAAAACCCTGAATGAATACAACGAAGAATTGTCAAAGATTCTTTCCGGTCTGGATGAAGGACTTGAAGAGACTATTGGTACTGATTTGGCTGAACTGCATGCCGAGCTCGATGCCACTCAAAATCAGCTAAAGGAACAAAATGATGCCCTTGCCAAAGAATATGACCAATCCCTAGAACATGATCAGAAAGAAGTGAAGACATCTGTCGCTGAGTTGAAGAAAAGAACTGATGCATTCATTAATGCCGCCAAGAATGCTGTTATCAAAGCAACTTCTGAAACGTTAGCCTCCCTCAGATCCACTACCGAAGAAATCCAATCCAAAATGGACGCCCACGCTCTCGAAACCTCCAACGAAATTTCAGAGATACTAATGCTTCTCTCCGAGAATCTCAAAAGCAAGACTACTGAAGCTGAAACTGACCTCTCTCAAGCATCCATTGAAGCTCAAGCATCGCTCGAAGAAGTGATTAGCACAGCTAGGGAATTCAATAGAAGGCATGCAGATCTTACCAAGAAGAGAATTGAATCCGCCATTGCCACTACTGTGGACACAGATGAAGGAATTGACGCATGGAAAGAAGAGGTCACATCGCAAGTGGAAACAACGCAGCAATCGATGAGATCTCAGCTTGATCAACTTGCCAATGGTCAAAATAGCTTCCATGAAGTTATGAGAAGTATCATCAGCGGTCACCTTGACCGAGTGAGTGCAACAACAACAGAGGAACATACAGAACTGCGCTCGATGGCAAGAGGGATTTCTAGCAACACAGAGCTTTTCATCAATGAGGCACGTTCTAATGTCGCAGGCCTTCTCAACAAACAGGCTGAGGCTCAAACCGTCAGGTTGGAACAAACAAGCAAGAAGCTTGATGCGGACCTTGAGAAATGGGGCTCCAAAGCAGGCAGAAATATTGATAAAAAAGTACAGGGCGCCACAAAAGAAATCAGTAGCGTTCTCGAGAATGAATCGAATGAATTGGGCAAGCTAGCTGAGAGTTTCACGAATCGAGTAAAATCATCATTTTCTGGTGTTCGTTCATCGACTGCCACTAGGAACGAGGCGATCCTATCTAAAATCGAAGTTTCTACCAATGAATACGAAACTAGTATAAACTCCGTATTGGATGAGATAACGCAAGAATATCTAACTTCCGCTCAAAAACAAGTTGGGAAGGCTGAAACTGTATACGATATGCTTAACGCCAAGCTGAATGAACGTCTGGCTGAAAGCGTTTCAACAATAGATTCACATTATGCCCGAGTCCAGAAGGAAGTTGATCAAACAATCAGTGAACAAGTTTCGAGAATAGATAGTCACGCTGAGGAAATGCGCGGGGAGCTCCATATTCAATTAGAGGATATCACTCGTCAGTTCATATCATTGACTCAAAGCATCGAATCGACATTCAATGGACTTCTGTCGAGCCAAGCTGTTGAGGCAAGAAACATGATTTCGTCTGCTCATACTGAGTTCAAAAATTCCCTGAAATCCGAAATGGAAAGTCTGGATGAAGATTCAATCAAACTACAACAGGAATTCGCCTCCGAAGTTGGTCTACGTGTTGACAAGGTTAAGGATAATTTGGCGGCAATGCGGAGAATGCTCGACGAATTCACGACAGAGAAGAAACAGGATATCTCCAAATCATCAGAGATGGTTCTACAAGAAATTAATGGAGGACTCAGCGAAACTGAAGAATCACTTGCTGAACTGGAAGCTTCCACTGTCAGACACTTTGGTGACAACTTAGTCAAAGTATCCAAGGAGTTCCATACTTCTGTTCTTGGTGCAAGAGATAATGTTTCTGGGCGCTTATCCTCTCTCGGTCAGGAAACTGAGGATATTCTGACTAAAAATTCAACAGGAGTTCGTAATACAATAGACTCGTACATTTCTGGGGAACAAGAATCTTGGCAGCGGGTGCTCTCAGATACTAGCAAGAAAATGGATAATGTTGCTGGTGAAGTTATTCAATCAACTTCTGAGAAGATTGGCGAATACCAGCAAAGCCTTACTGATAGAGAAGAAGAGGTTTTAGCTGCCCATGAATCTGCTAGAGATGAAGTTCTCTCATCAATCGATGAGAGAAAAGTTGAGTCAAGAAAGGCAATCGAATCGAGTTCCTCCTATATCAACAAAACAACGAAGAATGTATCCTCTTCTGTAAACGAGTTGGCAACAAAACTCAATGGCGATATTGCTGTAATGCGGCAAGGACTACAGAAATCAGCAGATGAGTCATTGGAGTCTCTTAACGAATTTGGAGAGAGTCAGGCGGGTCAACTTGAAACCATTGTTCAGAATATGCTATCAAAGAACGAGGGGCGGGTAAGGGCAACCCTTGATAACTTCAGCTCCACTAGTGATGCATCAATAAACCAGACCATGGATGAACTGGCAAATGTTGCTGAAGCAACTTCACAACTGGTTTCAGAGAGCCTAATCGAGATAATTAGTCCTGCTCGAGAAGAGGTGGAGCAAGCTGAAGATGATATGAAGGCTGGCTTTGTTGAGGTCGCCGCTCTAGCTGATACTACCGCTGAAGAATTTGAGAGTCTGTTAAAGCGGATTGTCGCACAGATGACCCGTTCGAGGAGGACTCTATTCGAAAATACTCAACAGAATGTAATGCTTGCCAACCAAAAAGCCGCTCGAAAATTTGAATCAATAGGACTCGACCTGAAAGCAGAATTCAGTAGCAAGGCATATGGAATCAATGAGGAGATTCGTAACAGCGTATCAGCAAAAATAGACAATCTGAGTAAGACCGGAGAAGGAGCTATGGCTGATATGACCGAATCAACATCCAATCTTCGTGAGATACGTTCTGAGAAATTCACCTCTACTCGCAATGAATCGACTGCTGATTTCAAAGACTGGGCTGCCAGCAGGAAACAGACACTAACCAAAATCAGAACTAGCCTGCAAGATGCTATTAAGAAGGCAAAAACTGCTGGCACGAATACTGTTAATTCAATCGAAGCCATTAATGAAGCAGGAAAGGAATTGGCTCTAATTCCTACTAAAGATACTTGGTATATTTCTGGCGAGGAGGAGGCATGTGCTCATATGCAGGACATGGCAAATAGAGCAGAAAACTCGGTGCTTCTTTCTGTATTCTCGACCGATTGTCTTGATCTCAAGAAACTCTCTAGAATTAAGGAGCCCGGTCGTAGGATATTGGTTGTCCCCGAAAGCGACGAACCATCTCCAGAACTGGATGTACTCAAGGGTTGGAGAATCTGGCAGACGTCTGTCCCAATGGCACTTGCTGTGATTGACAGTCGAGAAATCCTTCTTGGCGGTGCTTTGCAAGAGGACCAGCTATTCATAGTTTCACGCGACCAGTCGTATTTGAATCTCTATCGAGATGTCATCGGTCCTAAGATGATCACCAGCCGCAAAGAATTAAAGACGTAAATAATAGCAGAGTGCATCCTCATCTTCATAATAGGCGGGGAACCTGCCCTTTTGTTGAAATCCCCGTTGTTCATAAAACTCTCTGGCTCTCAAATTGCCCTCACGCACTTCAAGACGTACTTGGTTCATATTCTGCTGAGTCATGGAGTCTATTGAATACTCAAGTAGCTTGCGACCTATACCCCGACCCCATAGCTTTTTCCTGACTGCAATATTGAGGATATGCCCTTCGGAAAGATTCCGACCTTCTGTCCATACAATATATCCTGCAACTCTATCTTGCTTAGTCGCCACTATCATTCGGATGATTGCACCTTCGAGCATCAGTTTGCCTTGATACTCCACAATGTCTTGAAATACATCTGGATTCCAAGGGTGTGGGAAACTTTCCTCCTCTATCTCGTTGATTCTTGATAAATCTTCAACCCCGGGGATTCTTACGTTGACCACACAAGACACACTCAATTGCATTTGTAATCCCAATGTGCTTACTCGGAATCTACAACTCTCTCGCCGCATTTGTGGCAATAAATGGCATCATTACTGATTCTGCTATGACAATATGGGCAATATTCTTGTATTTCAGCCTGGTGCTCATAATCGAGTGCACGAGGGCTTCGCGAACCCCATCTCAGCGGTATGCAAAAAAAGAACAGAGTAAACGCGAGAAAGATCATTACGAGTAGGATAATCATAAAATCGGGCGAGCTACTGCCTGCGAAAAAGAAGAATGGAAAAACAAAGAAGAATGTATCAACAGAGCCGCCTTCCACCATAAGAAAGATGAATCCAATTATAACCAAAATGGTGCCAAGCGATATTAGGAAACCACCTTTACGCATAAAATCATCTCTATTCTTCAGTATTCTACGGATATGAGTGGAATAACAGGGTTGCCTATGCCATTCCTTGTTCTTTCATTTTGTTTAGGATTTGATTGTATCTGGTGTCATCCGATACCATCTGATTCACTGCGTCTTCTTGACTATGAGTTCCCGGTACCAGTGAAACCTCTATCTTCTTATGGTGGAATACCTCTTCCAACCGTCTTCTAATCAATACGCCAATTAATCCACCCATCGGACAGTATGGCACGGTTGGTTTGAATTGAACAGAAATGCTTTCATCATTCGTATTGACGTAATCCTTCTTTACAATACCAATTCTCGGATCAGTAATAGAGATGGGATGCTCGGGATCCTGTACTGACTTGAGAGCTTCAAATACATCATCTTTTGTTACCAAGTGAATCTCCAAATCGCACTTGATTGGAGCTTCTTAAGAGTGTTAGGCTAGCATGGTTCCATGAATTTTGATGTGAAGATAAGACATATCAGCCAATCCACACTTTGTTTTCATAGATTTCATAGCACTCGCGATATGAAAGGCCAAGAATCATGAGGAAAATCAAATGTCGCCTAAAACGAATAATGAATCTGATGGCAAAAAGAGAAGGGCCAAGTATCTGTTCAAAGTAACCGTTGTTGGTCCTGATGATTCCTTATTGGATGAAGTATTGCGTGTTCTTAATGAGAATGTGGTTTCAATTGATGGAATTCGAATAGGATCAACTGAAATTGAAGCTGAGGGCACTGATGTACGTGCCGTGACCATGTCTCCAAAGCACACCGCGCTTGACGTTCTCTTGACCGTCACATTTACTGGTGCGAAGGGCGTGCTCATTATAATGAAAGAGCCCGATCCTGAAATAGAATCTATCTACAGGAACGAGGTCCGTGAGAAGCTGGGAGCAGGGATCCCTACTCGGATTGTCTTTGTGGGGGATCAAATTGAAGACTATCAGAAGAACCAATTGATATACAATCTTGGCGAACTCGTTGAAGAGATTTTGGAAAAGAGGAAAAAATAGCCTATAATACTAGACTTGTTATGGAAACCCTTTTCTCAATATATCACAAGCTCCGGAGTGGTGCTCGATTTGAATTCCGAGAAGAAGAAATCAGATGAATACTGGATGGGTGTCCGAGATGCCCTTAGAATGGTCGATTCATTTGTAAAATGGTCAAGCAGATACAAAGCGGATGCAAAAACCCTCGAAGAGTTTATTCATGATGGACTGATTGCAGCTGCGAAACGATGTGAAAGCTGTCTTAGTGAACAGCTAGGTCTGAGATTCGACAGGGAAAAAGATGACAAAGAATACGCTGATGAGGAAGATGAAGAATTGGAAGATGAGCATCCCGGAACGGATTTCGAATCCAGCCATTTTCCAGAAGATGCCGAGTATGAACAAGAATCCGACGAAGAGTACTTGACGGAAGAAGAACATGACGAGTTATCTGTAGACGAATCGTCTTCTGGCATGGTTGACTCAATCGCCGGAACTACTGCCTCAATGAGTGAAGAATCATTGACGGATGGTGAGGCACGCGATTTCGAAGAGGATTTTGAAGTAGCTGAGCCAATGCCCTATGAATTGGAAGAAACAGAGCCCGCTGAGCCCTCAAGTGAAGAGCCAATAGAAACTGCAGATACTATTGCAGAAGTAGCACCAATAGACTCGGATGCTATTGGCCATGAGGAAACAGACTCTGAGATTGAAGAAGATGTGGACACATCTGATTTAGAGGATTCTGATGAACCATCCTTCACTTGGAAAGACTACGAGTCAGAAATGGATGAAACTTCCGAAGGTGAATACACGGAGAAGGAATCAATGTCTGCACCTAAATCTTGGAGTCCGATGGATGAACCGCCGGTGCCCGAGGAATTAGAAGATGATGAGGACTTGGAGGACGAAGATGTTGGCGAAGCTTCAGATGGGACAGAAGAAAATGAGAAACAAACGCCCCCTCCGCCTCCGCCGCCACCTGAAACTGACGATAGCGAGGAAGAGCGGAAGCGCAGAGCTAGGCGATTATTCTTCGGAACCTGAATCAAGAATACGAATAGTGTGAATGAGATGATTTTGTATCTCGTTCGAGTGATCCTGCTCAAATTATGGCGTTTCACTCAACTGAAAATCCCACGATAGGTATTGTAAGCTATGCAATTAACTACTGATATTTCGGTGGCCGTGAAGAAGAACCCCTTGGAGGCTTTATCTGTCGCCATTTCAAAGCTTCCCCAACCAGTTCGGTTCGCAGAGGGCATTGATGAAATTATCATCAAACCATCCATATATGATCCTGCATTGCCTGGAAATACCTCCCTAGGAATGATGATGTCTGTAGTGAATGTGTTTGAAGATATTGCGAAACTGGTTGTTGTTGAGAGTGACAATCCGATTCGTAGTGCAGAAAGCGCTTTCCATAATTTGGGTTGTACTACTGCGTTATCTGAGCGTGTACGCTTCAAGAATCTCAGCCAGGATGAGAAGGTGCCTGTGGATTTTCCGGGGAATTTCTTTCAAAAACATGAGATGCCAGAAACAATAGAGAACTCGCAATTTCTTGTAAATCTCGCAACTCTGAAGGCAGAACCCAATATATGTACTATAGGTGGGTCTGTTAAGAATCTGTTTGGCCTGATTCCCGAGAAAGACAAGTCTGTATATCATGATGCAATCGATGATGTGTTGCAAGACTTACTCTTCCATTACAAACCCGATTTTACCATTCTTGAAATGACAAATGTTGTTCTTGGCAAGCGAGAAGAAAAGAAGACCAAATTCGTTGGTGGGGTAGTCGTTGGAGAGGACCCCGTAGCTATCGACTCCTACTGTGCGAAACTACTCGGATTTGACCCCTTTGATATCCCTCACCTTCTGAAGGCACACAATCAGGGCTTAGGGCAGGCTGCTGTCGACCATATCAACGTACATGGTACTGAACATCAAAAGACGTTACTTGAGAAGAGTCTTAGAGATTGTATGTTGCCAAAAGGGATATAATACCACTCAGAGAAGAACCATACATCTGTAGAGTGCTTATAGTCACGCCTTGGTGGGTCTGATATGGACTGGACATCTCACATAATGGAAAGAATTCCGGCATCGGGTACCCTCAAGATGTTTGAATTGGCCAATCGTCTTGAACGAGAGGGTCGACAAGTCTATCACTTTGAGGTTGGGCAGCCGGATTATGACACTCCGAAGAATATAGTAGACGCTGCAATCGATGCACTCAAGGCTGGGCATACACGCTACACGCCCGCGCGGGGCATACCTCCGCTCTTGGACGCCATAGAAGAAACCTATGGGAAAAGGGGGATTAAGATTGATGGCAGAAGGAATGTTATTGTTACACCCGGGGCAAAGATGGCGCTCTTTGGTGGGCTCTATGCTGCAATCGACCAAGGAGATGATGTCCTAGTTTTGTCGCCGGCCTGGCCAACATATCGCGTCATGGTAAGAACTGCTGGTGGAAAACCAATTGATGTACCTACTAGCATGGATTACAAACTGGACCCGGAATTATTGAAGGCTCGTGCAAATAGGCATGTTAGCGCTATCATAGTCAATAGCCCGAATAACCCAACGGGTGGGGTGTTAGACGAAGAGGATTTGAAGCTGATACACGATGTGGCAGAAGACTATGATTTCTTGGTCTTCAGTGATGAGATATATGATGCATTAGTCTACGATGGCTTTGAACAGAAGAGTATGCTAAAAGTTGACCCCTCTATGGAGCGTACGATGGCAATAAGCGGGTTTTCCAAAGCTTATTCTATGACTGGTTGGAGACTAGGCTACGCAATAGGCAATCCTGAATCTATCAATAACTTGGTACGTATTCAGCAAAATACAACTTCGTGTGCTACATCGTTTGTTCAACATGCTGGCATTGAAGCCTTAAGGGGAGATCAGAGCTTTATTGAGAATGTTAGAGCCGAGTATCAAAGGCGCCGTGATCGCATAACAGAGCTCTTTTGTGAGATTGAAGGCATCCAGTGTGCTAACCCTATGGGTGCATTCTATGTCTTTCCAGACTTCTCAGAATATGGACTTACCAGTGCAACCCTGGCAGAACTGCTGCTGAAAATGGTCGGAGTATGTAGCACTCCCGGAGTAGCATTTGGTACCGATTATGATTACAATTTGAGATTCTCATATGCAACTGATATGGAGTCAATCGAAAACGGTCTCACAAAGCTGAAGAAGTACCTCGAAACTTTTTCTTAGGTCGTGCCCTAGCTGTCTGAGAATGGCAATAGCAGGAAAGACATATCTACTGACGTTCGATTTGAATGCACACAATGTGGGGCGTGTTGTCGGCACGAGCAAATTTTGGTGACGGTAAATGGAAGAGATATTGCGAGGCTTGCGTATGCTCTTGGACTTTCTGCAAATCAAATGATGCGAGCTCTCGACTTCTATGTTGTTCCCGAGGATGAAACTATTCCAATGGGTCTTCAAGACACACCATCAGTCTTAACAGAAAGAGGACCTGCATATCCTGCACTTAAGAAGCTAGAAGATGATTCTTGCGTGTTTCTGAAGGATAATTTGTGTATGGTTCATCCTGCTCGGCCTGGTGTATGCCGGAGCTTCCCATTTGTGTTCGAACGTTCTGATGGCGATATGAAATGGGGTCTTCATGCCCTGGTTGAAATTTGCTCTGGGATGGGAAAAGGTGACCCAGTTACAAAAGAAGAGCTAGGAGTTATCGGGTCAGCATTTTTGGAGGAATGGAGATTATACCGTGAGTTTGTTGATGAGTGGAATATTGAACGAGTTACTCATTCTGCCATAGATTTTATTCGAGCAATACTGGAAGACCCGCGTTTTTCCGTCTAGGAATACATATTTATCAACCGCCTTTTTTTCGTGATTAGGTCTTGAATATGAGTAGAGTGCTGGTAACTGGCGGGGCTGGGTTTATCGGAAGTCATTTGGTTGACTCCCTGATCGAAAAGAACGACGTAGTAGTACTAGATGACCTCTCAGGGGGCTTGAAATCCAATATTGAATCCCATATGAGCAAGGATAACTTCCGTTTCATCAAAGGATCGATAACATCTAATGATGACCTAGAAAGAGCTCTTGAAGATGTTGACATTGTTTTGCATTTTGCAGCGCAGCCAGATGTACGTCTTAGTGTCCAGAAACCGTATTGGGATTTTGAAATCAATGTCGTAGGGAGCATGAAACTATTGGATGAATCCAGAAAGAATGATGTTGCCAAGATTCTTTTTGCATCCTCAGGAGGAACAGTCTATGGTGAAACTGATGAGTTTCCCACGCCTGAGTCGACCGCATTCCGCCCGATAAGCAATTACGGGGCTGCAAAGGGTGCTGTAGAGATGTATCTTTCATCCTTTTCAACGCTCTACGGCATTAAATGTGCAAGCTTACGATTCGCCAATATCATTGGGTCTCGTTCAACGCATGGAGTCATATATGATTTCTTCATGAAGCTGAAGAGAAACCCCTCACGATTGGAGGTCCTAGGAGATGGGCGTCAAGAAAAATCCTACATGTATGTCAGTGATGCAGTTGATGCAACACTCTGCGTATCACAAAATATAGATGGGGGCTATCTTCCCATAAACATTGGTTCTGGTGAGCGGCTCAAGGTTTCACGCATAGCTGAATTGGTAGTGGAATCTCTCAACTTGGAAGAGGCAAGGATTGAATATACAGGTTCTAAGAGGGGATGGGCAGGAGACGTTGTAATCACGGATATTGACATAAGTCTGCTCAAGTCGTTGGGTTGGCAACCCAAAACAAGCTTGGAAAATGGGGTAAGGAAATATGTGCAGTGGCTTGTCAATACTTACGGATTTGACAACTAAGTAATCAGAAATTTGAATGGCAGAAGTCAAAGTCGTCTGTTCTAGGAATCATAATGACTCTGCAGCGACCGAATTGGCAGTTATGTGGACTTCATTATATCTAGAATGTTCCCGAAAAAGTGGTCGATGGTCATGCTCCTCTCAACGTACTCTTCCATTCTATTTGCAATATCGTTATCATTATTGTTTCTGTATGACGTGCCTCTATCAGACATGATTATCGTTGATACTGCATCATTTGCCTCGAAGATATCCTTCGCGGTATTCAGAATATGGTACAGCATCCTAACCAGTATTCTTTGGTTCTCAGTCCCTCTTATATTCAGAACCTGGCTATAGAACTGGAATTGCAGACGATCAAGTGTTTCCATATGCCTGGCCAGAATTTTCAGCCAATCTCCATCTTCTTCTTTTTCCTCTATACCTCTTTGTGCTTTGTGCCAGAATTTCTGTTGTTCGAGGAGATCTACAAGATATGCTCTGACGATTCCGAAGTAATCAATTTCTTCCTCATCTTCCACTGAGCTTAGTTCGCTCAGATTGATAGCGATTTTTAAAGAGAACTCATCAAGGTATCTTTTGATTGAGTCAAATTGCTTCTCTTCTGACATTACTAAAGCAAGGAGGATGCCGTATATGCAAGTTGCACAATCAAGAGTGGGTTGAATCTCGCCAATGAAATAGAGCCTGAGTGCTGTGATCAAGTCTTCTGCAGACACATCTCTCCCATGAATACGAATAGGCCACCCCTGAGATAAACAATAGACTCCGCCATTGTCTATGTAAATGGACATATAGCATGTCTGGCCGTCGTCGCACCTGAATCGCTCTATCTCCTCTGTAGTAGGATTGGATCCAAGAATGTCTGTGCCTAGCGTCATGGGTTCGATGTCTATTATATCGTCATCATTAACACAGAGGATTTCACCCTTGAAGTCCCTATAACAGGGGCAGAACCCGAATGCCTTTGGCTCCTTCATTACTGCTCTCTTCCCTATTCATATCCCATCTTTTTCACAATCTTCCGAGGATTTGAAGAATGTTTCCGAAGTTATGTTCAATAGCTCTGCCCTTGCTCTTATAATTTAAAAGTATAGCCAGTTCACCGTCGTATTTGCTTTTCTCGATGAATTCTTCTGAAGGGATTTTGCTGTGGATGTCCGAGTTAAGCGCAAGAATTCTAGAAGAGGTTTCCAGAATAAAATACAGCACTTTGATTACCAAATGAAAATCGGTAATGCTCCTCAGAAGAAGGACTTGACTGTAAAATTGAAATTCAAGACGTGCCAGTTTCTGCCTTTCCTCAATCAAATCTAATATCCAACACGGAGCGTCCTCTCTCTCAAGTCTCTCATGAATCTTCACGTATTCATTTTGTTGGTCCTGAAGTTGAATAAGGTATCTCTGAATAATCGCAACATGGTCTAATTCTTCACCCTTATCTTCTAATTGCCCTATTGCCCCCATCTGATCATCTGTTTCACTCAGCTTGATTGCTATCATGATGGAGAATTCATCAACATATTTCTTGATTTCCTCCATTTTCTCAGTTTCTGACATAATGTCGGTAAAAGATTCTCCCAGAGTGAGGAGGAATTTATAGAGACAATCACTACATAGTTCTGCACTGGCGGATTTATCAGTTGTTGATAGAAATTGCATTGCATCTTCCAGCTCATCAGCTCTGACGTCCTTGCCATGTATCCTAAGGTTCCAACCCTGTGAAATACAGTACACCCTATTGTCAGGATAGTTGGAGTATATGCAGAGATAACATAGATTTCCCTTATCGGCCTTCTCTTTTTCTAGTGATTCTTTCGTTGTATGTAAATTGAAGAACGATGGATCCATCTCCATAACATCAAGTTCCAAAATGCTGTCGTCATTGACACAGAGCTTTTCATCACCGAAGACTTTGAAACAAGGGCAACCACGAATAACTCTGATGGTCTTGTGTTGTTTCATTTTTTCTTTGACATCTGAGTCCATGAATGGTTTCTCCTGACGGGGAAAGCAAAATTGCAATTTACATGAATGTAATCATTTATCCAGTTAAAGCAATTCAGGTAGACACAATGAAGATTTGCTGTTTTTGCTGGATAGGTCCATATTCAACCAACTAATTTGGAAAATCGCAATCAACAAAATTCAGTTCTGAAATAATTGCCCATTACTAGGCCGGTAGTCAAAATCAAATCTTGACCTGCACTTGTATCTCATTACTCTGCATAAATGAAAGGGCGGGGTGGACGCTCAGCCATACAGGTTCGTGGCGTTTCTCACACGAAGGCGGTCCTAGGTGAAGGCTGAATCTAACCCCAGAGCTCTCTTTTAAGCAGGTCACGGATTGCTATACGAATTGCCTCAGATCTATTGGGATAGAGATTGCTGTCAACCAATTTCTCCAATCCATCGATGTAGGTTTCTGGGACATGTAGTGTTACAAGTTTCATTTTTTCCACCAATTATCTCTCTGTGAAGATTTCGGCAGTACTACATTGAGCCTACCGAGGTATTCATCTAAGTAACACCTGGGTCATACATAAATATGGAAGTGAGTAATACTGGGTAGATACCCTCATCAATCCAAAGAGATGAGGTGAAGGAAACATAGTTTTTTAGTGGTAGAAATCATCCTCCCTACACGGCCGTTAGGCAATGAGTTATATCACTCATGCATTGCCCCAAAAGCACGAATCTAACTGTCATGAGGTTGTGTAGGAAATTGGACAGACAAAAAGGAATTGATGTGATGTTCGATCCAAAATCGATTGCAGTGATTGGCGCATCCGCAACAAAGGGAAAACTTGGCAACGATGTGATGCGAAATCTCATCGATAGCGGATTCGGCGGCAGAATCTATCCAGTCAATCCAAAAGCTGGAGAAATTCTTGGACATCAGGCATATAGAGCTGTAAATGATATTGCTAGCGATGTTGATATGGCTGTTATAGTCATTCCTGCCAAATACGTTCTGACCGTTGTTAAGCAATGCGCTGAAAAAGAAGTCAAGGCATTGGTAATCATAACTGCCGGATTCAAAGAGATTGGACATGAAGGAGCAGAGGCTGAAAAGGAAATAGCAAAAGTTGCAGAAGAACACGGGATGGTTATGCTGGGTCCGAATTGTCTCGGAATAATCAACACTCATGCGCCCTACAATGCTTCATTCTCTGCAGGAACACCCTCAAAGGGTACAATCGCATTTGCATCTCAGTCGGGTGCTCTGATGACGGGAATTCTAGATTGGAGTCTCATGGAAAGAATTGGATTTTCCAAATTTGTCAGTCTGGGAAATAAGGCACAACTTGATGAAGCCGACTTGATTCAGGCATTTGGAAGAGACCCTGATTCAACATTTGTTCTGCTCTATATTGAATCCGTAGTTGATGGACGGAAATTTATGGATGTGTGCAAGAAAGTAGTTCAAAAGAAGCCCATCTTTGTGATCAAGTCTGGGGTAAGTCAAGCTGGGGCAAGAGCGGCTTCATCGCACACGGGATCTCTCGCAGGCAGTGATACCGCATATGACACCGCATTCAAACAGTCAGGCGTAAGCCGAGCAACCAGTATGGCTGAGCTTTTTGATATCGCAAACGTGTTTGATGATATGCATCTCCCAGCTGGAAATCAGGTGGCAATTATCACCAATGCAGGCGGTCCTGGCATCATCACCACAGATGCATGCGAAGCACATGGATTAGAGATTGCGGAGCTCTCTCAGAACACAGTTGAACTTCTGCGAGAGGAGCTGCCTCCAGCAGCAGCAGTCTACAATCCGATTGATGCGCTTGGGACTGCTCAACCTGAAGACTATGCACTTTGCACAGAGGCAGCTCTGCGAGATGAGAAGGTTGACTCTGTATTAGTACTGGTTACTCCTCAGGCCATGACAAAAGAAACAGAAACTGCACAAGTGATTGTTGAATCTCACAAAAAATATCCGGACAAGCCGCTGCTTGCTGTATTCATGGGTGGCAATTCAATGGTATATCCCAGAATTGTCCTGACAGACGGAGGAATTCCAGTCTTTGACTTTCCGGAACGTGCTGTTAATGCGTTGGCTGAGCTCTATCAATATGTATTGAATAGAGATAGCGTGAAGGATGAATCAATACCCAAGTATAAAGCTGATACTGACAGAGTGAAGGAGATCATACAGGAGGTTCGCGAAGATGAAAGACGAGTTCTGTTGGGCAGTGAGGCTCATGCGATTGCGGAATGCTATGGTATTCCTGTAGCTAAAATCAGACTGGCAACCAGTGCTGAGGAGGCCACAGCAAAAGCAGAGGAACTCGGATATCCTGTGGTGTTAAAAATTGCTAGTCCTGATATTGTCCACAAGAGCGACATTGGCGGTATTAAGGTGGGTCTCAAAACACCTCGAGAAGTAGAAGCGGCGTTTCTTGAAATCGTTGAGAACGCTCGGAAACATATGCCCAAAGCCATCATCTATGGTGTGGATGTGCAGGAGATGGCTGAAGAAGGAAAAGAGCTGATAATTGGATGCTCGCGGGATGTTCAGTTTGGGCCGCTCATAATGTTTGGAGCTGGCGGCATATTTGTAAACTACTTGAAGGATATTGCCTTTCGGCTCGCTCCCATGACAAGAAGTGATGCTAGTGAACTGATGAAAGAAACCAAAATTGGCACTTTGCTTGAGGGTGTACGAGGGGAGCCGCCAAGCGACATAGTGGCAATTCAAGATACTATTCTACGAATCAGTCAGCTTGTCACCGATTTTGAAGAAATTGTGGAACTTGACATTAATCCGGCCTTTGCTTACGAGAAAGGCAAAGGTGTATCTGCTGTTGATGTCAAAATTACAATTGGAGGTGAAAAATGATGCCGGAAAATTACGTGATAAGCGGTCAGACCCTAACCGGGAAGACATTGGTGGCTCTAGCTCTCTCAGAATACGCCAAGCAGCAGGGCTTGAAGGTTGGATATTTCAAGCCAGTAGGCGCTCCGAATGACCCGGATGCCTCTTTGATGAAACAGGTTCTAAACCTTCGTGCCAATCTGAGCAATATTTGTCCCATCGAGAGAATGAAATCAAGCTATGATGAATTATTGAGAATTGGATATAAACAATTACGGAGTAGAATCTTGGACGCGTATAGTAACGTGTCCGATGGGAAAGATATAGTATTGATCGAAGGTACAGAAGCTCCGTGGCATCTTCTCCATGTGAATCTCTCTACCCCTCAGATTGCTGAAGAGCTTGGTGCAAAGGCTATCTGCCTTGTGAATTTTCAGGATGTCACAGCCATTGATGACGTATTGCTCCAAAAGGATCTCTTTCTCAGACACAATGTCAAGGATTTGACAATAGCCCTCAATATGGTTCCCCCTATGCTAAAGACGATTGTTTCTGGAAGCATAAGAGAATTCATTAAATCCAGTGACATGGACTTTTTAGGTTCAATCTATAGGAATCGTGAGCTCTTTGCTCCTAGTGTTCAAGAGATTCTGAAGGCACTAGACGGACAAATGGTTGTTGGTGAAGACAAGGAAGATATCCTTGTAGATCGTTTCATGGTGGGCAGTATGGCACCCGAGAATGCACTAAAATGGTTCAGAAGGGCAAAGAACAAGGCAGTAATCACCAGTGGAGATAGAGCAGATATCTGTATGGCGGCTATGGAAACTGACACAAATCTCCTCATTCTGACAGGTGGTATGGGTCCCAATATTCGAACGCTGGCTCAGGCGAGAGAGAAGGAGGTTCCCATAATGATGACGGGTTACGACACCTATACTACTGGACAAATTGTAGATTCACTAATTGGAACTGTTACTACCGAGAACATTGAGAAGGTCCCAGTGGTAGTGAAAATCCTAAGAGAGTCTCTGGATTTTGGTGTGCTGGGTATAACCAACGAGAAATAGATGTGAGGAGGAGCATCAGGCTCCTCTTCAGTCTAGGAACGCACTAGTCACCGGGAGGATTTGTGTGCTCCAACTATTGAAACACATACCTGAATATTTCATATTGTGTGCTTCAGCTAATACTGGGTGAATATGAGCGTAAAACCCCCGCAACACATCCTTTCTGTGTTTCTACATATAATGGGATATTTTAGTCCTGAAAATCTCTTCTCGGAAGGAATAAATGTAAGAGCTCGTCACCACAGGTATACTATTCAAACGAATGAGGTATGATTATGGCAACAGATGCTAAATCGGAATCAGCCGGAGAAGCCAAAGGAGCAGCAGGTACTGTTCAAGACCTGCAGTCTCTGAAGCTCATACGGCAACGGCGTTCAATCCGGGAATTTACCGGAGAACCCATTCCAGATGAACATATTGAAATGATTTTGGAAGCTGCTCGACACGCCCCGAGTCCAGAAAATATGCTCATGATGCGATTCGTCGTTATACGCGATGATGAAGAAATGAAAACTTTCCTTGCTGACATTGCTCAGGAAATGGCTCAGACCGCATTTGGTGGAGCCCCCTTTGAACTGACCAGTGGACGCAATTGGTTCATCAGCGATCCGTATCGTGCAGCAGTATATGCAAGGCTCAGAGATGGAGAGCTATTCCGCTATCCAGAGAAGAGTGATACTTGTATCGTTATATGCGCCAGTGAGAGCTGGCACGACGCGGGCTACCTATATCCGAATGAGCTTTTTGGCTCAGTTGTATGTGGCATGGCTGTTCAAAATATGTGGCTGACAGCCACGGAGCTGGGCTACGGATGCGGATACGAGGCATTGGTCTGTTCAGACCCGCGACATGCAGAACTAATTCGCGATAGACTAGGAATCCCACCAATTTGGACACCTCTTACTGCCTTCTGCATAGGTCAGAGAGTTTCAGAAAGAGCACTTGGTCCAAGCAGGCCTCCGTTGGAAGGCCTCATGTATCAGGAGCGATGGGGTCTGCCCTATACCCGTCTTGCATTCAAGGATAAGGAGGAATAAGAAGGATGGAAGTTAGTTTTGATAAAGAAACCATGGAGAATATGAAAGAGCTGTCCGAAGAGGCTAATCTTACTCCCGAAGGATTCATCGAAGTTGTTATGGAGCAATTCTGTAATAATACAGGAGCTCGAGTGTACACTGGTAGATGGTCCTCCGGAGAGGTCGATGGTGTCAAGGGAATGCGTTATGTTGTTCAATGGCCCTTCCGGCCTGGCTTTAAAGAAGCTACAGGTGATGAAGTGAAGAAATGGAGGAGATCCTAAATGGCAAAATATCGTGATCATCCAACAGGTGAATGGCCCTTTTATCCAACCCTGGAAGAAGGAGACATCGAACATGAGTATTGGACCACCAAGAAAATGATCCATCAGGCATTCATAAATGACCGAAAGGGTCGTATTGTGGTGCTAATGCACTATCCCAAATACAAGGCTTTTCTTGACGAGATCAAGAAGAGAAAGGGGAATATGTGGTCTGTCACCATTGAAGAAGTGATGCAGGAAGCCATTGATTTATGGATGGAGAAGGAGGAATAGAGAGATGTCACAGCTACAAGAATTTTTCAAGTTCCTGATGGCTCAAATCAGGGAGAAAGAGGACCTACAGAAGCGACTTGCTGAATGGGTTGGACCATACGACGGTAAAATCCTTCAGGTGCGAACGGAGGAGGGCGACCAATACGTGGTTATTACTAAGGATAGCATGACTCTCCGAGATGGGCTATATCCAAGCCCAGACGTAATCTATGAGTCCGATGCTGAAACCCTACTGGGCATATTTACAGGTGATGTTCCGTTCAAGCAGACGATGAAAGACGGATCTCTCAAGGTCATTGGGAATGCTCATGAGAGCGATCCTCTTGCCAATCTCATCTTGGTTGCCATGACGAGTGCTCTATAGGAGGAATGTCCATGGACGTTAACAAGATCGCAGTTGTTGGGGCTGGCTTAATGGGTTCAGGTATTGCATACATCTCAGCATGGCATGGTTTTGATGTCACGATGGTGGATGTGAACCAGGATGCGCTTGAGGATGGTATGGAACGCATCCGTTCAGATGTAATGACTGGTGTCGATAAGGGTAAGCTAAGCCTATCTGAAGCACAAAGCCTAATGGGCCGTTTGAAGTCAACAACAAATCTTGAAGATGCGGTGGGAGATGCCGACTTGATAATAGAAGCGATCTTTGAGAACATGAAAGTGAAGAAAGAAGTGTTTTCGAAGGCTGACAAGCATGCTCCACCCCATGCAATCCTGGCAACAAACACATCTTCTCTAAGTATTGATGAGCTGGCAACTGCTACGGATCGGCCTGAGAAGTTCATTGGTATGCACTATTTCAGTCCGGTGGCGGCAATGAAGCTCATTGAGATTGTCATTGGCGAAAAGACCAGCGATGAAACTATTGAAACTGCCATCAAGGTGGGCGAGAAACAGGGAAAGGAACCAGTCAAAGCCAGAGACAGCCCTGGTTTTATCGTAAATAGAATTCTCATGCCCGTTCTCAGAGAGGCAATCCTCCTTTATGAGGATGGTATCGCCACGAAAGAGGAAATCGACTCAGCTATGACAAGCAAGGCGAAATTTCCGGCAGGACCTTTTGCATTAGGAGATTTTGTTGGTCTTGATATCGCATATCACGCTATGAGTACTCTCTATCAAGAACTCGGCGACTGTTTCAAGCCACCTGAAACTCTGAAGCAGCTTGTTGAAGATGGAAAGATTGGTACCAAAGCAAAAGAAGGCTTTTACAAATATGGTGGTGAGCCGGAGGAACCTGAAGAACCCAAAGGTGCAGACCCTGATTGGCTTGTCACTCGTATTCAGGTCCCTGTAATCCGCGAAGCCATGATACTCGTTGACGAGGAAATTGCTAAGAAGGATGCCATTGACAAAGCCATGAAACTGGGTGCGAGTTTTCCCAAAGGACCATTCGAGATGGCCGAAGATATTGGCCATGACAAGGTCAAAGAAGAGATAGAGAAACTGGAGGAGAAACACGGCGAGTGTTATTCAGTGCCAGAGATGCTGAAGTAGTCTACTTCTGGCAAGGCAATGTCCTTGCCATTCCTTTCTTTTTTAAACTGTGTTGACTCCTCAATGAAGGAGGTTTATAAGGCGGTACATTCATCAGAGCAGTATAGTAGCGCTAAGGTGGTAAAAATGCCCGAATTCGAAACAATGCTATACTCAAAGGAAGGTTCGTTTCTCTCACCTGTGAAGAACGTTGCCTTAATCAAGTTCAACCGTGTTGACTCGCTGAACAGCATTAATGACCAGTTTATACAGGATTTGGTCGCTGCTCTTGAAGAAGCAGAGAAGGATGATGATGTTCGCTCCGTCGTCTTAGCATCAGCACATGATAAAGTCTTTTGTACTGGTGCTGACCTAAAGATGGCTCAAGGACTTCTTGGCAAAAGTGAAGAAGTCAAGGACCTGGTTGGACAAGGACAAAAAGCTATTGACACAATTGCGAAACTCAGCAAACCTGTCATTGCGGCGATTCATGGCCTCTGTCTTGGGGGAGGTACCGAGATCGCACTCGCATGTGATATCCGTGTTTGTGATGAAGAAGCAAAAATTGGCACTCCCGAGGTTAGTCTCGGTTTGATTCCCGCGTGGGGTGGCTGTGTCAGATTACCCCGCATTATCGGTCTCGGTAAAGCAATGGAGCTGATCCTTACCGGTGGCCAGGTATCCGGAGAAGAGGCACTGGAAATGGGTCTTGTCAGCAAAGTTGTGCCCAAAGAAGAGCTTCTGAGTCAAGCAATGTGGTACGGTGCCAAGCTCGGCGGCAATGCGCCAATTGCATTGAACTGGGCTAAGAAAGCAACACATATGGCTTTTGAAGAAGATTATGACGATAATCTTGAATTCGAAGTTGAAGCCGCAGTGGCATGCTTTGAAACAGAAGACTTGGCTGAAGGCATCTCTGCAGTCTTCGAGAAGAGACGAGGCAAGTTCACGGGTAAGTAAACCAGCTCAGAGTACCACAGGGTACTCTCCTTTCTTTTCTTTTTCAATTTGGAAATAGAATCTAGTATGAATCACGTGTAAATCTAACCAAATCGAGTTCTAATTGGGTTTCCGCAATAAATAAAACGGGGGACGCACACTGTATTCTATCGAGAGGTGAACGTATTGGGTGAAACAGAAGGAGGACGAAAGCCCTTCATCACAAGTCGCCAGATGGGTTTAGCGGCAGCATTCGGTGCTGCGGCGTTTGCGTTCAGAGCCTTGGGAATTGCGATTCCTATGGTTCCGCCTTTGGTCATTGGACCAGGTGCTCTAATGCCAATTCTTGCAGGAATGGCAGGAGGACCAATAGTCGGAATTATTGTTGGTATCGCTAGAGGAATTCCCTCGGGTCTCCCGCAAGTAGACCTACTCTTGCAACCCGTAAAAGGCATCTACTGGGCATTTGTATGGAAATACGTAGTGCTAAAAATAGAAGACGAAAAGAAGCGTTGGATTGTGTTTTGGATACTGACTTGGCTGCTTCAATTCTTTATTGAGGCTCCCCTGTTCATATTTGCCAACTCACTCTTGGGATTCTATCCATTCTATCCAACATACCCGATTGTCTTCGGATGGTACTACACACTGTATGGAATTTTCCAGATAGTCATATTCAGCGCAGTAGTTGCAGCGTTGCCTGATATCTTTGGATGGTCGGAAGGTGAGGCACCATGGTAGAGGATAACAAGAAAACGATGTACTGGTTAGTATGTCTGGTCGTGCTTTTTGCTCTCTTCGTTTTGGTGACCTTCTTCGTTAGCGGTGGGTTTGAAGCACTAGGTACGCGGATTCTTCTCCCCATCGTAGAAGCCATCTTTGGTTCAGGTACCATTGCAAGTCTGGTAGTACAGGGCATTCTATCCGTTGTTGTGATAATCATCCTGATTGTCTGCCTATGGTATGGTAGAAAGCAGGAATGGTTCTAGTCTAGAAAGGCCCCCGGCCTTTCCCCTTTTCTTTTTGCTATCCTATTGCCTAATCATCTGATTCAAATAGGGGTGCTACTATTGTTTCTATAATAATTGTACACGAGTTGCTTAATTCATGAGTCAAGGAGAGCCACAGGTATCCGTTAAGAAGGTTAATTGGAGATATGCTGGGACATCGGAACAGGTGTTGAAGAACATCTCTATAGATCTAGATAAGGGTGAGATTCTACTACTCACAGGCCCTAATGGGGCGGGAAAGACTACTTTCTGTAACCTGCTGAACGGCCTTATACCCCATTTCTATTCTGGGAAGTTGGAGGGTGAAATCACCGTCGCTGGTATTGACACGCAGAAGTCATATGTGGGCAGGTTATCGAGACATGTTGGGCTTCTCTTTCAAGACCCCGCCAGTCAGTTGATTTCTGGTTCAGTTGCGGAAGAGGTTGCCTTTGGTCCCGAAAATATCGCTCTGCCTAGAGAAGAAATCGAAGAACGTATCGATTATGCCCTCGACTTCGTCGGGCTAAATCATGCCAGGGATCGCCCCCCTTTCGCTCTGTCAGGGGGTCAGCAGCAAGCATTAGCTCTCGCCTCTATCTTATCTATGAGTCCTGACATATATGTTTTGGACGAACCAACTTCGAACTTGGATCCTTATGGAACCGAACAGGTATTTGACCTCATTCATAAGATTGCAGATGAGGAAAACAAGACATTCGTCCTTGTGGAGCACGAGCTCGAAGCCTTAATCGACATAGCAGATCGTGTTATGGTTCTCAATGAAGGTGAAATTGTAGCCATGGGTCCACCAAGAGAAATCCTCGGTGGAAAGGCTGAGATGCTTCGAGACATCGGCCTTTGGCCACCTCAGATGTCGTTACTTGCATATCAGTTAAGAGACAAAGGGCTAATTGGCGATGAATTTGGACAAATTCCCATGACTTTGGAGGAAGGAGTTGAATACTTCTCCAATGTCTTATCCAAGGCAGGTGTGCCAGAGCGGTCAGGTGGAGCTCCGGTGGATGAGGTAAAAGATAGAGAATCTGTCCCCAGACAGGGAGAAGCATTGATTCGTGTCGAAGATGTGCAATTCTGGTATGAAACTGGAACACATGCCCTAAAGGGAGTGAACTTGGAGATACATGAAAACGAGTTTACCGCAATATTGGGGCAGAATGGATCTGGCAAAACAACTCTTGTCAAGCACTTCAACGGACTTCTTGAACCCGGAGAAGGGGTGGTATATATACGTGGAACCGACTCTCAGGAGATTCCGACTTACAAGTTGGTCACTGATGTTGGTTATGTTTTCCAAAACCCTGACCAGCAGCTCTTTTCAAGTAAGGTTTCCGATGAGCTTGAGTTTGGGTTGAAAAATATCGGAATGAAGAAGGATGAGCGAAAGAAACGAGTGCAAGAAGTTGCTCGTAGAATGGACATAGAAGACTTGTTGGAAGAGCGCCCCTATTCATTGAGCAAAGGTGACCGACAGAGAGTTGTAATCACATCCATTCTAGCGCTAGATCCAGACGTAATAATCGTTGACGAGCCCACAACTGGACAGGATCCTCGCCGTCGCAGAGAGATTATGGACCTCATGAGGGAATTACACAAAGAAGGCAAAACAATAATTGTGATAACCCACGATATGTCATTAGCTGCAGAATATGCAGAGCGATGTGTAATAATGCATGATGGCAAAATATTGCTAGATGGCACTCCCGAAGAAGTATTCATTCAAACGGATCAATTAGCGACCACTCATCTTACCCCCCCTGCAATGACACAGCTATTCATACGATTAAGCCAAAAGTTTGAAGTTCCGCCGGATATTCTTACAATCGAGAAAGCGGTGAGTCTTATGGAAGAACTCTTGAAAGAAGGAGGTCAGCAGTAGATGGCAATGGAATACGTGCCTGGTGATAGCATTCTTCATAGAATGGATCCTCGGACAAAGATATTCATCTTCTTGGGTCTAGTAATACTAACAGTGGTTGTCTTCGACCCGATAGTCTTCTTTATCATTCTCCTGATGACGTTGGGAATGTATCGTGTTGCTGGCATTCCTCGCGAAAAGCTGATGCTCGTTCTGAAGGCATCGTTACCCGCAATGATTCTATTTATTGTGGTCAATTACCTAACAGTTCCTCCCCTGCCAGGTGATTACATATATTTCTACCTGATTCCCTTCACGGAGTTTGGCCCTGTAACATTACGAACCACATTGATTGGTATTTCAAGTGGAGAGAGATTCATCTTCTTCATTATTGTTACACGACTGATTACCTTAGTCACGCCTGTTTCAGATTTATTGATTGCATTGGTGCGGCTACGGTTTCCGGTTGAGGCTGCTGTTTCCCTTGGAATTGCATTTGCATCTGTCCCACTGATGATCAATCAATTCCGTACGGTTATCGAAGCACAAAAATCAAGAGGTGCGAAATTCGATATAAGGAACCCAATTACAAAAATGAGAGCGTATGTTCCAGTTATTGTGCCTAGCATATATCTAACTGTACTCAGAGGGATTGATATTTCCAGAACTATTGAGTCTAGAGCATTCACCTATGACCCTGCCAACCGAACGTTTAGGCAGGAGATTTCCTTCAAAGCCTTGGACTATGGTGTATTGGCTCTGGCAATCTTAATGACTCTTGGAATCGTTGTACTCAGCGTGGTCTATGGATGGTTCAACTACCAGTTCCTTTACAACATCCTTCGACCAAATCTCATTCAGTGGATCATCGATTTCATGAGTTGGATCATAGGCTGGTTGATTGCTCTATTCAATCAGCTGCTATCCTTCCTAGGGCTTGGCGCATGAGGACTTGCTGGGCTATCAGCCTTGCAAGCTTCAAAGGATGATACAGGAAAATGGCATCGAAATTAAAGATTGGAGTTATTCGCGTCGTCACGACAGATGACTGGGATTTCCTCAGAACACATGCTCGGATAATCTCCGAATATGTTCGAGACCCTAAATTGCAGATGGTCACTGATAGAATTGATGGTTTTCCAAGTGGGATTCCGAATGAAGAAGAAGAAGCTCGCGCAATCCCTTACGTCATTGAAACTGCTAATCGAATGGTCAAAAATGAAGATTTGAATGCTCTATTTGTGAGCTGTGCAGCAGACCCTGGAGTATCTGAGCTCCAAGAAAAGCTTGAGATTCCGGTTGTTGGAGCCGGAAGGACCTCTGCCTATGTAGCTAGGTCGCTGGGATTTCCTATCGGTATTCTCGGAATAGATGAGAAGGTACCAGGAGTGGTCGCTGATGCATTGGGCCGAACCACTTGGAGTTACCTGAAGCCCGAAGATGTTGAAACGACACTTGATATCAATAAATCACTAAACAAGTATATCGATTTGGCACGAAAATTAGTTGATGATAATCATGCTAGGGTAATTCTCTTAGCTTGTACGGGTCTCTCAACTGCACGATTAGCACCCAGAATCCGGAATGAATTGCATATACCGGTTGTGGACCCCGTTATTTCATCGGGACTAGTTACCTACTATGCAGCGCGAGGAAATCAAATTCAGAACGGAGAATGAAATGTCATGTCATGTATGAAACAAATTATCGAAATCATGGATCTAATTGACCACCCGGAAATAGATGGCGAAGCAGTTAAGGAATTCTTAGTTCCATTTGGAGTTGAGAACATAGACATAACCCGCCTTGAGGGTGATAAGGGAAAAACAGATGTAGTGAAAGTTCTCATCCCCGGAAAAAATGGTGGGGAAAGTGGTGGGGATGCTCCAACACTTGGCATTGTGGGGCAATTAGGTGGTATTGGAGCTCGACCCGAGGTGCTTGGTTTGGTTTCTGATGCAGATGGAGCGATTGTTGCCTTGGCTGATGCTATGAAGCTGGCAACATCCGCCAAAAGAGGTGATGTACTCGAGGGCGATGTCATAGTCACAACTCATGTTGCACCAGATGCCCCGACATTACCCCATGATCCAGTTCCATTTATGATCTCCCCCGTCCCCATCATGGATGTATTGAGCGAGCTCGTTGATGACAGAATGGATGCTATTCTATCAGTTGACGCGACAAAAGGAAATCGCGTCATCAAAACTGAAGGATTTGCAATAACTCCTACTGTAAAAGATGGCTGGATTCTGAAGGTAAGTGATGATATAATCAACATTTACGAGCGAGTGACAGGCAAAGCGGCTGCTGTCGCCCCAATAACTATGCAAGATATTACCCCTTATGGAAACGATGTTTATCATATCAACTCCATAATGCAGCCTTGGGTCATGTCCTCGGCTCCTCTTGTAGGGGTGGCAACCACAGCCACTCTACCGGTTCCTGGTAGTGGGGGAGGAGCTAACTATGTAAACGGATTGGAGGGTGCAGCACGATTCTGCGTCGAAGTAGCGAGAGATTATACCAGCGGAATCTGCAAATTCTATAGGGAAGATGAACTCGATATTCTGCTGAATAGATATGGAGAGATGGCTTCAAAACTTCGGAAAATGTGACCAACAAAGAGAGAGGACAAGCAAATGAAAAAGGTCGCAATGATAACTATTGGACAATCACCACGAACTGATGTGATGACAGATGTAGAACCTATTCTTGGCTCCAGTATTGAAACTATCCACTGTGGTGCCCTTGATGACCTCTCGCTGGAGGAAATAAGAGCCTTGGAGCCCTCTCCCGGGGAAGAGCTACTTGTCACACGATTGACAGATGGGACAGAAGTAAAATTGGGTCATTCCAAGATAGTTGGAAAAATGAATCAATGTATCCAGAATTTGGAGCCAGAAGTTGACTTTATCGCGATTCTCTGCACTGGCGAGTTTCCTGAACTCCAATCAAAGAAGATTATGCTAAAACCATCGGAATTAATGGGGCAATTATTGGAGGGCATTCTTCAATCAGGTAAATTAGGCGTTTTGATACCCAATCCCGAGCAGAAGAAAGTTGTGACTGAGAAATGGAAACGTGAAAATCTTGAAGTATTTGTCCAAGATCTCTCCCCCTATCAAGAACAAGATATGAATGAAATTGAGAGAATTGCAGAACGATTTCGGAATGAAGGCGTCGACCTTATTGCACTCGATTGCATCGGGTACAGTGATGAGCTGAGTGATTTCATGAAGAGAGAGGTTGGCGTGCCAGCTCTTCTGTCACGTACTATCCTTGCTAGGGTTATCAGAGAGCTCCTCTGAGTGGATACCCATTTGAGCTCTCTAACATGATGAAGTATCAAGACAGTTTAGGAAAGGTAGTCAAGGACGACTCCAGTGTATACTTTGGTTGCCTGTACGACATCATCCGCTTTTACCTTTTCATCGATTCCGTGAATACCCTCGATTATCGCTGGTCCATAATGTACTGTGTCAATTCCTCGATTTCTGAAATGCCTTGCATCACTTGAAGCCCATTGTGTGAATATTCGAGGCTCTCTGCCAAGAACCTTCTCAACATTCTCCATTGTCGATGTGACTATTGGGGCATCAGGGGCTGTATAATTGGGGTCAATCGCTGTGCCAATATCGAGCACTGCGTCTTCACCAAAGTCCTTCAAGATTTCTTCCATATGCCCGGATGCTTTGCTGACATCAAAACCAATAGGCAATCGCATATCGAATTCGAGTTCACATCTATCAGGAACAATATTGACCTTATTGCCTCCTCTTATTATCCCGATATTGAGCGTGGGTGAACTCAGGATTATGCCAACACCTTCCTCGCCAATCAAGTCTTCAATCAAAGGCTTAGATTCCTCAATAACCTTCTTGATATCCTCCGGAGCCTCGACGTTGACTTTGGTGATATCGAACATTTTTTCCATGACTTTGCAGGCTTTTCGAATTGCACTATCTCCTTTATATGGTGAAAGACTACCATGAATTGGTGTGCCTTTAACAACGACTTTTCCCCAGTAAGCTCCCTTCTGTCCAATATCTATCAGAGGTAGGTCGGTTGGTTCTGCAATCACACATGCAGTTGGGTCTACCAGTTTCTCATCCAAAATCCATCCTGTCCCCAATTCTCCCATGGTTTCCTCGTCGGGAACAAGCGTGAGCGTAACAGTACCATCCAACTCATCTTCATAATCAACAAGAAGCCTCATCGCGCTGATGATACCCGTATCTCCTCCTTTCATGTCGCTTGCACCGCGACCGAGGAGAAAGCCATCCTTCACCTCCCCACTGAACGGTGGAAAGCTCCAATCGTCTTTGTCACCAACAGGCACAACGTCGAGGTGACCATTCAAAACCAGGCGTTTTTCTTTGCCAGATCCAAGTTTGCACAAAATGTTGATCACGCCAGATTCTGGTTCATGGGTTTCACAATCCAATCCATAATCCGATAGATACTCAACAACAAAATCGGCAATCTCAGTCATGTCTCCAGGAGGGTTCTCACTGGGGAATCTGATTAAATCACCAGCCAGTTTAAGAATTTCATCATGTTCTTTATCTATTTTTTTCCAAATCTTCTCTTTTGATGTACTCATTTCATGTCTCTCATCCTTAGCTGAATTGCAGTAAATACTAAGCTCTGGCAGTCAATAAAACCTACTATACGACAAAACCACCATAATTGCAGGAATTTGTGCAATGCCTGATAAATTAAAAATAGGAACTGCGCTTTTCGTTCATCCTCACGATTCCGACAGCCTTAAGACAGGATGCCTGATGTTGCATAAATTAACCAAACACATTGGGAGCTGTGTTATCGAACAGAATTCTCCCATGGAGGAAATGAAATGGCTAGAAAAGTTGCAGTAGTGGCCGCGGGCCACGCCAAATTCGGAAAACGCTTTGATGCAACAATGAGAGAACTCTGTGCAGAGGCCTATAGACCTATCTATGAGGAAGGCATAACGCAAGATAGAATTGATGCATCAATCCTATCTTATGCTGCTTCTCAGTTTACTGGGCAAGGCGCCGGGTCTGCATTGATTGCTGACTATCTCGGAATAGATGATAAACCTCACTTAAGAGTCGAGTCTGCTTGTACAACAGGAACCGCCTCACTAAGAGCGGCCTGGGGAATGGTTGCAGCAGGATTATACGATGTTATGCTGGTGGTCGGGGTTGAGCAGATGAACCGCGTTTCATCAGCAACCGCAACCGAATATATGTCACAGGCAGGCGATATGCGATGGGAGTACCCATATGGCATATCATTCCCCGCCTTCTATGCTCTGATGGCATCAAGATACATGTATGAATATGACTTGCCGCATGAAGTCCTATCCAAAATTGCAGTCAAGTCGCATCATTATGGTGCTCAGAATCCGAAGGCTCATCTACCGCGTGAAGTCACTCTTGAAGAAGCGCATAACTCGGTACCCATCGCAAGACCGTTGAATCTTTACGATTGTAGCCTTATCTCTGATGGTGCTGCAGCATGCGTTATTGCTGCCGAGGACAGAGTCAAGGAATTCACCGATGAACCTATGTGGATTAAGGGCATCGGTGCTGGCGCATCAGCAATGATGGTACAGGATCGTGACTCACTTACATCAATACCTGGAGCAGTGAGGGCTGGCAAGGCCGCATACGAGATGGCAGGAGTTGGGCCCGAGGATATCGACATGGCACAGGTCCATGATTGCTTTACCATCGCTGAATTAATTGCATACGAAGACCTTGGATTTGCTGAGCCCGGTAAGGGTCGCGAACTTATTGAGAACAAGGAGGTCTACCACGACGGCAAGATTCCGGTTAACTGCGACGGTGGACTGAAGAGTAAAGGTCATCCGTTGGGTGCAACAGGGGTTTCTATGACTTATGAGATTCTCAAGCAGATGCGAGGCGAAGCAGAGGAACAATCGAGACAGATTGACGATATTCAGTTGGGGCTCGCCCACAATGTTGGTCAATCAGGGCAATTTGTGAACGTCTTTATCTTTGAGAGGGGATGGTAAACATGGCAGAAGAAAAAGAACTCTATCTCGGATATGCGACCGACAAAGCAGTAACTCCGTTCATGCAAGACTTTCTAGAAGCCCTCGATGAAGAGCGGCTAATGAAAAGCGTCTGTCCAGAGTGTGGGGCAGAATATCTCCCGCCACGGGAGCACTGCCAGAAGGACCTGAGTATATGTGAACTTGAAGAATTCACCGAGCGAGAGGCGAAATTACGGTCATATGTTATCGTGGATTTTGCTCCAGCAAGCTTGGCATCAAAGGCGCCCTACGTCGTAGGAATTGGTGAATTTCCATCTGGCTGTCGACTGACAGCTCATATCACGAATCTCATGTCTCAACCTGAAGTTGGCATGGACTTGAAGCTCGCATTCGAAACAATCGATAAGCACAAAATTACCTATAAGTGGCTTGTATAGAACGATGAGGGGTTTTTTCCCCTCCCAATCTTCTTTTTTAGGATTCTCTAACACTAGATTCAAGAATGCCCGCCCATTTAGTGAGTAGCGCGACTGCGTTTAGCGTCTGCAAATAAAGCTTTGAGGCTGCCATTTGATCGCAACTTTCCAGCTGTTCTAATGCTCCATCAATGATTTCTGCGGCATCAAGGATTCTGCGTCTTCCTTCATTTCTGCGATAATCTGAGAATATCAAATAGTCTGGCTCTTCTCTTTTCCAGGCTCTTTCAAAAAGACTCTCTTCGCGAATTGCAGTCTTTAGTTCATAAGAACTGATTAATGAATTTTTCATTGCGAGTAAGGATTTTCTCAAAGCGTCAGTTCTCAGATTCCGCATATTTCTCGCACCGCTACACCGTTTTCATAAAACCGAGCGGCATTCCTACTAAATAAGGTTAGAGGGTGCCATCCTATATCAGAATTTTTCCGTTCATCATGTTTCGATGCACTTGAGAATGCTTATTTAGTGGAAGTAACAAGTCGGGGTCAGTAATATGGAGGAGAATGAATTGTCAGAGAATGAAGTCCTCTACAGTGTTGATGGGTCAATTGCAACAATCACGATTAACAGACCCCAGAAATACAATGCGCTGAACACCTTTGTTGTCCAAGAATTGAGAAATGCCATGAAAAAGGCAGAAGATGATGATACGATTAGAGTAATCATCCTTACTGGTGCTGGAGAAAAGGCTTTTGCAGCTGGGGCAGATATCAATGAATTCCGGGATAAGGATTCGAAGACAGTACGTCCCTTGGCTCAAGCTGGTCAAGACCTTTGCACCGAAATAGAATCCATGACAAAGCCTGTGATAGCTTGTGTTAATGGATTCGCTTTAGGAGGCGGTTGTGAAATTGCTATGGCATGCGACATTCGGTATGCTTCGACTAACGCCCGCTTTGGACAGCCTGAGATAAATCTCGGGATTATTCCTGGATTTGGTGGTACTGTACGGCTGCCTCGGCTGGTCGGTCTTGGGATGGCTAAAGAATTGGTGTTTACTGGGGAGCAAATCATCGCTGAAGAGGCCAAGCGTTTGGGACTGGTAAATGAAGTATTCGAATCAGTAGAAAGATTGAGAGAAGAAACTGCTGGTCTTGCTCAGGATTTAGCCAAGAAGCCGGGAGTTGCGATTAAACTTGCCAAGAAGTCATTGAATGCGGCATGGGTTTTGCCCGTTGGCAAGAATCTTGAATTAGAGGTTGATCTTTTTACTGAGGTCTTCGATACAGAAGACAAAGAAGAAGGAGTAGATGCGTTCCTCTCAAAACGAGACCCTGACTTCTCACACAAGTAATCAATCCTTACTGCATCCGTAGAGTGAGTGGTGCTACTTGCCGCTCACTCGCTCTGTGTGAGATTGCTCACATCCTAATGAACTGATAGTTTGCCGTCGCAGACGCTGAGAATGTTTCTTCTCTCCATATCTTCTATGTGTTTTCTTATCATAAATTCCTCAAAAATTCGATACGCTTTGTTTGGGAATCTTGGATAAATAGTGGGTTTATTCGCCAAGTCTTGGATTGTCTTCTTTCCACTTCTTATGTATTCGAGGATGCGATTTTCCCTCTGGTCAAATTCATCAAGATATGTATTCAGTCTAGCGTCCAATTGACCACTGACTGGCTCAAGAAGATGACTGCTTATTCCGGTCGTGGGCTCCAATTCGATAATAGTTTCCATAGATTTCTTGAAATCTTGGATATCACTAACTGCATTACCGTACCACGGTCCAAATGACGTTAAATCTATATCAACCAGCAGCATCACATCATACCCGCCAATACCCATTACGGTGTGGTCAATAGTGTGCCCCGGGGTGTAGATCGGCATTAATTGTATACTTCCACAATCAATCGGTCTTCGATCTTCAAAATGCCCGGTCACCTTATAGTTTGAGCGAATATGAGGCAAAAAGGAACTAAGGAGGTCATTCCACTCGGGGAAGAATTTGTGCCCCTTAATCCCGTAGTAGTCGACCATTCCCTCAAATGTAGCAATTCCCTCCTCAGCAAGCGGATGACAAATTACTTCACAATCAGAGACCTGCCGAATTTGTTCAGCGTGACCTTTATGATCTATATGGAAGTGTGTAAGCACAATTTGGTCGATATCAAGAAGCGAATGACCAATATCCCTCAATGCATGCTCGATATGATCAATGTGTGTTCCAGCATCTATGAGGGTGAGCAACTCGTCATCAATGAGTATTGAGTTTGCCTGAGGAAAGCGGGACGCATTCTTCCCACGGAGAAGATAGATATTCTCTTGTATCTCAGAATGAATCGGGTAGTCCTGCAGCATAATTGTGCCTCACAGATGAGTCGAAGCTGTGTGTCGTTATTCTTCCAGTTGCTTAATTAATCTGGATATTGCTCGAAGCCTTTTAATAGAATTCTGTTCGCCTTAATCGGTTCTCCCATAACATTACTTGAACCAAAGAGCAGCGGCAACGCCTTTTTGTTGTCTTTCAAAATCCGTGGCTTTCTCAATCACCTGCTTTCTAAGGGACTCAAAGGATGGATCTCCTTTCTGTTGATATTTCACGCTCAAACCTCATACGACTCCGTTATAGTATGGTATTGTATTTTCTGGTCTTCTTCTCGATGGGAAATGGCCAAGAGCCAACAATGACATGATATTCAACCATGCCAAGGTCCTGCAGCTTTGAAAAACAGATTATTCATATTGCACCATGAGTACTGATTTTAGTAACAAATCAGGTGGTATATCATGACAGACAGGGTTTTCGCAGTATTCGATATTGGTACCACTGGCGCACGATCAGTGCTCATGAATGAAGAAGGTAAGGAACTAAGCAAGGCATATGAGGAATATCCCACGAAACCACGCGATGTTGGAACACATGAACAGCTCTCCGAAACCTTTTGGAGAACCGCCTGCAATACCATGCAGAGGGCGCTGACGGGATATCATGGTGGGGCAAACTCTGTCTTTGCAACGATAGTCACAACAACACGTGATTGCATTACACCAGTAGATGGGAACGGCAATCCACTTGCGCCCACTGTGACTTGGGTAGATAACCGATCCAGTGAACGAAGCAAGGAACTAGCTGAGCAAATTGGACCGCGGAAAAGCGTAAACAAAATAATGTGGTTTATGGATGAGCGTCCGAAATTGTACAAAGAGGCTGACAAATTCATCCATCTTGACGCTTATATCAATTATCGGCTCTGTGAAAGGATGGTGAGTGAACCTGCAAACGCACGTTTTGGTCCTATTGATCATGACACCTTAGAATGGTCTGAGGAATTGCTCGAAAAGACGAACATCAATAGAGATAAGCTCGTTGATATTGTTGAACCCGGAACCACGTTAGGTCAAATAACTGATCTAGCATCGAAAGCGACTGGACTTGCCAAAGGAACTACTGTCGTAATGGGAAGTGGCGACCAGCAATGTTCCGCCTTGGGAACTGGAACAATTGAAACTGGAATTATCAAAGCCACAACGGGTACTGGTACTTTTGTCATAACCCATACCGATGAATGCGTCGAGGACCCTTATGTGATGTTTTCCAATCCATCTGCAATTCCTGGGAAATGGATTTTGGAGGGGGTAACTCCTGGAACCGGCTTGGCATTCAAATGGTATCGCGACCAATACTGCCAGCAGGAAACTCAGGTCGCTGCAAAGTCAGAAGCAAGCGCCTACGAGATCATTGAAGCTTCAGCTTCGGAGGTTCCAGCCGGAAGTGATGGCCTCGTCATATTTCCATTCATGGCTTACAAGAAAGGAATATTCTACAACCTCGGATTCGAGCATACAAAAGCTCATGTGGCACGAGCTATAATGGAGGCGAACGGGTATAGCATTCAAATGTATCTTGAGATGATGGAAGGAATGCTTGACTTAGAATTTGATGAACTACGAATTGATGGTGGTGGTGCCAACTCTCCGCTCTGGCGTCAAATCCAAGCTGATTGTACAAACAAGACTGTTGTCCTACCGAGAGTATCGGATTCGACAGCCGTTGGAGCAGCAATCTTGGGCGCGGTTGGAACGGGTGTTTTTGGTACATTTGAGGAAGCTGTGGACAACATGTATCACATTGAAGAACGGAGGGAGCCAATTCCAGAAAATGTTGAAGTTTACCAGCAGCAATATACAGTCTTCAACAAGCTGTTGATTGCTGAAATGGCTGCAATCCTAGAGGCTACATCTTAGTCCATATTCTTAAGAAAAAGTGAGTATAAGATCTATGGATATTCATTAGCTGCAATCTACGGGCTGCTATTCTTCGCTCTGCTGTTCCCAGATTCTCCCAAAAAATACCAAACCCAATACAAGCTCTGATCCTCTGAGATTATCCGCAAGCCACTCGATAGATTCACTAATTGTGTCTTCATAATCATAAGCTTTCTGAGCATTCTCTACCAGATTCTCAAACCTGTGATCAGGAATTCCAAGCGCATCAGTCAGTTTCTCGACATCATGGTCAATGATTGTTAACGTGCCTAGGTCATAGTTTGGCATTCAAAGTTCACCCACAGAGTGTTCTCATTAGAGTTATACTGCCGAGAAGAATGTCCCTTTTTATTTGAATTTACGATAGTGTCTGCTGAGCTACCATTTTTGTTGCAATAGCTTTTGAAAAGCCCGCAGTATTACTTGATTCTCTATCTGGCCGTTCCGAAACGCTTGTATTGGGAAATTGGTTTCTCTGGCAAGGTAGACACTGGATACATTCAGGCGTATCCTGCGACCTCAGGAGCCTGCTAGAACTTGAGCGAATTTGATGTGATTGTCATTGGTGGTGGTAGCACAGGAACAGCTGTAGCACGTGACTGTGCAATGAGAGGCTTTCAGACATTGCTGTTAGAACGAGGGGATATTGCTTCTGCTACGGTAGGTACGTGCGCAGGTATGATATCTTCAGGTCTCAAATACATGGACGAGCCAGAGATTGTGGATATGTGCAGTGATGAGGTGGTTCATCTAAATCGAATAGCACGACATCTCATAATGAAAAATCCCATCCTAACACCCATGCTTAAGATGAGCGACCTTTCGACAGGAGGCAATTTTGCCGAAGAGTACTCGAAGCGGGCAAAGGAGAGGGAGGTCCCTCCTGTCCTATTTCTCACCCCCGAAGACTCTATCAAAATCGAACCAAAGCTAAATCCCGAAATCATTGCCAGTATGTATTTTGAAGAGTTCTTTATTGATCCATTCCGCTTTTGTCTTCTACAAGCACTTGATGCAGCTCGAAACGACGCAATAATTCGAACTTACTGTGAAGTAACGGATATACTGACGGATGAAAACGGCGTTACGGGCGTTGAATTCTATAACAGACTTGAGGGAAAAATCGAAACCGAGAACGCCAAAATAATCGTTAATGCTGCTGGGCCTTGGGTGCCTCGTATTGCTGGACTTGCAGAGGCAACTGCAGAGATTCGACCCAACAAGGGCGCACATGTGATCTTCGATAGAAGAATAGTCAATGTTGGAATCATAGCCCGAGCACTAGACGGCAGAATGATCTATCTCTTTCCACACGAAAATACTTCATTGCTTGGGACAACCGCATTGGATACGTGGGAGGACCCAGACATTCTAGTGGCATCTCAAGATGAGATAGAATACCTGATCAAGAGCATGGAATGGGTCGTACCTTCCTTAAGAGAGGCAAGAATCATCAGGACCATGGAGGGAGTACGGCCACTCATAGCTGATTGGAAGAAACCAGAAGGCGAAGTCACACGAGGATATGAGATTCTCGACCACGATGCGGAGGGTGTAGAGGGGCTGATTAGCTTCACTGGTGGGAAGCTAGTGATGTGTCGTCATATGGCTGAAGCCGCCACAGACCTTGTCGCAGAGAAATTGGGAACGAATACTGAATGCAAGACACACCTTCGTCCCTTACCTGGAAACGAGGATGATATTGATATTCTCTCCTTGTCCAAAGAGTACAAGGTTTCTCAGCACGCATTGGAGAGAATGAGGGCGAGGAGAGGTACTGAGATGCAAAAGGTGTTGAAACTTCTCAATGAGAACCCATCATGGAGGACGACAGTCTGCACTTGCGAACCCGTTATTGAAGCCGAAGTTAGGTATGCGATTCAAGAGGAATTCCCGCAGACTCTGGATGACCTTCGTCGTCGACTGCGACTTGGCACAGGACCCTGCCAAGCCACCTTTTGTACGTATAAAGCCGCAGCTATAATGGCAGATGAAATGGACCTCTCAGGGACTCAGTTTCAGCTTGAAGTCTTGGATTATCTTGCGGAACGTTGGAAGGGCAAGAGGCCCCCACTTAGAGATGTCAGCATCTCACAAGAGGAAGTTCTGCAAGGGGCTTATGCTTGTGTTGGCAACCTCGATCATGAAGAGATTGATTATAGAAAGAAGCCTTGGGAGGAGGTGCGCTGATTGAGAATGGACTCTGATATACTTATCATTGGAGGTGGGATGGCTGGTCTGGTTGCTGGAACAAAGGCCGCTCAGGAGGGCGCATCAGTTACAATCGTTAGAAAAGGCGAGGGCGCCACATCGGACTCATCTGGCGCAATTGATGTTCTCGGTTATCTTCCGGGTGCTACAATTCCGTTTCTATCTCCAATCGAGGGCTTGAATGCTGTAACCCGATTGATGCCTTTCCACCCATACACAGTACTCAGTAGGAGAAATCGGGATGCAGCTAATTCTTCTGACTATCTAATAGAAAGAATGAACCAATCTGTAGAATGGTTAAGATCATTGCTTGAAGATGCTGAGATTCGGTTTGTTGGTGGACTACAGAAGAACCTTGCTCTCTTGACGGTACTCGGAACAACAAAGCCCTCAGCCCTGGTTCAAGATACAATGGTAGCCGGATCTGCTGCAGATGACACTTCCGTTCTTCTCTTCGCAGGAATCAAGGGTCTTCAAGATTTTAATTCCCGTGTTTCAGCACGAACCTACTTAGACCATCAAATAACAAGCGAAACAGGAAATCAAAAGGTTGCGCAAACTGACCTTGAGCTCGCGCCCTTTGGTAAACCCTACAATATCGCAATGATGGACGCGGCGAGATATATTGAAACTGAAGAAGGCCTCGAGATTCTCAAAGAAACCCTTTCAGCTGAGGTCAGTAAAATCGGCGCGACGCACGTTGCTATGGCTCCATTACTGGGGATTCACAATGCCAGAGAAATAAGAGCTGCTCTGGAAAAGGAAACAGGAGCAGCTGTCTTCGAGTTGCTATCATTTCCTCCCTCGGTACCCGGATATAGGCTATCCCGCTCTCTTGAAATGGCATTCAGGAAAGCTGGTGGAACATTGCTGATTGGACATGAGGCAATCAGTCATGAGAAAAATGGCGTCATTTCTTCAGTGTCAGCAAAAAGTCCTCGAAGAACCCTAGAGTTAACTGCCAAAGCAATAATTCTGGCAACTGGAAAATTCCTTGGAGGTGGGATTCACGGTACTGAAACGGGGCTGCGCGAGCGTCTATTTGGACTTCCAGTTGTAGATGTAGACCGAAGATTGCTAGTTGGTGAGAAACCCGTGCATTTGACGAATATTACAGCCATCTCTCCAAAAGGCCATTCACTCTTTGCTTCAGGTGTTCCCTATGATCATAAGCTTCGTGCGCTTGATTCCAGTGGCGCCATATTCGCTGAGAATCTATTCTGCGCTGGTGGAGTTTTATCGGGGCACAATTATCCCGTGGAAAAGAGCGGTCTCGGAGTAGCTCTCTTGTCGGGGCATGTAGCGGGTGGAATTGCAACAGAATATGCAGAGGAGGCATGAAAATGAGCGAAGAAGAATCATACGAATTCGTCAAGAATACCCTGAAGGAGGAGGGCATTCAACCCTACGAGCCCTCCGAACTGGAAACCATCCATAGCATCGAGCAGTGTATCAATTGCGGTCTATGTATCAATCATTGCCCAGTTGTTTCTGCAGTTGGAGTTGATCGCTTTGCAGGTCCGAGGAGTATTGCAGTTGAATTCAGTCGAACTCCTCCCGAATTCTGGTGCACTGGTGACCACGTCTACCTTTGCACTGGCTGTGGGACTTGCCGAGAAGTATGTCCCAACAATGTCGACATCCCAGAAATTGTGAATATCATCCGTGCACGTATATTTACGCAACGGCCGGATTTGGTTCCTGATGCGTTGCATGCTCAGAATGCAATTATTCACGAGCACAATCTTGCATTTGAACCGTGGGAGGACATTGAGGATAAGAATGCCAGTCGGGATATGCGATTGGAACGCCTAAACTTACCCTTTTACAAGGAACGAATTAAGAAGGATGCCAAAGTTCTATTCTACCCGGGTTGTCAAGCTGAAGAGCGGGCACAGGAGGTCAGAGAGGCGGGGAAGATAATTTTGGAGTATTTTGATGTTGATTATACTCTCCTCGAAGAATTGAGCTGTTGCGGAATGCCATCAAGGTTGATTGGTGACCATGAGCAGGCTGAAATTCTTGCAAAGTTACTAAAGGAAAAGATTGATTCATTGGGTGTGCAGGCGGTTGTGACCACCTGTGCTGGTTGTACCTCTAATCTAACTAGTGTTGTTAATAGTCATGGATGGCAACTACCCACCTATCATATGTTGGAGTACTTGGTGGAAGAAATTGGATTAGACCGGATTAAAGATGCAGTACGCCAGCAGAAGCAACCAGAAGAGATTGTTGTGACTGTCCACGACCCATGTCATCTTATACGACATACATCTCGCCAAGTAATGCGCTACGCGCTGGATATTCTCGAAATAATGGATGGCGTTAGGGTTGATGAAGAAAGCGCACATGACTCTTGCTGCGGAGGCGGTGGGCTAGTTGCCAGACATTCGCCTGATGTGGCTAAGAGAGTCGTTGATGAGAATGTTCGCGCAATCTCAGGTACTGAAGGAAAAAGAGTCGTTACTCCGTGCCCATTATGCACCGCACAAATTGAGGATAATCTGTTCAGAAATGGTATTGATATCGATGTTGAAGATCTCAGTGTGTTCATTGCTAGAAGGCTTGCTGAGAAGGAGGACTGAGTTACTATGCTGGAAAAAAAGAAGAAAGACAAGCTGCACGATGCATTGAAAGAAGTAGTTGGTCCTGACCATGTTACCATGCAAGAAACAGACGGTATTCTCAATGCGCATGATGCCTTCCCCTTGAGTGCAGCCAGAATTCGGGCCGGCGAAAGACTTCCTATTGCTGATATCATCGTATTTCCCAAATCTGCTGAGGAAGTGTCAGAGATTTTGAGAATCTGTAATGAGATGAAGGTCCCTGTGACCCCTGTTGGTGGTGGTGCAGGAAGCTGCGGAGGAACCCTACCGATTTATGGCGGTGTACAGGTTGACATGAAAAGAATGAACAAGGTTCATGGCATCGATCATGAATCGATGCTCGTCCGGGTAGAGGCTGGTGTCGTAGGTATCGACTTAGAGGAATATGTGAACAAAGCAGGTTACATAACTGGACACACACCTACTTCCCTCCGTGCCTCCAATGTCGGCGGTTTCATTGGCACACGTTCAGGTGGTTCAATGTCTTCTCTATATGGCAAGATTGAGGACCTTTGTCTTGGCCTCCAAGTGGTCTTGCCCGATGGTAGCATCGTGAATCTGGAGGCTGTTCCAAGACATTCAGTTGGTCCTGATTTGAAACAGCTATTCATAGGCTCAGAAGGCGCATTGGGAATAATTACGGAGGCTACACTCCGATTGTTTCCCATGCCTGAAGAGCGAAGATTCAGAAGCTTCGTCTTCGCTGATGTTCATACGGGTCTTCATGCAATACAGCAAATATTCCGCAGGGGAATCAAACCATCGGTAGTAAGACTCTACGACCCAGAAGACACAGCAATGTCAATGAGTGTCCATTTTGATGTCCCCGAGGGGGATTGCATGCTACTACTGGCATTTGACGGAACACGCGAGCAGGTGGAAGTCGATGAGATGATGTGCACCAATATTTGTCTGGCAAATGGAGGAACAGATTATGGCGCGGCTCCTGCAAGGCGATGGTGGCAACATCGTTACGATATGTACTATCCTACCAAGTTTACCACAGCTGGGTATGCCATTGGTGACACTATAGATATTGTGGCCACATATGATAAACTGGAGAACGTCTATCATGCAATGAAGGAAGCCATGGAGGCTCATGATGCAATTGTCATGTCACATTTTTCGCATATGTATCAGAACGGAGGGTCCATCTACATGATTTTTTTCACTTCTCAACCAGATGCTGACGCCGCTTGGGAAACATATAGAAAAATATGGGACGATGGAATTGCAGCTTGCCTAAGAGAGGGCGGCACGATGAGTCATCAACATGGAGTGGGTCTCGTCAGGAGTACTTATACAGAGGACCAATTAGGTTCAGCTTTTCAAACGCTAAGGGCGATAAAACAAGTAATCGACCCGAATGGGATTATGAACCCAGGAAAGCTTGGTATGGGAGGCAAATAGTCATGGAGCCACAGGAAATCGCAGAACAAGTGCGACTCTGTGCCGGTTGTCCAAAGATGTGTCGACACCGTTGTCCCACATTTTTTGCGTGGCGATCTGACTCACCCACGCCCCATGGAAGGGCGCTTCTCATACATTACGAGAATACAGAAACAAGGGATATTGATAGTCGAGGAGCTGAAGTTCTCTATCAATGTCTACAATGTAGTCAATGTTTGACATGGTGTCTTCCAGGAGTAGATATTGCTGAGATTGTAGAATCTATGCGAAAATCACTTGTTTCAAGAGACCTTCAACCAGCTGGATTGAATTCGCTAAGGGAGTCAATAGAATCTCATCATAACCCATTTAGAGAGGATCACGATGAAAGAAACCAATGGCTAGGAGTTGAAACACAAGAGAAAACAGACATCATCTACTTTGCAGGATGTACTTCCTCATATCGGGAAAAAGAGATTGCCCGAGCAACCGTTTCTCTTTTGCATCATTTGAATTATTCAGTTCAAGTAGCTCCTGATGAATGGTGTTGCGGCTCACCTTTGGTCAGGACTGGTTTTGAAGAAGCTTCCAAACGAGTTGCACAGCACAATGCAGATCTACTAAATTCATTAGATGCTGATGAGATTCTTGTGACTTGCCCGGGTTGCTATAAAACCCTAACCAATGATTATGCAGATTATGGCATCAATCTCAACAAACCTGTGGTTCACCTAAGCGAATTCTTGGAACATCGACTGGATTCGCTCCCGAAGACGGATTTTGAAACGAATTTGACTTATCATGATCCTTGCCACTTGGGACGCCACTCAGAGATTTATGACGCTCCGAGAAGTGTTATAGAAACTGTCACTGGAAAAGAAGTTGTAGAGATGGACCAATCTCGTGAGAATGCCATGTGCTGTGGGAATGGTGCGGGATTGCGTACCCTCTTCCCTGACTATGCTCACAAGATTGGAAAGGAGCGTATTCGCCAAGCCAAGGAAACAGGTGCTGGAATATTGGTCAGCACTTGTCCATTCTGCAAGAATATGCTGAATGCAGAAGCTGACTATGATCTCGAAGTTTTGGATCTATCAGAGCTTGTAGAATTCGCCCGTAGCCGTGAGTTTAAGAGTGCGTAAGCAGAAAGTATCATGCAAAGCGGTATAGGAAAATGGACCCAGAAGGAATCCTTAGACTCAAAGTTCGACTTCTCACTCAGGGTGCCACCTTGCCCGAGGGCTATGATAGTGTCCGGAAAGGTGGCGCAGGACCTGTCGGTGCTAGATACTTCATATTGCCAAATGGAAAACCCTGTGGTATTCCTATCCGAAGAGGCGAAACAGCCGAGCAATTCGGTTCCGCTTCATTAGCGCCCCTGAATGATGAAGGATTATGGCTATATGATTCCGAAATTGAGCTGCAGGAAGTGAGCAGGCCCTCCTTCTATGATCTTGAGGTAGATGAAGGAATTCCATATTGGAAGATTGCCTTGCTTCATGGCAGCACATGTTTGGCAACTACCGTTTATCAAAAATGCAGATATTGGTCCCATGGAACACAGTGTAAATTCTGCACAATTCCAACATCTCTTCAAATGGAAAATACGATCTTGGAAAAGGAACCGACACAGGTCGCAGAAGTTGTTCTTGCAGGAGAGAATGAGGGTCTAATTGAACACATTCTCTTGACCACGGGGACACCCGAGGGTTCTGATGCTGGAGGAAAGCGACTAGCTGCTATTTCCAGAGAAATCCGAAAGGTGTCAACTCTTCCGATAGCTGTTCAGCTTGAGCCCCCTGCAGAAATTTCTGTACTGAATGAATTGAACGAAGCTGGGGTCAACTCAGTTGGCATACATCTAGAGACTGCAGATGATAACATACGTCAGAGAGTCTGTCCTGGCAAATATGATTACGCCAGTGTTGAAGAATATGAGCGAATTTGGCGGAAAGCGGTCGAGATATTCGGTAGAGGTGAGGTCAGCACTTTCTTGCTTCACGGACTGGGGGAGCGAACGGATGAAACATTGAGATATATTCGCCATTTAGCAGAGATGGGAGTTACTACGATAGTCGCACCAATACGACCCGCTCCAGGAAGCAAACTTCCCAGTTTCATTCCGTCTTATGTTGGAGAACTTGGAGCATCAATTGCATTCTATAAAATCGCTGGTAAAATTCTTTTGGAGAACAATCTTAATCCAAACGCAGTAAGTGCCGGTTGTTCAAAATGTGGGGCTTGCACACCCATCCAAGAAGCCTATGACTGGGCGCAATCTGTGACTCGATAGCCCCTCAAGACCGATAGCCAGAGATTTATGTGTACTACCCGCAAATTCCTTTGTGAATCTAATGTCTGAATTTCCTAGCGAAAAAATCCGCATAATCGAATTCGATGAAGACGATGCAGAGGAGATTTCAGAGCTCATGAAAGAGGTCTGGCCTCACGCCAAGGAATACCCAGAAAGCTGGCGAGAGAAGAGAATGTATAGCCCCAGACAGATCAAGGAGGATATGCGAGAGGGCTATCACTATTTTGGAGCCAGACTAGAGGGCGAAATAGTGGGAGTCTATAAGGCGAAAATCACTGAGAAGGGCTTGTTTGGTGAGCATCAGACTGTTCATCCACGGTGTCGTGGGAGTGGATTGGCTTCAGCAATGTATGAGCAATTTGCCAAATATGCTAGAAACCATGGATGCGAACGCAACTACTGCAACATTCTTGTTGGGCAAGATGTTGGAGAGCGTCTGATGGAGAAATATGGTTTCGAACCGTGGGGAGAGCCATATGAACAAGAAAAGGGCATGCCTGTACAACTGTACAAGCGAGAGCTTGAGTGAGTACTTTGACAAACCTCTTATGATGAACCCCTATTCTTTTGGATATTCTAGTAGTTTCCAGTCTTTAGACTATGTCTGCTTAAGTGAACTCTCACTAATGACAAGAGTTGCACTTTATCTGTTCGAGGTGCAGAATAGCAGAAATAGAATACAGGCATGAGCGAATCCTTTTCTTGGTATATCTCGAGTTTTTTCTCTTGTATCGCATTTTGGGCATCAAGACCCCTCAATTGTTGACTCTTTTTTTATCGGAAAAACTATTAGTACGAGTCATGCTCGTTGGTTTCTCTAGAGAGAATCGAGGTATCCTCATGGAAGTCTATCCAATACTTGTTGATGGTAATGAAATCGATACAGGTCAATATGCTGTCTTTCCTGACATGGATAGAATCGTCCAGGACCCGGGGTTAGCAATTGCCCTCCAAATGAGAGAGGCAACAGCTGTTCAGCGGCTTTTTTTCAAACGGGCTCCTCGGCTCATTCCCGAAAGCAATGCACAGATGAGGTACTTGCGTGACTATAGACGACATCACGGAGTTCCAAACTATTCCAATGATGAGCTTGATGATGTAATCTATGCAAAGGTGTCCATAGCCAGAGAATCCGATATCAATGCTGCTCTCCAAGCCGGCGTACGCGACTACAAAACCCTCTTTAATCCACTTCGAGAGGAGGGCATGGGGGTTACACTGGATGAGCGCGTTGATGCTCTGTACGAAGCTGGCCTGGCTGTAAAAGACCGATATGAAGAGGTCCGTGATGTTTCAGTAAAAGAGGGAGTTCCTATTGGAACGTTCAACTGGACATGGGATATGTTCACAGAGTATCTGGAACGGGAAACGTTTGAGATCTGGGGTCAGAGCCTTGATGTCATTGAAAAACCAGGACGAGATGGAGGTCGAAATCTCCGTTTTCGTGAACCCTACGGCATAGCTTGTCTTTTCACGCCATACAATTCCCCACTTGCTTTGGGAATTCTTAGTATAACCTCATCTATACTCGCAGGAAATGCTACCATTCTGAAGCCTCCAAGCAAAGTTCCACTGAGCACGATTCTGCTTGGTCGAATATTCACTGAGAAGTTCCAGGAAATGGACCTTCCACGGTCGATGGTCCAGGTATTGACCGGCGGCGGCAAGAAGCTCATGACTAGATTCATGAAGGACCCGCGAGTTGGTGCAATCGTGTGGTATGGTGATAGTGAAACCGGCACCGAGCTATGGTCCAATGCTGTGTCCCTAAGAATTCAGATGGCTCCCGAACTAGCCGGCAGCGATGCCTCGCTGGTTTGGGGAAGTGATGTTGATTTGGATTTTGCTGCAAAGATGATTGTTAAGGGAAGATACCTGGGTAGCGGTCAGGCATGCATGGCGGTAAAACGTCTATTGGTTCAGGATAACCTTCATGACGACCTCGTGCAACTAATTGTTGAGGAGGCAGAGAAACTAAAAGCTGGGCGACCATCCAACCCTGAAGTCACCTTACCCCCGGTGGGTGTGACTGCTCTCTATCTTTTGGTAGACCAGATGAATGACGCGGTAGCAAAAGGGGCCAAAATAGAAACTGGAGGGTACCGCATGGATTATCTGGGCAATCGCGATCCCGCTGGTCTGTTCTACAAGCCCACTGTATTGACGAATATCTCTCAGGATATGCGTGTTGTTAGGGAGGAAGTCTTTGCGCCCGCATTGCCAGTCATGAGTGTTTCAAGCGTTGATGAAGCTCTTGCAATTGCAAACTCATCCCGATTTGGGCTTCGGTCATCGATTTTCACAGATGACCCCAAAATACGAATGAAATGGTCCAAAGAAATCAAAGCAGCTGGAGTGAGCATTGGGCAGGACCATCTCTATTTTGATCCTCATATGCCGCATCTTGGTGGCTACAAGGACTCTGGTATCATCGGAGCAAAATACTTCCAAGAAATGCTGACACGTATGAAATATATTCATGTCGGCCCAAACATTGAGATTTGAGAGTAAGGAGCGAATCATACTGTCCTTGAACCAAGATGAAATCACCCGATTGGCAAGGGCTCGGGCAGTTGAAGTCATAGTCAAATATGCAGACACAAAGGCATCCCTTCGTCATATGCTTAGGATGTATCTTCAAGAATCTCATGATGACGCTGCTGTCAAGCGTCAGGTCCAATATTTGGTAATCAGTGTTATTAGACACAAGAATACTATTGACTATCTCTTGACAAGAGGAGATCCAACTCTTTCATTCGGGAAACTCGACGTCGAAGATCAAATTCGTCTGAGATTGGCTCTTTTTGAGAATCGATGGTTGAATGAACCTTTAATGACACTGGGGTCGCACTACCTGAAGTGGAGAACGAAACTCCGTTCCGTTTTGCAGACAGCAGCAGCAATTGATCTCGATCAATCAATCGAATCCTTGTCAGAGATTGAAAAACTCAGCATCCTCTATTCACATCCGACATTTATTATCGAAACATTGTTGGAACACATGAATGAAGATGAAGTAATCGAATTAATGAAGGAAAACCAGACTCCGCCAATTACTTATCTAAGACCAAATACGATGTCAGAAATAGGTACTCTATCGATTTCGAATTTGATTTCGAAGGGCGTATCATTAGCACCGGACCCTGAGGTTCAAAACCTCTTCATTGTGAGAGAAGGTCTCGCAGATTTGATACAGACTAAAGAATTCAGAAATGGGGCTGTTCTTATACATGACAAAGCTAGCGTAATAGCCGTGGATATTCTTGGCCCAAAATCAGAGCATATTGTTTGGGACGCATGTGCTGCACCAGGAATGAAGACCCAGTATATCTGTGAAAAAATGGAAAATGAAGGCAAGCTGATTGCTAGCGATATCAATCGTAATCGCCTCAAAGGTAGCATGAAACGACTAAAATCATGGGGTTGTTCTTCTGTTGCTTGGCTGCTAGGAGATGCGATAGAATGCCCAATCACTGGCGCAAATAAAATCCTGATTGATGCACCTTGTACATCTACAGGAATGCTTCAAAGCCATCCATCGTACAAGTGGAGATTAAATAAGAGCTGGCTATTTTCGCTGATGACAATCCAGAGTAAATTACTCGAGGCCGTGATCAGTTCTTACTCAGATTACCCTGAAACTGAAGTTGTCTATTCAACCTGTTCTATGTTGCCCCACGAGGGCGAGAGCCAAATCGACTCAGTTCTCGAGAGATTCGATATTGAGCTAGTAGACATAGAAGATATTCCGGGGCAGGGCTATTCTGGATTCAACTGCTCTAAGAAAGTCAGAAGATTCTTCCCTCATCTCCATAAAACAAATGGGTTTTTCGTAGCAAAATTTCGAATTCTTTAGTTGATTCTAGCTGCGACTGATTCCATGACCCTTCGAGCAAATTCTCTATCATCTCTGTAACTAAATGGTATCTGTAGAAACTCCTTCCTAGCTCTAACAATGGACTCCTTATCATTTTGAATTGCTATTCGGAAGATGAGTTTCGTCCATTCAAAACAGGGGTGGTATTGGAACGCCTGTCGGTTCTTCTCTGCGATTTCTGTAAGGTAGGCGAGGCCTTCCTTTGGTTTGTTCAACATGAGGTCTGCAAGTGCGCCCATACAGGCAAACACCACTGCGCTCTTCGGTATACCTGAGTCAATGAATTTTTGCGTGCTCTCTTTGTACTCTTTTGATTTTTTCTTATAGAGCGCATCTCCGTGACTAATCACTATTCCCTTGTTCTCATCCTTTTCTGCTTTCTTGAGCGAAACCCCGCCTAGTATGCTGGCCTTTAATTCCGCCTGCATGTCCGCTAATGCATTTACTTCCTCACTGGTCTTGGCGGCCTCTATAATATTGAGTCCTGATGCTTTGAGTCGCGTCTTTTCAGCATCCGAGACCGAATTCGCGCCCTCATTGATTCCTGTTTCATAAATGTTCCTTGCCTTGGTGAAGAATGAATACGCCTTCCCAATCAAGTTGAATGAAATTGCCAGATCGATTGCCTTGGTTAGGGAATTAATCGCATTATCGTACTCCGCCAATGTCAGAAAATATTCGGCCGCCTCAGATAGCCAAGGAAATGCATCTGTGCTCTCGTTTTCAATCCCTTCATTTCCATGTTTGAGGGCTTTGTATGCATCAACACATATCACGGAGAAATCCTCATCTCGACACTTCTGAGCCACTTCTTTAATTGAAAGCATCTGACCACGAATCTTGCAGCCATATCCCTTGGCTGTTCGGTCGAGATTATCACAGCGGTCGCTTGTACCATTTCCCGGAATTTTGGGTCACCTCGTTAATACATGGCGAAGATGCAATTCATAATCAGTATCTTTCTTAAAAAACCAATTCTTGTTGTATCGACATGCTTAAGGGTGCACTAAATTCGAAGGGTAGCCCGGGATTTAGGATTGGACGAAGACGAACGCGAGCTGGAAATGATTCGCCGAAAAAAGATGGCGAAACTCATGCAAGAGGAAAAGAAGCAACAGCAGCAAAAAGAACGAGAAGAAAAAGCTGGAAAAGAACGGAAGAAGATTCTGCAGAAATTCCTTGCTGATGACGCTAGCGCATACATAGATTCACTTAGAGAATCAAATGCATCCGTAGCGAAACAGATTGAAGATGTCATAATCTATCTCATTATCTATAGGGGAATCAGGCAGAGATTCACTCAGCTCGAAGTTCGATATATTGAGCGACAAATCAAGGGCGAAGAACCAAAAATACGAGTCCAGCGAAATGGAGAAACTTCTGATTTTGGCGCATATGTTCGTGAGGCTATCAAGAAGGACTCAGATTGACAAAGTCAATTATGAGAGACTCAATGCCCGGGACTTCCATTCCCGAATTTGGTATTGAAGGTCCTCGGCGTTTTTCCCCCCTTTTTCCCAATCATTTGCTGCCCTTCTCATTTGGAAAATAATTGCTCCTCCTCTTGCTAGTTTCTGTTCAAGAATGTCTACCGCCTTCCCCAATGCATCGCTTATGGCTTCAGGGCCATGCAATTTCATTACGACCTCTTCTAGTGAATTGAAAATATATTCTGGTTGCGAAGCCCTCCATTCCTCAAGAGGAATGTTTGCCTTTCTATATTTCTCACCTGGAATGACTGTATTACTGTCTTCCATCTCAATTTCGCCTTCCGTCCCAAGTTCATCCAATATCTCGTTTACTTCTGCGGACTCTAGAAGAAACATAGAAGATAGGTCTGTTTTCTTGACAGATCGTGTTTTCAATACATAGTTGAGGACTCTGTATTTTGGATCACCCACCTCCTCAAGAATCTCTTCTAATTGTTTCATTGCATTTTCTTGGTTTTGGATGACCCCTGTTGCGGCTTGAGAGAGCTTTCTTAAATCCTTTCTCAGAGCTGAAGTCTTCGCCTTGTAGAAGTCAAATTCATCCTGTGATATGTGGCTTGTAGAGCGGGACTCATTTTGAGGCACTGTCTGGTTCTTTTCCACTTTCATTGCCCTCATTTCCTTCCCTATCGACTCGAGGGTCTCCTTTGTACGAGACAACTCATTCTGCAGCATCTGTATTTCAGAGTCCTTGTCCCCAATCAGTCTTTCAAGTTCAGCAACCCGATTGCCAGCTTCGTTGGCCCTGCGTTGAGCCCCACCTAACTGAGCCTGCAATGACTCTATCTTTTGATTCAGTGCTGCGACTTGCATTGCACGATTTCGGTTTGCATCGGAATTATCTGACATTTTCATTTCAGTCACATACGGATACAATTATAGTGCTTTTGTTGACAAATACCAACGTCATTGGAGTGCTCAAGAAATGAATCTTTTTGATGCCCATACGCATTTGGATATGAAACATTTTCAAAATGACCGTGATGCAGTCATAAAAAGGGCGAGAAAGGCAGGGTTGGTAGGCATCGTAAATAGTTCCATTGGATCTGGATCATTTCGTAGAACATTGGGACTGGTGAACAAGTATGAGGGCTTTATATTTCATTCACCAGGTTGTCAGGTCTCAAAATTGACCGATGACGAAACGATAGAAATCATCAACATGAGCAGGAAGTATTCGAATGATATAGTAGCGATTGGGGAGGTTGGATTAGATTACTATTGGGTAAAGGACGAAGCCGGAAGGAAGGCTCAGGAGCCACGTTTCATAAAATTCATGGATTTGGCTATGGATCTACATTTGCCAATAGTTGTACATTCACGAAATGCGGAATTGGAAGCGACTATCCTGCTTGAGAAATACTTCGAGGGTGATGTTCTCATGCATTGTTTCGATGGAAAATCTTCTGTTGCGCAAAGAGTCAATGATAATGGCTGGTTTATCACACTTCCCGCGAATTTTGATAAGCACAACAATCGAAGAGAAGCAGCAAAAATCATATCCTTGGACCAAATAATGCTTGAAACAGACGGGCCATATTTATCGCCTGTTGAAGGCAGAAATGAGCCTAAGAATGTGATATACGGCTGCAATGCATTGGCACAGATACGAAACAAGAATGCTGATTTGATTGCAGAAACGACAACCAACAATGCACTACGTTTCTACGATATATAACAGACCGATAGTGCCAAATGTGCTGACACACTTCTAGGATTGGAATAGACATCCAATGTATGCGCGGAGCTTTATTGACTTGGACGCCGACTCACTGAGAAATCCGATAGCAGTAGTAGGATTTCCGGGGATTGGAAGCGTAGGCAAAATCGCAGTTGAAACACTTGCAAAGGTCCTAGGTGCACAGCAGGCCATGGAATTCTTTTCAAAAGAGTCACCATCAAGGATTTTGGTAAAAAATGGCATTTCGCATTTACCTCGCTCGGAGATGTACTTCTACAAGGCTGCTCCCGATGAAACTTCCGACTTGATCATACTTACCGCGGATGCTCAACCAAGCTCAGACGAGGGTGTCTATGAATACGCTGACTATATTACGAAAGAGTTCAATCGGCTTGGTGTAAAATCTGTGTATGCTCTAGCTGCTTACGAACAGGAATACAGCACTTTTTTCAGCCATTACCCTGCGCCGCCTCGGATTTTTGTATCTGCAAGCTCGGAAAGCAATAGGGACCGCATCTGTGAACTGACTGGTTTGGTGGCAATAGAGAAGGGTGTGATTACGGGTGCGAATGGGGTTGTCCCCACCTACGCATCTACGATTTACAATATGGATGGTGTTTGCCTACTTGGCGAAACCATGGGGATTATTCGGACAGATTATCGTGCAGCTCAAAAATTACTGCAGAAATTTGTTGAGATTATTGGTCTTAGGGCTAATTTCGACATGTTAGATGAGCCGGCCTTAAAAGTGATAGAAATCATTGAATGGGCGGGAAAGGAAATCCAGCAGAAAGCAAATGAAAAGGAAGAAGACGAAACACCGCCAGATAGGTATATTGGATGATTATTCAACCATTTCAGGACTTAGAATGTCGGTTATTGATGCTTTTGAATCCAAATTGATATAGAAATAGTGGTCTTCGTGAATGACTTTTATTGTAAAGGGGTACCTCTCAGCATTGTCCAGTATTCCCTCGGGCACTTTCAAAACGGTTTTCTTCTTACAGACAGGACAATCTGCATATCTCTCTAGCATCTCAGGTTTCTTCCTCTTTAGCTATGTTAGCTCTCTGTGATTTTCGAATCTGGACCTATTGTCAGTTGTGAGTTCCACATGCTCGGATTCTGCATCGCATCAGTGAAAATCTCAATCAGCTCTTCAGGACTCTTCTCAGCTATAAAATCCCTATCTGTGCCGACAATACGTATATTCTCATATACTGCTGCCTCCACAAGAAATCGAAAGATTTTGGAATCTCGATTTGCCCGCAGAATAAAGAACTTCGAAAAGTTTCTGAATTCATCTTTTGGACCCCTTAAAGAGTAATCCAGAATTGTGATTCTGCCTTCTTCCTTGGTCGGCTTGAGCAGATATGCTCTAAGAATCCTGTTGCCAACTTTTCTTCGAATGTCGATGAAGTCCTCAACTCCTCCATCAGGTAGTTTGAGTTTCCATACTGGCTGCTTACTCATTGGGGCACCGAATATGGAGTATGTGCAATTTAAATATAGTAGTTATTTCGGTGTATATACTATGGGGACTGCTCAGAATATCTTTATTTGTTATGATGCATATCCTACAATTAGCAATAATCAGCGGAGCCAAAATTCATGCTTCAGACCGTCGATATGATAATTAGAGAGGTTCACGTAGGACTATGGTTCCTTGTTGTTGGGTATTACTTCTTTGTCTTCATCTTTCTCCTGTTCTTCAGATGGAGAAAGAGCCGTAATCCCTTTCAGCTTGCAATGGCTATCTTCTTCTTGTTATTGGCCGTTGGAAGAGCGTTCTATTTTGTTGGGGATTTTTATGCGGATCCAACATCACTGTATGGAAGTCTACCCTCTCTTGGCCTTGAGCCATTTTTTGCAGATGCCTCTGGATGGTTGGCAGCAGGTGCGTTCTTTCAGTGGATGGCATTGGCAACATTATCCGCAACAGCAGGATTCATGATAATCGGTAAGAGATGGGCTGAGATAGCTTTTGCTGTGCCAGCTATAATAATCGGACTGTTACTTGGGCTTGCCCCTCTTGATTCAGCAACGAGGTGGATTCTTTCTGGAGGCGCTGGTGTAATATATGCATTGTTCATCCCTCTCCTATTCTGGTATTTGGCGTATCAATCAGGTGGCATGCTCCGCAAGTCAAACTTTCTGCTTGGACTAGGCTTTATGATTCTATTCGCTGGAAGAGTTATTCACGCAGCAAGGCATTGGTTGACGGATGTTATTTTCGCCACTTATACAATACCTGGGGTTTTGGCACCCGGTTTGATTGTCATCGGACTTATTCTGATTGCAACGGGGAATGAGTGGGGTCAAGTGCAATAATATCTAACAGTATGATTGCGATAATCAGGTAGAAGACTGCTTATTCTGTCATAGAACCTATTCAGCAAATTCGCCGATTTCCTGCCACTCGAGCATGTCCATATCCTCTAGCGTGTGAAGCGCCTTTTGCACATCCTTCATGGGCATACCTAGCTGATCAGCAATGTCCCTCGACGTTAATTTTCCCTTGCACATCTTGGCAACGTCAAATACTTCCTGGGTCATTTGCCCAAGTCTAACCAACATTGGAGAAACTTTTCCTTTCAAAACGGGGACAATAATCCTCATTTCTGAGGCTTTCCCGTTCTTTGTAATTTCATCGATTATTGGAGTGAATTGCTCAAAGGGCTCCAAATTCCCGTCCCATTCATTGAGAAACTCCTTGTACTTCTTCACAAATGCATTATTGACATCAGCCAATACTGACATTGCGGCATTCTGATCATCTGTCTTATCTACTGTTGCTGCAACTATCACATTGCTTCTTAGTGACAAACAGATGTCAAATGCACCAAAGTCTATGACATGAACTCTGTTCCCTGAGCTTAGCTCTTGCCCAAAAGAAATCAAAGCGGTTAGGAACCCGCTGATCAGATTCGGATCCATCTCGGCTTGACCGTACTTTTTGTCAAGGACACAAAGTCCACTATCCGCGACCAGTATATAGATGGCTTGAATCAAATTGGGCTACTCCTTGTAAACTTGCTATCTTAGCTTTCTTAGCTATATATCACTTCTCGTGGCTTATTGGTATGGTTAAATACAAGTGCTTTATGTGTTTGAACAAATCATATTCAAGAAAGGTGGGCTGTTTGGATACTGCAAAAGACGCTAGGGTTCTGGTTCTTGAAGACGCGTTACGTCGATTGAACGAAATCGTTTCAAACCGCAAATTGAAACTTCATTTGGATTACTCAGCACTAAATGTCTTGCTTACGAAGGCTGGAGGCCTTCTTTATGAGGTGAAGTATTCGTATATTGATTCCAACGCCCTTGCCAACGCTCCGCCTACAATTAAGATTGTGGAAATAATGCATCAGTTTCAGGGCCTCGTAGAGGATGCACTCGCTTCAGGTTATGCTCCTCAGACAAAGAGCCAGGAAATGGCCTTGGCTGAATACAAATATGCTGGCCGCATCATAAATGGGTTTCAAGATCGATTAGAGCGACACGATGAAGAACCCGCTCGTGCTATTGACATATTAGCTGTAGAAATTTCTAAGAAACAACCGATTGATGAGTCCGAAAATCTGCAAAAATGCAGATGCACCGATGGGTCGAGGATTTGGACTATTGTTACAAATCTGAAACAGGTCGCTCCAGGAATGAAACTTTGCTGTGCGGTATTACCTCCAGTTGAAATGATGGGTATCATAAGCGAAGCAATGTTTTTAGGGATGAATCAGTTGGGCGACGAGGCATCACTTGGACCGCTCGAAGATGTTCCCTCTCCTGCACTTGATCAGGCCAGATCTCAAGTCAAAGAAATCATCAAGAGGATGATGTAAATGGATTTAGCTGAAATTCAGACCATAAAAGCAGACTTCGAAGAGTCAAGGGGGTGGAATAAGTTCCCTGCCTCACTAGTATTTGCTCACCTAGTAGAAGAGTTGGGCGAGATATCTCGTCATATTACCTTCGAGGAAGGATACAAAGCATCAAATCTTGGACACAAAGAACCAAACAGAGATGAACTGAAACGCGAATTTGCTCAGGTGTTCTCTCTTTTCATACAGCTTGCCAACCACTATGAAATCAACCTAGAAGAGAGTGTGTTGGAAGAATTAGAGATTATGAAACATCGATTTCCTGAGGATGAGTGGACGGAATATATGAATGGTCGTTAGCCTATTCCATTTTGCGACGAGCTTCAAGTGCCTTCTTTGCCATATCTTCAAGGTCTTTTGTCGCCGCCAAAAGCCCTAGCGCCTTGTTGTGTACGACTTTGATATTCTTCTCTTTGGCCCATTGAGCTAGACCTGTGACTAGAGGGCCAAGTGCAGTCCTTGCGGCTTCCACAGTTCCCACCGCCTTCCCCATCAGCTCAATGCTATGCGTCTTTTCCTTTCCTGCCTCGGCTACTCTTAACCACACCAGGCCATGAATCATATACAATGCATCAAGCATGAGGGTGGGTGATTTTGGGTTGTCTTGGACCTTTTGCAGCAATAACTCCTGTCTGGTTTCGTATACGTCCTTGAAGAGATTGAATGCTTTCTTGTCATTTCCTTTGTCTAGTTCAATAATACCTCTTTGCAGTTTCTCGTCAGTTTCGGACAATGCAATCAATCTCCTAAAGATTACTCTCTTATTAGGTCCATTAAATGTGACCCTGCTATTATGATTTTCTACTACTTTAGTAACCTTGTGTTATTTATATTGAAAACTAGCTCTCGCAACGTTTATTATCTGCCTAGTGAGGGAAATCTAAACTAGTCGAAATATAGTTAGGGGACTGTTGAACATGACTCGCTCCACATTCACTTTCAAAGAACTGAAACGAACAAACCATCGTGAAATAAAAGAACTTCAGGATAAGAAGTTCCGGGCATTTATTCGATACCAAGTATGGCCAAATCATCCATATTACAGGCGTCTTTTCAAAGAACAGGATATTGACCCGTTCAACATAACTTGTGTGGAAGATTGGGCAAAATACAATATTCCACTCGTGAAGAAGAGAGAATATAAGGACAATCTAAGGCAATTTGTTCTAAATCCTTCTCAAGTGGACGGAAAGGAGCGAGAGCCCGCTCAGATTGTTAAAAACTTGATGACCTATTCTAAAAAATCTGGATATGATGACATATACAAGACACTAAGAAACAATGGCATCAAAACGAAGCTGAAGATTGGTCCAGAGTCAGCTATGAAACGTATCAAAGAGAAGATTACTTACCAATATGCCCCACTACAATTTTGGCTGAGTTCTGGTCGTGCCTCAGGCCTTCCCGCTCCAGTATTTCTCACTCGACATGACAATGATATGCTTTACAAAAACTGTGTAAAGGTTGGGCAGATGGCGGTTGATCCCTGGGTAGACAGTGGCTGGGAACTCGTTAGTATGAATCTCTTTCCATATGCACCGCATCTAGGTTGGCATGCAGTGAATTTGGGGCTCAAGCAGATGTCCAAATTCTATGTGGCCACTAGTGCAGGCGGTGCCATTCCAAGTGAGAAGTTAGTTGAAATGGCTGGGGCATTCAAAGTAAACGGCTTCGCTGGGATGCCAAGCTATCTTCGAAATCGCTTCTTTAGGGAGATGGCTGATAAGAAATTTGAAGCACCGGAGAAAGTTGTTCTATTACTCGCTGGGGAGAAAATCTATGAACCAGTTGTAGATGACATGGTTGGGACTCTACAGGAAAAGGGTGCAAAAGATGTACGTGTGGTTGGCGGGTATGCTTCATCCGAGAGTAAGATATCATTTGCCGTACAATGCGAGCGTCATGGGCCCTATCATAATGTTTCACCATTGATGCTAGCCTTCGAACTTGTTTCACTCAATGATGATGGGACCTACGACTTCGTGGGTGAAGACGAATCCGGGCATATGTGTCTATTCCACTTAGATGGAACGGGGACCGTATTTGAAGGGTTCTTGCTTGGTGATGTTGCTTCTCACCAAGAACGTGGGAAATGCCCAATGTGCGAAATTGACGGACCATTCTTCTGGGATATTGGAAGAACAAACGACGCCAAAGCCCAAATAGAAGTCATGGGTCTAAGCGAGAAGAAAATCAAGGGCGCAACCGTGAATCTGACTGCACTACGTTCAGACCTTCTATCATTATCTGGTGTCGAGGAAGTGCAGATTGAAGTTGCCAAAGAGGATATGAGTGATCCGTACAGTATGGATACATTGAACCTGTATGTTGCTCCCCATGGTTCGACTAGCGCAGATCACTCTTCACTTGTTCGAGAAGTGCAAAAAGTCACAAAAACAAGCACAGAAGTTACGCCTAATGTCAAGATACTGGGTTTCGACGAATTGGTTCAAAAGGCAGGCGGAATGAAATTCATGGAGATTGAAGACATCCGGCCTCGCCCCGCATAATCTGTTATCAGCGCCTTACCTATAATTCCTCCATAGGAATTATAAGCGGATTGGGCGCTTCTTGAGATGGAGGAACCTAAATGGAGATAGATTCAGGTCCTGGACCTGAGCCAACTCAACCTGCTGAACGAGACTATTCAGTTAGTGCCACTGGCTTGGTATCCAGAACTTTCAAATTGTGGTTCAGAAATATACTTGCCTACGTTGTTATTGTAGGCATAGTGTCATTCGTGTGGGCAATAGCACAATCCTTTGTGTCAATATTTATTCTGGGAGTCGACTTTACTGATTACTTCGGGTCTGATCCAACATCATTCCTGCTTGGAATCATAAGTATACTCACTGACCCTTATGTTACACCTGGGGATATAGCTTTGTTCGTTCCTGTGTCCATCGTGATATTTATACTAAGTCTGCTGATTTATGCCATCATAGCGGGCGCAGCAGTGAAATATGCCTTGGATGATTATGGAACAAAGAGTGCAGATATAAGTGAGAGTTTCTCATTTGCCACTGGGCGTGCTGTAACGCTTATACTGGCACAGCTGATAGTCGGTTTGATTACTGGTGCTATCATCGCGGTCCCGGCCCTTATCCTGGTGTTTTCCTTCGTCACTGGGTATATCGACCTAGCTTTAATCGGGATTGTTGCGGTAATAGTGGCTATCGTTGTCATATTGTATGTATCCATTCGACTTGCTCCGACATTGGCTGTTGTGATTGCTGAGGACCTTTCAGCAATGGACTCGGTAAAGCGAGCTTGGGAGATAACAAGTGGCAATTTCTGGCACATATTTGGAGGTCAGATTCTCTTAGGCATAGCCATAGCTGTTGTGTCTTTCGTTATTGGTCTGATAGCACTTAGTTTTGCATTCGCTGGAGGATATTTGGTAACGCTGATTATTACAGCGATTGCGGCATTATTGTTATCACCCTTGAACTATGTCTTTCAAGCAGTGCTCTATAAGGATCTTAAATCAAGAGCAACCGAATCCGACCAAGAATGGTGGTGAAATAAGTCAAAGGGGTCCGATGACCCCTATTTTCTTCTTTTTGTTCTATCTTCCAAATCGCGACTTGATATCTTCCGTATTCAGATATATCACGATGATAACAGAGAGCACTAGGCTAATCCAGTTATTACTCGCGATGGCAATCAGCCCACCAATAATATTCAAAATAATCGCCCATAGCCAAGCCCAATTCTCCATTTCCCACAAACCCTTTCCAATATAGAATAAGATTAGTCCTATCACAAGTAAGGGGATTCCTATGAATGGGACGACCAGTGTAAGGATCCCGAATACTATGAGAGCTATAGCTTGTAGAATCTGAAGGATTGCAATCAGAGTGACTCCAAGGGGTCGATTGCTATCTCTGGAAACTCCAAATGATTCATCTGGCAAAGGAACTTCGGTCATGTTTTTGTCTCCTTTCTAACCATCAGAGGCGCGTTGTCTCTAATAATCTCTGATGTGATGTACAAGTGATTGTATGGACGGCATGCGATTTGAGAGGAATTTGCCCTGAATGATTACTTCAAATTATGTTTCTCAACAAATTCCTTCAGAATATCTTCTAGGTTGGGCTTGCCTATCTCTTGCAGTTCATACTGAACCCTGGCATGAGGCTTCTTGATGTTGATTAGACTCGCCAAATCAATGGGCGTCCCTATTACAACTGCTTCGACATCAGCCTTGTCAATCGTTGCCTCGAGCTCCTCCATCTGTTCCTTTCCATAGCCCATCGCTGGTAGAACATCTTCAAGATGCGGGAATTTCTCGAAAGTGTCCTTTATGCTTCCCACAGCAAACGGTCGTGGATCAACAATTTTTGCACCAACCTTTCTGGCGGCAATGTATCCCGCCCCATATGGCATTCCACCGTGAGTGACTGTGGGACCATCTTCCACAACAAGAACTTTCTTCCCTCTAATCTTGCTGGTGTCCTCAATAATGAGCGGTGATGCAGCATCAATGATTATTGCATCAGGATTGACGTTCATGATATTATTGCGAACAAGTTCCACATCCTCATAGTCTGCAGTTTCTACTTTGTTTATTATCACCACATCAGCGAGTTTCAGATTTGTTTCCCCCGGATAGTACGATATTTCATGACCTGGTCTATGGGGATCAGCCAAAACAATCAGAAGATCTGGCTTATAGAACGGGAAGTCATTATTGCCTCCGTCCCATGTAATTATTTCCGCCTCTTTTTCTGCCTCTGTGAGTATTTTTCCATAATCGACTCCAGCGTAGAGAATGACCCCCATATTGATCATGGGCTCGTACTCTTCCCTCTCTTCAATCGTACAATTGTACTTATCTAGATCAGAGAGTTCCTCGTATCTCTGAGAAATCTGAGTTGTCAAATCCGGGTCGTATGGCATAGGATGCCTGATGTTGACAGGCTTCAATCCCATATCCACAAGTATCTGGTTGACCCTTCTTGATGTCTGACTCTTTCCACACCCGGTTCTGACTGCACACACAGCTATCAGTGGTTTGTTACTATCAATCATGGTTGTGCTTGTGCCCATGAGTCGGATGTCCGCTCCGAGCGAGTTGACATGGGCAATCTTATGCCCGACGGTCTCATACGATAGATCTGAATATGCTAAGATGCATTGCTCCACTCCATGCTTCTCGACCAACTCGGGGAGTTTTTCTTCTGGATAGATTTCAATCCCATTTGGATAAAGATTGCCAGATAATTCGGGGGGATACTTTCTATCGCCTATTCCTGGAATTTGTTCTGCTGTAAATGCAACTACCTCGTAGTCTTCATTATCACGGAAAAAGACATTGAAGTTATGAAAATCGCGACCAGCAGCACCCATTATGATAACTTTAGTTTTACTCATGGTAATTTCACCATCAAGCGGCTTGCATCTGCGAGAACTGAACTGAAACCCCCAGGGCACATTAAGAAATTGCCGGTATGCTATCTCTGTGAGCTTTAAGATAAAGAGACTTCTAAACAGCCACAAAGAATCCTTTCGATAAATCGGAAAGTGGATTTTTCGAAAACAAATCATCCTTCGAAAAATCGACACATACAACACAAACACCTAAATACAGGCTCAATAGAAATATCTAGATGACTTCTTGTATGTTGGAAGTCAGATTCGGAACTGCGTGGGGTGCACTCTTGAAACTGGTTGAGCTTGCTCGCAAATCTATTGATTTGCTGAAGGAAAACGGAGAGGACGGGATTCGAAGCGATATTATTGCAGACCAGCTGGGTGTGGCAAAGAGGCGGGTCTACGATGTGATAGCAATTCTTAAGGCCATGGACCGGGTAGACACCGACCGACGATATAATGGGACAACCGTAACATGGATTGACAAGTCCAGAGATTTCGTGAAGAAATCTGATTACGAAACTATCAAGGCTGAGTTAGAAAAGGAACGAGAGTCTCGGAAAAAAATTCAAGTTGAGCTTGCGGAGGCAAAAGAAACCCTACGGCGGACTAAGTCTCGCTTACGGATGGATACAAAGCCTGTCACTGCGAAAGGGAGAACTGAATTCGATACATGCCAACTGCGAATTCGATCCCTCTCTGGTAGAGGCTTCAAGAAAGTTGCTGACTCAGGAGTCGAAACTGTGATTGAAACATATGAACCTGGTATGATAGTTGACCCATCCGAAGTTGAAAGGAATAGAAACGAAGCTATTCTACGAAACATTCAGAAATTTTGAATGAATTGCAACTCATTCAAACTTCAGCAGCCCTAAGTGTGGCTGAACTCCCTCGGCGAACTTCTCTAAGCTTGTTGACATCTTCTTCATCGGAAACAATGCTACCAATGATATTCACTGGACTGAACGTCTTCATATCTTCCAAGTATATGCAAATCGAATCTCCGAGAGGCATATATGCAATATCCCGTTTTTTGACATTTTTCGTTGGTTTTGCATTACCTCGATTGATTCCGAGTGTTATTTTCATTTCCCCCCTCATTAGGACTGCCTTTCCTTCGAAGGGTAGCATAGATTTAATGTCTTCAACAATCAAGGGCGCTTGAACCCTATCCATGGTTGCGTTCAGTACTAGACCATTCTCAAATGAAATTTCAATCGGGACGTCACTCTCACTCATATTGGGTTCCACTGTTAGCTATCTCCGTTGCTCGCCCCTAAAATCTTCTTTGGAAGTTACTTACGCCAAATCCTTAATTGTAAAGACTCAACCTACACCTTCGGAGTGGATTGAATTAAGCGGAGTCAAAATGGAAGTTGCCTTTGTAGTGGATTCAACCGGTTCAATGAAGGACGACATAAATGCGGTCAGAGATTCGCTGTTTGATATTGTTGATTCAATTGCTTCAGAAACGGAGAAACTAACAATTAGATTTGCGATTGTATCATACAGGGACCATCCCCCTCAAGATAAAACCTACGTGACCCGCATATTTGATTTTACTGAAGATATCAAAAAAGTTCACAGGGCAATATCGAAGCTCGACCCATCGAAAGGTGGGGATACCCCGGAGGCAGTTGCGGATGCAATCCATGATGCACGTGTTGAATTGTCTTGGTCGCGTGATGCCTATAAAGCTCTATTGCTTGTAGGAGATGCACCGCCCCACGGCCGTGATTATAATTCTCTAGGAGATGATTACTTCCCCAAAGGCTGCCCGAACGATTATGATCCCAAGGAGGAGATAAGAGCATTCAAGAAATCCTATGGAGAAACTGCCTTTGTTTTTGTATGTGGTTGTAACCCCCTCGTAGAATCCTCATTCAAGGCTATTGCCTCAGCTTCCAAAGATGGAAAATACTACTCATTGAATCAAGCAGACGAGTTACCAGCTGCCATCTTGGAAATACTGGAAGGGGTGGGCGACCTTATTGAGATTGACCGTCGGGTAATGGCATATTACCAAACAAAAGACGGGGTTTTCGATATAGGACATGCAGCAAAGGAATTGGATTTATCTGTTCGAGAACTGAAGATTTCGATTTCTAGGCTAATGGAGCTAGAGCGAATTCCTCGTTGGCCCAAGGGTAGACCATTGAATACTGAGCAATTGGGCGTAAGGGTTGAATTGGGGCGCGTTCCTGATGCACTTGTCGCGGGCAAGGGTTTTACATATTCTATGAAACTTGAGAATCCCAGCGTGTCTACTATTTCCATAAGGATTGTAGCATCACTTGTGACCGAAGATGGAGTCAGTGAAATGGCAAACGAACGACATGAAATTGCTCGGCGGTCAACAAGAGAAATCAAAGTGAATCTAGTACCAATGATTCACAAGCCCAGTAAGGCAACTGTCAAGGTTGAAGTCCTCTATGGCACAAGAGTCATATCTAGGGAAATTCACAGAACGCGAATTTTTGAATAACTATAGGTGCAGGGACCCCCTTCCTTTCAAGTGCTTTTTTTCAGTAGCTCATCCACCGTCTTTAGAACATACTTGTCGAATTCATGAAGTGAAAATCTCTCCAATGAATGGAATGATATCTTGAGATTATTTCCTGATTGCCCCTTAGATAATTTATTTTGCTCTGGCAAAAACACATCTATTTGATAATTCTCACTCTTCGAAATTGCCCTCAGAAAAGGCAGAGATCCCTCTGCATCTTTGCTCCATTCCGATGCGAAGACCATTACTAAGGTTGGTCTGTCAGAGCCAAAATCCTCTAAACTCTCTGCAACTGCTCTGTGAACCAGTTCAGGGTTAGAACTTCCTATCATTTCTTGGGCGGAATCGATGACAGAATAGAATAGTGAGTCCCTAACTTCCTTCGCGGAAAATTCTGTCTTGAATCCGATAGATGTGTCTAAGTCATGTCCTTTCTGGATTGTAAATTTCCGGATTTTCTTATCATATGTAAGAAACGAAAATCTACCTAGCGTTCTGTTTTCAACCATCGAATTTAACAGAATCAGAATTGCAGCTATAGATGCGTCTGCCATAGAGATTTGCTCTTGGATTCTCTCTTCCAGCTTTTTTAAACCGTCAGACTGAAGCCTCCCCTCATTGAGACGAGCTCTCACTGTAGCAGGGCCGTTCATTGGAATATTCTTAACTACCATCCTCTCACTAGTTTCCAAACAAATAATCAGATTGAATTCTTCCATTAGGCATTTGGGTACGAATTTTATGTCTGAGTGTTTTATATCACAGAGATCGCCCGGTTCCATTTCTGGTTTCGTGCTCTGCAATTCAAGATTTATTTTCCTATTTCCGATCACTACTTTGTAATTGGTACCTTCTCCAAGAAACACAGTGCCCAGGATATTTTCTATAGCCGATTCATGAAGATGAAAAAAGGAAGGAAGGATTGGTGAGACTGATTGTGGAAGCGCATCATATTTCACGACCACATCGGATGGATGACATACATCTCTCGCGTATTTTAGCACATCTACTCTTGAGTCTTCCTTGAGGTTGAGAATCTCTGCAACCTTTCTTGAGGTTGAAAGATGTCGCTTGTCCAAATGCTCGTTGGGACATGCTCTGGCTCCCCACCAACGTCTTGAGTTAGACTCCAAAATTATGATGATGTCACCTTCTTCAAGACCAAGTGCTATCATATCTTGAGGGTGCAAAGACACATTGATGCCCTCCTCAACTCCAGTTCCAAGTATGAAGTGTAGCGATGATGCCACATCTTCGTCGGCACCAATGCGCAGTGACTCAAGCACTCTGTCTGTGAAAACCTGCAAATCATTTATGTCCGTGAGAGTCTTAGTATTTGCGGCTAGCGACGACTCGATAGTTTGTAGGAATCCCTGTGCATTTCGAGAATCTACATATTGTGACAATCCTTCGTTCCATCCGTGAAGCTCCAAGGCATCCTCCTGATCAGTCAGCAATCCTATACCTGTTGCTATCTTTTCGCCTGGCTTTGTGACTGAGAGAAAGGCTTTGTTGGTCGCAACTATTCCTCCTTCATCCTCAAGAAAGAAGTCACACGAACAGAAACTCCGCATGTCTTTTCGTCTTATGACGCGGAAGATTCTAGATATCTCTCCAGAGGCAACTTTCCCCAAGTGCTGTCGTGCTTGAACCATCGATTTTGTTTCAATGAAGGACAAGAAAGGCGGTCTTCCCGGAAGCAAACGTAACATATTGCCGCCAAGAATCAGTTGCAGTTCTCTGTGATCTAAATCCAGGTTCCTACTGAGCAGGAAGCTGATTATTTCTGAGAGGCTGTTTCCACGTTGTGTTTCTGGATAGCCACTTCCAAATGCCAGTTTCTTAGCCCAATTCTGAGGATGATTCTTCTTTAGCCCCGATATGACTGACGAGAGATTGGATATCGAAGCATTTGTAGTGATTAAGCATGTATTTGGAATATCTAGTAATCGTAGGAGATTATCATTGAATTTTTTGAGAACATGAGGTATCAACAAGACCTTTGGGGGTTCTAAGCCTCTCTCTTTTACTGAGATGAGCCAAGCAACTAGCTTCGTGATATCCTGTTGCTTGTGAAGACGCACAAAAATGGGCAGATTTATCCGAATAGCATTTTTCAGCATTTTTTGTGCTGCATCATCCAGATTTTCTAGGAGATGGACATCTGAGATCAAACCCCAATGTTCGTCCTTTGATAATGCTAATCCTAAGTCGCTCAACGCATATAGTCTCATGCTAAAGTTAGAGGTCGTGGCAAGCTTCTGCACCTTTCTTGCGTTTTCAATACTCTGCTTTGTATCGAGCCTTTTTGATGACACGCTTGATAAAGCTGTCCCAACAAACTGGTCTGCGAGCCAGATGTGGTCAGTTTCGCCCATTGAACCAGTGCTGATTGTTTTGAAAGCCTTTGGTTGCATTAAGTATCTGTAAGCTTGTCTTGGCAGATATGCAAACGAATCGGGATAACGTGCTGCATATTCGTAAATTCTATCTTCAAGATGATTATAGTATCTGAGTAATCTTTCCGGTCCGAATTCTTGTTCTAGATTTCCTGCTTTAATACATCCAAGGTTGACATTTGCATCCACCAGAAAGAACCTAATAATCTCCCCGTTATCCCTGTCCTCAACAACAATCATTCTGACTTCATTCTCTCCATCACAGCCATATACACACGTCTACGTATCTCCGGTGCCTAATTTAGGTTATTTATCTTGATAGGGGATTTCTTACATACCTCCTCTGGCAATGATTTATCTCATCCCCTACCTTAGCCAATCTGCGCAGGGAAGAAATAGAGAATGCTGAGAGTGCGTGCCTTAGACGATGATCCTGACAATGGGGTCAAAAAAGATGATGTGTATCAATTCTATATTGTTGATGCACATCACCATATGGGAAAAGAAGGCAGCCATCGTAACAGTCCCACAAGTGCTTACGAATTTTATACTCTTCTCTGGTTTGAATTGAAGAAGCTTGCCAAGGAACTGAAGGATAGTGATAGACTTCTCTTTGAGCCCATTCGGATTATCCCTCCTCCCCTTCAGAAATCAATATTCCAGTTGAGAAGAAACTGGAACAGATGGAATCATGGTTGGCTGGTTGATCGGACAATTGCTTTTCCTTATACCGACGATTATTCTGGTAGAACGAATGATGACACTGCTTCTTTCAAAATTTCAAATGACAAGATTGCAGGTTGGACCACAAGGGCTCCTCACTCCTCCAGACTGATTGGGTTTTGCCGTGTTGACCCAAATGACGCTCTAGCAATTGAGCCTCAAACACCCGTGGAGGAGATTAGACGATCTGCAACTGAACTGGGCCTGAGGGGTCTAAAGCTTCATCCCCTCGCCCAATTATTTTTAGATTCTATTGAAAGCGATCAAATGAAACGCATTGTTCAAGAAGCGTATAAATTGGGCATGCCCATCATAGTTGATTCTCGGAATATTCGAACGGCAATTAGAATAAGGAATCTCATAGAATCCATTAGGGAAGATATCAATAATGCGTCATTCTCTCCATCTATTATTCTAGCTCACTCTGCCATGAGCCCAGGGAAATCAGAGCTCTATGAAATACTGCACGATTCGTCTTTCTCTATAGACACGTCATCTTTGCATGACCGGGATATACCCCTGTTATTTGAAAGCGCTCACGACCAAATGGGGGCTGGAAACAACATTTGGTCTGAGAAGATTCTTTTTGGAACAGACTATTCGTTTCTCTCAGTACAAGCAGCTGAACTCATTCTGCATTTACTGTCACGCGACTTTCTGGGCGGGCCTCGCGATATCCAGAATGTTCTGGGAGGTAACGCCTTGAGGATCATCAATAGGCCCGTATTGACATACCGCAAAACGAATCTAGCTCCTCAACAAATCATCTGCAAAGATGACAACCAACAAAGCACCTTTGTTGCAATGTCCGTTACGAAGCATCTCCTTAAACGTGGTTGGGACTTGACATCCATAGATTACTTGCCCCCGTCTGGTCAAAAATACCTGACAAGCAAACAGTCCCAGCGAAGAAAGTATTCTGGAATCGATCTTGAGGAGCAAGTATTGTCTTTTAGGCATGAAGATTCAGATAGAGAATTGATTTTTTGGGTTACTCAGCAACAAAATGACTACATATCACTTAATATTCATGGATCAGGCCCTTTTCCATCTCTAATGACGCTAGCTGAATCATCAATGTCATCTGATAATCCGCTACTTCGTGCCTTTCATGACAACAGTCAACCCGCCGAAAATATTGCTGTTATGTTATCAAAACTTGACGATATTATGGAATGACGAGAAGACCGTACCATGTTTTATATCCATAATCTCTATCAGAGTACCTAGAATCCCAACGGAGGAACAAACCATCTCAAAACACAAGAACTTGGAAATAATCGATGGCGGGGATTTGAGAGGCTTTGCCTTGCTGAATCCCGAAACGGCAAAAGACTTGGGAGCGGATTTGGGCTCGATTGTTATTTTCCAAGAGGAACAGAGTGGATTCTGGGGTGCTGCAGAAATTCGCAAGAGTAAAGATGTTGACAAAGGAGAAATTCATGTTGATATGTTAGTCTTGGAAGCCTCTTTGCTCATGGAAGGGGATATCGTAGAGGTCAGCCTGTACGATGAAGACATGATTGCTCTCCAATATGTTGAGTTTGGTCTGAAACCCTTGGCGGAAGAGGCCAATACCGATGATTTGGTCACACGAGCAGCCGAGAATGTTGATTCTCTGGAATCTATGATTGGAGGACGGCTTGTATACCCAGGTATGTCATTTAACTGGCCAGAGCTGAAAGTCAAGGTTGAAATTCTAAATACTCGACCCTCTTTGACTGGGCAGAGTTTTGCAAAGCTTGCCTTCGAGGCGCTAAAGGAGAAAACAGGTTATCAATTCAAGACTGTGGGGATTGCTACTCCCTTCAACGCCATTCTTTGTGTTGACACAAGCGGTTCTATGAAGACATCAGATGTTCCTGTTCGAGATATCGCCCATGCAAGAGAGGGTCTAAAGGATTTAGCCGGCGATAATCCAGAAGTGCGAGCATTTTTGGATCGTTTCGAGGAAGGAAAGAATGTAAACCGAGCAGAAGCTGCGGCAATGGCTGTTCTTCTGTACCTAGCTGAAAAGGTGGGTCGCGGATACGGTGAAAAGGTCGGAGTCATCACATTTGAAAAAACCGTATCAGAGATGACTTTCCTGAATTCAGAAACCGGAGAGGTTCAACCGTTTGTTGAATGCACTGGCAAGGATAAATCGCTCGGTCTCCAAATAATCAGTACTCATGTTGTTGATAAAGTGGAAGAAGGTGGAACCTTAACGGATATGGGAAATGCGCTTGCCAAAGCTGCGGATATCCTAGAGGCTTTTGGCGGCAAACAGAAACCTACCATGATAATTTTACTTACGGATGGCATGACCACTTCCGGTCCGCCGCCGCTGAAAGTGTTGAAGGAAAGATTTCCAGATAGAAATAGAATTGTAATCTATTGTATTGGATTGGGTGGGCGGGCCGAAATAGATGAAGAGCTAATGCTTGCTATTTCCCAATATGGTAATGGAACATATCGGCATGTCGATAATATGAGAGACCTTCTCGAATGGTATGGCCGACTAGCAAGTGAGTTTGCAGTTGTAATCCGTGAAACTGACTAGCTCAGTCTTTTGGCTCTAGAGCGTCTGCCAAATCCTTCAAGGTATCAACATCCATTTCCTTGATTTGCTCTTCTGGTATATCTGCCAGCATTCCTGCAGGCATCAGTGACAAAATGGCTGCTTTTTCCTTACCATATTTCTCAACAAGTTCAGAGTCTGATGTTTCTTCTTCTTTTTCATCTGCAATACCGAGATGCTGTTTTGCCTTAGCAACAAGGTCTGCAGAGCCTTTAGAGCCCAAGCCATTGACCTCTTTTTCAATGACTTTGGTATCTGCTGCTGCAATCTTTTCTATAGTATCAAATCCCGCTTCAATAAGATTGGCTTCCAGGGTGGGTCCCACACCAGAAATGCTCTGCAAATTCCTTTCTACTGTTTCTTCTGCTTCATATGTTACTTCTTTTTCAATATCTTTTGGCATAGCAGCTTCTGATTCTGCTGATACCAGTGCCTCAAGTTCTTCTATTGAGAGTCCTTCTAGAGTTCCTTTTGGAAGCGAATCTTTAACTTCGTCTGGAATTTGACCTATCAACTCTTCTCTGGCTGGTCCTTTCTTCTTTCTCCGGACCCTTTTGACTCTCCTAACTTTGACAGCTTTCTTCTTTTCTTTGGGTTTCTCGCCCTCTGGGAATGAAGAGATAAGCGAATCCACAAGCTCGCGTGCACTCTTTGGATTTAGCCGTACCAAGTCCTCTTCTGGCAATGAATCTCTCATGTGGGGGGGAAGCTCCAACAATATCTCTTCAACTTCTGGACTAAGCCCCTTAGGTAGAGTGTCATCTCTCTCTTCCGATACATCAATAGGTCTTGGTTCCTTCACGAGAATTGGCTTTCCTTCTAATTTGTCCTGAATAACAGACTCGTCAATTTCGATATTGAAATCCTGTTCACGCCATCGCATGAATTTGTCTATCTGATTCGAACGTGCTTCAATTCGCAATAATAGATTTCTAACCTGTTCATCAGTCATATCCGGAAAACCATTTAGGATTGTATCTACTGTTTCTTCGTCTACCCGAGCCCAAATGGGTCCGTTAACCAATTTGGAGAGACCAGCTGCTGAATGTGATTTTACCCAGGTATTTTGGTCCTTCAAGCCACGCAATAGTGTAGGAATCGATCTTGGTTGTTGATACCAAGCTAAAGCTTGAGCAGCAGCAATTCGTACCTCAGCAGCATCATCGTCTGATAATACTTCTTCAACCTCGGGCACAATTTCTGGACTCGCGAAATCCATGGCGGCAATTAGGGCTCTTTCTCTAACAACTTCTGAAGGATCAGAAAACGCCTTTACAAGCTCCTTTTTGGTCTGCTTGTTTTCTCTGGCAAGCTTTCCGACTTCTTCCGTCTTGAACTCCAGTAGTAGCCTCCGCGTTTCGGACAAGGGTCAATCTCTCCTGCTCTTCAAGCAGCCACTGTCTGATATTCTTTACTCTAATTACCCTTACAGACTGTGCGAATTCAAATTGAATCGGTTACTTAAATGAGTTGGCTCGACATATGTCTCCTGAAACCGGATAGATTTTATTATGTGTAGAATCCCGAAGAAGAGGTGCTGAATATGGTTGGAGCTATTACAAAACGGGCATTGAGAATTCTATTGTTTATCGGAATCATGTTCCTAATAGTTAGCCTTTCACCATTTGTCGTTCGGCCGTTGCAAGGAACTAATCTATATCCGCTTGTTGGCTCAGTGGTCTTCTTTCTCACATTCTTCCTGCTTTACATAACTCCACTATCTTTTGTAAATTGGGAAGGGGAAGACTCACTGGGGCCTCTTGGTTTGAATATTGATGACGAAAAAATGAACATTGATTTGAGCATTGGACTCGTATCTGGGGCCATATCCGCATTCTTCGTAGTATTGATGGCAATCGTATTCGGAGGCACCCTCAGGCCGCTTTCAGAAATCGGGTCCAATCTTATTATGGGACAAATCATCATCACTATTCCTACGGCTCTACTAGAGGAACTGTGTTACCGCGGCTACCTCCTCAGTAGAATGACCCAACTGATAGGTAGAAGAATGGCCATTATTGGAAGCTCAGCAGTTTTCTCACTTCTTCACTTCAGCTGGTGGATTCCTCTTGGATCTGTATCAATGCTCTTGGTAATTCTATTCACTCTCAATATTGCCATGGGAGGCATAGTTCTAGGTGTGGGATATTTTCGTACTGGCAACAAGCTCTGGCTACCCATTGGATTCCATTTTTCATGGAATATGGTTGGATATATTATGTTCCCCCAATTTCCATTAGTACCCGTTGAAATGCCATATCTGTACCAGATAGAATGGGGCCTAACAACTATACCTGGATTTCTCATAGGATTGGTAATGGTGCTTGTGCTGACCAGAAAGAAAAACAGGTAGAATACCTCTATTTGAAATATGTGTTTTCTCCTGAAAACCTACTATTTTGTGGTGTACAGTTTGGAGGGGCGAAACCCCCGTTCCGATGTGTAATTGTACTGAATGCATATGAACTTTCGTTCTAAAACATAAGAAAAGGCTGATTTTATTTTCCCTAATCCATCTTAGCGCCTGTTTCTCTCCTGTCCTTTTCACAGAGTTCTTCATACTGGAGCGGATTCAAACTAGTAATGGGGATACCCAGATTGGATTGTGATAATACATCAGTCAGCGGTACTAGAACTATGGTCAGTATTAGAGATCCAATGAGTCGCTCTATGGGATAAAGCAGTAATGCGAACTCGAAGAAGCCTGCAAAAGCAGCTGCGTCATTTCCCAGTAAGACGACGAAATAATATGGGCCTATTGCTGAGCCCACGGCTTGGTCCATTGTAATTGATACAATACTCAGTAACCAAATCGAAGCCACAAAGACTCTTGTTTTTCCTTGTTTGGGCTCGAATGACTCCTGAAGAATATTGGAAACTCGAGGGCTTACAAATAGGATTGAGAATAGAAATGCGACCCCATGAAACCAAGTGTATTCGGGAACGAGTATTCCAATTGGGCTTATGAGGTACACTACAATTGATATCAAATACAGAATTGGAACCACTCGCGGTTTTTTAGACCTAATCATGCCCGCAGCAAACGCCCCTGCTGCAGTTGCCAACACAGTAAACGGACCCATGACAGCTATTTCCACATGCAGGAGCATAGCAATAACCGAACCGATTATCACTGCAATAGTTCCGAAGAAGGGTCCTAAAAGGAATCCGACTAAGGGAGCTGAAACCATGCCGAAAGATATCTCTCCTCCGCCAAAGGCTATGTTATATGGGACTAGAGTAATAACAAGATGTAAAGCTGCAAAGACACCTATTAGTGCCCATGGGTACGCTCTGGATTGTGGGAAATTCGACAAATAATCTTCTCCAAAAACTCATCATTCAGCAGATTAGATTTTACAATTGCTGCCGTACAACAACAAACATTGAGAAGCCTATTTGAGTATATCGAAGCTAAGGCGCATGACCCCTCTCCAACAAAGAGTCAATTCTCTTTCTCAAATGATAGTAGAAACCGGGAAAATACTACAAAATCCATGTGAATCGGGCTTCAAACAGCCGAAATTTGCGTAATACTAGTTGCTAGATGATACAACAAGCCAGAAAAATAGGCCACCCAATATCCAAACAAAAAGACCCGCTCCGAGAACAACACCTAATGTAGCCCCCATTCCAGATGACCCAAGGTTGACATGGGCATTAGTGAAACGTTTGAACCCGCCAATGTATTTGGTTTCATATTGGCAGTGGAATTCCTTGTCTGTTATAGCCCCACAAATCTCGCAGACATATCTATTCTGAAAGACAGCTCCGAACAAGCTATCGAGATTACAACCAATAAATGCCGTTAATACCGCGAGTGGCAATATCATCCACAATTGTGTGGGATTGTACACTGGAATCCAACCTGGGGCAACTAATGCAAAGAGCAAACAGATCATTCCTATAGCAAAGCCTGCTGTCAAGGCCGCACCCTCACCAAGCAAAGATACAGCACCAATTGTACCTCTGGGAACCTTTCGTCTGAGACTCGTGATCAGCCTTGGTTTGCTCGTGCTAAAGACACCAAACTCACTTGCTAGTGTGTCGGCTGCTGTTGTTGCTACAGCTCCCACATATCCCCCAAACATCGCAAACGGATAGAACGGATCACTCGTAAGAATAGAAGTTAAATAAATACCAATCGAGAAGAACATTGGGATGATCCCGCTTCCAAAGACATTTCTCCACGATCTTCTGCCCTTACCTTCTTGAGCCAAATTCTTCTTAGCTTTTGTTTTGTATTTGTATTTTGTAGCAATGCCTGCGCTGACAAAGAAGAAGAGTAACAAGGTAAACGCTGCTACGCCCCCGGTATACCACACTGTGAAGCCAACAACAAAAGCACTAATCAGGCCTGAAACATCAACAAATCTAAGTTTGTATGTTAAAGCTCCTATGATAGCCATGACAATTAGGCCGGAAACTACGGGGTGGGAGAGCATGTCAATCATATATGGTTCGTCCTTTAGAGTCATCGCTATAATATGTTATCGCTGCTATTCTGCTTCAAAGTGTTATATGAGCATATATCATCTAATAGTGATTTGCCCTTTCTAGATTAGAAATCATCTTTTACATCCTATTATACCTTTGCACTTGCCTGTACATATTGGCGAATACCTGTTCGACAGATTTGATAGTAAAATTGGCTGTGAATGGAATTGTTTTGTCCAAGCCATCGGGAATTCATTCTGCAAAATGTTCCATATATTGGCTCATTTTTCACTAATACACTGTGAAATGTTTATCTCTTTGATTTAGCCCTTTTTCGGGGATAGATACACCATTTTCAAGAATCTCAGATTCGAGATAGAACGGTGTTACTGTATCCACATCTGGTGTTTCCCATTGAATAGTTTCCTTGAATTCTCCACTATCTCCAATATCCAAGGGTGCTTCGAATATTTGCACCAAGCTGTCTTTTGAAAGTATTTTCAGCCGTATACTGAATATATCTTCCGCATTCGATTTTGATACGCCGCAAATTTCGATGCTAATCTTCTGGTTTCTAGCAATAAGCCCAGGAATGTCCCTCCCCAACTGGTCAAGTAGCCTATATTTTAGGCTAAAGAATGCCATTTCTAACGGTTTAATCTTGAGATTACGTTCTTCTGTAACAAGAGTATCCTGAAATCTAACTAATGACCGAATTTTGGCTGTTGTCATCCCTCCAAAAATTGGAATTCTGAAGGGGACGGGATAGACTTTGTTCTCTTTGGGACTAATTCTTATTCTGCGTGATAGAAGATCTAACTCTTCGCTCTTGACCTCCACTGAAACACTAAGCTCTCCAAGTATCTCATTATCTGATGTGTTTTCGATGTGGACTGCTCCGTTTATCATTGCATCTGGTTCTACAAATCTGGATATGCCACTGTATTCGATTTTTAAAATGCTTGAAATCGATTCAGTGAGCAGGATATTGACAACTCTTTCATCAGCGATTGTTCCTGCATAGACTAGCTTTGCTCGCAGATTAAACTCATTCACATCTCCCAAGCTACGGGGCTTGGGTAGATTCAGTGGTCCAAAGGAAACGGAAAGATTCTTTCTCTGGGTTAGAGGTTGTCTCATTACCACTTGTTCATACTCTCCAGGATATTCGATACTAAGAACGAGAATAGCAGCTTCTCCCTCTACTGTATTTCTTGTAATTCTCATCCAACCAGAAAGCCTGTCGTCCCTTTGGATCTGTTTTGGTACCCTGATAGAATCTATGTTCGTGCTTATCTCGGAAGCAGATATTCTTGTTCTAGGAGTCTTCTTGCTTGCCGTTTCTCTCCCATTTTCGTCTAGAATCGCTACGATTCGTCCCATTGAATCCTCTACATCCATCTCACCGGGTGCAAATCTCCACTCGAAGCCAACTGGCCCTGACAGAATCTCGTTTCTTGAAAGGACTGCGATATGTTCAACTCGG